>CAZYAZ010000004.1:0-50864 GCA_964646205.1 uncultured Planctomycetaceae bacterium | reverse complement strand
CCACCCTCGTCACGATCGGGACCAAACGAGAAGATCAGCGGCTTGGCCGTGTTGCCCGTGTTGTCCGCCGGGTACTCGTACTGCAACGGTTCACCCCAGGCATCGACAGGAATCTTCTCCAGGAACGGTGCACAAGGATTCCCCCTGTCGTCCTCGGTCATCATCAACAGCATCACGACATCCTCGGTCCCGCCTTCGGGCCAGACCTTGTTCTTGATCTTGTACATCTGGGCCGCCTGTTCGAAGGCGTTGATGTTGAGCCGGGTCGTGTCCTTGTTCGCTTCGTCAGCAGCGCCGACGATGTTGGGCACCACCATCGCTGCAATCGCGATCAGGATCGCCAGCACCAACAAAACTTCCAGCAATGTGAAACCGTGGCTTCGCCGCCGAGTGTTTTGAGTTCTTGAGAATGTCATGGCTTGTTTCTCCCTCTGTGTTCGCCGCAAGGGCCTTGGTGTTTGAATCTCGTGATGATGAAGAGGCGACGACTGTCGTCACATCGTCTAGATGGTCCCCGCACTCTGGAAGACCGGCAGCAACAACGCGGCAACAACGAACAGGATCACGCCCGCAATCACCATCAGCATCAGTGGTTCCAGGAACCGGACTCCCAGTTCCAGTTGGCGATATGTTCGCCGTTCCAGGTTGTCAGAAATATTGATCAGCACCTGTTCCAGGTTGTTGGACTCCTCGCCCACGGCAATCATCTCGACGATTTCGTCCGAGAATTCTCCGCTGGTCCCCAGCGGGCCAGCCAGGGTTTTTCCTTCCTGGACGCTGTCGGCCGCGGTGTTGATCGCTCCGGCCAGAACCATGTTGCCCGATGCATCCTTGGCAATACGGAGTGAATTGAGAATCGGGACACCGTTGTGCAGCAACGTGCCGAGGATCCGGCAGAACCGGGCCGTCGCCAGGCTGCGCATCACGCCCAGTTTCAATCTCAATCGGTCAGTCACCCAGCGTCCCGTATCGGTCCGCGCCCAGGCTACGAATCCGAAGACGGCAAGCAACACCCCCCCCACCAACAGCATCCAAACCTGCAACACGCCTCCCAGGAGAGGAGTTTGCAGGAATCCGCTGATGCCCAACAGCGTGGTCGTCGCCCAGGGCAATTCACCCTGCTTGCTCAACCGATCAAAAATCGGCTCGAATTTCGGAACGAACCAAACGATCATCACCGTGACCACGGTGAACCCGGTCACCACCAGGAAAGCAGGGTAGGCGATCGCACCAAGCACCCGCCCCTTGAGGTCCTCCTGGTGGTCGGTGAAAATCGCGATCCGTTTGAGAACGTCTTCAAGGAATCCGCCCTCCTCTCCGGCACGGACCATGCTGACCACCAGCGCATTGAACGCACGGGGGTGTCGCCCCAGCGAGGCGGCCAACGGGGTTCCGTCGGCAACCTGGTCCCGCACATCATTGAGTACCAGTTTCAGCGCCCCGACCTTGGTCTGCCGATCGAGCAAATCGAGTGATCTCAACAACGGGACACCGGAACGCAGCAGATCGGCCAGTTGACTGAAGAAGGTTGCCAGCAACCGGGGCTTGACCTTCCGGCCGGCGTACTTCTGTTGCCGCTGCTCATCCTCGGCCAGGGCAATCGACAACGGAAACAGGCTGCGACCCGACAGCGAATTGGCTGCCTCGGCCTGGGTGGCCGCGGTCAGCACGCCGGTCACTTCGCGACCGGTCAGTTCTCGGGCGATGTACTGGAATTCCGGCATCGGAGCACTCGGCTCCGCAGGCGATCCTGCCTGCGGAATGTGTCAGAGGTATGGAAACGTGTCCCAGGATGGGCTTGGGGAAGGAAGCTTCTGTAGCAATCCAACACTGGTCGTCAGACCAGATCCCCCTTGGTAATCCTCGCAATTTCCTCGACATCCGTGATCCCTGCAGCAACTTTTTCCCAACCAGATTGCCGCAGGGTCGTCATTCCGTTCTCCAGTCCGTGTTTTCGGATCCGATTCGAACTGGCTCGCTCAACACACAATTCGCGGACTCCTTCATCGGTCCGCAGCAATTCAAAGATTCCGGTTCGACCAGAGAAACCCGTCTCGCGACAGGTCCGACAACCGACCGGCCGATAGAGCACCTCGGGCAAAGGTCGGGGGAAATCGGCCGGCATTTCCGACTCCTCCGGCGTGTACGGTTCGCGGCACTCCTCGCACAAACGCCGCACCAGCCGTTGAGCCATCACTCCCTCGACCGTGCTCGACGCCAGGAACGGCTCGACACCCATATCAATCAACCGGGTGAACGCGCTGGCCGCATCGTTGGTGTGCAGGGTACTGAAGACCAGGTGACCTGTCAGAGAGGCCTGGATCGCTGCCTCGGCTGTCTCGGAGTCACGAATTTCGCCGACCAGAATCACGTCAGGGTCATGCCGCAGGATACTACGCAGCCCGTGGGCAAATGTCAGGCCGATCTTGGAATGGACCTGGATCTGGTTGATCCCCTCGGTCTGGTACTCGACAGGATCCTCAACTGTGATGATCTTCGTGGTATTCGATTTCAGTTCGTTGAGGCAACTGTACAGCGTGGTCGTCTTGCCACAGCCAGTGGGTCCTGTGACCAGGATGATGCCGTGAGGCAATTCGATCAGTTCATTGAAGACCGTGATGATCTCCTCGGGCAACCCGACGTTGACCAGGTCAAAGACCATACGGCCCTTGTCGAGCAATCTCAAAACAACCGCTTCACCGTGGATCATCGGGATTATCGAGACCCGAACATCGATCTCGCGGCCACGGATTCTCAGCTTGATCCGGCCATCCTGGGGCAATCGCCGCTCGGCAATATTGAGCCGCGACATGATCTTCAACCGTGTGACGATCGACGAGTAGAACTGGTTGATTTCGGGAGGCACCGGCTGGGGCCTGAGCATCCCATCGATGCGATAGCGAACCTGCAGTCCATGTTCCTGCGGCTCGATGTGCACGTCGGTCGTGTTCAGTTCCAGTGCTTCGATCAACACCTCGTTGACCAGGCGGATGACCGACGCCGCCTGGGCCTCGTCGGCCAGGTCGCCATCGATGTCATCAATCTCCTCCAGCAGTTCGACACCGTCATCGGCCTGCCGGGCCACGAGTTCGGTGATCGTGTCGCCACCAACACCCAGGTGCGCCTTGATCAACTCGGCGATATCATCGTGTCGGGCGAGGACAGGATCGAGTTCGAGCCCCGAGAGGCTGGAGAGTTCACTCAGCGCTTCCAGGTCAAAGGGATCACTGGTAGCAACCCGTACGCTGCCATTGTCCCGATCAAGCGGAAGCACTTCATGACGGAAGATGGCCGCAGTCGGAAATTGCCCAACGAGCTCCGTGTCGACCTCGAAGTCGCCCAAATCGATGAACTCCATCCCGAGTTCATCGGCGAACGCTTCCAGGGCCTGTTCCTCGGTCAGCAGCCCCATCTCGACCAACACGCTGTCGATCCGGCGGCCACCAGCCTGCGTTCGGGCATCGCGCCACTGGTCTTCAGTGACCAGCCCGCGTTGTTGCAATACGGATTCAATATCCATGACCGTTTACCGACCGCCCCGGCTCGAACCGCCCCGGCTCGAACCGCCGCGGCTGCCACCAGAGGATCCGCCGCGTCCAGAACTGCCCGTCCGTCCACCGAACCCGCCAAAGGGTGAGCCGCCACGTCCCGTCGAGCCACCGCGGCTCGAGCCGCCACGACTTTGCATGAACGCCCGCATACGTGCGGCCTGGTCGGCACTACTTCCGCCGCGGCTGCTGGTGCGGCTGCTGGTGCGACTGCCTTGTCCTAATGTGGATGGCCCACTCGACCCACCGCCAGTGCTGACACTGGCCTTGGGCAACAAGGCCGACACGGCCTGCTGGATCGCTGACGAGTTGGTGTTCTCCAGCGTCACAATTCGCACGGTCCGCTTGGCATCCTTGGCCGCGATGTCGAGTGTCTCGACCAAAGACTCGACCTGCTTGAACAGAGCGTCACTGGCCGACACCACCAGGGCACTGGTGCGGCTGTCGACACCGATCGTCATTTTCACGCCGCCCCTGCTGCTGTTGCCGCCGCGTGAACTGCCACCGCGACTGCTGCCACCGCCACCGCCCATCAACATCGCAAACGGGTTGCCACCCTGCTGCGAATTGCCACGACCGCTGGACCGGCTGCTCGAGGTGAGTTCTTCCTTGTAAACGTCCCGGACAATCTGCGCGACCTCGTTGACATCGGCGTGTTCCACCGTGATGTAGCGAGGTGCTCGCTGACGAAGCTGTTCGGGGAGTTCGGCAGCGTCAAGAATCTTCAACACGCTCTCGACGTCGGCGATCTGGTCGGCCGGGCCGGAAACAAACAATGCGTTGGACCGGGTCTCGGGAATGATCTGCAATGCAGTGGGTCCCGTCCCGAGTGAATTGATCCCGGTCATATCCATCAAGCTGCTGCCCAGAGAGGAAATGCCTCCGGTGAGTTCTCCGAAGAGACTTCCACCGGAATCACTGGCCGTGGCCGACACCGAACTCTGAGGAAACAGTCTCTCGATCATCATGGCGGCCTCCGTCGCGTCGGCCGACCGCAAGTAGAAGATCGTCCAGGTCGTCTTGGGCGTCATGTGGGACATCAGCGACTGCAACCGCGCTTCGAGCTGGTCCAGTGCTTCTTCATCTTCGGAAAGCAGCACCAGGTTGCCATCCCGAATCTCGATGACGATCTCGGGCAACTTGGAGTCACCAGTTTTCGCCGGCTCGGGCTGCTGCTGGGCAGCCGGTCGCAGCGGCGGCTTGGCCGCAGTGTCCTGAGCCACTTCCGTCGACGCCGCCGGCTTGTCGTCAGCCGCCGCTTCGGCCTCTTCCGGAGGAGCCAACTGGGCAAACGCCTTGATGAAAGCGGCCCGGTCAGCCGGCAACTTCAACGACACTTTGCGAGTTTCAAACAGCGAACGGGTCCGTTTGCTGCTGGACCATTCCTCTTCGGTCAACTGGCCATCCTTGTTTGCATCGAGGTTCTGGTAGACAAACACGGCCAATCGACGATGCCGCTGGGCCTCGTCAACCGCGGGAGACTCGGGAGTTTCAGCGGCTCCACTTCCAGCCCCATCGCCATCCTGTTTGACCGGCGGAACACTGAAGTTGGCAGCACCCCGATCGGCTCCAGCCGCCCCACCACCGGTGCCACCAGCAGGCGGGGCCGGACGCACCCTGGGATCATCGGCCGAGGGAACCCGTCGATCGCGAATCGGACTGCGTTCACTGTCCGGCGTACTGATTCGAATGGGATTGGGCGTCACCGACTGAAGCATTCTCAATAGCGAGTTCACATCGCGGCCTCCCAGCGGGATGCTGCGAATCGGACCACCACCGGTCGTCAGCGGGGCCGCAACCGCGCTGTCGAGCTGGGTCACCATCTGCTTGATTTCAGTGATCTGGTCGGGATTGCCACGGACGACCAGGTAACCTGGATTGGCAATCACCGATGGAGCGTTCTCGATGTCCTTGGCGTAGAGTCCCTGCAGGGTGGCGGTCAGGGTGACCGGATCCTGTCGAATGGGAATGATCGCGGTGGTTTGGTTGCCACCCTGTCCGTCCAACTTGCGGATCATCCGCGCGATCTCATCGTGCCCATCCCTGCTCGCCATCACGTGGATCGTGCGGAATCGCCCGTCCTCGTTGACCACGGCGCCCGGGTACAGCACGTTGAGTGTCTTGGTCACTTCCATCGTATCGGCCGAGCTGACCTTGTAGACCTCCAGGAACGGCTCGTTGTTGGCCGCCTGGCCGGCAAACTTGTTCGGCTCAGCACCAGCGGCCACATCGATGGTCTCGATGGCCTTGCGAATCACTTCCATCTTGGCCGGCGGGGCCATGGCCAGCACCATGTTGGTGCGTTCATCAACTGTCAGCGAGACGCTTCCACCCGAGGAGGCTGCGCCCGACCCGGACTGTCTGCGAGAATCGCCACTCGAACCACCACGGCTGCTGCCACCGCGTGACGCCATGGCGGCTGCGAACCGGCTGCGAGGATCAGATCCACCGCGGCTGCTGCCACCACGACTGCTGCCACCACGACTGCTGCCACGACTGCTGCTGGAAGGACGAGCAGCCTCACTGACATTTCCAACTCCCCTGGCCTGCAGGCCGAAGAGATCGCGGACCATCTTCTCGGCGGCCAACGCTGAAACGTGCTCCAGAACGAAGGCCTCGTAAGTCAGATCTTTCTCTTCCTCGGGAATGTAACCCTTGAGGACCGTGTAAATCTCCATGGCGTTCTTGGCCAAGCCGGTGACAATCAACGAGTTGGCAACAGACAGTGCGACGGCCTTTCCTTGCGGACCGAGAAGATACGCCACCTCGGTGGCCGCCTTCGCAGCGTCCTTACCTTCCAAGGGCATCACGACCCGGACCAGTTCGTTGCTGGCCTGTTTGGCCAACTCGGCAACGGGAACCGTCGGAATCAGGTTCGGCGGCACCGGGTTGTCGACATTCACGACAACCGCGAAGCGATCGCGGCGAAGCAGGATGAACCCCTTCTGCAGCAAGGCTCCGTTGAGCACGTTGAGAGCTTCCGTCGGGGTGTAGTCCTTGTCGTCGAAATAGGTGAACGTTCCGGGAGGAACCGTCTCTTGATCCCACGTCAGGCCGGCGGCGGCCGAAAACATCTTCAGCACGTCCGACCACGGCGCCTGGACAAAGTTGAACTGCAGCGACTTGGCTGGCTTGGCCCCCGTGGCGTCCACGGCAGATCCAAACGAGGCCACAACACTTCCGGCAACCGGTTTGCCGTCCGCACCAACAACCGCCGCACCACGCTGGGGAGTCCCCCCGGTGGCCGGAGCAGTTGCAGTGGCCGACTTGGTAGCCGAGGCCGGTTGCGGGGTCGTCGCTACGGGCTTATCCGACTTGTCATCCCCGGCGTCCGACAACCCGGCCAGGGCCTGGAAGCTGGTCTTCTGCGTCGCACTCAACATACCCAGGATCGCCTGATCCCGCTGTTTCCCGAGTGCTTCCCCCTGGGCCTGGAGAGCCTTGGATTTCTCGTCGCGTTCTTCGCGAGACAACTCGCGGTTGCGGAACAATTCCCGACGCGCTTCGTCCAGCGACTGCCTCTGCTGATCATGTCCGGAAATCGTCGTCTTCAGTTTCGTCTTTTGCTCGTCGGTCAATTTCAACTCGACCGTCACCCACTCCGCACTCACGCCGCGGACCCCACGGCGTTTCAACTGGCTGAGTCTCAAGCCACGCAGTTGCTCGGCCGAGATCACCTTGGCCAACTCGGCCTCGGAGGCCTTGCGTTGCCCGTCAAGATATTCTCGTCGTTCGGCTTCAATCTTGGCTTTCGCGGCATCGTCCTTGGCCGCCTCGATCCGCTCTCCAAACTCGCGGTACTTCGCGAAGACAGTGGTCCGAGACCCCGACCGGATCTTTTCGATCGAATCGGCCTGCTCATCGGTCAGCTTCAATTCTTCACGAAGATCCCGGTCCCGAGCCAGGTCGAGCAGGCTGTCCCCACCTCGACCACGTCGACTTCGCTGAGCCTGCGTCGGAGCCGTGTCGGCCACAACCACAATCAGCGCCAATAAGACGGCTGTGAATTGACACACTGAGGAGAGTTTCGAAGTCTTCATGATCGTTACTTCCGAGTCATGTAAAGTTCCGGCAGAGCAACTGGCCCCAAAAACAGTTCCAAGCCGGGTGAGTGGAATTGCCCGATCTCAAGGCCGAGCATGACGATGCTAATTGGGAGCCTAGCTCACCAATGGCAAACTAGACGGATTTTGAGGTAAGGCAAACACAATAAACTGAGGGGCAATCAACCAAAAATTCCGATTACCCGGATAATGTCACCAATTGAATGTTTCCCTTCCGGTAGTTTCCGGGCTATTCTACAAGAACTAACACCACTTAGCGGTGTTCAGACTGGAGAAAATGGGAGTTTTCTGATGAGTAGACATTCTGTTTCGCGGGTACTTCATCGCATTTCCTCTGGTCGAGTCACCCCATTCCTTCTGGTGGCCGCCAGTATTTTGATCTGGGCCGGCCCCGCCACGGCCCAGCGAGGTGGCAGCCGAGGTGGCAGCCGAGGTGGTGGTGGAGGCGGCGACCGCGGAGAACAGATCCGAAACTTCTTCTCCCAGATGCAGTCCAGGGGGGGCAACGGAGGTTCCTCCGACGACCGTCGTGAACAAATGCGGGCATTTTTCTCGAGAATGCAACAGCAACGTGACGGTGGCCAGGGTGGCAGCAGCCGATCTCGCGGTGGTCGCGAGGGCGGTGGTCGCGAGGGAAGTAGCCGCGGTGGGAGAAGTCGGGGCCGAGCTGATTCGAATGCCACCAAGCCAAAACCCGTGGTGCGTGTCACGATTGACCTGCCCGAGAATTATGCGGCCATGGACCGGGACAAGGACGGCCAGTTGGGGTTGTACGAGTGGAAACTTTCGGCGATCCAGCAGTTCCGGACTCTCGACACAAATCGAGACGGGTTCCTGACACCGCGAGAGTTGACGTCCAGTGCAGTTTCCGAGGAAACCACCACGGCCTCCACGGATGATGCCGGCGACTCGAAAGAATCCTCCGACGACAAGAAGCCCGAGACATCCGCCTCTGCTGGCGGAACCGTTGCGGTCTCGACAACCGCCGGTCCAAAGAAAGATGATCGCACGGTGCGAATCGCCCAGTACACGTTCAAAGCACTCGACAAGGACAAGGACGGCAAGTTGTCGGCCGAGGAATGGCAAAAGAGCAGTCGCACACGAAGCACCTTCGCGAAAAAGAAGGTCAAACTGAAGTTGCCGATCGACGAGGCCGGTTTCGTGGCGGCGTTTCCGCCCAGGGATTAGCCTAGTCGCGACCAGCGAGCCGACGGGCTCGCTGCAACACATCGGGCATCACTTCAACCCAGCCGGTCCCGGCCACCAGCGGCGATTTCACCGTGGCCGGCAGCAGGCGGCCGTAGCGATCGAGTAGCTGGTTGACGGTCTCTCGATCGCCACGCTCGACGGCCAGGACCATCGCTGCCCGGGACCAGGACGGGGCCAGCGCCCCCTGTTGGGCCTCGGGCACCTGCCCAAGCTTTTCGACCAGGTCCCACGCATCTCCAGTGCGTCCCTGTTCAAACAGGCTCCGGGCGTGACTCAAAAGAGTCACTGCGGCAGGTCCGGCGTCCTCGGCCACCACCAGAGACTGCGCGTAAGCCGCCCAGCCGTCCTCCCACTGCCCAAAATCAATCGCGCGATATCCGGCCCGGGCGTACTCGTCCCAGGACAATGGCTGAACTTCTTCGTCGAGTCGATGTCGACGTGCCCACCCCTCGAGCCATCCCACTCGACGGGCCCCGTTGGCAAAGAAAACCGGCCCCAGACGCCGAAAGTGCCGGCGACGACTCCGGCGACGACGCGGTGCAGGCAACGGAGACGAGAGTTCCAACCACCCGTTGCTGGCAACTTCGGCGGCCAACAATTCGGCAATCGCCTGGTGCCCCTGCAAGGTCGGATGAACGTGGTCCACGTACCAGTCGGATCCGGGCAGCCCATCGGGACTTGATGCCTCGATCGTTCCGGCCGCGTCAACAAGTGGCGTTCCGGTCGATTTCGCTACGGCGGTCAATGTCTTGTCCAACCGTCCGATCATCCGCAGCGGGCACACGTCCAGATCACGGGCCCTGCGATACGCGACAGCGGCTTGATCGCGCCGTCCGAGACGGTCGAGGGTCCGAGCAATTCTCCAGGAAACCAGCGCATGTTGATCGTCCAATTCCTCGGCGCGGCGAAATGCCGTCAACGCGGGTTCGAAACGACGCGCGGTGGTTTCCCGATCGCCCAGATCCATCGCCGCCTGCCATTTTGCCCGATCGTCGGCCGACAACCCGTCACGATGCTGCGATTTGAATGGCGGACAATCCCGAAGATTTGACCCCAATCGCACCAGCACCAGGGGCACCTTGGCCTTGCGGCATTCGTCAATCATCAACTCCAACGATCGACCGTACTGGGCCACCACGTCGTCCTGCCACCCCTGGTCTCTTTGATACGACGCGAACCCACTCTGTTGATCGAGCCGGGCTTCCACCTCCGCCGTCTCTTTTTCCGTGTCCTCGGTATCCTCCGAACTCAACCATCGCCGGCACATCGTCACCGTTCGGAGTGACATCGCCTGGTCCTCCATCCATGCGACCACCGCACTGCGGTCCTTGACACCCTTGTAACTGCGGTCCTCCAGGAATTCGTTGTGACCGGTGGCGACAATCAATAGGTCGGGCTGATAGGCGAGCACCTCGGAGACAATCGGGCGCAGGCGATAACTGGCATAGGACAGCCCGCCACAATTGACCGCCTCCACCTCCCGCCCCTGTGTCCGTTCGGCCAGTTCAAGCCCCAGCCAACGAGTGAACGACGACTCGGTGGTGTAGGGTCGGCCACGTACAGTCGACCCGCCCAGGCAGAACAAACGGAAACCGTTCTCGGGTTTCTCCAGCAGAAACTCCTGCTCACCAAAGAACAGCCCGCGCGCCGTGGCCGTCCGATACACACCGTCCCGCTTGTCAACTTCGAACAAACGTCCGGAGCGATTGAACCCCGACGAGGGATCGTCCGCTTGCGACGGATCGGCAATATCCAGCCCCCACAACACCAGTTCCAGCACCGCGAATGGTACGACCGCCATCCCCAACGCGAGCAAACGAAATATTTGACGGCGCCGTTGAACTCGACTGGACATCTGTGAGGGTGACGATTCCATGGGGAACAATTCAGGCGATTCCGTCGAACCGAGCAGCGACGTGGGATTGTCAATCGGCCGAGGGTTGGGCTATACCGACGGCCGTTGGACCAAGGAGTAGACCGCGGAGACTAACATGACCGACTCGAACGGTAAAGAACTTCAAAAGGTTGTCGCCAGTCCCGAATCCTCTCGATCACGAGTTGCCTGGTGGGGCCTGGCTGGAATAGTCGTACTCCTGAGCCTCAACGCCTGGCTGACCAGCAATCATCTCGACCGCCAGGCGCGGGCTTCCCGGGAACGCCTGTTCTGGGTGATCTGCCACGAGGGCGGAACCCCCGAGAGTCGGCGGGATGCGTTTTTGACCCTGGTCGCGGAGGGCAACTCGGTCTGGACAGCCGCCAGGCTCGACAAGTTGGACCTGGATGGCGTCGATTTGTCCGGCGCTTTCCTGGCAGGGGCCATGTTCGATGGAAGCCGCCTGGTCGACGCACAACTGATGCGAGCCGACCTTCTCCAGGCCAGCCTCAAAACGGTCGACCTGCGCAAGGCCACGCTGACTTCCGCACAGATGGAAGAGATCGTGGCCTTGAAGGCCAAGCTCGACGAGGCTCATCTCTTCGAAGCCAACCTGAGATCCGCGTCGTTGGAACAAGTGCACGCGCACCAGGCCAACTTCGTCAAGGCCGACCTCTCCGACGCCTATCTCTACATGGCCGACTTCACCGGTTCGACCTTCACCAGTGCGAACCTCAGTGATGCGAACCTCGAGGCCGCCATCTTTCGCGACACAGACCTCTCGCTGGCCGTGATGGACGGAGTCCGAATTGTCGACGCCGACTTCAGCGGAGCCAACTGGTGGCGTGCCCAGGGATTCACCCAGTCACAACTCGACGAGTTGTCAGCCAAGTTCGCGCCCGACGAGGACGCGACCGCTGAAATACGTGACGACTACCAAAGGTGGCTCGACACCACAGAGCCCTAGGGCTGACGTGGGCGTCGCGGATTGTCACCCTCGGCCGCTCGCCGCCGCCGGCGTTCCTCTCGTCGTTCCTGCTGCCTCTGGATTCCGGTGCCAATCGCCGATCCCAGGAGTTTCAGGAACCCCTCCTCGACCTTCAACTGGAACCGCATGCCGTTCTCACTGGGCCGGACATCAACCTGGAGACGGTCGTTGCCTCCTTCGAAGGCCGGCCTTGCCAATTTGGCGAAACGTCCCTCTGAGTCCAACTTGTCGAGCCAACTGGACATATTCAGAACGAACTGAAATGGAGCCCCTCTGACCTTCTTCCCAACCGTGGCCCGCGCCTCAGCCAGGTCATCGATGGCTGTCTTGGTTGCGTCCAGCGAACTGCTGTCGCCCAGCGAGAACCAGACAACGTTGGGGCCGGTGCCAATGTACACCGACGGGGTCCCGCCGTAGATCCGCTGATTGGTCGCGCTGGTGGTCTCGGCTCGGCTTCCAATGCGATGGAACGACACCCCCTTGTGAGCATCAATGTCGACCTCCAGCTCACCCACTTCGGGATTCATCTTGAGCTGAGACAGGATCGAGCGAACGGCCGTGGAGAGCTTCTGACCGTCTTCGACCTTCAGGCCGCCGAAGAGAGCCATCCGTTCCGGGGGCATCACCTTGTACTGGAAAAACGCATCGGCGTGCCCCGTTTCAGCAGTCTTGGTCAAGGCGGAGAAGAGGCTACGAACGGCCGGCTCCACCGGTTCCAACTGCGAAGCAATCTGTGGTTCGAGAACCCGAAGAAACTCGGTCATGTTCCCCTGCTCGCGATCGTCCATCTTCCACGACAGCGAGAAGCTCAACGGGGCCTTCTCGTCAAGCAGTGGCGCAAAATAACTCGGGCGGGAGTCGATCTTCGCCAGGGCCTTGGCCCAGTTTCCGCTTGGCTTGGCTTCAAATTGAACTTCCAGGACCGCGTCCTTGTCTTCCTCCGACGCGTTGATCCCCAGGGTCACTCGGTTCCCCTCGGCAAGCAGCAACTCGATGAACTCGAGTATGTTGGATTCATTGGCGCGACGAAGCTGGTAGGGACCATCCGGTTCATCATCTCGCTGCTGCATGTTGGCGTTGAATTGTGCTCGCAGAACGCCCAGCAATGTTGTCTTGACCGCATCGGGCACCGTGTCCAGCCGCAAGGTCACAGCCAGATCGTGGCGAGCCGAAAGACCACTGGTGAGCTTGACCGGGTCAAGGAACTTCTGATCCAGGTTCTCGGCACTCCGGTTGATGAATGCGTAGCCACCACGCAACACGACGTGCTGTGTGCCACGACGTCCACCGACCAACTCGTATCGATCCGGTTCGCCGTCAACTGGCTTCAACTGCGTGTTACCACCACCACCGATCAACTGGGCCACCTTGTCGATGTCGTCAACCGGCACATACATGACCGGAATCGGAGTCGGTGGAAAACCCGGGGCCAGGAAGATCATCATCCCCAGCGGCTTCTTACGATTGACTCCTTCGAGATTGTTGGCGGCAGCCAAACCGTTCTCGATCGATTCGTTGATCTGGGCCTGTCCGGCGGTTTCGAAGAGATACTTCACATCGCCCAGCAAACGATCCACGCTGGCCGCGTTGATGATGACCAGCGGTACGGCGGCAGCCTTGTCGGCGGTCGCATCCGGATCGTCAGTCGCGTCGTCCTGTGCTCGAAGTGCCAGGGGTGTTCCGAACGTGAGCAATCCTGCGATCACCAGAACCAGCATCCGTCGCCACAACCGTGAATCAAGAAGTCTCATGATCCCTCTCACATTTCTTGTCCTGTGCAACACAGGCTGATCTTTGCCAACCGCCCAATTCAACAGAACGGCAGCAGAACTCCACGATCATCCTGATCAACCACCCAACCGTGGGCCAACGCCTGGCCCCGTCGGTTGGATGGACTTCGATTTCAGCCAAAACAACTCAACCAATGGCAGAGGCAAACGGGCCCCGCCTTAGGCTTCACGCTTCTTGGCACCACTCGGACGCTGAGGCCGTCCACGTTGGCCCTTGGCACCACCACGGTTACCACCGCGAGTCCCGCCACGAGTCCCACCGCGGTTGCCACCACGAGTCGACCGGCGAGCGAGTTCGAACTTCGGTCCCTTGAGAGCTTCAAACTTGGTCTTCTGCTGGGCAGTCAACACGCCAGCGATCGCCTTGTCAGTCTCGGCACGAATCGCTTCACCCTTGGTCCGCATTTCGGTGAATCGCTTCTGGATTTCCTCGCGGGACGGACGCTTTCGCTCCGTGCTTTTCGGCTGTCCCTTCTGGCCCTTCTGGCCAGCTCCGGACCGTCCACCGAATCCCAGGCCGGCGAGAAGCCCTTGCTGCTTCTTCTGGCCCGCTTCCATGGTCATCTTGATCTTGGCGACCTGCGCGGCGGTCAGGCCAAGAGCCTTGGCAGTCTCAGCTTCGGTCAACGCACGGTTGCCCTTTTGCTGAAGCACGATCTGCTTGAGCCGTTTGCTCTGCGCTTCATCGAGGATCAGCCCGTAGAGGTCAGCCTCGGCTTCCTTGGATTTCTTCTCACTCGTCTTACGCAACTCGGTCATCTTCTTCTCGCGGTCTTCGCGAGACAGGTCACGGAAATTGCCACCCAGCAGAGCACGGAAATCGGGTCGGGCAGATTGCTGCAGTTCGCGGATAATCCCCTGCTGTTCTTCGGAGATCTTCAGTTCCTTGCGAACTTCCTCGCGACCGATCAACTGCAGTGCGCCGGGAGCTCCCTGGCCTCTGCCGCCAAAACCACCACTCCGCTGTCGCTGCTGGCCACGCTGTTGACCACGACGCTGGGTGGGTTGCTGTTTTTTCTGCTGGGCTTCCACCACGGAAGTCGCCAACAGCGAAACCGCCACCAGGGCGGTCACACCACGCAGCCAAGAAATAGAACTCAACATGTCAATGGACTCCTGGTCGCAAGTATTTCAGACCTAGAAAACGTCCGCGGCAACGCTAAGTAAAGAGGCGAACGCAACAATTTTCACTATCACTTCTAACAATCGAAAAAGCTGAAGACAAGAAGAGATGAACCTCCCGGAGTGGGGGCTCCAAGAGGCCATCTCAAATGGGAGGCCATCCTGACGGATAACCCTCCAAGATCGGTAAACCCCCGTTTACGGCCAAGGTTCCGAAAAAAAAGACTGGAAACTTGAGTTTTAAGGCACCGGGCGGACGAAATCCGCGGAATGGGCACCGGGCCATCCACTGTTCTTCCGCTTTTGAAGACAATCGGATCACCCCCGATTATCTGAATAACCGATAAATCTTAACGTCGGCTGACTGGCCGCCTGCCCTGAAGTTCCAGCGTGTGGCAGGCCGCTTGTCTTGCTGACGCTAATGAAAAACGAGCCAGCAAAAGAGACTGTTTAGCATGGGAATTCCGTCGCGACAGGCGTATCTGCAAGCCCTTGCCATTCTCGTGACCCTGCTGGCGCTGCTCGACAGCTCGGCTCGTAGTGGCGAACTGACCGAGTCGCTCTTCGCGGCGGTCCGGTCCGGGGACCCTTCCGAGGCTTATGTGGTTCGTACCGGCCTGGGGCACAGCGTTGGTGACGGGGTGGGTTACGACCACGGGTTTTCGTCCTTCAGCAACCTGATCCCCCTGATCGAGGAACCCAACAAACGCCTGCTTTTTGCGGACGTGAACCTGCTGGTGACCAACCAGGCAACCGTCGGCGCCAACATTGGCGTGGGGCACCGGGTCTACGACGAGGACGCCAATCGCACCTGGGGACTTTTCGCCTGGTACGACTTCCGCGAGACCGAGGAAAACCGGTTCCACCAGATGACGATCGGCCTGGAGACACTCGGCGAGTATCTCGACGTTCGCTCCAACATCTACATTCCCGACATGGCCGACGATCGCCTGCCCAACCCGGATGGCAACTACTTCACCGGCAATCAACTGGTCATTGCTGACGAAGCCGCAATGACCGGCTGGGACATGGAGGCCGGCACGTCGCTGATCACCGTCGGCGACATTGTCGTTCGCGGTTACGGCGGCGGTTACTTCCTCCGTGCCACGGGCAGCCCCGACACCTGGGGCTGGCGACACCGGACCGAACTGGAACTGACCGACCGCATGTTCGTCAATCTCGGTGTCCAGGAAGACGACCTGTTTGGAAGGACGATGACCGTTGGCATCACGCTCCACTCGTTGCAGGCCGTTCGGTCACCAAAACCGGCACCCACCTGGCCTCCATTCAACGCCATGCAACGTCCGAGAGGCTCCGAGATGGACCGAGCCGAGGTCGCTGGCCGGCTGGCCGAGCCGACTCGCCGGTTCCGCAACATCATGATCCACCGCCAGGAGCGGGTGGCCACAGACCCGACCACCGGAGCAGCACTGTCGTTCCTGCACGTCATCCCGGGAGGAGCCGGTGATGGATCCATCGAAAACCCATATGGCAGCTTTGCCACCGCGATGACAGACCCCGCTGCCGCTGGCAGCCGGATCTACACCCCCCAGGGTGGCACCTTCACCGAGGACTTCACCCTGGTCAGTGGCACGGAACTGCTCTCCAGCCACAGGCAACAACACGTGGCCACACAGGGCGGCCAACGCTACCTGCCCGGTTCGGGATCCACCACCGCCACGATCGTCAATGGCACCATCACACTGGCTGACACGACCCGCGTTGATGGCTTCACGATCAACGGGCAGATCGCCGGAGACGCGGTGGAAACCGTCACCCTCCATCGCAACGTAATCAACGCCTCGGCCGGACTGGCGGGGGTGTCCCTGACCAACATCGACAACACGGGAGACCTGATCGTCCTCTCGGAGAACACCATCTCCGGCGGCGACACCGGGATCGCGGTGACTGGCCAGGCTGTTGACCTGGATCTCCTGGACAACACCGTCCTGGACGCCGCCATCCAGGCCATCGAGGTCGAAGCCACCGGCGCCACAACGTCCACGTGGATCGTTTCGGGCAATGCTCTTTCCGGCTCAGGAGCCGGCGACGTGGCCGAAGCGATCTTCACCAACTCCGGTACAGGAACGGTCAACCTGACGTTGACTGGAAACTCCAGTACCAATGATCCGCCAGCCGGCGAATTCAATTTCGACCTGCTCAACACCGGAGGCGGCGGGTTCACGATCGATTCATCCGCGTCCAATTCGGGCACCGTCGGCAGTTCCGACGGTTCGGTGGTCATTCCCTAGCGGTGACCCGATCCGGCCACTGCTCCCCGGCGTCGAGGTTCAGCCGGTTTCATCCGACGCAGCAATCGTTGGTGTGATCACCTGGCAACCCAGTGGCGTCAGGACTTGTTCCAGGCGTTCGCACATCGCGTCGTCATCGCAATGGCCAACAATTGCTCCGCCAGAACCTGCGAATTTCGCACTGGCACCAACCGAGCGAGCCGCCTCGACCATGGCGACATGTTCCGTCGGCAATTGGCAAATGGACGCCCTGATGTCGTAATTCGCATTCACCAGGTGGTGCAACCGCTGGGTATCACCGTCGGCCAATGCCTGGATTCCCTCGCTGGTCAGTTCCGCAAATCGTTCCATCGCCGAGAGCACCTGGGGCTCTCCCTGGTCAAATCGTTCACGCAGCCGATTGTGGAACACCTCGGTCGGTTCACCGGCGTCGCTCGAATAGGCCACGTAGAGCCTGGGCAGAAGCGATGGGTCGAGTCGGCGATAATCTCCGCACTCGAAACCCTCGCAGGACTCGATGCTGTCGTGACCAAAGTCCATCGCGACCATTCCGCCATACACCTGGATCACCCGATCTTGCAGGCCTGCGGTGATCCCCAGTTCTCCGGTCTCAACTTTCAAGACCAACGATGGCTGCACACGGCGAGGAATTTGCACCTCGTAGAACTCCATCAGGGCACGCAACGTCGCCACGATGATCGCACTGGAGCCCGCCAGGCCAACGGCTCGAGGAATATTGGAGGTGTAGCGGACAGCGAAATTGCGGTCGTGCAGGACAATTTCCTGGCGTTGGCAGTATTCGACGAACGTCTTGATCGTCGCCTTGACCAGCCGCACGCCACCGTAGTAGCCGTGCAACCGGACATCCTCGGCCAGGTCGGCCACCGAATCGAATCGGCTCTGGTCCTCCTGGCTCAGCAGGATCTCGACCCGGTCCCATTCATACAGGATCGTTTCGGCCCAGAAGTCCTCCAGCGCCACCGAGACCGTCCGGCCGTTGTACCCGTCGGAGGGATTTCCCAGCAGGCCGGCCCGCGCCATGGCTCGTTGACGGATCAACTGCATCAGGAGGTGCCACCGTCGAGCAGGTCACGAAGATCCTCACGGAGGCCCTCGCCATACCGTGGATCGGCCAGGGCAAACTCGGTGAACGCCCGGAAATAACTGCCAAAGTTGCCGATATCAAAGCGTCGCTCGTCGGGCTGCAATCGGATTCCAATCCCCCGTCCACCGTCGGCCAGGACACTGCGGATCGCGTCGGTCAACTGGATTTCCCCCCCCTTGCCTGGCTCGGTGTTCTCCAATGCGTCGAAGATTCGCGGGGACAGCACATAGCGAGCGGCGACGGCCAGTTGGCTGGGAGCTTCATCCACCGAGGGCTTCTCGACCAGGTCGGCCAGTTCAAAGACCTCGCCCGCCTGACCGTCACCGCCGGGACTCGCAACCCCATAGCGAACCACGTCCTGGATGGGCACCTCCTCGAAGGCCACCACCACATCGGCACTCTCGGCTTCAAACCGCTCAACCATTCGCGCCACGATATCCGACTGCGCATTGACACCAATGATCGAATCACCCAGTGCAACCACGAACGGCTGGTTGTCAACCAGGGGCCGGGCACACAACACCGCGTGGCCCAGGCCCAACTGTCGCCGCTGCCGCGTGTAGAAGTACTCCAGGCTCTGACGCTCAAAGTCGAGTTCTTCGAGCAGTTCCTCGCGGCCGGTCTCTCGCAAAAACGTGATCAGTTCCCAGTTCGTGTCGAAATGGTTCTCGATCGATGCCTTCCCCGGGCCGGTGATGAACATCAGCCGGTGGATGCCCGAATTGGCCAGTTCCTCCACGACATATTGCACGACCGGCTTGCGGCCCACCGGCAACATCTCCTTGGGCTGACTCTTGGTCGAGGGCAACAATCGGGTGCCCTGACCTGCGACAGGAACGACGGCCAGATCGATCGCCATGCTGGATTTCCGAAAGAAACTCTGGAAGGAAGTCAGGATGATCAGTTGGAGTTCACCGAAGAGGCAGTCGCCGGTTGCCGGTTGGCCTGGATGACAAAACGCGTCTGTCCATTACTGGCCTGGCTCTCGACCACCCGCCACTGGCTCGCAATTTCGGTGATACGAACGGGTGGCAAGGCCAAGTCGGTGAGCCACTTGAACCAGTCCACACGCCCCACGACGGCGTCGTCCAGTCGCGCGTTGGCCAGATCGGCTCCACTGAGATCCGCTCCGGTGAGAGTGGCACCGGTCAGGTCGGCCTCGCGGAGGATGCTGCCATTGAGTTGGGCCTGGGTCAGGTCGCTGTTCTTGAGTTGTGCCTCGGTGAAATCGGCTTGCCGCAACTGGGCACCACGGAGACTCGCCCCGTTGAGAATCGCCCGGGTGAACCGGTTGCCTTCGAGCAAGGCAGCGGTGAGATCCGCGCCGCCCAGTCGAGCCCCGGTGAAATCTGCCAACCGCAAGTCGGGACCGCCACTCATCGCGGCGGTCATGTCCGTCCCCCGATAGCGGCCCCCGGATGCGAGCGTCATTCCCAGTCGCACTCCGGTCAGATCAGCCGACCGAAAAGAGGCCATGTACAGGTAGGCCTCGTTGAGATTGGCGCCTCTGAGATCCGCTCCACTGAAGTCGACCTCGTGGCCATCGATCCGGGACAAGTTGGCCTCGCGCAGATCGACGTTGCGGGCCGTGGCACCGGGGAGACGAGCCTGGGAGAGATTCGCCGAACGCAGGTTGCCTCCATCGAAGACAACATTGCTGAGATCGGCTCGAGAGAAGTTCGCTCCGGCCAAAACCGTCCCCGAGAAATCGACCCGGACCAGGGCCGCCTCGGGAAGTTGCAGGCCGGCCAGGTCCTTCTCGCGCAACCGCAATCCGGCCAGGGATTTCGAACCACGCCGGTTGAAGTCCTCGAGAATCTCGCGGACGGCTCCACCGCCGCCGGGACGGCCACTGGCATCAACCAGCACCAACCACTTCAAGTGATCGCGCGCCCGGTCCCTCTCGGGCGCTTCGATGACGTAGATCAACGGCGTGGTGGCCACGACCAGCGCCAGCACGCCGAACACGACCTTGAGAGTGGCCGAGCCACTCACAAAATGGACGATCCGTTGCATGGCGTATTCGGTCCAGGCAAACGGAACCCGCCAGGCCGGTCCGGGTCCGGGACGAATCGGCAGTCGCGGTTCAGGCACGAGTGGCCTCCGATTGGCGGACAACGGAACGATCGCAGGGAAAAAATACTGCTCCCGACATCATCTCCGGCCCGGCCAGCGCGTTCAATGGGTCAGCCGGTGTGTCGGCTGCCAACGGGCATGGGTTGTCACCGATCGCGACGGTGACTCATATTATGAGGGTCGTCCGGGCCAGTGACGCTTCTACGGCCCCGTGGTCCGGTTCGCCATCAAGTGATTGCAACTGCTGGAGACCGTGCAGATGGAGAAGCGAAACTGGACAAAACTGGTTGTCCCACCGGCGGTCCTGGCCATCCTGACGACCCTGGCAGTCTCCGGAACGAGTGCGGCCGACACGGGCCGGAAAATCGATTTCAACCGGGACATCCGTCCGATCCTCTCGGCACACTGCTTCCAGTGCCACGGACCTGACGCGGGCAAACGGAAAGCCGAGTTGCGACTCGACACACGACAGGGGGCACTGGCGGCTCGCGACGGCCACCAGACAATCGCAGCGGGACAGCCCGACAAGAGCGAGTTGTTTCTCCGGATCACCTCCGCGTCGGCCGACGAAAAGATGCCGCCAGCTGCCGCCAAGCGACCACTCTCCCGGGCACAGATCCAACTGATCCGCCAATGGATCAGCCAGGGAGCCAACTGGCAGGAACACTGGGCCTGGGTCACCCCGTCACGGCCTCCACTTCCCTCCCCACCAGATTACCTCGATTTCGTCCGCACGCCGATCGACCGCTTCCTGCTGTCGCGGCACTACGCCGAGGGCCTGATCCCGTCGTCCCCCGCTGACCGGGTGACCCTGGTCCGCCGCGTCTACCTGGACCTGCTGGGCCTTCCCCCCACACCGGCACAAGTTGACGCCTTCGTCAATGACGCCCGGCCCGGGGCCTGGGAACGGCTTGTTGATGGATTGCTGACCTCGCCGCACTACGGTGAACGGATGGCAATCTACTGGCTGGATGTCGTCCGGTACGCCGACAGCAATGGGTACCACTCCGACGAGGCCCGCCAGATCGCCCCGTACCGCGACTACGTCATCGAGTCGTTCAATCGCAACCTGAGGTTCGACCGCTTCGTCACCGAACAACTCGCCGGCGACCTGCTGCCCCAGGCCAAACCGGTGCAGAAAGTCGCCTCGGGTTTCAACATGTTGCTGCAAACGACCAGCGAGGGCGGCGCCCAGGCCAAGGAGTACCTCGCGAAATACTCCGCCGACCGCGTCCGCAACACCAGTTCCATCTTCCTCGGAGTCACGCTTGGATGCGCCCAGTGCCACGACCACAAGTACGACCCGTTCACCATGCGAGACTTTTACCGCTTCGGGTCATTCTTTGCTGACATCAAGGAACGGGGCGTCGGCAACCCACCGGCCTACCCCGTCCGCGTGGGCGCCATCGACAGTTCCCTCAAGGAAGTCGAAACACGGATCGCCAGCCTGAACAAGACCCTGGCCGAGATGACCCCCGAGTTGACACGAGCACAGACCAAGTGGGAGGCGGAGGTCGCTGCCGAGGCCACCCGCAGCGTTTCGCTCTCACCGTGGTCCACGATCGGCCCGTTTCCGGCTGCGAATTTCGAAGAGGCCCACTCCAAGGCCTTTGCACCCGAACAGGGAGTCGACCTGTCAAAGACCCACGACGGCCTGAAATGGGTTGTCGCCAAGCAGTTCGTCGATGGCAAACCGCACTCGCTTCCGGGGCAGAACTGTGCCACCTACCTCTACCGGACCATCTCGACACCGGTGGCTCGCAAGCTGGTCGTCTCGCTGGGCAGCGACGACAGCATCAAGCTGTGGCTCAACGGGAAACCGGCCTTCGAGAACAAGGTCACCCGTGGTGTCGCGCCCGACCAGGACAAGGCGACCTTGAATCTCGTGGCCGGCGAGAATCGGCTGTTGATGAAGGTGGCCAACGGTGGCGGAGGATACGGTTTCTTTTTCCGTGCCCTGCAGAGTTCATTGCCCGCTCCCGTGCTGGCGGCCCTGAAGGTACCGACGGCCAAGCGGAACGCGAAACACAAACAGACGCTCGCCACCCACTTCCGCACAATCGCCCCGGCCTTGAAACCTGTCCGGGACCAGTTGGCGGCGGCCACGAAACAGAAAGCGAACCTCGAGAAACAACTGCCCCGGACACTGATGACCGTGTCGGTCAAGCCACGACCGATCCGGATACTGCCCAGGGGCAACTGGATGGACGACAGCGGACCGGTTGTCGCACCGGGCGTCCCCGGTTTCCTGCCTCCCCTGGAAACCGGCGACCGGCGGGCCAACCGGCTCGACCTGGCCCGCTGGATCGTCCGCAAGGACAATCCCTTGACGGCGCGTGCCTTCGTCAACCGGCTGTGGAAACTCTACTTCGGACACGGACTGACCGCACCGCTGGATGACCTGGGCGCCCAGGGCAGCCGACCGGTTCACCCCGAACTGCTCGACTGGCTGGCAGTCGAGTTCATCGAGAGTGGCTGGAACGTCAAGCACATGGTGCGGTTGATCATCAACTCGGGTGCCTACCGCCAGAAATCCCTGGTCAGCCCGGGCCTGCAAAAACGCGATCCCTACAACCAACTGCTGGCCCGCCAGTCCCGCTTTCGCCTCGATGCCGAGATCGTCCGCGACAACGCGTTGTCGGTCAGTGGTTTGCTGGTGACGCGGATCGGAGGCCCCAGTGTCAAGCCTTACCAGCCGGCCGGCTACTGGCGTCACATGAACTTCCCCGCCCGGACCTGGAAATCCTCGGCCGGCAAGTCGGTCTACCGTCGCGGGCTTTACACCTGGTGGCAGCGAATGTTCCTGCACCCCAGCCTGCTGGCATTTGACGCCCCCAGCCGCGAGGAATGCACGGTGGAACGACCACGTTCCAACACGCCTCAACAGGCCCTGGTGTTGCTCAACGACCCGACCTACGTCGAGGCGGCCGCGGCACTTGCCGAGAGGATCATCGATTCGAAATCCGAAGGATTCACCGGACAACTCGGCTGGGCCTTCCGCCAGGTGCTCTCCAGGCACCCGCGGCCCGAGGAGATCCAGGTCCTGAAATCGGTCTTCGACCGACACCTGGCTGACTACCGGGCTCACCCCGCGGTGGCCCGCGACGCGCTGACCGCCGGACGACTCAGCCCACCGAAGGACGCCACCGACGACGCTGTGGCGCAACGGGCCGCCTGGATGTCGCTGGCCCGTATCCTGCTGAACCTGCACGAGACCATCAGCCGCTCCTGAGACCATCGCTGCAACCAGTTTCCACCACAACGGTGACACCGCGATCATGACCAACTCCATCACTCCGGATCCGACACCCGCCGCCCACATGCTGTCGGATGATTCTCTGCCCCTGGCCCGTCGCTGCTTCCTGGGTCGCTCGGCCCAGGGCATCGGAACCATGGCCCTGGCAGCGATGCTCGGCGAACAACTCAACGCATCCGCCGCCGCCCCGACGGTGCGGATCCCCAAGTGGACCGGATCGCTGAAGACGCTGCATTTTCCGGCCAAGACCAAGCGGGTGATCTTCCTGTGCATGGCCGGAGGAGCCAGCCACCTGGAGACCTGGGACCACAAGCCCAAGCTGGCCGAGATGAACGGCAAGCCGATGCCCCAGTCCTACACCAAGGGCCAGCCGATTGCCCAGTTGCAGGGCAAGAAACTGACCTGCCTGGCACCCCAGCACGAGTTCAAGCAGTACGGCAAGAGCGGGCAGAGCTTCTCGAGCATCTTCCCGCACCTGGGCACCGTGGCCGACGAGATGTGCATCATCCGATCGATGAAGACCGACGCCATCAACCACGATCCGGCCCACACCTTCATGAACACCGGCACCACGATCAGCGGTCGCCCCTCGATGGGAGCCTGGCTGACCTACGGACTGGGAGCCGAAACCGACAACCTGCCCGGTTTCGTGGTGCTGACGTCCGTCGGCGGTGGCCAAAACCAGCCGATCGCCTCACGGCAGTGGCACAGCGGGTTCCTGCCCAGCCGCTTCCAGGGCGTGCACTTCCATTCCAAGGGAGACCCGGTGCTGTACGTCAAGAATCCGGTCGGGGTGACCCGCGAACGGCAACGCGACGTGATCACCGCCATCCAGAAACTCAACCAGCTCCGCAACAACCTGGTCGAGGACCGGGAAATCTCCACGCGGATCAGCCAGTACGAGATGGCATTCCGGATGCAGGCGAGCGTTCCCAAGCTGATCGACACCTCCGACGAACCCAAGCACGTGCTGGATCTCTACGGCACCAAGGGGGCCGACGGATCGTTTGCCGCCAACTGCCTGCTGGCCCGACGGCTGGCCGAACGCGGTGTCCGCTTCGTGCAGCTCTACCATCGCGGCTGGGACCACCACGGCAACATCAAGGCCGCATCGGCCAAAACCGCCAAGCTGGTCGACCAGCCCGCCGCAGCCCTGTTGAAGGACCTCAAGCAGCGGGACATGCTCAAGGACACGCTGGTGGTGTGGGCAGGAGAATTCGGACGCACACCGATGGCCCAGGGCAGTGGACGGGACCACCACATCAAGGGCTTCTCGATCTGGATGGCCGGCGGCGGCATCAAGGGGGGCACCTCCTATGGCAACACCGACGAACTGGGATACAACGCCGCGGAAAACGTGGTCACCGTCCACGACCTGCACGCCACGATGCTCAGGCTACTGGGTATCGACCACGAGCAACTGACCTTCCCATTCCAGGGCCGAGACTTCCGCCTGACCGATGTGGCCGGTAACGTCATCGAGCCGATCCTCTCCTGAACCACACACCTCAAGACAATCACTGGCTGACACGAATTCACACCCAAGGACTTTCACCATGATCAAGCGCATCCTCCCCCTGGCCCTCTTCGCCACGCTCCTGGCCGGGATCGGCCTGCAGGCCACCCAGAGCACCGCCGCCGAGAAGAAGGGGTTCGTCGCCCTGAAAAGCCTGAAAAAAGATTTCTTCGTCGCCGTCGGCGACGCCAAGAGCTGGAAGGTCAATGGCGACGTGATCGAATGCAACGGCACCCCCAACGGGTACATCTGCACCAAGAAGAGCTACACCAACTACGAGTTGTCCTTCGAATTCCGCTATCCCAAGCAAAAGGGCAACAGCGGAGTCCTCAACTACATCGCCGGCAAGCACAAGGTCTGGCCGGCGTGTGTCGAGGTCCAGGGACATTACGACAACCTGGCGATGATCTTCGCGATGGGTGGTGCCAAGGGGCCACGAAACAACGGCGACAAGAAGGCCCGGGAGAAAGCCCGCAAGCCCCACACCGAGTGGAATCAATTGCACATCGTCTCCAGGGACGGCGTGCTGACAGCCAAGCTCAACGGCGTGCTGATCGGCAAGGCCGGCCCCTACGTCGTCCGCAAGGGACCATTCGGACTCCAGTCCGAGGGCGCCCCGATCCACTTCCGCAAGATCATGATCAAGGAACTGTAGGTTCCCCGATCCGCCCACCAGGGGCCGGATCCGCTGTCGGCGGACCCGGCCCCTTTTTTGTAGCCCCAACGACTGCAGGCACCATGCTCATCGGTTACGTCAGCGACGAGAATCACTCGGCCCTCTGTGGAGCCATCCTGGAATTTCGCCAGGGCGATCGCAGTTGGACACTGACTTCCAGCCCGGCCGGCGCCCTCTACGGCGACCTGGCAGAGGGCGACTACGAGGTGATCGCCTGTTGTCCCGGGTTCGGTTCCAAGCGAACACGCGCCACGATCACCGCCGACCGTCCCCACCTGTTCCGCCTGCTCTCCGACGGCTTTCTCGGTTACATGTGGCCCAACTGGTGTCGATCGGGAGAGATGTCCGAGTACCGGGTTCACTCGGTCGACCAGTTCCGGCTCGACCTGTTTCGTTACGGATGGAACAAGGAATTCGTCACCAGTTACGGCTGGTGTGACGAGCACGGGCACCGGGCGATGATGCAGATCACCCCCGACGGCGATTACACCGGAACCGGCGTCGACTGGAACCAGACCGGCTACTCGCTCGAATTCCAGAAACACGGCCTGGTGGCGCCCGACCGGGGCGGCCTGTATTACCTGCACGCCACCACGCTGGACGGTCGCTTCACCAACTTTCCCTGGATCGTTTCACCGACGGCCCCCACCGCCGACATCTGCGTGCTGGCCTCGACGATCACCTGGAACGCGTACAACAAGTTCGGCGGCCGCAGCAACTATTTCAGCCAGGATGGACTGACCGCCGAGCCGGTGGTCAACGCCCGGCAGGACCTGGGGCGTTACCTCCGCCCCGACACGTGGCCGTACGAGGAAACCGCCGCCCCGCTGTCCTTCGACCGCCCCTCGGTCAACGCCGTGATTCCTGAACACGACGAGATCACCTCGCCGATCCGTGGCCGCACTCCTTCGGCATTGGCACCCGGCGAATGGCGACTGCTGGGCTGGCTCGAACGAGAGAACTTCGCCTACGACCTCTACAGCGAAACCGAACTCCACTTCGACCGGGTGCCGCTGGAATCCTATCGCGTGCTGGTACTCAACACGCATCCGGAATACTGGTCACCGCAGATGTACCAGCGGGTCAAGAACTGGGTGCACCACGACGGCGGTCGGCTGATGTACCTGGCCGGATGTGGCCTGTACGCGGAGGTCGAATTCCCCGACGAGCAGACGATGCTGTGTCGGCGGGAGGGAGAGTTCGCCCTGCGAGGTGAATCGGAAGCCAACCTGCTGGGCCTGGCCTACACGCACTCCGGTTTCCAGTCCGGAGCCCCCTACCGGGTGCTCGCGGCCGACGACGCGGTCTTCGCGGGAACCGGCCTGGGACACGGCGACCTGTTCGGACACCGCAGCCTACACGAACGCTGTCCCGGCGGAGCGTCGGGACACGAACTCGACAAGATCTGTCCCGACTCACCGGCCAACCTCCAGCACCTGGCCAAGGGCATCAACCCCGACGATTCGGGAGCCGACCTGATCAGCTACAACACCGAATCCGGCGGCCGGGTCTTCTCGGTCGGGTCGCTTTGCTGGACACTCTCGATCACCATCGATGACGGTATCAGTGCCGTGACCGCCAACGCATTGCGAGGCATGCTCGAATGAGCGATCCACCGACCTCAGCAGATGGGACCAATTCTCCGGATGATTCTGAGAGAACTCGTATCCCACTCGGGCTGAGGATCGTGGTCCTGGTCCTGGTCGCCCTCGCCTCCAGCAGCGCCTACCTGACCCGGCACTGCCTGGCTGTTGCCAGCACGACCATCCAGGCCGAACTCAACCTCAATAGCGAGGACATGGGTTGGGTGTTCAGCGTGTTCGCACTGGGGTACCTCGTCTTCCAGATTCCCGGCGGAGTGATCGGGTTGCGGATCGGCACCCGCAATGCCCTGCCACTGTTCAGCGTGTTGTGGTCGGCGATGACGGTCTGGACCTCGTTCGTATTTTCACTGGTCCCACTCCTGGTGAGTCGTTTCGCTTTCGGGCTGTCACAGGCCGGGCTGGTTCCCAACACGGCCCAGGTGATCAAGGACTGGTTCCCGTCGCGGCTGCACGGATCGGTCTCCGCCATGATCGGCGTGGCCATGTCCGTCGGCGGCATGGCCACATTCTGGATCACCGGAGAGTTGATGGAGAAAATGCACTGGCGGAGTGTGTTCCAGGTCTACTCGCTGGTGGGAGTGGCCTGGGCCATCCTCTTCTGGTTGGTCTTCCGCACCCGTCCCGAACAACATCCTCGCGTGGCGGTCACGAGCAAGCCCGAGGAACTCGGCGTGGATTCGGCCGCCACAGATTCTCAAGTCGATTCGCCACCGATCTGGAGATTCCTCACGCACTCGGCGATCCTGTGGATGTGCATCCAGGCCCCATTCCGAGCGGCCGGATACAACCTCTTCGTGACCTACTTCCCGGAGTTCCTGGAACGAGGGCACGGCCTGAGCGTGAAAGAATCCGCATTCTATTCCGCGTGGCCGCTGGGAGGGGTCATCATCGGGGGGCTGATCGGTGGTGTGCTGATCGACGTGATCCAGAAAACGACCGGCAATCGAACATTGAGTCGCAGCGGCCTGGCCTGTGTTTCGCTGGTCCTGACCACGGTGCTGACCGTCTGCTCGGCGTTTGCGTCCGACCACATGACGGTGGTCGTACTGATCACGCTGGGATCGACCTTCTCGGGAATTGCCAGCCCGGCAGTCTGGGCCGGCCTGATCGACCTGGGTGGCAAGAGTGCAGCGATTGTCTCGGGCACCTCCAACATGATCGGTTGCTTCGCCGGCGTCGTGTTCACTCCACTGGTCGGCATGCTCGTCGACAAAATCAAGGACGGCGGCACCATGTGGGATGGTCGCTGGGACATGTTGATCCTGCTGCACGCCGGATTTTATGCCGTCGCAGCGATCGCCTTTTCATTCGTCAGAATTGGGGACACACCGGTCATGGAAATGGCTCCGGCAACGGTTCGCCCCGAGGAGGTCGAACCATGAAAATCACCCGCGTCACGGCCACGCCGATCCACGTGCCATTGGTTCCCGAGCTAACAACCAAGACGGCTCACGGTGAACACATCACCTCGCCGTATGTGATCGTGGAAGTCGAGACCGACACCGGGCTTGTCGGATTGGGCGAAGCCACCGTGGCTCCTCGCTGGAGCGGCGAAACCCGCACCGGCTGCCTGGCGGCGATCGACGAGTTGATCGCCCCGTCAATCCTCGGCATGGACCCGCGGCAGATCGAGTCGGTGTGGCAAACAATCGACGGGGTGATCCGCTTCAACCCCTTCACCAAGGCGGCCGTCGAGATGGCCATCTGGGACCTGGCCGGCAAGGCCGAAAACGCCCCGGTCTATGACCTGCTGGGTGGCAAGGTCCGTGAATCCGCTCCGATCAAGATGGTCGTGGGAGCCTTCCCCGTCGAGAAGGCCGTCGGCCTGGCCAGCCGTTTCCTCGACTGGGGTGTCAACACGCTCAAGGTCAAGGTGGGCCTGGATGCCGACACCGACCTGGCCCGTTTCCGGGCGGTCCGGGAACTCGCGGGCCCCGACGTGCCGATCGGCTTCGACGCCAATTGCGGCTGGGACACCGACACGGCAATCGAGATGATGGCCGCCCTGGACGAACACGACGTGTTGTTCGCCGAACAGCCTATCGCAGCGGGTGACCCTCAGGCACTCGCGGCACTGCGGCAACAAACCGACATCCCGATCATGGCCGACGAGAGTTGTTTCACCGTCGCCGATGCGGTGCAGTTGGTCCGCCACCAGGCGGCCGACATCCTGGCCGTCTACCCCGGCAAGCACGGGGGGCTGACCGAGATGCGGCGGATCTCGCAGGTCGCCCGCGAGGCGGGCATCGTCTGCGCGATGGGCAGCAACCTGGAACTCGGCATTGCCACCGCCGCGATGCTGCACCTGGCCATGGCCGACGAGACCATCGACAGCGAACGCTATCCAGCCGATCTGATCGGGCCGTTGTATCACCAGGCCGACCTGATCACCCAGCCACTGGCACTGGGCCCGGAAGTGGCCACGGCACCCGACGGGCCGGGCCTGGGTGTCGAACTCGATCGCGAGCAACTGGCGCAATACCGCGAGGAGGCGCCCCCGTCGATCGACGCGATGCCCGGCTAGGTCGCCGCAGCTTTCTTGGCAATCCGCCGCCGCCGGGCCCGCATGTTGAGCATTTCCACCAGCAGCGCAAACGCCATCGCGAAGTAGATGTAGCCCTTCTTGATGTGCATGCCCATCGCCTCGGCGGTCAACATCACGCCGATCAGGATCAGGAAACTCAGCGCCAGCATCTTCACCGTCGGATTCGAGTCGATGAAACCGCTGATGCGGTCCGCGAAGACCAGCATCACGCCAACCGCAATGATGATCGCTGTCACCATCACCCACAGGTCCTCGGCCATACCAACCGCGGTGATCACCGAATCCAGCGAGAACACGATATCCAGCAGAGCCACCTGGATCAGCACGCTGACAAAACTCACCGGCTTGCCAGTCTCCTCGGGCAGGTCTTCGCCTTCCAGCGCGTCGTGGACCTCGTGCACGCTCTTGCCAATCAGGAACATCCCTCCCAGGAACAGGACCAGGTCCTGGACGGTGAAGACGTTGATTTTCTCCTGCAACAGCCCCTGGCCATCCAGCAGCCACTCTTCGGGCAACCCGATGTCCTCGGTCAGGTTCACCAGCGCATGGGTGAAGAAACTGTTGTTGGGATCCAGCATCCAGAACAACAGGCATAGCAGCATGATGCGGGTGACCAGCGCCGCGGCCAGTCCAAGCCGACGTCCGAGAGGTTGCTGCTCCTCGGGCAAACGTCCACAAAGAATCGCAATAAAAACGACATTGTCGATCCCCAACACGATCTCCATCGCGGTCAAGGTCAGCAGTGCACTGATCGCCCCAAGTGGATCCATGGATCCCTCTCTCCTGCTTGTCGATTCGGGTCGCTTTGTTCCTCACTGATCGAACCGATACGATAGCCACAGGTTGGCAACCGAGGCCACCTCGAAACAGACCGGTCCCACACACCCCAGGTCATTGTCGTCCACCGATGCAGCAACCGCTCGCCTACCTCAACGGAGAACTGGTGCCCGCCGACCAGGCGGTTTTGCCAGTGTTTGATGCCGGTATCGTCCAGGCCGCGACCGTCTCGGAGACGCTGCGTACGTTTGGCCACCAGTTGTTCCGACTCGAAGAACATCTCGACCGTTTCACCAATTCATTGGCAACCGTCGGGTTCGACATCGGGCTGGAAACCGATGAGGTGGCTGGCATCTGCCGTGATCTTGTGGCCCACAACACCGTCTCGCTCGATTCCGCAAACGACCTGGGACTGGTCGTTTTCGCCACCGCCGGGCCATACGCCACCTACTCGGGGCAACCGGCCGGGCGTTTCGACACGGGGCCGACCCTGTGCGCCCATTCCTTCCCCCTGCCCTTTCACCTGTGGCGGACGATGCAAGCCGAGGGGCTGCACCTGGTCACTCCCTCGGTGCGACAGTTGCCCGATGCGTGTATCGACCCGTCGATCAAGCACCGCAGTCGGCTGCACTACTACCTGGCCGATCGCGAAGCCGCACAGATCGCCGCGGGAGCCCGGGCGGTCTTGCTGGACCAGCAGGGACGGCTGACAGAGACCACCGCGGCCGGATTCCTGCTGGTCAACGGCCAACAGGTCATTGCCCCGGCAATCAACAGCGTGTTGCAGAGCATCAGCGTGGGGGTGGTCGAAGAATTGTGCCGGGCCTGCGACCTGTCACTGGTCCGGCGAGACCTGTGGCCCGACGATGTGCAGGAGGCCGACGAGGCCCTGGTAGCCAGCACTCCCTACTGCCTCGCCCCGGTCACGCAATTCAACTCCCGGGCCATTGGGAATGGCACACCCGGCCCCGTCTATGATCAACTGATGACGGCCTGGGACCAACTGGTCGGCATCGACGTACGAAACCAGATACAACACGGCGGTGAGAGCCACCACGAACCACAGATGAACAACGAGCCAGGAAACCACTCATGACCACTCCCACCGAAATCATCTCCGATGCACAGACCAGCGAGGAGAAATTCCTCCGCCAGATCATGGTGCGGTCCCAGATGAAATCCTTCGCCGCCGACCCGTTGATCATGGCCCGCGCCGACGGGGTCCATTACTGGGACATCAACGACAAGCAGTACCTCGACGGGCTCTCGGGCATCTACGTCGTCAGCGTCGGTCACAACAACCGCCGGGTGATCGAATCGATCAAGCAACAGTTCGACACCATGACATTCTCGCCGGTCATGCACGGCACCAACCCGCTGGCGGTTCAGTTGGCCAACAAGTTGGTCGAGGTGGCTCCAGACGACATGGGTGCCGCCAAGTTCTTCTCGGGCGGATCCGAGACCACCGAGGCGGCCATCAAGATGGCCCGGCAATATCACCGTCTCAAGGGCAACGCCTCGAAATACAAGATCATCGGCCGTTACCACTCGTGGCACGGATCGACCATGGGATCCTTGTCGGCCGGCGGCCTGAAATCTCGCCGCGCGGTCAATGAACCGCTGGCCACCGGGTTCCTGCACGTCTTTCCGCCCACCTGCTACCGCTGTCCGTTCGACAAGCAGTACCCCGACTGTGACCTGACCTGCGCATCGCTGGTCAATGAGGTCATCGATCTCGAGGATCCCGACACGGTGGCCGCGGTGATCGTCGAGCCAATCGGACACACCGGCGGGATCATTGACCCGCCCGAGGAGTACCTGCCACTGCTGAGGGAATACTGCGACCGTCACGACGTGCTGCTGATCTTTGACGAGATCATCACCGGTGTCGGACGCACGGGTCAAATGTTTGCCGCCCAGACATTCGGCGTTACCCCCGACCTGCTCTGCCTCGGCAAGGGCCTCTCGGGCGGCTACGCTCCGATCGCGGCCCTGCTGTGCCGGAAGCACATCGCCGAAACGTTCTGGGGCGACCCCGAGTCGAATCCGGGGTTTGTCGAGGGGCACACGTTCGAGGGCAACCCGATCTCCTCGGCCGCTGGACTCGCCACGCTCTCGGAAATCCTCGAACGCGACCTGTGTGCCAACGTTCGCGACCAGGGCGAACGGCTGCGGGCCGGTTTCGAATCGCTCAAGAAACACGGCATCATCGGCGACATCCGCGGCAAGGGACTGATGCAGTGCATCGAACTGGTCAAGGATCCCGAAACCAAAGAACAGTTCGATCCCCCCATCGGCCAGGCCATCGGACGACGGGCACTTGAGAACGGACTGATCAGCCGCTTCGACCCACACTGGATCGCGCTGGGACCACCGCTGACGGTGACCGGTGAACAAATCGACCAGATGGTCGCGATCCTGGACCAGAGCATCGCCGACGTGTTGAACGGGTCGAACTGACGTGAGCAGTAACGAGACCCCACACGTCCTGGTCATCGGCACCGGTTCAATCGGCGAACGGCACACGCGGTGCTTCCTGTCCACCGAACGGTGCCGGGTGTCGATCTGCGAGATCAACGACGATCTCCGCAACGATGTCGCCAACCGTTACCCGGTGGATGACAGCTTTGCCGACCTCGACACGGCCCTGCAGCACCACCCCGACATCGCCGTCATCTGCACGCCGGCTCACCTGCACGTCTCGATGGCGGTGACCCTGTTGCAACAGGGCATCGCGGTGCTCTGTGAGAAACCGCTCTCGGTGTCACTGGAAGGCATTGAACAACTCGAAGAACTGGCCACCGCCAAGGACGCGAAGTTCTCGATGGCCTATGTCATGCGAGCCCATCCGCTTCTCACCGAAGTCCGTCACCAGGTCCTCTCGGGTGACTTCGGCCGACCGCTGGAAATCGGCGTCGTCTCCGGACAGCACTTCCCGCACTACCGACCCGCCTATCGCGAGATCTACTACACCAACCGGGCAACCGGAGGCGGCGTGATCCAGGACGGACTGACACACGTGGTCAATTACATCGAATGGCTCGTCGGACCGATGACCCGTGTCGCCGCCGACTGTGACCACCTGGCCCTCCCCGGTGTCGACATCGAAGACTCGGTCCATGTCATCGCCCGGCACGGCAACGTGATGGCCCACTACTCAATGAACCAGCACCAGGCTCCCAACGAGGGCCAGTTGACGGTGATCTGTGAACGCGGAACGATCCGTGTCGAGACTCACCGGATGCGATGGCAGGTGGCCACCGAACCGGAAACTCCCTGGACGGTGCACCAGTTGGAGCCACTGGAGCGAGACGACCTTTTCGTGTTCCAGGCCCATCGTTTTCTGGACTACGTCTCCGGTGAATCGAACACCCCGCTCTGTCCCTTCGAAGACGGGCTGCAGACACTCAGGTGCAACCTGGCGATCATGCACGCGGCCGACACGCACACGTGGGTTGAGGTCTGAACTGGGTTGAGGTCTGAACAGGGTTCGACGGCCGCGTCCTTGCTCGGCTCAGCCGTCGGTCTCCAGCCCCATCCCCTCGTGCTGCTGTGCGACCTGCTGCATGTACTGCTGGTGAACCTCGACATTCCGCTCGGCCGAACCGGCGTAGTACACCAGGGCAAAGGCCCGCCGCTGGCGGTCGGCCGTCCGATTCGGGTCGGCCCTGTGAATCAACTCGCCGTGGTGCACGGCCAGGTCACCAGGCTCGAGAAAGACCTGCGTCTCCCGGGCCGCTTCCTCGTCGCTCCAATCAGAGATTCCCTGTGAAAATCCCAGCACCGTGGTCCTGGCGTGTGGCCTCAGTCCGTCGCGGTGTGTCCCCGCGCAATATCGCAGGCACCCGTTCTGGTCATCCACCGGATCCAGCGCCAGCCACATGGTCAACGGGGGCGGATCGAGGTTGATGTAGAAGTTGTCCTGGTGCGGCGGCGTGGGATGATCGGTCCCCGGTGGCTTGTTGAACCACTCGGGACGCTGGGCACGCACCGGTTCACCCATCAACGCCTCGGCGAGGCTCACAAACGGTTCCCGTTTCCCGAATTCCTCGAAAAACGGATCCACCATGTGCTGCATCTGCTTGAGCGTCTCGGGCGACTTGCGATCCTGAAAGAAAGCATCCGAATCCGGCAACGTGGGGACGACCTCGGAGATGTACCGATCGAGTTCACCAACCAGTTCGTCGAAACCCGCGCCGCGATAGAAGCCACGGACCACGACAAATCCATCCCTCAGGTAGTCATCGCGGTACTGCGTGTAATCGTCCACAGCCGTCGCTGTCGCAATGGTCGTTGCATCGTCTGTCATGAAACCAGTCGCCTGAAAAACTCTTGCCGGTCCTGAGCCTCCAACCGTTCGTCAATCCGACCATCATCGATCGTCTCACCGATCAGCGTGAAGACCTCCTTTGCCGCATCGGCGGCCATCTCGATTTCAACAGCTCCCTGCGACTCGTTGAGGTAAAACGAGGTGTACCCGTGATTGCCGCGCTTGGCCATTTCCTGAACGTACAACGTTCCGAGCTTGTTGTTCAACACCGGATCCTCAGCGGGAAACTCGAGGTGAGGATGGTAATCGATCCCGGTACAACGAATCGCCACTCCCACCTCTGCGGCCACGGCATTCAGCCGCCCCTTCAAGGCCGCTCCATTCTCGGCCAGTGTTTGTGCCGTGTTCCGCGTCCGGAGTTCTGTCAAGGTGGCCACGGCTGCAGCCAATCCGACGGCCTCGCCCCAGTACGTACTCGACACGAACATCTGTCCGGCCGGTTCCATCACGTCACGACGTCCCACCACCGCTCCCATCGCGTATCCGTTGGAAATCGACTTGGCAAAGACTGACATATCGGGCTCGACACCCAACACGGGTTGCACGCCGGCATCGGACGGCCGGAACCCGGTCGAGACCTCATCAAAGATCAGCACCACGTCGTGGTCTCGACACAGGCTGGCGACTCCTTCGAGATATCCCTCCGCGGGCAAGTCCGAACGCATCGGCTCCATCATCACCGCGGCCACCTCACCACGGTGACGCTCGAGCCGTTCAGACAATCCCTCCAGGTCACCGTAGGGAAACGGGATCGCGGTCCCGGCCAGCGCCTTGGGCACGCCAATCGGCTCGATCCCCGGGAACAGGTGTTCGTCGAGGTTCGCATCACTGGAATGATTGGCTGCCTGGTACCAGTCGTGCCAGCCGTGGTATCCACAGAACAGGATCCTGTCCCGCCCGGTCGTGCCCCGCGCGATCCGGGCGGCCACCGCACACGCATCGCCACCGCCTCGCGCGTATCGAACCATCTCGGCGCACGGAATCCGTTCCACCAGCAACTCGGCGAGTTCGAGTTCCAGTTCGTGGGTGATCGAGAAATTCGTCCCCCGATCGATCTGGGCCTTGACCGCCTCGTCCACCACCGGATCGGCGTAGCCGAGGATGACCGAGCCGATGGCACTGACCCAGTCGATGTACTCGTTCCCATCGACATCCCAGATCCGGGACCCCTTGCCGTGAGTCGCCACCACCGGGCTGACTCCCAGCGCGAAACGGGTCGGGCGGCGACTGATCAACTGGGTCCCTCCCGGGATCAATTCCAGCAATCGCTCGTACATCTCCATCGAACGTGCCACACGGCCACCGGCCGTCGCATCGGTTGTCGCCATCTCGATTTCCCCTTGTTACAACACGCCATACTTTTCGTAGGCATCGGTTGCCTTCATGCCCTCGCGGATAGCATCCCGCGTGATGTTCTCCGCGTGCACCTTGTCCCACGCCGCCCGGACGGCCTCTTCCTGGATCTCCGCGGGAACCACCACCACGCCGTCCACATCGGCGATCACCAGGTCCCCCGGGCAAAACCTCACGCCGTCAATCTCCACCGGCACATCAATGTCAACGACCCGTTGTCGGTCCTTGCTGTCATAAATATTGCGGCTGCGTGCGAAGACCGGAAACTTCATCTCGGACATCTGCCGGATGTCCCGCACCGCTCCATCAACAATCGCTCCCACGCAGCCCGCGTTGGTGGCGGCCGTCGAGAGCAATTCGCCCCAGATCCCGGATCGCTCCGACCCACCCGCCGCAGCAATCAGCACGTCGTCACTCTGGCAGCCATCAACCGCCAGGAGTTCCAGTTCGTAGGGGCTGGGATCGGGATGGTACATGTCCCCCCACAGCGTGGTCTTACAGCGACCAACCAGGGTGGTCTCGACGGTCAACGGCAACAGCGGAACCCTCGGGGACTGGTGGGTGTATCCCAGGCCGTCCAGCGCGTCGCAGACCACCGCCGCGTACAGCGACTCCCGCATCATCTCCAGGGTAATCGTCTCTGGCGCCACGTCACTCATCGTCTCTACTCGTCCACAACGACCGGTTCCAATTCACTCCACTGGTTTCCCTCACCAGCGGGCAAACTATAGTATGCCACGCATCATGACTGAAACCATCGAACTGCAACGAATTGAGATTGTCGGAACGACCGAGGGACCGCACCTGCTGATCACCGGTGGGGTTCACGGAGACGAATTCGAGTCGATGTCGGCCATCCGACGACTGGCCGGTGCCGTCAGCACCGGTGAACTGACCGGACGACTGACGCTGGTGCCAGTGGTCAACGAGGCGGCCTTCCTCAACGGCAACCGCACGGCCGAGGACGGACTGGACCTCGCTCGTGTCTGCCCGGGGGATCCCGACGGGAGCGTCACCCTGCGGACCGCCGTGGCACTCACGGCGTTGATCGAATCGGCCGACTACTACATCGACCTCCACTCGGGCGGAATCGTCATGGACGTCTGGCCGATGTCCGGCTACGGACTCTCCGAGGATCCCGAACGGCTCGACATCCAGCGACGCATGGCAAGAGCCCTGAACCTGCCTGTCATCTGGGGCACCTGTGGAAAACTCGACGGTCGGTCGCTGTCGGTCGCTCGCGACGCCGGCGTCCCGGCCATCTACACGGAATACCTGGGCAGCGGCCGCTGTTCCCCCGAGGGAGTCGACGCCTACGTCGAGGGCTGCCTGAACGTGTTGGGCGAACTGGGAATGATCGAACGCGAACAACCCGAATCGCAGGTGGCCGTGGTCATCGAGGACCCGCGAGATGGGTCCGGCCACATGCAGGTCCAGAACCCCTCGCCGATCACCGGCCAGTTCACACCCGCGGTGGAACTCGGACAGCGGGTTGCTCCGGGAGACCTCCTCGGCCACGTGGCCAGTGTCAGCGGAGACGACGTCCACCAGATCAAGTGCAACCAGTCGGGTTACATACTGGCCATTCGCACCTATCCCAGGGTGCACCAGAACGATGCGGTGATCGTGATCATGGAAGATGTTCCGGACCAGGATTCCTGAACCGCGGCGACGCGAGGGAGACCGAGGATGAGTATCTGGCGATGGGCCGACTGGATCACGCCCGTGCCCGAGCAGCACCGGGTGACGCTGGGGGAAGGCAACACCCCGCTGGTCCGGTCCCGGTCGATCGGCCCCTCTGTCGGCCTCGACAACCTGTGGCTGAAACTGGAAGCCGGCAACCCGGCTGGTTCCTTCAAGGATCGCTTCGGAGCCGCGGCGATCTCGGCCATGAAGGCCGAGAACCAGGATCGCTGTGTGGCCACGTCCAGTGGAAACACCGGATCGGCCGTCGCCGCGTACTGTGCTGCGGCGGGACTCGAATGCGAGATCGCCGTGGTCGAAACCGCTCCGATGGGCAAGCTCCGCCAGATGATGGCCTACGGTGCCAACGTCTACCGGATCCATGGATTCGGACTGGACCCCGATGTCTCGTCACGTGCCTTCGAGGTCCTGATGGCCCGCGGCGATGCTCCGGGTGCGCGGTTGCAGGTCAGCTCCTACATCTACAGCGTGCCCGGGATGACTGGAGTCGAGACGATCAGTTTCGAACTGGCCGAGCAGGCCGAACAACAGTTCAACCGGCCCATCGATCACGTCTTCTGCCCATCGGGGGGAGGAGGTCTCTGCGTGGCCGTCTGCCGCGGCTTCGGTCGCCTGGTTTCCGAGGGGCGGCTGACGAGTTCACCAGCGATCGAATGCGTGCAACCGGAGGGGAACGACACCATGGCCTCGGCACTCTCGAGGGCCGACGGCACCGCCCAACCGATTGACTGCACCACCAGAATCAGCGGACTCCAGGTCCCCAACATCAACGACGGCCACCTGGTCGTTCAGGAACTGCGCCCCACCGGAGGGCGGGGGCACCTGGTGACTGACGAAGCCGTCTGGAACGTACAACGTCGGCTGGCCTCCGAGGAGGGAATCTTCAGCGAACCGGCCGGAGCCACCGCACTGGCCGGTTGTCTGGAGGCCGTGGCCGGGCAACACGTCGACCGCAACGCGACGATTGTCTGCCTGGTCACCGGCAGCGGGTTCAAGGACGAAGCCTCCGTCGACCTGATGCTCGAGGGAGTGGACTGCCAGACGCTGGAGTTGGACGAGTTGTAGCAGGGCTGCGGCGGGTTGCCGATCGCCAGGATCAATCGACCGTTTTGGCCACGACCCGATTGCGACCGGCCTCCTTGGCGGCATAGACGGCCCGATCCACCCGCTCGAGAGCCGACGACAAGTCCTCGCCTCGCTCGATCTCGATCACCCCGACGCTCACCGTCCCACTCCAGTCGACCTGTCCGGTGGGAACCGTCATCGATTCGACACCGGATCGAATCCGCTCGGCCACCTCCACCGCCTCATCCAGGGTGGCTCCCAGCAACAACGCCGCGAACTCGTCTCCTCCCAGTCGTGCAACCGTGTCATGTTCGCGACAACTCTCACCAAGCAGATCGGCCACGCATTCAATCACGCGATCCCCGGCCGGGTGTCCATGTGCGTCGTTGACTAACTTGAACCGATCAACATCGATGAACAGCACTGACACCGGCCAGTCCGCTCTCCTCCGACCGTCTCGACTCCGGTTGTAACGATCTTCGAATCCCCGCCGATTCCAGAGCCCGGTCTGCCGGTCGGTGCGAGCCGAGATTTCCGCGTCCTGGACCGCCGACTCGATCCGTCGGCGGACACCCCAGGACCGGCCGATCAAAATGCCCAGCAACAGGCCCAGTCCGCCCACCGCGACAGCCAGCCATTCCATTGCGTACGACAGGACCACGCGACTCACCTCGCCACGTACTTGATCTCACACCCCTTCTGCAATGTCTCGACCACCTCCGGCTGCTTGCCGGCCAGGACGCTGCGAATCGCGTCCCGCAGATAATGGTGCTCGACCTTGGCCGGATCGACATTGTCGTCGATCGCTCCCATGTAGGCGACTCGGCGCCGGCTGTCGAGCAGGAAGGCGTGCGGCGTGCAGGTCGCCCCGTAACGTCGCCCGAGTTCCTGTGTGAGATCGATGCAGTAGGGGAAATTGAATTTCGACAACGCCGAACGGGAGATCATTTTGGCCAAGCGATCTGCTGGTGCCTGCCCAATGCTGACCCCCACAACCGCGAGGCCCTGTTTGCGGTATCCCGAAACCAGCGCCTTCAGCCGCGACTCGTAGGACCGTGTCATCGGGCAGCGGTTGGACAGAAAGACCAACAGCACACCACGGGCCGCCTTCAGATCCGCCAACGAATGCCGTTTGCCATCGACGCCCAGCAAACCGATCCATTCCGGAGCCTTCTGGCCAACCTTCAACACCGCGTTGAACTTGCCAGCCACCGCGGGTGCCGTCGTCACCCCCAGAAGCACCACGGCGACCAGGGTTGTCGCGATCCGATTTCTCGAGTCCCTGAAGTCACCCATCGTCGCCCCCGTCCCTTCGTTTGGTCGCAATCGTCGACCTAGAGTATAGGCCGCCATCGGCTTGCTCGCCCCATCCACCGGTCTGCTTAGCACCGATCATCGAAGAACGCATCCCCCTGCGACAACCAGGCACATCGTGAAAGCCCGGACTGACAGGGATCGACAGGCTTGCCTGGTGCGAAAACACTTCCAGTTGGCCTGGAGGTACACAACTGCCTCACGGGGACCTAGGCTAAAGCGGTGCGAGGTCTCAACTCGTACGACCACACACTTCCTGCCTCTTGCAGCCGAGAGATCACCATGCCCCGCCTGCAACCGCTCCACGTGGTGTTGACGACGCTGGCACTGCTGACGACGACCGCCGTTGCCCGCGCCGACCGGCGTGACGCCACGGACCGCCCCAACTTCGTCGTCGTGTTCACCGATGACCAGGGCTACCAGGACCTGGGCTGCTTTGGTTCACCAGACATCAAGACCCCTCACCTGGACCGACTGGCCCGCCAGGGCGCCCGCTTCACCGATTTTTACTCGGCACAGGCTGTCTGTTCGGCCTCGCGTGCGGCCCTGCTGACCGGCTGCTATCCCAACCGCATCGGTATCCAGGGAGCCCTCGGCCCCAAGTCCCGACACGGGCTCAACAAGAGCGAATGGACCGTCGCCGAGGTGCTCAAGACCCGGGGATACGCGACGGCGATTTACGGCAAGTGGCACCTGGGTCACCACCAGCCCTTCCTCCCCACCCGCCACGGCTTCGACGATTACTTCGGACTCCCCTACTCCAATGACATGTGGCCCTACCACCCCGGAGTCGCCCACCTGCCAATGGCCGAGCGACTCAAGCGATGGCCCCACCTGCCACTGTTCGACAACGAGAAGATCGTCAATCCAAAAGTGACCGGCAAGGACCAGGCACAGTTGACCACCTGGTACACCCAGCGGGCCGTGAAGTTCATCGAGAACAACAAGGATCAACCGTTCTTTCTGTACGTGCCCCACTCGATGCCCCACGTCCCCCTGTACGTCAGCGACAAGTTCCAGGGAAAGTCCAAAAGAGGCCTCTACGGTGACGTGATCATGGAGATCGACTGGAGCGTGGGTCAGATCGTCGCGACGCTCAAGAAACACAAGTTGGACCGCAACACGCTGGTCATCTTCACCTCCGACAATGGCCCCTGGTTGAATTACGGCACCCACTCCGGCCTCGCCCTGCCACTCCGCGAAGGCAAGGGCACCACCTGGGATGGTGGGCAGCGAGAACCCACGGTGATGTGGTGGCCCGGACAGGTCCCCGCCGGGCACGTCTGTGGCGAAGTGGCCGGCACGATCGACATCCTGCCCACGCTGGCCAGGCTGGCCGGTATCAAGCAGCTGCCACAAAAGCACAAGATCGACGGCCACGACATCTGGCCACTGATCGCCGGCCACAAGGGTGCCGAGAGTCCACACGAGGCGTACTACTTCTACTGGGGACGCCACCTGCAGGCGGTTCGCAGCGGACGGTGGAAACTGCACTTCCCACACAGCTACCGCAGCCTCGAAGGACGCAAGGGCGGAACCGGGGGCAAGCCAACCAAGTACACCCAGGCCCGGACCCCCCTGGCATTGTTCGACCTGGCCCGGGACATCGGCGAAACCACCGATGTCCTGGCAAAGCACCCCGAGGTGGTCGCGAGGCTCAAGAGCCTGGCCGCACGGGCCCGCGCCGAGTTGGGCGATTCAGCCACCAGGCAGGTTGGCTCAGGCGTGCGACCACCCGGCCGCCTGAAATAATCTCGATCGACTACGCAACCCGCCGTCCAAACGGCCACCAACGGCGACGACGGACCGGGTGAGCTTCGCGGTGAGATGTGATCAGTTCGTACTCGGGCAACAACAACCCGGTCAACTCGCCCCCCAGCCCGCCGGTGCAATCCAGCAGAATCCGGTCCATACCGACATGGGCCTGTCGTCGCGCAACATGGCCCGAGGCGATTGGAATCCGGCAGTCGCGAGGCGACACGTCCGGTCCCAGGTCCTGGCGACACAGCCATGCCGGCCGGTGCAAACTGAAGTCGCGTTCTCGCAATATTTTCAGCTGGGTTGCGGTGGGCAACTCGGGAGTCAGCCCCGCGTGCACACAGATCACCTGCGGGTGTTCCACAACCCAGGGCAACGTCGACAGCAACTTGGCATGATCGTCGGGTACGGCTTGCCCAAGCCCGTCGAAGTCGCCGGTCGCCACACCATAAGACCCGAAGGTCGTTTCACACTGGTAGCCACGTCGCCAGCGACTGGCCCACTGGGCCTCCGCAGGTGTTGGCACCAGGTCCAGCGAAGCCGCCATCGCCAAGTCGTGGTTCCCACAAACAGCGGTTGTCCGTGGATGGGCAGCCATCAACTCCAGCACGCGGTCGATTGCACCCCGGGGATCGGGTCCGCGGTCAACCAGGTCACCAAGAAAGACCACCCAGCGATCACGAAAATCTTTCCGCCTCGCCAGCCGATCCATCAATCGGTCCAGCAAATCGACCTGCCCGTGCACGTCGCCGATCAGGACCACCGGACCATCGATCCGGGTGGCAAGCCGTTGAGTCTCGGAGACGGGACCGTGAGCCGGAGCGGACATCTATTGGCTAGCGCACATGCGGGCGGGACAGGAATGGATCGATGCCCCGCATCCGGGACACTCCATTCGACGGTTATTTACTCGGCACCGCGGCCGCCTGGCAAGATCGGTTTGCGGCCCCAGCCGGCGGTGTGACCGTCGACACGACTAGATCCGCTGGCCCTCTTTGGGGCCACCCTCGGTCAGTGTCAGGATCTCCGGCCCATCCTCGGTCATCAACAACGTGTGCTCCCACTGTGCCGAGAGCCCTCCGTCGCGTGTCCGCACGGTCCACCCGTCACTCTCGACACGATTGGTGTGCCACGTACCGGTGTTGATCATTGGCTCAATCGTGAAACACGTCCCCGGTTGGATCACCGTACGATTGGGTGGCCGAGTGGGAACGTGAGGAATCCCCGGATCCTGGTGAAAGCGGCGGCCGATACCATGCCCCTGGTACTCACGGACCACGTCCAAACCTTCTCCCCGAGCGTACTCGTAGATTGCCCGACTGATGGCATCAACCGGGCCACCCGGCTCGATCGCGCGAATGCCCAGGTACAAACTGTCGAAGGCCACTTGCACCACGTGCCGGGCCTCGTCGCTGACCTCGCCAATGAGAAACATCTCGCTCTGGTCCCCGTACCACCCGTCAACGATCGTCGTCAGGTCCACGTTGACGATGTCTCCCGATTGCAGTGGCCGATCGTCGGGGACGCCGTGACACACCACGTCATTCACGCTGGTACAGATGCTCTTGGGATACGGCACCACCTCGCCGGGGTAGCCCAAACAGGCCGGGGTGTGTCCATGTTCGAGAGTGTAGGAATACGCCAGCCGATCAATCTCGGACGTCGTGACACCGGCCACGACGTGTGGCCTGAGATGGTCCAGCAACTGCGCATTGAATCGCGAGGCCCGTCGCAGGCCTTCGCGTTCCGCTTCCGTGTTGAACAATGGGGTCCGGCTTCGCATGGTGACGGGAGTTCCGCTGTGCCCCGGGCAATCGTTACGCGATGAACGGCAACAATAGCGATTCATTCCAAACGCCGCCAACTGGCCGGTTGACGGAGCCGGACCAATGCGAGATTCTCGATCCCACGCTGCGGGTCTCAACTCATGACACACTCCACAAGGCTCCACCCATGTGTTCCCGATTCATCCGGACGCTTCTGCTGGTCATCACGTCACTTGTCCTGACCCTCTCCTCGCCCGCCCTGGCAGCCAAACGGCCCAACTTCCTGTTCATCCTCACCGATGACCAATCGCCGGAGACTCTCTCCTGCTACGGCAACACCATCTGCCAGACACCGCACATCGACCGACTCGCCCGTCGTGGAATCGTGCTGGATGACGCGCACCACATGGGTGCCTGGTCCGGCGCCGTCTGCACGGCGTCACGAACGATGATCATGACAGGCCGAACCGTCTGGCGAATTCCCGGCGCCCGCGGCCCGGGACTGACGCACACCCCGGCCTCGCGGAAACAGGCGGCCCGGAACAGCCTGCCGGCGATATTCAATCGTGCCGGCTACGCCACGTTCCGGACGTGCAAGCGAGGCAACAGCTTTCGCGAAGCCAACCAGTTGTTCACCGAACACCACGAGGCCACCCGTCGAGGTGCCAACAAACAAACCGGCAGCCACTGGCACGGGGACCGTGTTGTCGAGTACCTCGCCAGCCGCAAACAGTCCGGCTCCACCGCCCCCTTTTTGATCTACATGGGATTCTCGCATCCTCACGATCCCAGGAACGCACCGGAAGAACTGGCCCGGAAATACGGAGCCAGCAACTCCGGTCCCGGACAGACGGTCAATCCCAAGTCACCACCGTTGCCCAGCAACTACCTGCCGGCTCACCCGTTTCCCCACGGGCACCCCAACCTTCGAGACGAGGTGCGGGTCCAGGGTGTGTTGAAACGCCGCGACCCGGCCACCATCCGCAACGAACTGGGACGCGAGTACGCCTGCATCGAGAACATCGACAACCAGGTCGGACGGGTGCTCAAACAACTCGAGGCGTCCGGTGAAATGAAAAACACGTACGTCGTCTTCACCTCCGACCATGGAATCGCGGTTGGACGACACGGCTTGACGGGCAAGCAAAATCTCTACGAGCACACCTGGAGGGTCCCATTCATCGTCACCGGGCCCGGCATCAAGCCCGGCACCCGAGCCTCCGGTTACATCTACCTGCTGGACATCCTGCGAACCTTCTGTGACCTGGCCGACATCACGCCACCCAAGTCGGTGGAGGGCCGGAGTTTCAAGGACGTGCTCTACGGAAAACAACAGGCGATCCGCAACACGCTGTATGGCGTCTACACCGGCGGCACCAAGCCGGGCATGCGTGCCATCAAGACGGGACGATTCAAGCTGATCAAGTACGACGTCCTGGACGGCACGGTCCGTCGCACCCAACTCTTTGACCTGAAGAAGAATCCACGAGAATTCCTGGTCGAACACAAGGCTCCCAGCGTGGCCAGCCTGCTCAAACACACGCCCGGGGCCGATCAAGTCAACCTGGCCGACGATCCCAGGTACGCCTCCCAGCGGAAAGAACTCGAGACACTGCTGAGGCAGGAAATGCGGCGGCTGGGCGATCCATACCAACTTGCCGACGACTGATTACGACAAGACCCCCGTGCGGCTTTGGCCAGCCCGGGGGTCCTGTTCGCCTGGTCAATCAAAGTGCGCAAGAGAGGACTCGAACCTCCACGGGCCGTAAGGCCCACCAGGCCCTCAACCTGGCGCGTCTGCCAATTCCGCCACTTGCGCAGAAAACCGATTGGCGATGGTCAGTATAGCACCGGCGGCTGAGCCTTCAAGAAGGCCGCTGCCTGCAGGGCGACTCACACCAGCGACGCCGCGATCGCGTTGGACAACCTCGCGATTTCACGACCGTGTGGCTCCTGCGGCTCGGTCGTCAGGATCACGCACACGGCGTCCCGCTCGGGATCAATCCACATCAGGGTCCCGGTGGCTCCCCAGTGACCGTAAGTCGCCGGACCGAGCAGGTCGCCAAAATTCGCGCTCGTCGCCGGCCAATTCAACCGCCATCCCAGTCCCCACGGTTTGCACCGACGGTCCGATTCGGGCACGTCCTTCATGGCCGCCAACTGGTTCCGCGTCGCCGCCGCGACCGACGCCGGCGAAATCACTCCACCACCGCGTTCGAGCATCATGCGACCGATCACCGCCAACTCGCGAGGCGTGGTCAACAGCCCTCCCCACGGTGCTCCCAACTGCCGCCAGTAGCGTCGATTCCAGTTCCAGTCGACCCCTTCCTGTTCGGCCGGAGTCCGGATTTCCACAATCCGGTCCACCATCGGCCGGTCTCCCTCGAACCACTCGTCGGGAGCACCCAGCCGAGTCGACTCGAGTTCCAGCGGAGCCAGCACCCGGGACCGGAGCCAATCGGCACACCGTTGCCCGGTCACTCTCGAGATCAACTCACCCAGTATTGCAAACCCCATGCTCTGGTACTGCACGCCGCGGCCCGGCTTGAAATCAGGCTCGACCGCGCAACTGCCTGCCACAAACTCCTCCAGCCCAGCCCCCGCCTCACGCAACTCGCGGTTCTGCGGCAGCATGTCGGGCAGCCCCGAGGTGTGAGTCAACAGGTGACGAATACGGATTCCGTTTTTTCCGCTGTTGCCGAACTCCGGGAGATACCGGCTCACACGATCGTCCAGCCTCACCTCGCCATTCTCGACAAGGATCATCGCCGACATCGCCACGATCGGCTTGGTGATCGACGCGATCAGAAAAATGGCGTCATCGCGGATGGTCCGATGAGGGTCATCCAGGTGTTGCCGACCGAACAACATCGTGCCGGTGGTCCGATCGCCCCGCGCCAGGAAAATTCCGATCGAGGGGACCGCTCCGGATTCGCAAAGCTCCTGGGCCAATTCACGCACCCGGTCCCAGCGATGTGGGTCCAGTCCGGTCGATGCGGCGTCACAAACCTGGAACATGCCGCCGATTGCAGGCTAATCCGACGAGGAAGGCAAGCCCGCCGTCAGATCTACCGCACGCGGGCCTTGAAGGTGATCACGCCTCCGACGCCACCGGGCAGCGGCTCATCCAACTCGAAGACCAGCACACGACTGCCCTGCTCGTTGTCATCGACGGTGATCCGTCCTCCGCGAGATTTCTCCGGCGGTGTCTTCTCGTCCTCGTCGGTAAAGCCCAGCGTGGCACTGTCATCGATATAAGCCAGGCGGGGCGAGAGGTTGTCGACGATACGCACTTTCGTCAACGGCCGTTCACCAACATTGTCAAACCTCAAGGTGAACGTGATCACGTCGTCGGATCGGGCCGCCTTGCGGTCGGCCAACTTGACGATCTTCAACTGGCCGATTTCCTTGTGCTCGACTTCCACGCCGGTGTAAGAACCCACCCACGGCACCGACTGGATCGATTGTCCGGTGGCGGTCGAGGCGGTGGCACGTGGCGACTCGTCCCCGGCCCAGGCCGCGGCATTCTCCAGCGACTTGGCCAGCCGGGCCACGTCGGCCTGTTCCATTCGTCCGCCCACCACACGACCGGTGTCGCCAAACACGTTGATCAGCTTGACATGTTCGCCAGACCGCATCAGCCGCGACACTCCCGCTGTCGTCGACTCTCCCAGCAATCCGCTGGCCCGGGATCGCACCCTCGCGTCAACCGCTCCGGTCTGCTGATTGTGCTGGCGTACACCCTCGCGGGTCGTCAACCGCACCTCGCGAGCCAACCGATGAGCCGACGCCATTCGTTCAACGCCGAAACCCTCGACCGGCAACTGGACGGTCCGCACCGCGGCAAATCTGGGTGCGTAGACAGCCACCCGATTGCTTGGCAAAACGTGGCTGGCCCCCTCGTCATCGGTGTACTCGGCAATCGTGTCCTCGGTTTCCACCCCGTACCGCAGAAACGACTGGTAATGCACCGGGTCGCCACGGTCGCCACCGTCAATCACGAATTCGTCGGGGAACTGTTCCACCACCAAAGGGTCCGGACCTCCAGGACCATCGGCCTCAACCTGTTTCTGACGCGGCATCGCCGGGAGATGCACCACCGGCTGAATCTTCGACTCCGACACCCGGGGAAATCCGGTCAACCGAATTGTCCCCGAGTCAGTCACCGCCTCGGCCTGTTCCACCAGTTGGATCGACGGCCTCGGCTCCAGGCGAGGAGCCGGAACCGCAGAACATCCGGCCGAGATCAGCACCAGACACAAACCGGGCAGGACACAGGCCTGCTCCCAGCACAGCCACCTGTTTCGAATCGATTTTCGCCGGGGATGGCTCACCGGACGCCTCCCGCCACCTGGAGTGTCGGGACCCCGGTCGACCGAATGCGAACCGAACCCTCAACACGCCTGGGCACCTGCAGTGACCTACGAAACCGTGACACGCCGCCCGTCGGCCTGTCCGACCGGGAGAGTTCTATCGGTTGCCGGGTGCGCCCCATGTGAAAAAACTCGTGCGACTGTCCCGACGGCGCCGACCGGCTGCCCAGTCTCAGGATTGCCATCGGACGTCCCGAACGGTCCGCCTCGGCCAGGGCATTGGCCCGAGGGTCGAGGTCCCGCACCATCATCGGTCGAGTCTGTTCGTTGCCGGCCGAGAGTCGAGGTTCCTCAAGAAACACCACGCGGGTCACCAGGTGGCCACCGAGTGCCAGCCGGATGTCTTCGCCGGTCAACTCGACGGGCACCGGGAATTCGTAGCGACGTTCGGTGGGAGGATGAAGCCGATCGATCATTTCGATCGTCGGGTAGATCTTCACGCCCGGAAACTCGGGCATGTCGCTGATCTGCACCCGGTAGGTGGCTCCAACCAACAACCCGGCGGTGTGCGGCGCCGCGGCTGTGACCGCACCGTTGGCACCCCGCCCGGCGGCGAACCACGTCACCCGTCCACCGCCACTCGGGCCGGTGTTGACCAGTCGCACCTCCACCGGCTGGAAGTACGGACCGCGAGATGGTCCGGATCGGCCCGCCTGGGCCGACAAGCGTCCAACCATGCCCGGAGTCATCCGGGCGTTGAGCGGCTGAAAAACATCCTGGCTCAACGGTGACTGGGCAGATGCCGGAGACGTCAACGACAGCAACAACACCGCCGTCATGGCCGGGACCGTCACAACTGTCGGCAATAAGCCCTGGAACATGGCTGGTGAAGTCACAGATGCTGGGGTGCGAAATGGAATATCCAGGAGAGACGTGCCCTGGCTCTCTTGGAGAGCGACCCGTCACTCCACACTTGGTCGCCCCCCGTCAGCCGCACTACTGTCCAGGATTCGACCACGCCGGCCGACTCAGCGTCCCCGGTGCAAAGGTCGGGTGCTTCTCGGTGTAAATCACTTCCGAGACTGGTTTGGGCATCCGAATGCCCGGTTCGTGTTTGACCACCACCCGAAAATCCTTCACAGGATCATGCCGCTCGACAGGCGTGTTGTTCTTGATCGTGTAGCTCTGCAACCCAGCCGGACCGCCCAGGGGCAGGTGAGCCGGACCAGGCAGACCGATCGGAGTCGAGGTCATTGGCATCCCCCACTGGGGGGTGCCACCGGTACCGGCGACCGGGTTGATCCCGGGCATACCGGGGCCAGCTGGACGACCCATCAACATTGGTCCGGGGATGCCGGGCATTCCCTGGTCCATGATCGCAATCGGTGTCGGAGGAACGAATTGTCCCTTGGCCCCATCGGGTCCCACGACGGCCTGGAAGGCCACCGGCTGGATTCCACCGGGTCCGAGCATCGCCGCACCACCGGCCGGAGCGGGGCCGCTGTTGGCCGTCTCCAGATCCATGTTGCCAACTCGCAACACCACCATGATCGTACCGCGGCGATCGGCCTCGGACACCGGGTCGACACCCGGATCCAGGCGTGTGGAGACCAACATCTCGACGCCCGCCACCGCCAGTTCCTGGTGCTGAGGATCCGGCAGATAGATCACCTTGGTCACAAAGTTGTTGCTTTCAATCTGGTCCAGGTCCTCGTCGGTCAATTCCAGCGGGACACTGTTGTGAGCCAGGTAAGCATCCGTGTTGGCGTGGGCCGGATAGACCTGCATCGTCGGATAGAGCGTCATGCCCTCCCGACCCGCAATCTCGGTCAACTTCAACCGGTACGTGGCACCCTGGACAAAGTCGTATGTCGTGGGTGTCACTCGCTGGTTGTCGGCGTAGGCAGGTCCTACCTTCCAGCCCATCTTCATCCCCACCGGACGGATGAAACGGAGTTGAGTCCGACGGGTGGAAAACGAACGGTTTGTCCCTCCCGGTTGCATCATCGGCAACACGCCCGGCCCCGGCCCATCGACCATCGGCCCGGGCCGTTGCAATGCGTGAGCCGGCGGAGCGTGAAGATCACCGCTGTCGCCAAAACTACGACCGTCCACGTGGCAACCCACGCAAACGACCAGAAATGTACCCAGTGCCAGGAAGTAGTATTTCATTGCAGAGTCCTCTTGACTCTCTCGATTCCCATCGACGGGTCCGACAGGTTGTCCCTAGAATGGTCCAGAACCGATTTGGTCACCCGGTCGCCTCAATCACTCGGTCCAACATCCCACAAGAATCTCGATCGCAGTTGACGACCAGACTCCACCTGTGGTTTCGACAGTTTGTGGTCCGGATCTTTGGCAATTTCCGTATTTTCCGGACAACATGAAGATGCCACCCAGATTCTCTAATCGGCACAACGAGACAACTCGCATGCCCAATCACCTGATTTCCCGACACTGCCGACCGGTCCTGCTGGCCCTGGTGGTCACCGGCACGCTGATTCTTGCCCCCAATGGCCTGCTGGCACAGGACAAGAAAAAAGCCGTCAAGAAAACCGAGCCGGCCAAAAAGTCCAGCAAGACCACCCGGCGGCAACGTCCGGCCGATGCGCTTCGCGAGGCCCGTGGGAAACTCAAGGGGCTGATTCCCTTCCAGGCAGAAATTGTCGAGACCGTGGTGGTGCGAGGCAAAAAATTCCGAGCCACTGGCAAGTACATGCAGGGACAAGGGAACAAGTTGCGGCTCGAGTTCGCTCTCGAGGTCGGCCGCACCAAGGGCGCACTGGTGCAGGTCTGTGATGGCACGACGCTCTACACACAACAAAAAATCGGCGTCGCCGTGCAGGCCACCAAAAGGGAT
>CAZYAZ010000003.1:128224-139027 GCA_964646205.1 uncultured Planctomycetaceae bacterium | reverse complement strand
ACGGCGAACGCAAGGAGTTCACCGACCTGGATTATGCCGGGCTGGTTGATGTTGGCTGGGCGTTGCTGCCTGCGAACCACACGATCGACGTGGCCGATGGCATGGGGCACACGATCGAGATTGCGGACAACCTGTTCCCCGGAGATTTCCATTTCCAGGTGACCATCGATGGCAACACCCCGGACACTCTCCTGGTGCCCGCCAATCTCCTGACGATCAACGGCGCCGATGGCGATGACACGATCACGTTCCAGGGACTCGATTCGGAGTTCTCGGCGAGAATTGTGGTCAATGGCCAGGATGGAAATGACCTGGTGAGTGCCCTGTCTGGATTCGACTGGGGTTACGAGGCCAATGGGAACATCGGTGACGATTCGTTGTTGGGTGGCGATGGAGACGACACGCTCAAGAGAGGGCTCGGTGAAGTGGGCGACGACCAACTCGACGGGGGTGATGGTGCCGATCACCTCGCCGGGGGCCCCGGCGAGGATCTTCTGGAGGGCGGGGCCGGTGATGGAGACACGTTGCTGGCCGATTCTGGAAACGACACGCTGGATGGCGGTGCCGGGACGGACCTGGTCGAGGCCGAAAATGATGCCGATTTCACGCTCACGGATGTTTCGCTTGATGGACTGGGTGCCGATGTCCTGTTGTCGATCGAGAACGTCACGATCCTGGGGGGAATGGCCAACAACCTGCTGGATGCCGCGTTGTTCAGTGGGTCGGTGACGTTGGCCGGGGCTGCCGGAGAGGACACGTTGCTCGGTGGTAGTGGTGTCGACCTGTTGATTGGCAATGGTGGCAAGGACACTCTCGAGGGGGGGGACGGCGATGACCGTCTCCTGGGTGGCAGTGCCGCGGACCGCCTCGACGGTGGTCCGGGCAACGACATGGTCAGTGGCCAGGGTGGCAGTCTCGATTCGTTGATCGGTGGCAGTGGTGACGACACGCTCGATGGCGGGCCCGGGAACGACTGGGTGCTCGGTTCCGGCGGAGTTGACTGGGTTCTCAACGACACGATGTTGACCGGCGAGGGTTCGGACGTGCTGTTCCTGGTGGAACGGGGAGAACTGGTTGGTGACGACCAACCCAACCTGATCAACGCCGGGGGATTCAGCGGGAATGTCACGATCCTGGGTGGTGGCGGCGACGACACGTTGCTGGGCGGTGGCGGTGTCGACCTGCTCAACGGGAACGGCGGGGATGACAGCCTGGTGTCCGGTGGTGGAGACGACCGGCTCTACGGTGGAGCCGGTAACGACTGGCTGTCCGGCGGCTGGGGTAATGACCGGATCAATGGGCACGGGGGCAATTTCGACACGCTGGTGGGCGGTCCCGGTGATGATCAGCTCAACGGGGGAACGGGCACCGGGGACCGGGTTTGGGAGTCACACGACGGCAACCTGGTCCTGGTCGACGGAGAACTCTCGGGCGTCGGCACCGATCAACTGGAATCGATTGACGTCGTCGAGCTGGTTGGCGGTTCGGGCGACGATCGATTCAACGCGGCCGCGTACACAGGCAATGTGATCCTGAGAGGTGGCGATGGTGACGACACGTTGCTGGGCGGTTCCGGAGCGGACCTGCTGGTTGGAAACAGCGGGGACGATCAACTCGCAGCGGCCGCGGGCAGCGACCGGCTCTACGGTGGCAGTGGCAGCGATCAACTCGATGGGGGCGCCGGCAACGACCTGGTTCGTGGTCAGGCCGGCGATGGAGATTGGCTGACCGGCGGCACCGGCAACGACACGTTGCGAGGTGGTGATGGAACTGACCTGGTCATCGAGAGTGGCGACCTGGACTTTGTGCTGACTCCAACCAGCCTGGTCGGCCGGGGCAACGACTCGTTGCTCGAAATCGAGGGTGTCGAACTGACCGGTGGCGATTCGAACAACTCGATCGACGCCACCACCGCGATTGTTCCGGTCACGCTTGTTGGTGAGGGCGGCGACGACACCCTGCGGGGCGGCGATGGAGATGATGTGCTGGAGGGGCTGGCCGGTGACGACCTGTTGCACGGAGGGGCCGGAGTTGATCGGGCCCTTGGCGACGGGGACGTCGACTGGACACTCTCGGACGTGGCCCTGGACGGGGATGGAACCGACAGCCTGGTTTCGATCGAGGCGGTGGCGTTGATCGGCGGAAACGGGGACAACCTGTTGGATGCCACCGGTTTCTCTGGGAATGTGACTCTGGTGGGTGGTCGGGGCAACGACACCCTGCGAGGCGGCTCGGGCAACGACAGCCTGGATGGCGGCGCCGGGGATGACCGGATTGCCGGTCATGACGGAGCGGATCGAGCCAACGGTGGCTCGGGCGATGACGTGCTACTGGGCCTGGCCGGAAACGACACGCTGCTGGGCGGATCCGGGGTCGATTCGATTCTCGGCGGTGATGGCGATGACACCATCAAGGGGCAGGCCGGGATCGATCGGCTGTGCGGTGGCGACGGGACCGACCTGGTGGTCGGGACAGCTGCCGAAATCGATTCGTGTTTCGGCAACTGCTTCGACGACATCTGCCTGGATGTCTAGTCGGTCGCTGCGGCGGAGAAAAAGAACCAGGCGCGGGAACCTGGCATAACTGGTGTTTAGACCTGGTCGAGCAGATCCAGGATCGAGCTGCTCAACTGGAAGGCCTCGTCGATTTCGCTGGTGAGGTTGGATCCGAGACTGTCGGTGCCCTCGTTTCCGGCGATGACATCAGTCGACCCGTTGCCGTTGATGAAGTCGTCACCGTCTCCGCCAGCCGCGACATCCGAGCCCGCACCACCGAGCAACGTGTCGTGTCCGTCGCCACCGACAAGGGTGTCGTTTCCACCACCGGCGTTGATCCGGTCGTTGCCGTCGTGGCCACCCAGGATGTCGTCGCCGCTGCCACCGTTGATGGTGTCGTGGCCGTCGCCGCCATTGATCACGTCGTCGCCGGTGTCGCCGTTGATGGTGTCGTTGCCGTGTCGTCCAGCGAGCACGTCATCGCCATTCTGGCCGTTGAGCGAATCGTCATCGACACCGCCATCGAGCATGTCGTCACCGGTTCCACCCAGCAGCGTGTCACGCCCGTCGGATCCCTCGAGCAGATCGTCGCCCGCGGATCCATTGAGCACGTCGTTGCCGGCACTTCCCAACAGCGTGTCATCGCCCAGTTCACCGGTGAGGCGGTCGTGTCCGTCCTCGCCATCGAGCAGGTCGTTTCCGTCACCACCGACGATCGTGTCGTTTTCGGTGCCGCCGGTGATCTCGTCGTTGCCGTCGCCACCAGCCAGCGAGTCGTGGTTGGCACCACCGACGATCGTGTCGTCACCGGCTCCGCCGTCGATGTTGTCGTTGCCAGCATCGCCACGCAGCAGGTCGTCGTTGTCACTGCCGATGATCGTGTCGTTGCCGTCACCGCCGTGGACCAGCAGTCGGACGTCACCCAGGTCGGCACCACTGGCGTCGATCGTGTCGCCGCCGTTCTGGCCATTGACGACCAGCAGGACCCCGCTGGCTCCGCGGACGTCCTCGATCGTGACACGGTCGTTACCCGAAGCGGCGTCGATCGTGATCCGCGTGACGCTGGAGGCTGCGGTGATCTGGTAAGTGTTGTCGGAGATCTGGATGTTGCCGGCGAGACTCTCACTGACGGTCAACTTGTTGTTGGCCGAGGTGCCCTGGACGATCAGTTCGTCGAAGCCCTCGGTGCCCGAGAAGTTGTCCGAGCTGGCGCCAACCTGCCAGATCAGCGTGTCGTCGTCATCATCTCCGTCGATGGTGTCGACGCCACCTTGCCCGTTGATGGTGTCGTCACCCGCGCCACCGCTGAGCGTGTCTCGGGAGCCTCCACCAAAGACGAGGTCGTTGCCGCCACCGGCCTGGATCAGGTCGTTGCCGCCGCCGCCATTGAGGAGGTCACCGCCGAGGGCACCCCGCAGCGTGTCCTGTCCAGAATTTCCGATCAGCGTGTCGCCCAGGTAATCGGGATCCTGGGGAAGGGTGGGTTCGCCGCCCGGGTCGCCGGGGCCGCCCGGAGGTTCACCACCGGTGTCGGCACAGGAATGAGTGTCGCCGGGATCGGCGAGGTTGGGTGGCAGGTCAAACGCCTCGGTCACCGTGTCGCTGTTGGTGCTGCCGTCATCGGCACTGAAACCCATCCCTCGCTTGGCGAATGCAGTCCAGATGTCGAAGGCGTTCTCGCCACCGGTCAAGACCTGGTCGGCCTGGATGATGGCATCGCGGGCATCCAGGAACGACGGATCGACCGGTGCCAGTTTCATCCCATCCATCACCAGTTGCATGGCGGTGATGTTTCCACCTTCACCGGTGTAGAAATCTGCGTCAAAACCACAACGGTTGATCATCTGCCAGTTCAAGTCCCACAACGTGACGGCCCAGATCTCTCCGGCGGCATGCTGAGATCCATTGGTGTTGTTGTAGAAATCGTACGTGCTCGGATTGACGGTCATGTCAGTGGAGTACGGGAAGGTGCGGACCCCGGCCGTATTGTCCAGGTAGTAATCGCCACTGACCTCCTGCGTGGTGATCGTGTCGGTCGACTTCTGGTTCAACATCAGGGCGTGCCAGTCGGACCACCCTTCACCCATGCCGCGTCCCTGGCCGTTGGTCAAGGCCGTGTTGTTGGAGGGGCCACCAACCAGACGAATCGAGACACCGTGGCCGTATTCATGCGCGACGATCTCGTTGGAGACGGCCGTCATGGTGTCGGGATTGGGGGTCGTGTTGGGCCCCACGTTCATGCGTGGTGCGGTTCCGTCGGCAGGAACTGAGATGTGTGGGCCCATGCCAGTGGGAATTCCGCCACTGGGATCCAGCACGTCGACAATTATCGCATCGCCACCGAGGCCCTGTCCGGTGAAGTTGGTTGTCTGGAAGTTCCCGGCGGCCTCGTCGAATCCATAGTGGTAATGGACGTCGTGGAGAATGTTGTTCCAGTAGAACGCGTTGACAATCGCCGCGTCCTCGTTCTGGCTGGGTTCGAGTGTCACGTCGAGAGTGAAATCGAAGACCCCGGCGGCACCACCATCGGGACGGTTCCCACCGGCGTTGTCCTGGTTGGCATCTTCCTGGGCCAGCGCGTTGTTTCCGCGGGTGTCGGTGAAGACGGTTGTCCCGTCATCGTGCCAACCCGACGGCGAGGCGACTGCGTCCTGCGGATCAACGATCAGCGTCTGGTTGCCGTCGTTGGGATTCTGGATGGGCATTTCCAGTGCCCGGTAGGTGTAGTCCAACACGTTGTCGGTTTCGAACAACACCTCGCCGCTGGTCGCACTGGCCAGCACGGTGTAGGAGTGCAACCCGTCACTCGTGTCGATATGCATCCGCCAGGCGAGTTCGACGCCGCCGTTGCCATCGGGCATCCATTGCAGGCGGACGGGAATGTCGTTGGCAGCGATCCCGTGGGCTTCGATGACTGTTGCCTGGTTGACCGGTGTCGCGCCGGGGGCGGTCGGCACGGGACCGTTCGGCACCGTCATCGGGTCGTAATCCCAACCAAAGTGGTCCGCCACGCCCGCGAAGGCCTCTTCGGGTGTCAGCGTGGGCTGCATCTCGCTTTGTGTGGGCGTGGTGTCGCCGAGGTTTGGCACGAAACGGTTGGTCAGTGCAACGACTTCAGACTCATCGGTCAAATGGACGCCGACGACGGCTCCCCTGACATCCAGTCCCCCATGCGTCTGTTGCATGTAGACGTGTGTGACGCCGGTGTGCTGGCTGATGTACTGGTCAGTCACGACGGCGTTGGCGATATCTGCCTCGGCCAACTGCAGGCCGTCGGCATTCAATTGCAGGTAGGAGGAGGTGAATGCCAGTGCGGTGGCCGCATCGTCATCGATGATCGTTGCAGTTCCTTCCGGGTCACCGATGACCGCGTTGATCGGGGAGTGCAACGACATCGAGAAGTCTTCGTTGGCCTCGGCCGCATCGTCACCCAGGATGGGCACGCTGATGGCAGCTGATGTCGATCCTGCCGGGAAGGTCAGTGTGCCGCTGGAGGCCACGTAGTCTTCATCAGCTACCGCAGTTCCGTCGACGGTGGTGTAGCCCACGGTGATCGTGTCGTCGGACGAGTGCGACAGGGTGACATTGAACGTTGCAGACGCTTGGGCGGGAACTCCGTTGAGGGTTACCTCGACATTGTCCAAGCCCCACGACTCGTTTGCACCGCCTTCCCAACCCTCGCCACCGGCAGACCACTCGACGGTCAGAGTATCAGCGGTGTGTGGAATTGCGTCAAAGGCTGGATCCAGGCCCATGTTGTAGGCTGCATCGTTGGTTTCCAGCGTGCCGGGAGATGGTCCTGGAAAACCAAGATCGGACAATGGCGCCGGAGTGAGTGCAACGCCAGCAGGAGCCTGGTAGCCCTGGCTGGAACCGTCCAGATTACGGAAGTTCTCGTTGAAGATCTCGACACCGTCTACAGTGACGACAAAGTGATCTGGTCCCCAGACGCTTGAATCGCTGGCATCATTCCACGAGTTAATGATTGCCAGCAGGAAGTCGATGTCCACGCTGTCATGTGCTGGCAAATCGGTGAGCGTCAACTGAGTGGAGGTTGGCGATGTGCTGGGCAATGCCGTGCAGCAACCGCTGTCGTTTTGCAGGAAATCTCCGGCGAAAACATCAGAGTTGGTCCCAATGCCGGCGAATCCCTGGACGGAAGTCGTGGAGGTGAATCCCGTGATCTCGGCGGGGACCCCGTTTTCGAATCCGGTGTTGAAGACCGACAGTGAGGCGGTGTCTCCCTCGGCACCAACGACCGGATCGTCAATCAAGATCAGGGTCAACTGGGGCAGGAAACTGTCGATGAGATCATTTCCTGAACCCCCCTCAAGTCGATCGGCACCTCCGCCACCATAGAGCGTGTCGTTGCCGCCCTGGCCTCGCAGAATGTCGTTGCCATCGCCGGTGATGCTGGCGTCGGAACTGTCTCCATAGAGAACGTCACTTCCGGCCCCGCCGTAGAGGCTGTCGTCGCCGTCGGCCCCTTCCAACTGGTCGTTGCCGCCGGACCCACTGAGGCGGTCATCGCCGTCGTTGCCCGTCAGTTCGTCGTTGCCGCCTCCACCGATCAGGCTGTCATCACCGTTGCCGCCATCGATGGAATCGTCGGATCCCTGGCCGTTGAGATTGTCGTTGTCGTCACCGCCCTCGATCACGTCGGCACCACCACCGCCACGGATCGAGTCGTTGCCGGCGTTGCCTCGCAGCGTGTCGTTACCCGATTCGCCGTTGAGCGTGTCGTTGCCGTCGTTACCACCGATCAGGTCGGCGTAGTCGCCACCCGAGACGACGTCGTCGCCGTCACCACCGGAGAGCGTGTCGGATCCATCGCCACCGTCGATCTGATCGTCGCCACCGAGGCCGAATACCAGATCCTTGCCGTCGCCACCATCGAGGACATCGTCGCCCTCGCTGCCGTAAATCTGGTCGGCACCATCGTTGCCGCTGATGTCGTCGCGGCCGCCACGGCCGTCGATGAAATCGTCACCGTCACCGCCGGAAATGGTGTCACCGAAGCCCTCGGATCCCCAGATGGTGTCGTCCCCATTGTGGCCCTCGACCTGGACGGTCATCGGATCGCCGGTGATCGGATCGGTGTAGCTGAATTCGGACGTGTCGACCGCACGCAGGTCAATCTGGTTGGCCAGATCACCACCTTCGATGATGATGGCCTTCACCTCCGACGCCAGGATCGACGGCAAACTGGTGTCCTCGATGCCGTTGACCTTGACGACAACCTCGAGGGCGCCGTTGGTCTCGATCGTGATACTGTCGTTGGAATCTGATTGGACCGAGAGCTCACCATCGAGCCACAACGAGGTGACCGACAACAGTGTGCGGTCTTCCAGTTGTTCGGTAACCACCGACGGCACGGCCGGGCGACGAACCAACTGTCGCGCGTGGTGGTATGTTTTCAGATTTCCCAAACGGACCTTCACGGAGTCCAGCCATGATGTGAGGTGCACGTTTCCAGCTCCTGATGAATACAGCGCATACATCTGGACGAGGTCATACAATCGTCCTTGTGGTCTTCATCAGCACGACCGGGCTACAGGATTCAGCGCAATCGGAGCAAACGGTGCTGTCGGACGTGCTTCGTTTGACATGACCGGCAAGGTTTGACTGATCGGAACCTCTGGAGTCAAACAGGGTAAACTGGGTTGAATTTGTGGTCTTCGTTGGGAGGCCCGAAAAGTCGGGCTCAGTGGCCACACTGTGGGAAACGGGGGCCGGTGCACAAAAAAACGGGTCCAATTACCGGCAATGGCCGGTGATTGGACCCGTTTTGGTGGTCTCGTGGTGTTGTTCTTAGGCCAGGATCTCGTTGACAACGTTGCCAAAAACGTCGGTCAGGCGGAAATCTCGGCCGGCGTAGCGGTAGGTCAGCTTCTTGTGGTTGAGTCCCAGCAGGTGCAGCATGGTGGCGTGCAGGTCGTGGAAGTGGACCTTGCCGCCCACGGCTTCGATTCCGTAATCGTCGGTGGTTCCGTGTACCAGGCCACCCTTGACGCCCCCGCCGGCCATCCAGAAGGTGAAGCCGGTTGAGTTGTGGTCGCGGCCGTCGGCCTTCTTGACGTGTGGCGTACGACCGAATTCACCGCCCCAGACGACCAGTGTGTCGTCGAGCATGTCGCGTTGCTTGAGGTCGTCCAGCAACGCGGCGATGGGCTGGTCGACGGCCTGGCAGTTGGCAGTGAGCCGCTTTTGCAGTCCACCGTGCTGATCCCAGTTGGCGTGAGACAACTCGATGAACCGGACACCGGATTCTGCCAGGCGGCGTGCCAGCAGGCACTGGCGGCCGAAGACATCGGTGCCCTGTCCGTCGATGCCATAGGCCTTTTGGGTGGCGGCGGTTTCCTTGGACAAGCTGAGCACCCTGGGCAATTCCGATTGCATCCGGAAGGCCAGTTCGTAGGACTCGATCACGCTTTCGAGCTGCTCGTCGGACTGTCGTTTTTCGATCAGTCCGCGGTTGAGCGACTGCACGAAATCGATCTGGCGGCGTTGCAGCGACCGATCGAGTCGCGGGTTCTTGAGGTTGCCGATGGTGGCCGCCTTGAGCGACTGGCCGAGTTGTCCGATGCGGGTGCCCTGGTAGACGGCCGGCAGGAAGGAACTGCCATAGTTCTGTGCTCCGCCGACGCGGCTGGGCGGGTTGAGCGTGATGAAACCCGGCAGGTTGGCGTTCTCGGTACCCAGGCCGTACAGCACCCAGGCTCCCATTGATGGGCGAACAAACTGGAAGCTGCCGGTGTGCAACTGCACGAAGCACTCGGGGTGGCTGGGCACATCGGCGTGCATTCCGTTGAGAACACAGAGATCGTCGGCGTGACGGGCCACGTGAGGGAACAACTCGGAAATCCAGTGGCCACTCTCGCCGTGTTGCTTGAAGGCCCAGGGCGACTTCATCAGCTTGCGGCTCTTCTGCTTGGGCGCCACCTTGCCGGTGTCGGCGGTCAACTTTGGCTTGTGGTCAAACGTATCGACGTGCGAGGGGCCGCCCCGCATGCACAGGAAAATGACCCGCTTGGCCCGTGGGGTGAAGTGCGGTTTGACCGGTGCCAGGGCGTCTTGTCGGCCACTGTCGGCCGCGGCGGCCTCGCTGGTCAGTCCGGCCAGGGCGGCATAGCCAAACCCGCACGAGAGTTCTCGGAGCAGATCGCGTCGGGTTGGGGCTGAATGGTTCATGATCGGAAATTCCGTGATCGAATTGAGTGTTTTGAGGTTGGAGGCGGTCCGTTTTGGCGTGCCGTTACTGGAGGTACCGGAATTCGGCACAGGCCAGCAGCGACTGGCAGAGTCCGGACCAGGCCTGGAGTTGTTTCTCGGCATCCTCGCCCTCGGGCAGGCTGGCGATGGTGTCTTTGATCAGTGACGTGGCGGCACTGATTTCCGTTTCTGATGGAACCCGGTTCAGGGCCAACTGGTAGGCTTGTCGCACCCGGGACGATTCGTCGCCGTCGTCGGCCAGTAGTTTCCTGGCCATGTGGTCGGAGAGATCCAGGACAAACTTGCTGTTGAGCAGGAACAGGGCCTGGGCCGGGACCGTGGTCACCTCGCGGCGACCCACGATGATCGATGGTTCGGCAAAGTCGAACAGTCGCAGCATCTCGGGAAGACGGTTGCGGACGATGGGCAGGTAGACGCTGCGTTTGTGGTTGGGCTGTCGGAGTTGTCGGTCGACGTTGGCGCCCCGGCCAATGTTGGCGTTTCCGATATTGGCCACAACCGATTTTTGAGGGGGCTTGGGGTCGAGTTTCCCGCTGGCCGCCAGCATCGCGTCACGGATCGATTCGGCATCGAGTCGTCGGTGGTTCATCCGCCAGAAGAGCGTGTTGTCGGGGTCACCGGCGGTGCCGGCGGCGTTGGCGGTGCTGGAGAGTCGGTAGGTTCGGCTGAGCACGATGGAGCGGATCAGCGACTTGACCGACCAGCCGTTTTCGCGGAACTGGACCGCGAGATGGTCGAGGAGTTGAGGGTGAGAGGGGCGTTGTCCCATCGCTCCGAAGTTGTCCGGCGTGGTGACCAGTCCGCGACCTGTCAGGTGGTACCAGACCCGGTTGGCCATCACGCGGGCCGTCAACGGGTTGTCGTGGTGGGTCAGCCAGGTGGCCAGTTCGAGCCGCCCACTTTGCTGGGGGTTGACCGCAGCGGCATCGGTGATCCGCACAACCTGCAGGTAGCCTCTTGGGACGGATTTCCCCAGAGTGCGGACGTTGCCACGGATGTGGATCTTGCAGTCGGCGGGTGAGGATTCTCGGACTCCCATTGCCAGGGGCCCGGTGGGCTGCTTGGGAGCGGCGTT
>CAZYAZ010000003.1:24789-128124 GCA_964646205.1 uncultured Planctomycetaceae bacterium | reverse complement strand
CGGTTGCCTTGTCCCTTGCCGGTTCCGTAGAGCGTTTCGCTGCTGCGGAAGATCCCGGCCAGGGCGTAGTAGTCCTCGGTCGGGAACGGGTCGAACTTGTGGTCGTGACACCTTGCACAACTGACCGTCAGCCCCATCACGGCCCGGGTTGTGACATCAATTTGCTCGTCGACCACGTCCATCTGGAACAGGGCCTTGTTTCGCTCGTTGAGCGACTTGGGCCCCATGGCCAGGAACGCGGTGGCAATCTTCAGGCGGTTCCGTTCCTTGGGCGACTTGGCCTTGATCAGGTCGCCGGCCACCTGCTCGCGGACGAACTGGTCGAATGGCATATCGCGATTGAAGGCGTCGATCACGTACCGGCGGTATCGCCAGGCGTGGGGGAAGGTGTAGTTGCGTTCCATGCCGGTCGATTCGGCGAACCTCGCCACGTCGAGCCAGTGTCGGCCCCAGCGTTCGCCAAAGTGAGGCGATTTGAGCAGCCCGTCGACGAGATGTTCCAGGGCATCGGGCCGCTTGTCCTTGAGGAAGGTCTCGAGTTGCCCGGGTGTGGGCGGAAGGCCGATGAGGTCGAAGTGAAGTCGGCGTGCGAGCGTGACCTTGTCGGCATCACCGACGGGCGCCAGGTCAGCCGCCTCGATACGGGCCAGGATGAAGTGGTCGATCGGGGAGATCGGCCACTTGTTGTTTTTGACGTCTGGCAGTGGAGCGGTCTTTGGTGGCTGGAAGGCCCAGAAACTGCGTCCCTTCTCGATGTCGATCTCGCGGCGGATCAACGAGGCAGTTTTGCCCTGCCGGGGATCGGGTGCTCCCATTTCGACCCAGCGGACCAGGTCGGCAATTTCCTGCTCCGAGAGCTTCTCCTTGGGAGGCATCTCGAGGCCCTGGTAGCGGACCGCTTCGATCAGCAGGCTCTCGCCGGGTTTTCCCGGTACCACGGCCGTACCGCTCTCGCCCCCTCTGGTCCAACCGGCCCGGCTGTCCAGCAGCAAGCTCCCCTTGACCGCCTTGGCCTTGGCCGAGTGGCAGCTGTAGCACCTGGCCACCAGCAACGGCCGGATCTTCTTTTCGAAGAACGCCAGTTGCTGGGTGGTGGGCTTCTTGACCTTCGCTTTGCCTGCTGGTTGATCGGCAGCCTCGACCGAAACGGCAGGGGCCAGTGCGATGAGACAGGCGATCGATAGCGCGAGGAAACGTGGCATCAAAACATTCCAGGGCCACAGGGATTCAGTCCCAAAATTGTACTCTCTGAAGATGCGCCGTGCAGGGCGGTTATTTGCTTCCCGTGGCGACTTCTTGGTCCCAATGGAACGATCGTGCAGTATCAAGGGCGGATTCTGTTACTATGCTCCAGCCTAGCGGGATTAATCGGGCTGCGTGAGGAAAACCGGATGAGTGAACAGGGTGAAAGGCCCCCGGCCGAGAGCGGCAGTGGGGCACCGGTGGAGAATCCCTACGCGCGGTCCGTCGATTCGTTCCAGGACCCTCCCAAGGGCATCCTGGCCACGATGAAACACCTCGGGCCCGGCATGATCCTGGTCGGTTCGATCGTCGGCTCGGGCGAATTGATCATGACGACCAAGCTGGGGGCCGAGGTTGGTTTCCTGCTGTTGTGGTTCATCCTCGCGTCGTGTTTTCTGAAGGTCGTCGTTCAAGCCGAGTTGGTTCGCTACACGATCTCCAGTGGGAAGACGTTTCTGCAGGTCTACAACTCGCTGCCGGGCCCAGGCCACCGGCGTCCGATCTGGTTGACTCGCAGGTGGCTGGCCCTGGTGCTGATCGGTTTCATCGCCGGCGTGGCGTATTACAGCAACAGGACAACTGACGCGGGCCAATCCGGGCTGCTTGGCATTCCCGAAGGAGTCTGGATTGCACTGCTGATTTTCGGAGCACTGGTCGCCGCGGCGGTGGAAATTCGGAGGAGACAAATCCGAAGGGGCGAATCGGTCGAACGTCCGCGAATCAACTGGTTCATGTGGGTGTACCTGGTCAGCGTTCTGTTGATGTACATCAACGGCGGGGCAATTGTCGGCGGTGCGGGCCAGGCGGTCGAACTGGCTTTGCCGGGAAAACTGGGCGAGGATGGCTCGGTGATCTGGACGATCATCGTGGCGGTTGCCGCCGCTGCCATCTTGCTGTCGGGTGGCTACAAGGTGCTCGAACGCGTTTCCATCGGACTGGTGTTCACGTTCACGCTGATCACGATCGCTTGCACGGTCTTGCTGCAATGGACCGGGTACGCGGTGACCTGGGACGACATCCAGAGTGGCCTGGAATTCCGGATCTTTCCCGGCACGCTGATGGCAGGACTGGCCGCGTCGACGATCGTGATGACGGGACTGGCCGCGTATGCCGGGACCGGCATCGGCCACTACGAGATGATCACCTACACCTACTGGTGTGTGGAGAAGGGATACGCCCGGAATGCGGGGGAATGCGTACCCGGGGACGACTGGCCTCGCCGCGCTCGTGGCTGGGTCAAGGTGATGTACACCGACGTGTTCCTGACGATGATCGTCTACACGCTCAGCACGCTCTGCTTCTATTTCCTTGGGGCGGCAATTCTCAACCAGAAGCAGATTGATCCGGATTCCAAGCAAACGCTTTCGATTCTCCAGGAGATGTACACGTCGGTCATCAACGAATTCACGACCGGGCCGTTGGCCAGTTGGGCAGCGACGGGTTTCATCGTCGGTGCCTTTTTCGTGTTGTTCTCGACCGTGCTGGCCGGAGCGGCCGGCGGTGCACGGTTGTTGACCGATGCGTTGTGCGTGATGCGGATCATCGACCCGGCGGATTACCCGGCACGGCAACGTGCGATCCGTGTGCTGATGTGCGTGGCCCTGGTGACTGGAACGGTCATGTACTCGTTGTTCACCAATCCGCCATTCATGCTGATGATTTCCAGCCTCGTGTCGGTCGTGTTTTATCCGTCGCTGGCCCTGGGGACGATCTGGTTGCGGCACAAGGGGGTTGATCCGCGGATCCGGCCGTCGACGCCGACAACGGTTTTCCTGTGGATTTGCGGGTTGGCACTGGCCGTGATTTCACCGCTGGTCGTGTTGTATGCCCTGGCGCTGAAGAACGGGTGGTTGCCACCGCCGGTGTAGGACTGGGCTTTCCGGCCATGATTGGCTCAGGCGGGAGGGTCGAATCGATCGATATCTGTTGATAGGTCAGGTTTTCGGTTTATAATTGTTTGGGCGGAAGTTCACCGTCCAAATTGGGCTGACAACACAAATCAGGAGAGACCCGGAATGCTCTCAATTCATGGTGGTTCTGGACATCGTTTTTGTGACGGTGTGTCGCGACGTTCTTTTCTGCAGATCGGTGGCTTGGGCCTGGGTGGCCTGTCGATGGCCGAGATGATGCGGGCCCAGTCCCAGGCGACCAACGGGGTCCAGGGGGACACGAAGAACAAGGCGGTCATCATGATCTTCCTGGCGGGCGGCGTGTCGCACCAGGATTTTGTCGATCTGAAGCCGAACTCCCCGAAGGAAGTCCGGGGCGAATTCAACCCGATTCCGACCAACGTGCCGGGCATCGATATCTGCGAGTTGAACCCGCGGATGGCCAAGATGGCCGACAAGTTCGCCATCATCCGATCGATCGTCGACTCCGATGGCGCGCACGCCGCGACCCAGTGCTGGAGTGGTGTCCGTCGTGCCGACCAGGCCCGGATGCAGCAGCCGTCGATCGGTTCGTTCCTGGCCAAGGAACTGGGCAGCCGCGACTCGACCGTGCCGGCCTTCATGGGCCTGACCAAGACCTGTGGTCACAAGCCGTGGTGCGACGTTGGTTTCCCCGGCAAGCTCGGACGGGCCTACGCTCCGGTCAAGCCCGATGGCGACGACATCAAGGCGATGACGCTCAAGGGCATCACGCTGGATCAACTCAACAACCGCAAGAAGTTGCTGGCCGCTTTCGATGGGTTCCGTCGAACCAGTGACAACGCGATCCTGCGAGGATCGGATGCGATTTACGAGCAGGCCTTCGAGGTGCTCACCTCCAGCAAGTTGCTCAACGCCCTGGACGTGTCCAAGGAAGATCCCAAGATTCGCGAGCGTTACGGGAAGGGATCATCAAAGAACGTCAACGACGGCCCCCCGGTCTGGAACGAGCAGGTTTTGATCTGCCGGCGTTTGATCGAGGCGGGCGTGCGGTGTGTGACGCTGGGCTTTGGTCGTTGGGACTACCACGGCAACAACTTTGGCCAGATGAAAGAACGCCTGCCATTGGTGGACCAGGTGCTCAGTGCCCTGGTGACCGACCTTCACGAGCGGGGCATGGACAAGGACGTGACCGTGCTGGTCTGTAGCGAATTCGGTCGCACACCCAAGATCAACAAGAACGCCGGACGCGATCACTGGCCCCCGGCCAGTTGTGCGTTGTTGGCCGGTGGTGGCCTGCGAACTGGCCAGGTGATTGGTTCGACGACCAAGGACGCCGGGCATCCGGACAAGCGGCCGGTGAAGTACCAGGAGATCCTGGCGACGGTTTACCACGCCATGGGAATCGACCCCAAGGGCTTCATTCGCGACGACGCCAACCTGCCGGTCAAGCTGCTCAATCAGAACCTGAGCCCGTTGCAGGAGTTGGTCTAGGTCGTGGTCGAAGCGTTCTCGCGTCAATCGGCGAGTGCGTCGAGCAGTCCCTTGATGTAGCCGGCTGTCCAGGCCCGGCCGCGGTGGTTCCAGCCCTCGTCCCCGTCCATTTGTGGCACGTGGTCGGGAATCAGGAAACCACGGAACCCGGTGTCCTTGAGCGTGCGAATGGTCTCGACCGGGTCACAGTTTCCATCGCCCAGGAAACACTCGGTGAAATCGTCGAGTCCGCCCTGCACGTCCCGGAAGTGGACGTAGAAGATCCGGTCCTGGCTGCCGAAATGACGGATGGCGTCCAGCACTCCCTGGCCGGCTTTCATTTCCGACCAGCATCCGTGGCAGAAGTTGAGTCCGTGCATGGGCGAGTCGAAGGTGTCCATCGCCTTGCGGAAGCAGTCGAACCCGTGGAACAGCCGCGGGACACGTCCCAGCGACGCATCGACGGGGGGATCATCCGGATGCAGGGCCAGGCGGACTCCGGCCGCCTCACAGGCCGGAAGGATTCTCTCCAGGTACCAGCAGTAGTTTTCCCACATGTCGTCAACGGTGTAGTCCCGATCGGGGTGTGCCGTCGAGTTCTTGTGCTGGTAGCGGTCGTCGTCGGCATCGAGTGCCAGTTGGTGCTCGTAACGAGTGGCCAGCGCACCACCACGGACTGGCTGGGTCCGGCTGGTTCTCCAGACCCCCGTCGGCATGAAGTGGTAGCCGAGGATGGGAATCCCTGCCCGCCCCATGTTGGTGACGGTGGCGACCATGTGGTCGATTTGTTCGTCGCGACCGGGCAGGCCGAGCATGATCTGGTCGTAGAACGTGACCGGCACGTTTTCGAGTGACATCAGCCTGAGTCCGGCGGCATTCACCCGTTCTCGCAGGGCCGCCAGATCCTCGTACTCCCAGCGACTGTCGCCGGGCAACGTCGCGGTGTTCATCTGGATGTCGTCGACTCCACACTGCTTGATGTAGGCCAGCAGGGGATCGCTGGGGACCTGGAATTGGCCAAGTCCGACACGGATGGGGAGGTCTTCGAATTGCGTGGCAGGAATCATTGCACGGGGTTCCGGATCACCTGGTCAGTCCTGGAGACGGCCATTGTGACACATTGACGATGGATGAGGCGAGGCATACAGTTGAGACGCTTCTGGAGTTGTCGAGGGGATCGGTGACAGGCGATGTTGGCCAAGCGAATCATCCCGTGCCTGGACGTTCACGCTGGCCGAGTGGTCAAGGGCGTGAACTTTGTCAATCTCCGTGACGCCGGCGATCCGGTGGATATTGCCGAGGGGTATGAGCGTGCGGGGGCGGACGAACTGGTGTTCCTGGACATCACGGCCAGCCACGAGGAGCGTGACATCATGCTCGACGTGGTCCGCAGAACCAGTGAAGTGGTGTTCATGCCGCTGACAGTTGGCGGGGGCATTCGTACTCTCGACGACATCCGCAGTCTGCTCGAGGCGGGATGCGACAAGGTCTCGATCAACTCCTCGGCCGTTCGCGATCCCGACCTGGTCCGCGAGGCGGCGTTGCGATTTGGGAGCCAATGCATCGTGGTCAATATTGATCCCAAGCGGGTGGATCGTGACGGCGAGGAATTCTGGGAGGTGCATGTGAATGGGGGACGGGTGCCGACCGGGCTCGAGGCCGTCGAGTGGGCCAGGGAGGCTCAAAGGCTGGGGGCGGGCGAAATTGTGCTGACATCGATGGATGCCGACGGCACCCAGAACGGGTATGATATCCCCATGACACGAGCGGTGTCTGAGGCAGTTTCAATTCCGGTTGTTGCCAGTGGCGGGGCAGGGGCTCCCGAGCATCTGTGCGAGGTGGTCACGACCGGTGGTGCCAGTGCTGCGTTGGCTGCAAGCATTTTTCATTACGGAACTTACACGATTGCCGAAACCAAGATGTTTCTTGCCGAACGGGGAGTTCCGGTGAGAACCGACGGGATAGCAGTCTGAGACGCCGGGGAGCGTTCCGGGCTGCTGGCAAAAGGAGACACACAACCAATGGCTACCGAACTCGATGTTCCCCCCAAGGCTGAAGCCGACGGCACGGAACTGGAAGTCGATAAGATCTTCCGGCAGTTGATCAAGCACGAGGGCTCGGATCTCCACCTGCAGGTCGGCAAGGCCCCGATCCTGAGGGTGAAGGGATCGCTGCGTGAACTGCAGATGGAACCGATCGACCGAGAACACATGCAACGGCTCTTTGGTCCGATGATGGACAAACGCAGCCGTGAGATCTTTGACGAAAATGGTGGAGCCGACTTTGCCCATGTTGTCGAGTACGAAGGCGAGAGTTGGCGGTTCCGGGTCAACCTGTTCATTCAACTGGGCAACTGGGGGATGGTGGCCCGGAAAGTCGAGCGATGGATCCCAGACTTTGAAGGCCTGTACCTGCCGGCGGTGATGGAAGACCTGTGCAAGTATCACCAGGGAATGATTCTGCTGGCCGGAGTGACCGGTAGCGGCAAGAGCACGACGATTGCTTCGATGCTCAACTGGATCAATGCCAACTACCGCAAGCATGTACTGACGATCGAAGATCCGATCGAATTCGTCTACACGCCCGACAAGTGCCTGATCAACCAGCGCGAGGTGGGGCTGGACGTCAAGGACTTCGAGATTGCTCTGAAACATGCTGTCCGACAGGATCCTGACGTGATGCTGGTGGGCGAGATGCGTGACGCTGAAACGTTCGAGACGGCGATGCATGCCGCCGAGACCGGCCACCTGGTCTTTGGAACGATCCACGCCTCGACCGCTCCCAGTTGCATCGGTCGAATCCTGGACCTCTTTCCCCAGGACATGCACCGGGCGTTGAGAAGCAGTATGGCGTTCAACATGCGGGGGATCATTGCTCAGAAACTCGTGCCGACGGTTCGCGAGGATCCCAAGCGGGTGCCGATTGTTGAAATTATGAAATTCACACCGACAGTACGGAAGTTGCTTCTCGAGGAAGAGGACGGCAAACTCGTCGACGCGATCCGTATTGGTAAAGACGATGGAATGCAGTTGTTCAACGACAGTCTCTACCGCTTTATCGAAGACGAGTTCATCAGCAGGGCGACAGCCTTTGAGGTGTCAGGGGCCGTCGAGGAACTGAAAATGATGCTCAAGGGAATCGACGTGAAGTCAGCGGCGATCCTGTAGTTCGGGAGAGTGTTCGTACCGGACAGGTCGCCGGATGATGGGGCGAACCGGGAGTCTTTGGGGTGACAGGCGTGAGCGGGTTACGGGGCGGTTTGGCATTGGCTCTGGCATGGACCATGCTGGTGTCGGTGGAGGTCACCCGGGCACAGGCTCCGCCCGCGTCCCCCCCGGTGGCTGATCAGCCGTCGAATGCTGGAGAGCCGCAGGCCGTGCCCGTGTCAACTCCGGTTGGTGGTCGGAGCCTGCCGCCGTTCCCCGGGGTCTTTTCGCGTGGCAACCACTTGCCGCACCCCCGGTCGGTGATTCGCCAGGGAGGCGGCAATTATTTCAACGTGTTCCTGTGCGTGCCGCTGCTGGGCCTGTTTTTCCTGTGGACGTGGACCTGCTACTGGGTCGACGACGACAGCCAGGCACTTCAGGTCCGTAACGAGTTTTGGACGGCCGTGATCATTCCCAGTGGTTGGATCGGGTTTCTCTCGGCACTGTGTGTGCCAAAGTTACTGGGATATCCGGTGCTGTTGTTGGCCTACGCGGTGCCGGCGTGGCTGTATGTCGTTGAACGCAATGCCAAGGTCCCCGATTCGGCCAAGGTGATGACGCCGGCCCATTTGCGGCGGATCTTGAGGCGGCTCGGGTTTCCGGTTGGTGGCGGACGTACCGCCGAAGTGGCGTCCGGTCCAGACATCCAGTTTATCGGGAAGTCCGATGGTCGAGGCGGCGACGATGGTCGCAGTCGACAGGTTGAGAATTCCCGGGGCTACATGGCGACCAAGGAACTGGTCTATGACGCCATTGTCCGCCGGTCGACCGACATTCACCTGGAACCCAAGTCCAACGAGATCGCGGTGCGGATGCGGATTGACGGAGTGCTTTACGCCATGGAGCCCTTCGATATCGTGGTTGGCAACGCCGTGGTGAATGTCTGCAAGGTGCTCGGTGCAATGGATATCACCGAGAAGCGACGGTCACTGGACGGCAGTTTTCAGGCGATGACAGAGGGACGCCGGGTCGACTTTCGTGTGGCAACCCAGGGCACCAATTACGGTGAAAAGCTAAGCCTGCGAATTCTCGATCAGTCCAATTCAGTCAGCACGCTGGCGGACCTCGGGCTGCGAAACCAGATGACCGACGGCCTCAACGAGGTGATTAACCAGCCGCACGGGTTGTTGCTGGTGTGCGGGCCGACGGGTGCCGGCAAGTCAACCACACTCTACGCCGCGCTCAACGAGATCGACACCTTCCAGCGGAACGTGATCACGATCGAGGATCCGGTGGAATACCGCATCGACAACGTGAACCAGATCGAGATCAATTCCAGGGCCGGGAATTCGTTTGCGACGAGCTTGCGTAGCGTCTTACGACAGGACCCGGATGTCGTGATGATCGGAGAGATTCGGGACGCCGAGACGGCCAATATTGCTTGCCAGGCAGCCAACACCGGGCACATGGTGTTTTCGACGGTGCATGCCAACGACACGATCACGGCCTTGTATCGGATCATTGATCTCGAGGTCGAACCGTTCATGCTTGCCAGTTCGCTCTCGGGAATCCTGGCCCAACGGCTGGTCCGCCGACTGTGTTCCCAGTGCAAGGAACCGTACAAGCCCAAGCCGGAATTCCTGCGGAAGGCGAATTTGCCGGCAGAGCGGATCAGCAAGTTCTACCGACCGCCGAAGAATCCCGAGACAGAATGTCCGGCATGCGGCGGCCTGGGGTACCGGGGACGGATTGGTGTTTTCGAGTTGCTGCCGGTCAATGATCGGATGCGCGAGATGATACGTGATCAGTCGGCGATGACGGCGATCCGAGCCGAGGCCCGCAAAAATGGCATGCTGTATATGAAGGAAGAGGGTTTGAGGCTGGTGGTCCGCGGGGTCACGTCGGTGGATGAACTGCTGAGAGTGGTCAAGTAACAAAGAGGCAACGCCTCTCGGGACAACAGGGACAGGCGACGCAACGATGGGCGGAATCGATGTCATCCTGCTGATTGTGTTGGGACTGGTCACGTGGAGTGTCGCCAGCGAGGGAATCTGGGGTGCCGCGTTGACGAGCCTGATTGTTGTGATCAGTGGGCTCCTGGCGATGAACTTCTTCGAACCCGCCGCGGCATTGCTCGAGGGTTTCAGTGGCAGCCTGTGGTGGCGCAGCCACTGCGACATTGTTGCTCTCCTGGGGCTGTTTGCCGTTGCGGTGACCGTCCTGCGTCTCTCGACTGATCACATTTCGCCCCGCTATATCACTGCCGATCGATTCGTGTTTCAACTGGGGCGATGGAGCGGCGGGTTGTTGGCCGGTTACGTCACCATGGCGTTCCTGTTGACCGCCGTGCACACCGGACCTTTCCCCCACAGTTTCTGGGGATTCCGTCCCGAGCGGCGCAACCTGATGGACGTGGTGGCGCCCGACCGGCAGTGGCTGGGCTTCACACAATGGGTGTCTGAAGAATCGCTCAAATGGCCCGGTGACGGAAAGGTGTTTGACGGGCCACAGACCTACCGGGGTCTCGGCCGCGAAGGAATTGGTCCACGCAAGAATACAATCTGGCCATCCTTCATCATCCGCTATGCCAGTCGACGCCAGCAATTGGCCAGTGGAATCTTGCCCGGTGGGCCAGCAGGTGCAGCCGGTGGTGGTGTGAAAATCCAGCAAGGTTCGCCGACCGGCGGCAGCGATGGACCATCGTTCTGAATTGCCTTGGCATCGACAGGATGGTTCAGTCGAGGCCGTGTTTCTTGAGTTGACTGAAAAAGGTGCTCCGAGGAATTCCCAGTGACCGGGCAGCTCGTGCCTTGTTCCCACCGGAGTCTTGCAACGCCTCGAGCAACCGGTCGCGTTCATTGCCCGCTTCGATCAACGGGCGGGACGATTTGTCCAACTCCACGGGTGGCGACGTCGCTGGATTGGATCCAATGGTGGCATCTGTCTGGCTCGTCCCCAGTCGAACCTCTTCGGGAAGGTCCTCGAACATGATCACGTCGCCGTCGGTCAACACGGTGGCTCGTTCGATGGCGTTCTCCAACTCGCGGATGTTCCCCGGCCAGTCATATTCCAGTAGAGCTGCCACGGCAGGTTCATCGATGTCGGTGATGGTCTTTCCGAGCCGGCTGCTGCTGCGTTGCAGGAAGTGTACGGCCAATTCAACGATGTCCTCGCGGCGCTGGGCCAGTCCAGGGATTTCGATCGAGATCACGTTCAGTCGATAGTAGAGGTCTTCGCGGAAACGTTCGGCACTAATCAAGGATTTGAGATTCTGGTGAGTGGCGGTGATCAATCGCACGTCCACGTCGATGGTTCGTGTTCCGCCGACCGGTTCGAACGCGCGGGTTTGTAGAACCCGCAGCAACTTGACCTGTGTCTCCAGGGAAATGTCGCCGATTTCGTCCAGAAACAGGGTTCCACCGTTGGCCATTTCGAAACGTCCCACCCGATCGCGATGCGCGCCGGTGAACGAACCTTTGACGTGTCCGAAGAGTTCACTTTCGAGAAGATTGGGGCTCAGCGCGGCCGAATGGACTCGAATCAATGGACCGTCACGACGCGGGCTGTTGTCGTGGATTGCCTGGGCGAGCAGTTCCTTACCGGTACCGCTGGGTCCGTGAATCAGTACGCTCGCTTCACTTCCGGCCACCTTCTGGACAGTCTGCAGGACGTTTCTGAGGGCCGGAGAACTGCCGATGATCGGTTCGCGGTGAAAAGTCCGTTCGGCGTGTGGCTGTTCGGAGGAAATCGCGGCAGTGTCCCCACCCTCCGAGAGTCGGGCCTGCATCACCGCGATCCGACGCTCCTGTTCGGCAATCGTTTCAACTTTGTCCTGGAGTTCATCATTGAGCCGTGTGACATCGCGATGCACTCGAACGCTGTGCAGCGCCACGCTGGTGATCTGTCCGAGAGCTCCCAGGAAGGTCAGGTCCTCGGCCGAGTAAATGGTCTCATCCGGTTTGCTGCCCAGGGCGACCAGAACCCCGATTCGGCCATCGAGTTCCAGGCCGTAAAGGAGTTCAGCCGAAAGGTCCTGCATCAATGGCCAGGCCGTTCCTGACTCGGACTGTGAACCTCCCTGTCGGGGACCGAGGATGTGACTGTGTGTTTGCAATTGCTCGATCGACTCCGGTTCCAGTTCCACATTGAGTGGCAATTCGTGGTCGGGGGTGCCACGAACGGCCATGAGGCGGAAGTGTCGCGGGGATTCATCAATGAGATAAATGGCCGCCGATCGAACCTGGAACACGTCGTGACAAGAACCGAGCATCCTGTCGGCCAGAGACTGAGGATCTCCGACCCGGACCACGGCCTGGTTGATCCTCTCCATCGCCGTATGCAAACGGTACTTCTCTCGGAAGAACTTTCTGTCGATTGCCTGCTGGATACGGCCTCGTAGCCACAGAAGGATCAACGCGATCACGACCAGGATTGTGCCCAATACCAGGACACGCTGTGCGCCCGGTGGGGCATTCTGTTGGTGAGTCAACCGGTCAAGGATCAGCAGAACGGTCGAGACCGCCACACCGAAACCCACGGCCAGGAGGACTCTTGCCAGGTAGTACATGACCCCCCGGCTGACCAATTCGTCAATCAACATCAGCTTGTAACGGATGATGCCCACGGCGTAGGCGCACAAGAAGGCCAGGCTGGCGAGGAACATCGACAGGCGCGCAGTCCATCCCAGTGCGAATTCAACACGATGGTCATTGTCGTTGGACAAGGCCAACAACAACGTGTAGCCCACTGGAACTGCCGCCAAAAGACCGGCCCAGAAGAGCCACTCGAGTTGGTTCTTCTCGATCGGGTGACGCGTCGTCCGTCCGCTATGGAACAACACGACCAACAAGGCCGTGAAACACACTCCGGCAAATGCCAGGACGACGTCGATGAGAACACGCAGCACGCCCAGCCACGTCTTCATCGATGCCAGCTTCGTGGCGTCGTCCAGATCCGATTGACTGATCCAACGGGCCGTTTCAAGTACGCCCAACATCACGAGCCCCGCGACAAGCGGCGTCGTGTAGCCAATCAACAGCGTGCGACGTCTGTGAGTTGACAGCGGAAATCGTGGCCGGGGATACGCCAGGAAAAAATGGAGCGACACGACCGGCAGCAGAACACCACTGACGATGAACGGGAAATTGAGCCACGAACTGGCCGCAACCAGCCCCCAATGAAAGCCACCGACAAATGCGACGATCGTGACAATGCACATCGCAAAGAACAGGACCGCGGGGCCGTCATCGGGCCGTCGCCAGACGGCGAGAGCGCCGACGGCAAAAACGGCCAGTTGCAGCAGGAACCACACCAGGCTCAAAACAATTTCAGCCGTGGGAATGTCCTGGACAAGGACATAGGTCTCGTGCGGAGTCCAGACAGCTTCGCTCGAAGAATCAGACGAGGACGCTGGCGAGTAAAATTCGATGCGAACCCATCTCCGCATCGATGTGTCCTGCAGCAAATCGGGAGCCGTGTCCATGTGCTCGGAAATGTCGGCGCCCTGAGCCAACTGACCGTTGTCTTTCAGTTGCGCATGCCGCAATCCAGTGACTTGGCGTGAGAAGTCGAAAAACGAAAGCACGGGACCGCCTGCGACCCGTGTCAGAACGTCACCTTCTCTCGGGGTCTCGCAGTTGGGAGGAACCGATTCACGGCCCAATTCCACTCGACGCATGACAATGCCGTGGACGTCTTCAGGAAGCCCCGAAGGTCGCGTTGAATCAAACAACAGGCAGCGAATACGAAGGTCCGGACTCGTGGCTACGTAGGAAAGGACCACGATGCAGTAAAGAACCGCCAGTGTGCCTGTCGTGGCCAGGACTTGGCGCGATTGCAGCCCTCGCCAATTCACGGCTGATTCCCCCGAACCGTATCGGTGTCCAAAATTCGACAGCGATCACCATACTGTCGATTCGGCGCCGAAATCTCAAGAATCGGCGCCGAAACCGCGTTTTCGGTAACTGGGTCGTTATCTGCGTTGCGGGAAAATGAATGAATTCAGTAATCGTAAATAGTGTCATATAAGTACTTATGTCAAATAAGTGATCTTAATGATTGAGTGGAACTGTGTTCGTGGTGATTGGTACGGGAATTGCAAAATCGTTGGTCAGGTTCGCCATTGTGCGGACTTCCTTAATTAGCCCAGCCAGGGCCCTCGAGTAGTACTGGGAAAAACGGCGAGTCAAAATTACGACCGAGTGAGTCCCCTGACGGCAGCCTGACCCAATCTGCTGCCACTCAGAGTCCTCCGACGCGAGACAAATTCAGTCGTAGCCGACTCGTCCCCCAAATGCGATTCGAGGGCCCTTTCTTTGCGCTGGCTCGAGCGTGAGCGTCGTTCGGGCTCGACAGGCGGGCTTGCCAATTTCTTTTGGCAGCGGTCTCAACGGCGGCGAATGTTTCGGATTTTGGTTGCGGCCGGCGTGGCGGGCAGTAACGTTCGTTGACGTTGACCGAACGGGGCATTCAGCGGAGGCGGTTGGCGTCTGGCCGCCGGGTTTTCCAGTGCTGTCAGGAAAGAGCGAAGTGCGTCGTCCAGTACGGGTGCCGGACGAATTCGGGCGCGGGGATTGTTGGCCTTTCCGTCGACGCGGACGGCCACCCACCCGGTTGTCAATGGAGCGATGAGAGGTTGTAGAAAGGGAATTGGTAGTCGCGACTTGGGTAGCATCGAATAGAAATCGAGTCCCACCTGTCCCTGCAGGGTGGCCTGTCCCCGGCCACGAAGTTGAAGTGAATTTCCGACGAGGTCGATGCTGTTGAATTGGATTTTCGATCGTGCCAATTGAAAATCACATTGTGCATATCGGAAGGCGGTTTGTTGTGGCGGTCCGAGGCTGAGTACGTCGAAGAGTTGCACGACGATTGGGAGTTCATAGAGTTCCGCAGGGCTGACCTGGAGTTGACCTCGTCCCGTGACGTCGGATGGCGAATTGCCACGTCCTCTGAGATCGACCCACCCTCTCATCAGTCCCCTGAGTTTCCGTGGGTCACGCAGATAGAGCTTGGCGAATTGTTCAAGCTTGGCCTCGGACATGTTCAACTTGACGTGGTAAGTGGACTGTTGGTCGATCCGGGCCTGGGCATCGAGCGTGAAGAGTCCCCCGACGGCTTTCGCGGTGACCCGTTCCTGGAGCGGGATGGCCAGTCGCCGCTTGTTGTTGGCCTGAGGTGCAAAAGCCTGGTTGGATCCGATCACCAGGTCCTGGTTTCGGTAATGGAATGGTCCCTTGATATCACGGAACTGGTAACCCCAGAGACTGGCGGAATTCAGCGCGAAGTTTCCGGTCATTTCGGCGTGTTGGCCGTACCATTTCCCACGACTGGTCACTCTGCCGGAGACATCTTCCAGTTGAACACCGGTCGTGAGTCGGTTGTCAGGGAGGTGTGTTTCGAGGTCCCAGGCGGCAGTGATGGGGAAACCAGGTTCGCCAGCGCCACGAAGTTCAATGAGTCCACCGACGTGGAATGCTCGTTGGGGATTTATGTGTGAGATCGTCTGGCGGAGACGCGGCGGCAATGCCTGGAGGAGGTCGTCGTCTGCAACGAGGTCATTGCAGGCGAGTGACTCCAACCTCAACATCCAATCCTTGCGGCGATCGATTTCGAGCAATCCCCGGGTGGCGAGCCGGGTGTTTCCGTGCTTCGCGTCCAAAGAATTCAAGGTGAGGCGACGCTGGGCAGCCTTGGTGATGCCATAACGGCCGGTGGCACGGATATCGGAGAGCTTGTAGGGGAATCCCGTCAATTGCATTGTCCCGCTGTCGATGGTGAAACGCGGGATGGCGACCTGGACGGGCTGGGTTCCCTGGCGACGGATCTCGATTCGTCCGTTGAGTCGTCCGGTTGGGCGGACTCGATCCCACAGGCTGCGGAGTTCATCCGAGCAGGCGGTTCGGAGGTCTTGATCGAGCGGAATGTGTTGAACGTCAAGATCCAGTGCGAATTGGCCGGGGCGTCCAGGTTGTCCGTCGAGGTGGCCGGACCCGGTGAGCGAAGCGCCGGCGTGTTGTCCGTTGAGTGTTTCGAAGCGCCACGCGTACTGGGCCGGTGAAATCGTGGCGGAGAACTCTCCACGAATCTTCTCGATCGGCCAGGGGAAGTGTTGAAAGCGAACTGAAGAATCGACGAGTTGACCGTCGAGGCGTGTGGTGAGTTTTCTTTTCAATCCTGCCGGCCGATTCAGACGAACTCGCACATTGGCGGCGCCACGAATGGCCAATGATTCGAGTGTTCGACGGGCTGCTGGCGAAACGGCCGCAAGGAGTTGCGCGTCGATGGGCAGGCGATTGACAGAGATGTCGATTTGTGAGGACGCCGCCGGGCCAGCGTTTTGGATTTTGCCGCGGAAACTGATGGGTTGGCCGCCAGCAACCGCGTCCAACGCGACAACCAGGTCGCGTGCAGAACCCTGTTGAGTCAGGGTGCCGGTGACCTGCTCGAGAGGGTAAGGGAATTTCGTGTGTCGGATTCGACAACCGCGAGCCGTGAGAACCGAGTTGGCCAGCCGCCATTGTCCGTCGTCGTGGGACCCCAGGGAGATTGCCACATCGACTGACCCGGATGGATTGTAGACATCGAAAAGAGTCTGCCATTCCCGTGGCAAACTCTCGTGGAATCGGTTGTCCAATGGCAGGTCCTGGATCTCAAGGTCGAGGTGCCCGGAGGGTGTTTCGGATGACCAGGAGACAAGGCCGTTGACCGTTGCGGTGGTGTCGGCTTCATGTCCGAGAAGATTCTTGACCTGGAGCTTGTGTGGGTCGAGGTAAATCTGTCCGGCGAGGCGAGTCAGTGTCCGTGACGGGCCGGCCGCGGGCGGCAACTGCAGTTGGCCGTTCTTGAGGGTCAGAAGCAGCCGGTAGTCCCAGTCGGTGTCGGGTTGCCAGCGGGTCACGCGAAATGCGAGATCGCCTCGCAGGGTGGCGGACAGTGTCCGTGGATCCAGTGAAAACTGACGCCACGGTTCCTCCGGCCGTGTGGGTTCGGCCTCAACGCCATTGGACATCGACGAAAGGCCCGTGATGAACTCCACCAGTGACGGGTCGGCCAGCAGGTCACTGAGTTGTCCGTGGATCGAGACACCACTGTTGGTGACTCGCCATTGACCGCTGAGGGTCAAGCCGGCGGCAGGCTGAGACGACTGGGGGTGGGTGAACAGGCCATGTCCGTCCAGGAGATAACGATCGACACCCGAGGGGACGAGTTGGAGGTTGAGTTGTTCGAGCGAACGGGATCTGTCCGGATCGCCGGCCAGCGTGACGTCAATCTGTCCGTCCTCGATTGTCCAACTCGGGAGCACGGTCCGGCCAGCGATGCCGCTTGTCAGGCGCTGCCAGTTCCAGGCGTCCTGGCTGTCTCGAACGAGATGCAGGTGAGGGCGGTGCAACGTGATCTGCTGGATCACCAACTGCTGGTGTTCGGCGAGCGCTTGTCGGTCGATCGCGACGGTGATTTGCGGAACCGAGGCCAGTGGCTGGCCGTCGGGGGTCGTCAACTCGATGTTTTCGACGCGAACACGACGGAGCAGGTCGAAGTGGCAGGAGGAGAATTGGACATTGAGCCCCGGAGCCAACTGGTCCAGGTTGTCCCGGACGACCTGTGCGAGCAGTTTGTCGCTGTGAGACCAGACATGGTGGATCCAGATGCCGGCCGCTGAACCGGTGATGATCAGTAACCCGAACAGGCCCCACAGGGTCCTTTTCCACTCGCTCCACCGGCGTGTCACGTCGAAGTCCTCCGACGACAGCCGACGACAGCGAGGATCCACAGCGAGTATTCGGCGGGAACACGGTAACGCAATGACCCGACGAAAATGGTGTGGAGTGCAGCAAAGTACAGCAGTGGGAAAGCGGCGAGGATCCAGGTCCTTGGTTCTTGTCGGTGCGACACGGCTCCCCGGAACGCAAGCACATACAGGAGCACTGTTGGCACGGCCACGGCTGCGACTTGCCATGGCGACTGAAACTGCGAGGCACTGGGCCACGGTTTGAGGTATCTCCAGCACTTGATCGCTGCGAGTTGGAGAGTGGTTCCGGGGTGCGTGATTGCGAAATCCCAAGCCGCGTCGCGGTAGTGCTGATCGATGGCGACCTCGGTCTGTTCGGCATCGGCAAACAGGCCGTCATCGATGATGAAACGCATGTCGCTTTCGCCGGTAGCCCCCGGGTGAAGGCCGTCGTAGAGGCTGGGACCGACCCAGAGAGTTGTCACTACCGGGTGACCGGTCACTTGCATGTTCCGCCAGGCCCAGGGCAGCAGCCCAATCGCGCAGACCACGAGCAGTACGGTCATCTCCACCGTTGCACGGCGGCGACGATCGGACATCGCAATCCAGAGGATCGCCAGCATTGGCAACGCGGCTAGCCAACCGGGACGGACGTAGACGGCCGCACAGCCCGCCAGTCCGGCCCAAGCGGCGGCCGTCCACCGGGGACGGTGCTCGAGTTCCGTTTCGGAGTTTCGCAGGGAGTCGATTCCCAGAAGGCAGGCCAAAAGAAAAACCGCAAACAGGGTCTCGCTGAGTACCAGGACACTGAAGCCGACCAGGGTGGGGGAGAGGGCACAGGCGGTTGCCGCGGCGAGACCGATGGGGGGACTGTGGAGACGTGAGCCAAGCAGGTAGACGAGGTAGCAGGCGATGGTGCCGACCACGGCCAGAACCAGCCGGGTCAACAACAGGCTGTCGCTGCCACAAAAACGGATCACGAGTCCCAGCAGGGCTGGAAAGCCGGGCATTCGTGATACCTGGCGGGGAATCGAGGCCTTGGCCAGCGGGTCATCGGCTTGCCCATGTAACTCGTAGGGCTCCCGATCTGCGATGTGTTGACCCAGTTCCCAGTATCCAGCGGCATCACCGGCGATCAGGAAGGTGTCGCCCCGGTTTTCGAGTTGCGTGGTGACAACAACCGCAGCCACCGCGCGGAGGGCTAGCGCGGTGATCAGTACCGGTAGTAGTAATTTGTGGGCCGACATCGGTATCCCCCCGTTCGCGGCCGATCAATGCCGGGGGATGGTATGGGCGGTGGGCCCAAGCGGTCAAGATCGGTCGTGGTGAACGGGGAGAGGGCCGCATGGGGGCAATCGGCGTGCTAGAATCAGGGGTCCCGATGGTCTCCGTTCTTTCCGGCCGCATTCTGTCTCTCAGGCCCTGTTCATGACTCCCGAACTGCACGATTCTCGTTTTCTGAAGGCCGTTCGCCGTGAGCCGGTCGACACGACACCGGTCTGGCTCATGCGACAGGCCGGTCGGTATTTGCCCGAGTACATGGAGGTTCGCAGCCAGGTCACGTTCCTGGAACTGTGCACACGTCCGGATCTTGCGGCCGAGGTGACCCTGACGGCCCAGGCCGTGCTGGGTGTCGACGCAGCCATCCTGTTTGCCGATTTGTTGCCGATTTTGCGTCCGATGGGAATGCACCTGGAGTACCAGGCCGGCGAGGGGCCGGTGATCGACAATCCCTTGAGAACATCCGGTGATATCGACCGCGTGGTCGAGATCGAGGACATGGAGGTGATGGCGTTCGTTTTTGACACGGTTCGCCGTGTTCGGGCTGATTTGCCGGCTGACTGTCCGCTAATTGGATTCGCCGGGGCACCGTTTACATTGGCCAGCTATGCGATCGAGGGGGGAGGATCGCGGAGCTACGAGCACACCAAGTCGATCATGTACGGCGATCCGGGAGCGTGGCAGGCATTGATGGATCGGCTCGTGCCCACGCTGTCCCGTTACCTGGCGGCACAGGCTGAGGCTGGTTGTCAGGTTGTGCAGATTTTTGACAGTTGGGCGGGGTGCCTTTCGCCGGCCGACTACCGCCGCTACGTCTTGCCTCATACGAAACGTCTGATCGAGAGTTTGCCCGAGGGGTTGCCGGTGATTCACTTCCTCACCGGGAATCCACAGTTGTATCCATTGCAGAGAGAGGCTGGTGGACAGGTCCAGGGGCTGGATTGGCGAATTGACCTGGCCGCTGGCTGGGACCTGGTCGGCCACGATGTGGCTGTGCAGGGCAACCTCGATCCGGTCAGTCTCTACGCCGATCTGGATGTGCTGCGGCAACGTACCCGGGATGTGATTGATGCCGCCGCCGGGCGGCCAGGCCATATCTTCAATCTGGGTCACGGGCTGTTGCCGACGATGGATCCTGACAAGGTCAAGGCGTTGGTGGAGATGGTGCACGAACTTGGGGCCGGGGAGGGGCCGGTGTGACAGTCCAACACCTGCCGGGGCGTCCACGGCGGTGCCTGGTCATCGGAGGTGGAGCCAGTGGACTGGCGGCTGCGTTGGCATTGTGCGATGCGGCTGGTGCGCAGGCGGATCCGGCCCTGCGCTTCGAGGTTGAACTGATCGAGGCTGCGGACCGCCTGGGCGGGGCGATCGAGACGGTTCGGCTGGGTGACTTTCTGGTCGAGCGGGGGCCGGACATGTTCATCACTGATAAGCCGGGTGGCCTGGACCTCTGCCGCCGTCTGGGTCTCGAGGATCAACTCGTCAAAACCGATCCGCAATTCGGCGGTTCGCTGGTTGTCCGAGATGGGCGTCCTGTTCCGGTGCCCGAGAGTTTCCAACTGCTGGGAACTCCGAGGATCCGCGCCGTTCTCGCGTCGCCGATCTTCTCGTGGACCGGGAAGTTGAGAATGGCCCTTGAGCCCCTGATCGGGCGGTCTGCCCAGGCGAGTGACGAGAGTGTTGGAGCCTTTGTGCGACGGCGTCTGGGCCGCGAGGCGCTGGAGAGGCTTGTCCAGCCGTTGGTGGGAGGAATTTATACGGGTGATCCCGAGCGTCTGAGCCTGGCGGCCACCCTGCCGCGATTCATCGAAATGGAACGCGAGTCCGGGAGCCTGTGGCAAGGAATGCGAGCCAGAGCGGCAGACAGAGAGAAGGCAACTCGCGGGGCTCGCTACGGGTTGTTCGCGTCTCTGCGGGGTGGGTTGAGTGAGTTGGTTGAAGCAGCACAACGGTCCCTGGAAACCAGGTGCCGTCTTCGGCTGAAAACGGAGGTGCAGGCCATCAGGCGGATCGATGAGGACCGCGGGTTCGGCGTGGAACTCTCTTCCGGTGAAACAATCCAGGCCGATGCGGTCATCCTGGCGGTTCCTTGCAAGGTGGCGTCGCGCCTGGTCGGTGACCTTCCCGGTGATCTCGCGGCGAGACTTGGAGAAATCGAATCGGCATCAAGTGTCGTGGTCAGCACTGGCCATCGGCTCGACCAGGTTGAGCACCCCCTGGATGCCTATGGGCTGGTTGTGCCCCGGATCGAGGGGCGTCGCGTGTTGGCCGTGTCATTCGCCAGCCGCAAGTTGGCTGGACGGGCCCCGGAGGGGCGGGTGTTGCTCCGAACGTTCGTTGGAGGCGAACTGCAGCCGGAGTTGGTCGAGTTGGACGACCAGGAACTCCGGGTGCTGGTCATGGAGGAACTGGAGGCGTTGCTGGGAGTCCGCGGTGATCCGGAATTCATCGACGTGGCTCGTTACCAGGAAATGATGCCCCAGTACAACGTCGGTCATCTCGATCGGGTCGAGACAATCGAGCGTCTGGTGGCCCAGATTCCGGGACTGGTCCTGGCCGGCAACGCATTCCACGGCGTGGGGTTGCCCGACTGCATTGCCAGCGGGTTCGCGGCGGCCACGAGCTTGCTTGACGAGAATTAGTCAGCGAGTTGTTTGGTCGGAGGCGTGGACCAGTCGCCGACAGTGGGCGGCCGATGCGGACGCGAGGCCAGCGATGTTGTAGCCTCCCTCGAGCACACTGACCAGCCGGCCTCCGGCGTGTCGGTTGGCGATGTCGACCAGCACGTCGGTGAGTTCGGCGAAGTCCGGATCGGTGAGACGGAAGTGTCCCAGCGGGTCCCCGAGCCGCGAGTCGAAGCCAGCTGAGATCAGTACGAGTTCGGGGCGGAACTTGTCGGCCGCGGCTCTCAACTCCTCGGCGTAGGCCGGTACGATCCGGGTTCGGTCGGTGCCTGCGGGGAACGGTCGGTTCAGTGTCGTGCCCAGGCCCTTGCCCGTACCGGTTTCCTGCCTGGCGCCGGTGCCGGGGTACCAGGGGGATTGGTGTGTGCTGAAAAAAAAGACGGTCTCGTCGTCATAGAAAATGTCCTGGGTGCCGTTTCCGTGGTGAACGTCCCAGTCGGCAATCAGGACTCGTCCGATCTTGTGTTGAGCCTGGGCGTGTCGTGCAGCGACGGCCACATTATTGAAGATACAGAATCCCATGCCACGATCGGGTGTGGCATGATGGCCTGGTGGCCGCACGGCGCAGAAGGCATTGGCTGATCGCCGGGCCACGATTTCGTCGACGGCGAGACAGACGGCCCCACAGGCGCGGCGGGCGGCCTCGAGCGATTCCCGGCACACGATCGTGTCGCCGGTGCTGAGCATGGCGAGACCGGCCTGGATTTCCCGCTGGGCCAGGGCGACGTACTCGGCCTTGTGGGCTCGCTTGATGGTGGGGTCATCCGCGGCCGGTGGCTTCATTCTCCACAGGCCCTTGGGAAACTCGTCGGGTGCCAGGGCCCGGGTGACTGCCTCGTGCCGACGGATTGACTCGGGATGTCCCTGGCCGGTGTCGTGCGACTGGAAGACCGGGTCACTGACCAGCAGCGTCTGGTTTTTTGAACGAGTGGCCTCGGTCATCGGACGGCTCCCCCTCTCACACGTCCGGCGTGTTGCGGTTCAGGCGACACGACGATCGGTGATGGTGGCGGCGGTGGACGTGTTCAGGCAGTGAGCATACCGCCCCAGGGCCATCAGGGGAAAGGAGATCGGGTACAGGTGATAGCGCAGGTAAAACACCTTGGGGAACCCGGTTCCTGTGAACTCCTCCTCGTGCCAACGGCCATCGTGTTGCTGGTGTTCCACGAGGTAGCCAATGCCGTTGGCAGCCTCCTGGCTGTGTCCTTCACCGGCGGCGATCAGTCCCAGTACGGCCCAGGCGGTTTGCGAGGCGGTGACGGGTCCGGTGCCTCGCAGGCTGGGGTCGTCGTAAGTCCGGGGCGACTCGCCCCAGCCTCCGCCAGGTTGCTGGTGTCGCTTCAACCAGTCGGCACCGCGCCGGATCCTCGGGTCGGTCGATGGAATTCCGATTGCCGCAAGGCCGACCAGTGACTGCCAGGTGCCATAGATGTAGTTCACGCCCCATCGGCCGTACCAGCTCGAATCGTCTTCCTGCTCTTTCCAGAGGAAGTCGAGTCCGTGAATGACGGCCGGATGCGTTTCCCGGACACCAAGTCCGCCCAGCATTTCCAGGACACGCGCGGTGAGATCGGCGGTTGGGGGATCGATCATCGCGTTGTGATCCGCGAAGGGAACACGGGTGAGCAACTCGCGGTCGTTGTCCCGGTCGAAAGCCCCCCAGCCGCCATTGCGAGATTGCATGCCCAGTGTCCAGCGAGCACCCCGGTGGATCGCTCCGAGAAGTGGTCCCATTGACTCGATGGAATCTGCCGCCTGGATTGGTGAACTGGTGCGGCCGCTCAGGACGGCAGAGATATCGGGGGCGTGTGCCTGGGCAGGATCGAAGTCGAGAAAGAAGTCGGCCATCCAGGGCAGATCAGGCAGGCAGCGGGTTAACGCGAGCACGACCATCGCGGTGTCGTCGACATCAGGATAGAACCGGTTGGCGAACTCGAAGAACCAGCCTCCCGGTGCCGCACCGGGTTGCCCGGTCGACCAATCGCCCGGGTGGTGGACTTCCCGCTTCAGCAACCAGTCGACCGACTTTTTCAGGGATGGGTGCTCGGCAGGCATTCCCGAGTCGCGGAGGGCGATCGTGGTTATTGCAGTGTCCCAGACTGGCGAGTGACACGGTTGCAGGCGATCGGTGTCGTCCTCCGAGATCACCAGGTCTTCGAGTTGTTCCAGTGCACGCAGGAGGATCGGGGCGTCGTTGGAATATCCCAGGCACTTCAGTGCCACGACGCTCCAGACCATGGGAGGAAAGATGGCGCCCAGCCCATCGCTCCCGGCGAATCGTTCGATCATCCACTCGGAGGCTTTTCGGATTGCCATCCCACGCAGCGGAATCAGTTTCCAGCGTTCGAGTTGTTTCCAGGTGGTGTCGAGCCGGGAGAAGAGAGCGTGCCAGTTGATCCGGCTGGGAGCCGAGAGGTGATCGAGTTGTTCGCAGGGAGGCATCGTGGCCGGCAGCGCGGCGGGGGTCCCAAGAAACAACTCGTCGATGGACCAGTCGGCTGGAGTGTCGATCCGTGGCCGGAAGGCCCACAGCAGGCTGAGGGGAACGAAGATCGTCCGTGACCAGGCCGACATCTCGTAGATGTTCAGTGGGCACGATCGTGGCACCAGTACCAGTTCGGGAGGAACGGCGGGGCATTGCCGGTAGTCGAGTATGCCCAGTAACGCGAGATAGTACCGCGTGAAACTGTTGACCCGTTCGGCACCGCCAGCACCGCGGATCGCCTCGCGGGCTCGGACCATCCAGGGGGCATCGCAGTCGTGCCCAGCGATTTTCAGCGCCATGTAGGCTTTGACCGAAGCGCTGATTTCCAGTGGTCCTCCCGGAAACAATGCCCAGCCGCCACCGGGCTGTTGTTGTTGAACCAGTTGCCTGGCTGCCCGGCGAATTCGCTGGCCAGACCACCCGGGGGCCGAATCATTGGCCGTCAGCCAGGCCAGCAACAGGATGTATTCCGATTGCAGGATGGAATCGCCTTCGAGTTCACCGACCCAATGTCCGTCGGGAGCCTGGCGGTCCAGGAGCCAGTGCTGGCTGCGGCTGATGGCACGCGAGAGATCATCGACGGGCAAAGCTGTGGCGGACTGTCTGGCAACAGGCCGGGCCGCGAAACGGGATTTGCGTCGATGAGGGCCAAGCATGGATGAATTCAGAGATTCGGTGAAGGAGCCGGGCGGATTGGGCCGAATAATTTGAATGGCTGGAAATGTAGATGTCGTCTAGGATTCCGGCAAGTTCAATCGCGACGGTGGGTTGGAGCCCGCCAGGTGGCGATCGAGGCCGGCAAGGATGGAGGCCTGGTGATGGTGGAAGCAACGCAGTGGAGGTCGGGGCCACAGTTCGAGTCGTTCGTGGTGACCGGGGCGAGTTGGCCCAAGGCCGAGGTGGCCGGTTTGTCGACTCAACAACTGGTCGCGATGAGCGACGGGGAACTGGTTGATGTGATTCGGTCGGTTCACCAGCCGCATCGGGGAGTTGATCTCCGTGGGCCGCTTGCCGGGCTGTCACGAGAACCACTGGTTCACCTGGCCAGACAGGCTCGTCGTTATTGCCGCAACCAGGGCTACTAGCGTTCGTCTGTGGTGGAAACGCGAGGCGGCAGTTAGCCGATGACCGGCTCGGGCGGTGTCGTGGTGTGACTCACGACGTGGAAGCCGAGGTCCTCGATCATCCGGTGATCCTCGCTGGCCGGCTGCCCGGGTGTGGTCAGGTAATCGCTGACGAATAGCGAGTTGGCGGCGTACAGTCCCAGCGGTTGCAAGCTTCTCAGGTTGACCTCCCGTCCACCCGCGATACGAATCTCGGTTGTGGGATGAGCCAGCCGAAACAGGACGAGCACCTTGAGACAGAATCGGGGGTCAAGGTGATCGGTGCCCTCCAGCGGTGTGCCGTCGATCGGGTTGAGAAAGTTGACCGGGATCGATTCGACTCCCAGTTCCTGCAATTCACCGCAGACGGCCACCACGTCCTGGTGAGTTTCTCCCATGCCGACGATCAGCCCGCAACAGAGTTCCAGTCCCTGGTCACGGCACGCCGTCAGCGTATCGATTCGTTCCTGGTAGGTGTGAGTGGAACAAATCTGGTCGTAAAAACCCCGGCTGGTGTTGAGGTTGTGATTGATGCGGTCGACGCCCGCCTGTTTCAGTCGTCCAGCCTGCTCGGGAGTGAGTAGTCCCAGGCAGCAGCAGATGTGCAGGCCGGAATCCTGTTTGATTTGTTCGACGGCCTGGACAACTCCATCGACATCAGCGTCACTGGGGCCTCGGCCACTGGCGACAATGCAGTAGGTCCTCGCCTGATTGTCGGCTGCCTGTCTGGCTCCTGCCATCAGTTGCTCGGGACTTTTCAACCGGTACCGCTCGATGGGGGTGTCGGCCACCGCCGATTGTGAGCAGTAGCCGCAATCTTCCGGGCAGAGCCCGCTTTTGGCGTTTTCCAGGTAATACAGTTGGACGTCCATTCCAAAATGTTCCTGGCGCACCTGGAATGCAGCGGCGAGAAGTCCTGGCAGCGAGGCGTCGTCGGCCTCAAGGATCGACAGCCCTTCTTCAGGCGTCAATCGATGTCCCTGGAGGACACTGTCAGCGAGTTGGTTCCAGTGCGACGGGGAATCAGTCACGTTGGGGCCTTTCAGGCGTGTCCATTGCCGCCACGGCGACGATTGGCGGAATGGAATTCAAAGTCAGTTTCACCGAGAACTCCGCTGAGTTCAGTCTGGAGTTCGTGTGAACAGGAGACGCGGAGGTCGTTGGGTGTCGACATGATGTAGCGAACCGGTGTCGACTCGGAATCGGTTTGTGTTGATTCGACAATCACCACGACCTCGACTCGTCCTGGATGTCGTCCCAGGATCTCACGGGTGCGATGCATGTCGTCCCTGGAGTGCACGCCACGGCGGAATTTGATTGCCAGTTGCCGGGTGTATTCTCGTTCGGCCTCTTCCTGGGTCAGCACGTTGTGGACGACGATTGACGGCTCACGACCACGGCGATCGACCTTTCCTTGAATGAACACGCAGACCTCGGGAATCATCTTCTCACTGAGCCGGTGGTAGTCTTCCGGCCAGATGATGCAGCGGATGTTGCCGCGCAGATCTTCGAAATTGAAGTTGGCGAATCGGCTGTGTCCGTTTCGGCTGGGCCGTCGAGTTTGCGAGGTGCGGATCGCCGTGATCATCCCGCCCAGGAGCACTTCGGTGCCCTCCTCGAGCGATCCGGTTGCGATCACGGTGTGGGTGGCGTGCCGTGAGATACTGGCACTGTGGTCGGCAAGAGGATGGGAGGAAAGATAGAATCCGAGGACCTCTTTTTCCATCGCCAACTGCGTGCTCTGGGGCCACTCGGGTGTCTCGGGCAATTCCACCGGTTCGGCGTCAAAGTCGTCGTCACTTGTGTCACCGAAGAGATTTTTCTGGCCCCGGGCACGGTCCCGGTGTCGTGTCACGGATGCTTGGACCGCCCGTTCAACCACGCCAAAATGCTGGTTCCGATGGGGGCCCAATTCGTCCAACGCCCCACTCTTGACCAGGGTCTCGAGCACACTTTTTGAGAGTGCCTTGGGGTTGACCCGTTCGGTCAAGTCGAAAATGTTCAGGAACGGTTCACCCGCTTCGCGTGCGGCGACGATCGCCGCGACCGCTGAGGCCCCAACTCCCTTGATCGCGGCCAGTCCGAATCTGAGCGAGTCGTCCTCGACCTGAAATTCGACCTTGGAGTGATTGACCGACGGGGGACGAATGTCCAGGTCCATTCGACGGCAGTCGTCGATGTGTTCGCTGATCCGATCGGTGTCTTCCATTTCGCAGGAGAGCAGCGCGGCCATGAATTCCAATGGGAAATGTGCCTTGAGGTACGCGGTCTGGTAGGCCACGGCGCCGTAGGCGGTCGAGTGTGACTTGTTGAACCCGTAACCGGCAAACTTTTCGATCATGTCGAAAAGTTCGATCGCCAGTTTTTCGGTCATGTCGTGTTTGGCCGCCCCGGTGACGAATTCCTCACGGTACCGTCGCATCACGTCCAACTGTTTCTTGCTGATGGCCTTGATGCAGCGGTACGCACTGGAGAGCTCGATCCCACCGACGCGGTTGAGAATCCGCATCACCTGTTCCTGGTAGACCATCACTCCATAGGTCTCGGCGAGCAATTCGTCGATGATCGGGTGGACCTTTGGAACCGGTTCACGACCGTGCTTGACGTCGACGTAGGTCATGACCATGCCACCTTCGAGTGGCCCGGGACGATACAGGGCACTGGTGGCGATGATGTCGTTGAAGCTGTCGGGCCGCATCTTGGTCAACAGGTCACGCATGCCTGCGCTCTCGAGTTGGAAGATGCCCTTGGTTTCACCTCGTTGCAGTAAGGCGTAGGTCTCGGCATCGTCGAGCGGGAGCTCGATCGGGTTGATGTCGATGCCCCGGGTTGCTTTGACGTTCTTGACGGCCTTGTCGAGAATGCTGAGGTTGCGGAGTCCGAGGAAGTCCATTTTCAGCAGGCCGGCCTGCTCGACGTCCTTGTCCCGCCACTGGGTGATCACGTCCTCCTTGCCGGTGATTCTCTGCAACGGGACGTATTTTTCGAGTGATTCTTTTCCGATCACCACGCCGGCCGCGTGGGTTCCGGCGCTGCGAGCCAGGCCTTCCAGGCGAACGGCGATGTCCAGCAACCTCTTGATCTGTTTGTCGTTGCTGTACTGTTCGTTCAGGTCGGCACTCTCGTCGAGAGCTTCCTCGATCGTGATCCCAAGCGTGTCGGGGACCATTTTTGCGATTTCGTCGACTCGCGAGAGTGGCACGTCCAGAGCTCGGCCGACGTCGCGGATGGCGGCCTTGGCCTTGAGAGTGCCGAATGTCCCGATCTGGGCGACATTCTTTTCGCCATATTTCTCCTTGGTGTAATCGATGACCCGTTGCCGACGGTCGCGGCAGAAATCGATATCGATATCAGGCGGCTCATTACGGCTCGGATCCAGAAACCGTTCGAACAGGAGGTCGTACTTCAGCGGGCAGACGTTGCTGAGTCCCAGCAGGTAGGCGACCAGCGAACCACAGGCCGAGCCACGGGCCTGGCAGGGGATGTCCTCCTCCATCGAGAACCGGACAAAGTCCCACACGATCAGGAAGTAGCTCGAGTACCCCATCTGTTCGATGATCCGCAACTCGTCATCGAGTCGCTCATGGACCGCGGTCGTGATCTCGTCGCCATACCGCCACGTCAGTCGTTCTTCACACAATTCGCGGAGATAGTCGGTGTCACTTTTTCCTTCCGGCGGGGTGAAGACCGGGTAGTGTTTCGCGGTGAAGTCCAGGTCAATGTCGACACCGTCAGCGATGGTCTGGGTCAATGCCACGGCGTCCTGGTGATCGGGAAACGTGTCGTACATTTCTCCGGGCGACTTGACGAAGAACTCGTCTCCCTCCAACTGCATCCGGCGTTCATCGGAGATGACCGTGCGGGTGTTGACACACAGCAGCACGTCGTGGGCTTCCGCATCGGTGCGGTCGAGATAGTGTGAGTCATTGGTGGCGACCAGGGGGATTCCGGCTCGCCGGGAGATGTCGACAGTTCCTGCCAGGCATTCCTGCTGGATTCGCAGGCCCGCGTTCTGGATTTCCAGGTACAGGTTCTCCCCAAAGACTCGCTGGTACCAATCGACCAGTGCCGCTGCCTCTTCGTCGCGTCCGGCGAGAATGTGGTGGGAGAGTTCGCTTGAGGCACATCCGGACAGGCAGATCAGGCCGTCACTGTGGGCTTCGAGAATCTCCTTGTCGATCCGTGGCTTGTAATAGAAGCCCTCGAGGTAAGCCATGGAGGCCAGTGCCATCAGATTCTGAAAACCGGTGCGATTTTTCGCCAGCAGTGTCAGGTGATAGGAGGCTTCCTTGTTCTTCGAGGGCGTCCGGTCCGAGCGGTGGCCCGGCGCGACGTACGCCTCGTAGCCCAGCACGGGGTTGATTTCCTGTTTGCGGCACTCGTTGTAGAACTGGACCGCACCGAAGAGATTGCCGTGGTCGGTCAAGGCCAGGGCATTCATCCCGTCGGCCTTGATCTTTGACACCAGTTGGGGGATTCGGTTGGCGCCGTCCAGCAGGCTGTAGTGCGAGTGGCAGTGCAGATGCACGAACGGGGGGGCGTCAGACATCGTTACTCCTTTAACGTCCCCACCACGGGGGCGGACCGGCCTGGTGACCTGCCGCTGCTCAGCGGGGAGGCTGATTGTAGCACGAGAGGTGGCGACCCGTCACCGATTCGGCACACGAGAGGATGTCTCGAGGAGATCCGGTGGCAACCAGTTGGCCACCCCGAGGACCGCCACCGGGTCCCAGTTCGATCACGTGGTCGGCCCGAGCGATCAGCCCGAGGTGGTGTTCGATGACCACCACGGAGTGTCCGACCGCCAGCAGGGTGTCCAGGCAACTCAGCAACTGCTCGACGTCGGCCGGATGCAGGCCGGCGGTGGGTTCATCGAGCAGGAACAACGTACGGCGAGTGGCCTTGGTCGAGAGAAACGAAGCCAGTTTCAGTCGTTGAGATTCGCCACCCGAGAGCGTCGTCGTGGGTTGTCCGAGTGGAAGGTAGTCGAGACCGACGTCCCGCAACGGCTGCAGACGTCGCCGGATCTTGTGTTCACCCCGAAAGAATCCAAATGCCTCCTCGACGGTCATGTCCAGCACGTCGGCGATTGAACGGTTCCGGTGAGTGATCTCGAGCACCTCGCGACCGAACCGGCGGCCGGAGCATTCCGGACAGGTCGTGTGAATGTCGGCCAAAAATTGCATGTCGACCTCGATGTCGCCACTGCCCCCGCACATCTCGCACCGTCCACCTCCGGTGGAATTGAAACTGAACTGGCGGGCCGTGTAGCCCCGCTGTTTGGATTCGGCGGTCGCTGCGAACAGCCGGCGGATATCGTCAAATGCTTTCAGGTAGGTTGCGGGAATGGATCGGGCGGAACGACCGATCGGCGAGGCATCGACCAGGGTCACCTGCTCGAGCGACTCGAATCCCGTGATCGCGGCGAGACAATCGTCGTGGGTCAGTTCTGCTGGCAGTGGCTGATCGAGTGCCTGGCAAAGCGTCGGATAGAGCGTTTCCTGGACCAGGCTGCTCTTGCCACTTCCACTGACACCGGCCACGACGACCAGTTGGCCGAGTGGGAAACTGACGTCGAGGTGATCGAGGTTGTGCCGGGTGGCCCCGGTGAGTTGGATCGTGCCGGCAGCAGGTCGGGCCGCGGACCCATCTTCGGGAGCCTGGTCGGGGAGCCGTTGGCTGAAATAGGCACCGGTCACCGAATCGTTGCAGGTTGCCAGCTCGGTCGGAGGGCCCTGGAAGAGCAGGCGGCCACCGTGACGACCGGCCGCGGGTCCGATGTCGATGATTTGATCGGCCGCCTCGATCACCGAAGTGTCGTGTTCGACCATCACCACACTGTTGCCACGATCGACGAGTTCACCGATCACTTCCACGAGCCGGGCGACGTCGGTGGCGTGCAGGCCGGCGGTCGGTTCGTCGAGAACGTAGAGCGTGTTGACGAGGCTCGACCCGAGTGCTTGTGTCAGGAGAACACGTCGGGCCTCGCCGTTGGAGAGTGTGCGAAGCGGACGATCCAGGGTGAGGTAATCCAGTCCGACCCTGTGAAGGCAGTCGAGACGTGTGGCCAGCGGGGCCAGGACGGTATGTTTCAAGTCCCGTTCCAGATTCTCAGAGTGCTTCTGGCACTCCGAGATCACGTTCCTCAATTCGGCGACCGGCAGTGCGACCAGTTGATCGATGGTTCGCTCCTGTTGGTCCAGGGCAGCTGGCAGATGCACTGCGAGCGCATCGGGTTGCAGGCGGCCACCACCACAGTGTCCGCAGGTGTCGTAAGCCCGCCAGCGATTGAGGAAAACTCGAACCGAGAGTTTGTAGCGGTGGCGTTCCAGCCAGTCGAAGAACCCATCGAGTCCGCCAAAATCGCGTTCAGGAACTCCGTGGGTGATCAGTTCCAGGTGGACGGGTGACAACTCCTCAAATGGGACATCCAGGGGGATGCCGTAGTCGGGAGCCAGGTCGATCAACTCGTCGAGTTCGTGTGAGTACGCCGGCGTGGTCCAGGCAGCGATGGCTCCCTCGCGGAGGCTGAGTCGGGGATCCGGGACGAGCTTTGTGAACGAGATGACCGGGACACTGCCGAATCCACGGCAACCGGGACAGGCTCCCAGTGGACTGTGAAAACTGAACAGGCGAGGTTCGGGCCTCGCGAATCGTCGTCGACAAGTGTTGCAGGTGGTTCCGGTCGACCAGGGCGTGACCGACCAGGTCGATCCATCGAGCGTGACGTGTTGTGAATCGTCGTGTGCACCGTCGATGAGGATCAGGCAGCGGCCCTCTCCGCAACTGATTGCCTGTTCGATGCTCTCCTCGATTCGGCTGCGGTCCGTACCGCCGGTGACGAGTCGGTCGAGAATCACCCAGGCGGAATCCAGATCGTGTTCTTCGGCCTGGTCCAGATCGACCTGTGTGCGGGATCTGGTGTTGCCGTCGGAGACGGCCAGGCGGCGGAATCCATCCTCGCTGAGCCTCTCGCGTTGCTGCTTGATATCGGGTTCGTAATCGGACACCTCGAACACCACCTGGAACCTCAGTCCCTCGGCGCAGTTCTCCAGTGTCGAGGCGATCGACTCGCTGGTTGACGATTCAACCGTGGTGGTGCAGTCGGGGCAGACGATGATTCCGGTGTGGGCGTACAGAAGTGTGAGCTGGTCGTGAATCTCGGTGGCCGTCCCCACCGTTTCTCGTGCACCAGCACGGTGCGTGCCCTGGCGGATGGCGATCGTGGGTGGGACCGATTCGATCCGGTCGGCATCGGGCCGGTCGAGCCGATCGAGAAGTCCTCGGGCCGAGGGTGAGAGTGTTTCGATATAACGGCGTTGTCCTTCGACGGCCAATGTCTCGAAGGCAAGGCTACTCTTGCCGCTTCCACTGATGCCGGTGATGACGACCAGTTGATGCAGCGGGATTTCTAGCGAGAGGTCCTGCAGGTTGTGGACCCGGACCCCCTCGAGCACGATCGTGTCACGACCGGTGGCGAGATTCATCCCGAGGAGGATACCCGCTGGGCCGCATCGTGCCAGTCCGTGGTCAAATTCCCCGGAACAAGAACGGTCCACCGACGCCACGGGTTGTCTCGCGAACTCCGAAAAATGGAGGCGTTGGGCGAACCCTATGCCGCGTCGTCGTAGAAGGCGATACGGTTGTGCGGCTGAAAGGAGAGGGTGTCGGATGCAGTTTCGAAAAGCCGAAATCGCATCACGTAGGCATCTTCGGTCGTGTCGTCGTAGTGAGCCCGCATCACCCGGACGGCCTGGAATTCCTGGGATTTGAAGAAGAGCTGGGCCTCGAGATTCGATTCACGGACCTCCAGGATGATCTCCTGTCGACGTTGCTGGGAGAGCTTGTCGACGAGTTTGTTGACCATTTGCAGGCCAACTCCCAGTCGTCTGAATTCGCCACTGGTGGCGAAGTTGAGCAACTGGAGACGGGCCTTGTGCAGTTCGTAGATCATGAATCCCACGATCTGCTGGTTGAACTCGGCGACCATGCCAATGCAATTGCGTTGTCGAAGGTGCGAGAGGAAGTCCTCTTCCGACCAGGGTTGCTGGAAACTCGATTGCTCGATTGCCAGCACCTCGGGCATGTCGCGTCGAATCAACCAGCGGATCTGGACCCTGAGCCCACCGGCCGGGTCGGGCTGGTCGGACGGCTGTTCTGATGACGGATTGGACGAATGTCCCCAACTCACGACGGCCTCCTTGCCGCTCGTCCCTGGAACCACTCGAATGACGTGTCTCGATCGCCACACGTGGGCGAGGAAAATAGCACAAGGGGCCGATCAAGGTCGAGACCTTTCTGTGGCACGTTGTCGGGTGGGGCGGTGGCGGCTAGTATGCTCGCGTCGATCGCTCGTTCGGATCCAACTGGTCACAAGCGTTTTCCATCATGTTTCGTTTCCTGTTCGTCGCCGTGGGATTCGCCGGCCTCGCCGCGTGTTCGGGGAATCTGGTCGCGATGGTGTCCCAAATGGAAACCCCGGCGGTGGAGATTGATCCGGAGGTGTTTCGACCGGTCCTTGTGCCCGGTGGCAGCCTGATCTCCCGGGGGATCAGGGCGTCGGAGTCGGACGCGTACTACCACGTGCTGGATCATGCCCGCAGGGTCGCGCCCGAAGCATTGCAGGCGGCGGCAACGCGATTCCTGTTGTCACGACGCCAGCAGTCGGTGAACCCGGTGGTCCGGCGACAACCGGTGGAGGAATTTCCCGTCTTCGTGGACCTGTACAACAACGTCGAGAATCCCCAGGTCTACCTCGGTCAGCCGGTGACGCTGCGTGGACATGTGAGAAGAGTGGTCGAAATGCCGGCCGGTGAGAATGATTTCGGCATCGAGGTGCTGTACGAGGTGTGGCTGTTCACGGCCGATGGCCAGCAGCATCCCGTCGTGTTGATCATGACGTCGGTGCCCGGTGAACTGCTGGAGGAGGTCGCGCGGCTCAAGGCGACTGGCCGGCCGGTGGTGGTCAATGGTGTCTCGGGAAGCGGCTATTTCTTCAAGATGTATGGGTACCCGGCTGCCGATGCGTACCGGTTTGCTCCCCTTGTTCTCGGCGGACAGTTGAACTGGACGCCACCTCGGCCGGCGGGGTGGAATTGGTCCTTGCCGCTGATGCTGGCGATTGGGCTGGGGGTTTTCGGTGTGCCAATCGTGTGGTTTGTCTGGAGAAACCGGTACGAGGACCGCCGCGGCAGGGAACGAATGGCCTCGGTCGCGCCGGAAACACTCGACTGGATAGACGGGACGGCCGGCAGTGACGAGGATGGTGGAGCAGCGGGGCATGACATTGCCGGGCCGCTCGAGGAGAATTAGAGGTGCAGATGTTGCCTGGACCATTTGATCGTCCAATCCGACTGGCAGTGTTTTTGTCTGGAGGCGGTCGGACGCTGGTCAACCTGGTCGAGTTGATCGGTCGCGGTGAACTGGAGGCGGAGATCGCCACGGTGGTCTCTGACCGCGACGGAGTGGCCGGGATCGATCGCGCGGCTGAAGCGGGGTTGCCCACGTCATTGCTGGTGAGACGGGATTTCGAGTCCGCGACCGAATGGAGCGAAGCGGCGTTTGCTGTCTGCCGTGACGCGAAGGCCGACCTGGTCGTGCTGGCTGGGTTCCTGTCACTGGTGGTGGTTCCTGATGATTTTCAGCTTCGGGTGGTCAACATTCATCCGTCGCTGATTCCGGCTTTTTGTGGCCGAGGCTTCTACGGGCACCATGTTCATAAGGCCGCCATCGAACGTGGTGTGCGGGTGAGTGGATGCACCGTGCACCTGGTGGACAACCAGTACGACCACGGCCCGATCCTGATCCAGAGAGTCGTGCCAGTCGAGAACGGTGACACGGCCGACGATCTTGCCGCCCGCGTCTTTGCGGCAGAATGTGAAGCCTATCCCGAGGCGATCCGATTGCTCGCCCGGGGCGGCCTGCGGTTGTCTGACGGTCGACTGACGACCGACTGAACGGGTTGGCCACTGGCCAGGCCCCTGCTTTTCGCCTTGTTCGGACCACTCCAGGCGACCGTTCACCCGAAAATAAATGACGGAAAATGAAAGAAACTGTTTGTTTCTGACCGGAAGTGTTGTGAATATAGGTAATAAGCAGTCATCTGTGTGAGGCGAATCAAACGATGTTGGTTGATCAGCGGCGGAGTCGCATTCTTGAAATAGTCGAAATGAAGGGATTTTCGGCCTTGCAGGACCTGGTGTCCGAAGTCGGGGTCAGTGAATCCACGATCAGGCGGGATTTGGAAAATCTTGATAGAAGTGGACAGATTCGTAGAACTCGTGGAGGTGCCGCATACGTCGGTGAATCGTTGACGGATTTTGATGACCGTCGGCACAGGGCCCGACCTCAGAAGCAACTGGTGGCTCGGACGGTGGTCGAGATGATCGAATCGGGTGAGACCGTGTTGTTGGACGGTGGGACGACGACCTTGGAAGTGGCCAGGCAATTGCAGGGCAAATCGTTGCAGGTGGTCACCAACTCGTTGCCGATCGTCAACGTGTTGTTGAACCAGCCGAAGATCGAACTGATTCAGATTGGCGGCTTTGTGTATCCCAAGACCGGTGTGGCGCTGGGGGCATTGGCGGTTGAGGCGTTGGGGCGGGTTCATGCCCGGAGGCTGATCATGAGCGTTGGCGGCATTACCGAACGGGGTTTGTTCAACAGCAACGCACTGCTGGTGGAGACCGAGCGGGCCATGATGGCATCGGCCGAGGAAGTGATTGTTGTCACCGACAGCGGAAAGCTGGGACACGCCGCCCTGGCGAGACTGTGCTCCCTGGAGGACGTTGACCAACTGGTCGTTGACGGTGGGATCAGCCACGAGTGGCGGGACAAGATCGAGAGTGCGGGTGTGGCTCTGACGGTGGTCGAGCCAGGCTCCGACGATGAAGTGTTGACCGAGATGGCAGAAGTGACAGAGGCGATTCAATGAGCACAATCACCTCCAGTGCGTCCACGTTGGGGCGGAGCGAGATCGAGCAGATGGTCCGCGCGGCACTTCGACGCAGGAGTGTCGCGACACCACAGGCGGCTGCCCCGGCAACCGCCCCGCCTGCTCCCAACCCCCTGGTCGTCAACGTTTCGGCCCGGCACGTGCACCTCTCGCAGGAACACCTCGAGATGCTCTTCGGCCCGGGTGCCCAGTTGGAGGTGGATCGGGAACTGTACCAGGCGGGTTACTTCGCGGCCCATCAGACAGTGGCCGTGGTGGGGCCACGTCGCCGTATGCTTCCCAGTGTCCGTGTACTGGGGCCCTGCCGTGGTGCCACGCAGGTCGAGTTGTCGTTTACCGACGGAGTGTTCCTGGGATTGGATCTACCTGTCCGAATCAGCGGCGATCATCACGACACCCCCGGTTGTCTGCTGGTCGGCCCGCGGGGGGTGGTGGAATTGGACTCGGGGCTGATCCGGGCAATGCGGCATGTCCACATGGGGCCACAGGATCTGGCCCATTACGGGGTCGAGGCGGGGGAGTCGATGCAATTGCGTATCGAGTCACAGGGTTGCACGACGGTTCTCGAGGACATGGTGGTGAGGGCCGACGAGAACATTCGCCTCGAGGTTCATATCGACACGGACGAGGGCAACGCGGTGAACCTGGCGTCCGCCGACCTGGTGGAGCTGCAGAAATCGACGTCGTGTGCCTGTCATTGATGCCAGTGAAGTGGAATTGCGGAACCGGGGTCAATGGCCCCGCAGAGAGAGACAACAAAACCGAACAACAAAAGAAACGAGCGGTGTGTTGCCGCTCGTAGGACACCCTGAGAAAGAACGAGGAGAGATGAGCGATGGCGAAAAAAATGGAAGCGTTGGGAATGATCGAGACCCGGGGCCTGATCGGCCTGGTCGAAGCCTGTGACGCGATGCTCAAGGCGGCCAACGTCGAGATGAAGGGCTGGCGTCAGGTGGGTGGTGGTCTGGTGACCGGCTTTGTCGTCGGTGACGTGGCAGCGGTCAAAGCGGCCGTTGATGCGGGAGCCAGTGCCGCCAGTAAGGTCGGCGAAGTTGTCAGCGTGCAGGTGATTCCTCGTCCGCACGATGAACTGGATTCAATGCTGCCGTCGGCCGATTGAACCGGCCATCGACAAAACGGGTGGGTTCGTCGGGTCATGGCGACGTGTCATGCGGGCGGCCAGAGAGGCCCGGGCGTTGATTGGCAACTCCCCAAGTGTCCCCCCCCGCGGGGGCCTGAAAGAGAGATGCTCTGATGATTGGTGAATCGATTGGATTGGTTGAGACCCGTGGTGTCGTGGGGCATATCGAAGCCTCCGACGCGATGGTCAAAGCGGCCAACGTCACGTTGACTGGCTCGACGACCCTGGGAGGGGGCTGGATCACCTCGTTTGTCGAGGGTGATACCGGCAGTGTGAGTGCGGCGGTGGAGGCGGGGGCTCAGGCGGCTTCGGCTGTCGGGGAACTCGTGTCCTCCCGGGTGATCTCACGGCCCGCCGATGGTCTCGTCGCATTGTTTGTTTCGTAAATCGTGTTCCTGTTTCGGGAGGTTCGAAGGATCGAACCATGAAAATACTCGTCGCCAACCTCGGGTCGACCAGCTTCAAGTTCAAGCTGTACGATCTCGACGGTGAAAAGCAGCTGGCTCGCGGTGCGATCGATCGTATCGGCGGGGAAAGCAGCGTCGTGTCGATCCAGATTGGGGAGAGCGACGGTGAGGGGCCCGGCGCGGTTGAATCGACCGCGACGATTGCCGATCACGCCGTCGCGGTGGGCATTTGCCTGGACGCTCTGGTCGATCCCGACACGGGATGCCTTTCGGGAGTCGAGGACGTGGCCGCGATCGGGTTCAAGGCGGTGTTTGCCGCGGAACTCTCTGGTGTCCGCCTTGTCGACGAGGGTTTGCTGGAGCGGATGGAGTCGCTGTCCGATGTCGCACCGGCTCACAACCCGCCCTACGTGGCGGCGATGCGGCAATTGACGTCGGCTTTTCCGGGCATCCCGCTGGTGGCGGCCCTGGAGACGGGGTTTCACGAAACGATTCCGGCGGCACAACGGGCGTATGCGGTTCCAGCCGAATGGCAACAGCACGGGGTGATGCGATGGGGGTACCACGGTGCCAGTCATCGATACATCGCGACCCGGATGGCCGAGTTGACCGGACGAGAGGACCTGAGGGTGATCTCGTGTCACCTGGGCGGCAGCAGTTCGCTGGCGGCAATCGACGCGGGAGTCTCACGGGCAGCGAGTATGGGGATGAGTCCCCAGAGTGGCTTGCCACACAACAACCGTGTTGGCGATTTCGACCCGTTTGCGCTGCCGGTGCTGATGAGAGCCACAGGAAAGGGACTCGAGGAGCTTCTCGATGACCTGGCCTCACGGAGTGGATTGCTGGGCCTGAGTGGTCTCAGTGGCGATCTCCGGGATCTCGAGCAAGCGGCTGATCAGGGGCACCCCGGGGCTGTTCTGGCGGTCGACCATTTTGTCAGGGCAATCCGCGGTTACCTGGCGTCACAGATGGCCGTGCTGGGTGGTGCCGACGTGGTCGTGTTCACCGGAGGCATCGGAGAAAACAGTGTCCGCATCCGCGACGCGGTGTGCAGTGACATGGAATGGTGCGGGCTGGCGATTGACGAGCAGGCCAATGCGAATGCTCGAGGCGAGGTCGAAATCACCGGAGAAGGCAGCCGTGTGGCGACCTGGGTGGTGCCGACCAACGAGGAATTGATCGTGGCCCGGCAGGCAGCCGGGCTGGTGGAAGATGGAGCCTGAAAGTCGAACAGGGCTTGGAGTGTAACGGCGATGTTCATGGCACGAATCACCGGCAGTATCGTTTCGAGTCAGAAGGTCGAGTCGATGGTTGGTCAAAAGCTGTTGATTGTCGAACCATTACGAGTCGACGAGAAGACCCGGGCGAAACTCAATCTGACTGGCCGCACCTTCATCGCCGTCGATACCGTCGGCGCTGGCGAGGGCGAGGTGGTGCTGTGTGTTCAGGGTTCCAGTGCCCGATTCACCGAGCAGACCAAAACACTTCCGATCGATGCCGCGATCGTCGGCATCGTTGACCAGGTCCAGATCGGAGACAAGCAGGTGCCTGTCAACGATTGACGGACGGGCCCGGCACACGTCGCCCGGTTGCGGGATGGGCCGGAAAATGACGACTCACAAAAAAAATTGACAACTGAAGAATAGAGGTTTTTCGATGATCCAAGCCAATCAACAGGCCGTCCAAACAGTGGTGGAGGAAGTGCTGGCCCAACTGGGCAACCGTGGCACGACGACCACAAGCGTTGGAGCATCACCTGACGGTGACTGGGGCGTGTTTTCGAAGGTCGATGACGCGGTGGATGCGGCCACACGGGCATTTCGACAGTTGCAGGACAAGACGATCGAGGATCGGGCCCGGGCGATCGCTTGCGTGGTCCGGATCTGTTCGACCCAGTGCGACGAACTGGGGCGTGCGGAACTCGAGGAGACTCGGATTGGACGCCTCGACCACAAGATCGAGAAACTGCAGATCGTCAAGTTGGTTCCGGGGACCGAGTTTCTCCGTTGCGACGCGTTGTCGGGGGACCGGGGCCTGACGGTGATTGAATACGCCCCGTTCGGAGTCATCGGCGCCATCACCCCGGTCACGCACTCGTTGCCGACATTGGCCGGCAACGTGGTGAACATGGTGGCATCGGGAAACACCCTGGTGGTCAATCCTCATCCGTCGGGAGCGAGGATTGCCTGTGAGGGCGTGCGACGATTCAACAAGGCGATCCACGAGGCGATCGGGGTCGAAAACCTGGTGACAATTGTCAGCGAACCCACGCTGGAGACCGCCGGAGAGATTTTCGATCACCGGGGTGTGCGATTGTTGGTCGTCACGGGTGGTCCGGGCGTGGCCCGTGCCGCGTTGGCCAGTCGCAAGCGGGCGATCGTTGCCGGACCGGGCAATCCACCGGTTGTCGTTGATGAGACTGCTGACCTGGACAACGCCGCGGTGTCGATCGTCAAGGGGGCTGCCTATGACAACAACCTGCTGTGCATTGGCGAGAAGGAAGTGTTCGCGGTCGAGTCGATTTTCGATCCCCTGATGGAATCCGTCTCGATGAATGGCGGGTACCGGCTCTCGACCGACCAGATGGATCAACTGGCGGCCGTCGCTTTCTCGCCTCCGGCCGAGGCCGGTGGGCACCATGTCCTCAACCGTGATCTGGTCGGTGCCGACGCGGACGTGTTGGCCGAGCGAATTGGAGTCAAGGTGCCGGTGGGCACCCAGATTCTCTATGGCGAGACGTCCGTGTCCAACCCGTTCGTTCCCGAGGAACAGATGATGCCCTGCGTGCCGTTTGTCCGGTGTCGCGACGCGTCCGAGGGGATTGAAATGGCCCTGGAGGCCGAGCACGGATTTGGGCACACCAGCCTGATTCACTCGCGGAACGTTCGCACGATGACCGAAATGGGTCGTGCGATGAACACCACGTTGTTCATTAAGAACGGACCGTGCATGGCCGGACTGGGCCTGGGCGGCGAGGGGTATCTCTCTTACAGCATCGCCACCCCGACTGGAGAAGGTGTCACCAATCCCCTGACATTCACTCGCCAGCGACGGTGCACGATGGTCGACGATCTGAGGATCATCTGATGCGTTGGGGACGGGTCATCGGCCGGACCACGGCCACGGTCAAACACGCCTCACTGGAGGCCCAACGTTTGATCCTCGTACAGCCACTCGATGCGAAGTCGGGGGCCGAAGGGGATCCCATGGTGGTCATTGACGTGGTGGGCAGCCGGATGGGCGACCGGGTTCTGCTGACCAGTGATGGCCGCTCCGTTCGTCGCCTGCTCAACTCGGACAACGCGCCGGCCCGCTGGGCCATCATCGGAATTATCAACGACTGACTGACCGGAGGGGCGGTTCCGTCCTTCTCGAACATGGATCTGAACACGAATGACTCCCGATCCGACACTCGTCGATCTGATAGTCGCTGCCGTCGAGCGTCGACTTGCGGACGGCCCGTCCGGGCCGGCCGATCGGCCCGACGCGCCGAGCCAGGACGGAGAAGAGATCGTGTGCTGCGAAACGGTGGTCACCGCCGAGATCGTGTCTGGCCGGCTTACGGAACGATCACGGCGACTGCGAATTTCCAGCGACTCGATCCTGACCCCCTCGGCGCGGGAATTGGTGGCTCGTCACGATCTGGCCGTTGCCTGCGATGTGGTTGGTTCTTCCGACGTGGCAACAACCGCTTCGTCATCCCCGGGCACATGGCAGATCTTGCTGGCCGATCCGGACGTTCCGCAACTGCGAGGGTTCGTTTCGGAACGCACGTCGGGGAGCGACACGGCGGTGGCCACGGCCTGCGAGTGGGTCTCGGAAGCAATCGGCCGAGGTGCTGTTGTGCTGTCCACAGATCCGCATCGGGTCGCCTGTCTGGCGAATCGTCATCCCCGGGTGCGGGCGGTGGTGGTCAAGGACGCCGAGGAGGCAACGAGACTGCTGGTGCGACTGGGAGCCAACGTGCTGGTCGCTTGTCCACTGGCGGTCGGGGCGTGGCAGTCACGTCAGATTGTCGAGGCGTGCCTGGTGGTGGATTCGCCACAGCCGCCCTCCGACTGGCCGTCGGACGATTCGTGATTGGAGAACTGATGAGGATCAACAGAACAACTGTGCGGGGAGGCAACTGATGCGGGTCGCCGAGGTGATTGGCAATCTGACGTTGTCGGCGTGTCACCCGACACTGGACGGGGCCACCTGGCTGATCGCGGTACCGCTCTCGGCCGACGGGATTGCCGGACAACGCGGTGGCCGTGGTGAACCGGTCGTGCTGTACGACGAGTGCCGTGCTGGACAGGGGGCCGTAATTGCCGTTGCCGAGGGGCCGGAGTCATCGAACCCGTTTCTACCCGAAAACAAGCCACTGGATGCGTACAACGCCGCGATTCTGGACAGCATTGATATTCAATAGCGTCGCTACCGAAAGACGCGACGCGAACAGTCAACACCAATGATCAAGCAACCATCGAAAGGACACCGAATACGATGATCGAGATGAAATGGGGACGTGGAATCAACGACCGACAATTGAAAGAGGAGATCTGTGAGATTGGCCGGCGGGTCTACAACAAGGGTTTTGCCGCAGCCAACGACGGGAACATCTCGATTCGCGTCGGTGAGAATGCGGTGCTGTGTTCGCCGACGATGATCTGCAAGGGGTTCATGGAGCCCGAAGACATCTGTGCGGTCGATCTTGACGGCAACCAGATTGCCGGCCAGCGCAAGCGGACCAGCGAGGTGTTGTTGCACCTGACGATCATGAAGCACCGGCCGGATGTGAAGGCTGTCGTGCATTGTCATCCGCCCCATGCAACGGCCTTTGCGGTTGCCGGCGAGCCGATTCCTCAGTGCGTGTTGCCCGAGGTTGAGGTGTTCATGGGGGAAGTGCCGTTGGCTCCGTACGAGACGCCCGGCGGCCAGAAATTTGCCGACACGGTGATCCCGTTCCTGGAAGGGACCAACACGATCATCCTGGCCAGCCATGGAACCGTCAGCTTTGGCAAGGATCTGATCGACGCCTACTGGAAGACCGAGATCCTGGACTCGTACTGTCGAATCCTGTTGCTGGCCAAGCAACTGGGCAACGTGAACTACTTTGACGAGCGCCAGACACGTGAGTTGCTGGACCTGAAACAGCGGCTGGGTTTCGACGATCCCCGGTTCCACAACGAAGATTGTGACCTGTGTGGCAACACCGCGTTTGTCGACGGTTATGGTGGCCAGGCGCTTCGGCAGCAGGCCTTCGCGCCGGCTCCGTCGTTCCCAGGGTACCTGCAGGATCCGGCAACCCCCGAGGCGGCCGGGACCGGCGGTGGATCGAGCGAGCCGACCGAGGAACTGGTGTCAGCGATCACCGAGCAGGTGATGGCGGCCCTGTCGCAGTAATTCCGCCGCTGTCAAAGCCTGGGACAAAGCCGAGCAATGATGGGTCCAGAGGGATCAATACGATGACTGCGTCTTTCACTAAATCACTCGACCGCAAACTCGCGGCCCTCGCCGCCGATCCGTCCGGCTGTCGCGAGTTCATACTCGCCGATGCCAAGGACGCCGATATGGCTTTCGGCATGGGTGCTCCGGGGCGTTCTCCCGAGCGTCATGACAGCGAACTGCAATTCCGTTCGTTGGCCGAGTATCGCGACCAGATGCGGCAAATCGTGGAAGGGGGACTGGTCGACATCATGTTGATGTCGGCTTCGACGAACGAGGAATTGACGATCCGTGAGCAGATTTTTGATGGCAGCGAAGTGACTCCGGCCGTACGGGCCAACGACACGACCGACATCCACGTTGTCCGGGGCGGGAAAATCCACGAGACCGCATCCAAGCCGTTTCGGAGTGCGTCGATTGATCACATTCAGTGTGGCCACCTCGATTGCGAGGTGCCGGAACGGGGCAACGGAGCCGATCTCGGACTCTACTCCGTCACGTTCGCCAACAATCGTGATGATGACCTGCAGACGATCGAAGCCTACCGCGTGTTTCGCGATGAGGCCGAACGGAAGGGCTTCCGCCATTTCCTGGAGGTGTTCGATCCCAACTTGTCCAATTGCGTGGCTCCGGAACTGCTGCCCGGGTTCATCAACGACTTGATCGCCCGCACGTTGGCGGGTGTGACCAGTTCGGCGCGACCACTGTTCCTCAAGATGGTCTATCACGGTCCGCAGGCGACTGAGGAACTGGTCAACTACGATCCGGGCCTGGTGATTGGCATCCTCGGTGGGTCGGCCGGTACGACCCTGGATGCATTTCAACTGATCCACGAGGCCCAGAAGTACGGGGCCCGTGTGGCGTTGTTTGGTCGCAAGATCAACAACGCGGAGAATCAACTGGCGTTTGTTCGTTTCCTGAGACTGATTGTCGACGGCGAGTTGGAGCCCTCCGAGGCGGTGCGGGCCTACCACGCCGTACTCGAGAAATTGGAGATCAGGCCTCGTCGTTCACTCGAAGACGACCTGGTGCTGGAGACGGGAGTGATGAGCTATGGTGGTAGCGAGCAGAAGACGATCAGCTTGCCACCATCGACTTCGGACCCGCAGACGGTGTCCCCGGAGACTGCTGATTCCGCGACGGTTGATGAGTCCCCCGATTTCGCGGCAATGACATCCGAGGACCGTTTGGCGTATCATCGCATTCGGCTGGCCAACCTGCTGGGCCCGTAGACTTTTCAGATGATCCTGCCGCGTTCTGGACCTCCTGCTCATGGCCGACGATTGGGACACTGGATCGGACTGGCAGGAGGACGACTGGGATGACGACGCCCCGGCCGAAACCGTGCCCTGTCCCGAGTGCGGTGCTGAGGTCTATGAGGACGCCGAGCAGTGTGTGTCGTGCGGTGAATGGATCACGACGTTCCATTCTCCATGGCAGGGACGGGCGACCTGGTGGGTGACGCTGGGGATCCTGGGAATTGCGGCAACAATCCTGGCGCTCGCCGGCGTTGCGGCGCTGGCCTGAGACTGGCCGTTCCGGCTAGGCAGCTGCCGAAGATGGGGCCGCGGCCAGGGGGAACCTGAGTATAAAACGAGTGCCACGTCCGACGGCACTCTCGACCCGGATCCGACCCTGGTGAGATTCGATGATCTCGCGGCACAACGACAGGCCCAGTCCGGTCCCACCCTGGCCCTGGGTGTCTGCGTCCTTGGTCGAGAAGAACGGTTCAAAAATCTGTTGCAGTGTCTCGGGAGACATTCCGCTGCCGGTGTCCGACACCATGATCTCGGCCATTTCATCATCGGCATGCCGGCAGACGGTGATCGTCAACTGTCCGCCTTCGTCCATGGCCTGCCTGGCATTGATGACGAGATTGAGCAGCACCTGCTGGACCTGGCTCGTGTTGATGGCCGCGTAGACACCGTCCTCGTACTGCGTGTCCAGGCCAACACGATGTTTCTGCAAGTCCTTCTCGACGAGCAGCATCAGGTCGGTGACCAACTCGGCCAGGTCGATTGGCTCGTGACGATCACCGCTGTTTCGGGCGTAGGAGAGCATCCCCGTGGTGATCTTGGCGGCTCGCTGCCCGGCCGCGAGGATCTTGGTGAAGGCCTTTTCCCGGGTCTCGTCGTCGGTTTTCCTCAACCCCATCTTCGCGTAGTTGATCACCGTGGTGAGGATGTTGTTGAACTCGTGCGTCGTCGACGCGGCAATCGCGCCGATGGTGCTCATTTTCTGAGCCTGACGGAGTTGTTCCTCGAGGATCTCGAGGCGTTGTTCTGGATTCGGGAGCGATTGGTCGGAGGTCATCGAGAACCGCCCCTGGAGGAGTTGATGAAACGGTATGGCGCCAAGGTCACTCCCTTCACATATCGGCCGCTTTTGGCGTGTGACTTCACTGACAAGATGTGGTGTTTGTGCTGTACCGGCGACGGCGAGTGTTCGCGCTGGGCAGTCTGGGTAAGACGGAAGCGGAAATACCGGTGGGCTGATACTGCCCTCGTGCACCGGCTGTGGGCTAAACTGGTTGGGTGGATGGGGCGATTGTGCCAGGCGATGGTTGCCAGTGGTGTCCCTGTCGCGAGCCGGATGTTTCATGTGGATTGACTCGTGATTGCCGTAGAACAACTCAGCGTCACCGTCGGTGATTTTTCGTTGAAGAACGTCTCGTTTTCTCTTGCCGCCGGCGAATACGGGATCCTGATGGGACGAACCGGCAGTGGCAAGACGACGTTGCTCGAGTCGTTGTGTGGGCTGAAACCGGTGCACGCGGGGCGAATCTTGATCAATGGAGAGGACGTGACGAGGCTGAAACCAGGCGCTCGCGGGATCGGTTTTGTTCCCCAGGAGGGGGCGTTGTTCCACAAGATGTCGGTACGAGACCAGATCGGTTTTGCCCTTCAGATTCGCCGCCAATCCGAGTCGACCATCTCGGATCGGGTGCAGACACTCGCTGAATCGCTGGGCATTGTTGACCTGCTTGAGCGGTTTCCCGAGGGGTTGAGTGGTGGAGAGCGGCAGAGGGTGGCGTTGGGACGTGCACTGGCAGCTCGCCCAAGTGTCCTGTGCCTGGATGAGCCATTCAGTGCTCTGGATGAAGAAACTCGCGACGACATGTACAACCTGGTCCGGTCGGTCACCCGAAAGGCTGGTGTGACAACGATTCATATCACCCACAGCCGGGCTGAAGCCGAGCAACTTGGTGATCGTGTCTTGAGATTGGTCGACGGCCACATTGAACAAGTCGAGTCGTCCGATCCTGCGGTTCACTCGACCGGACCAGAGCAACAGGTTCCGGAGAGCGAGGAATCGGGCGGCGAATCGACGGGGGATGTTTCGACCGAGTGTGACGAGTGAGCCTGGAGTCTCTTGGCTTGGTTGTGGGCATAGCACAGGCCGATTGAATTGACGTTTTCCCGCTCGCCCCGCTCCTCCGGCCTTGCCGGTCATGGCAATCACATGTGCTCGGTGTTATGACCACAAGCGCGATCCGGTTTTGCAGCACGAGTTCTTCTGCGTGGGATTGGTGGACTTGCCTTGGAGACAAGGCGAGTTCGTACAAGCTTTTAGGGGGGGGCACACGATGGATTGCCCGGTTGCAATCCATGATCTGCACGCTACGATTCTGCTGCCGGACCTGGATCACAAAGGGCGGACCGATCGTGATCAGGACCGTGAGTTTCGTCTGGCCGTTGTCAATGTTCACGTGTTGAGACAACGGTTGTAGTAGCTGCTATTGCGGTCGTGGGCCACCGCTGTTCCGTTCGCCTGGATGGTCTTCAATCGATGTCAGATGTGTCATCTCCTCCGCCGGCCGAAGCTGGCCTCGAGGATCCCACTCGCATAGTTGGGATCGATCTGGGGACGTCGTATTCTGCGTTGGCGATTCTCGATGAGGACGGCCAGCCCAGGGTGATTGACAACACAAGCGGTTCTCCTCTGACCGCCTCGGTGGTGTTGCTTGGGAGTGAGGATCGAGCGGAAGTGGATCCCGAAGCCGAGATTCTGGCACGGAGCCGGCCCGAGCAGAGGGTGGTGGCGATCAAGCGGGAACTGGGCAATCCGCGTTTCGCATTGCGGCACGGCAATCGCCGATTGACTCCCGAGTTGCTCAGTTCTCTGATCCTGACGAGGTTGCGACAGGATGCGGAAAAACAACTGGGGCCGATCCGTCGGGCGGTGATTACCGTTCCGTATTACTTCAATGAACTCCGTCGTCGTGCGACACGCAATGCCGGCCAGATCGCCGGGATCGATGTGGTGGACATCATCAACGAGCCGACGGCTGCAGCACTGACGTACGCCTGGACATCGGGCGCCCTTGGGCAGGTTGGGCCGAGTGTGTCACGCAGGATTCTGGTCTACGATCTTGGTGGCGGCACTTTTGACGTGACGCTTGTCGAGATCACAGCGACACACTTGAGGGTGCGAGCCACCGATGGTGACACGATGCTGGGAGGCATGGACTGGACCGACCGGCTGACTGAAGTGGTGGCCGAGGAGATCATCGAAGACGGGGGAGTTGATCCTCGCGAAGATCCCGAAGTGTCATTCCGATTGTCCCAGGCCTGCGAGACCGCCAAGCGGACACTGAGTGAACGGATGGTGACAACCCTCCGGTTGTCCCACGATGGTCGTGATTACTCAGTCGACTTGACCCGGTCACGATTTGAACGTGCGACGGCCGACCTGCTGCAACGGACTCGCGACACCACCGAACTGGTGCTGGCCCAGGCTGATGTCCAGGGAGCCGAGTTGGACGAGATCGTGTTGATAGGCGGATCGACCGCGATGCCTGGCGTGCGGACGATGCTCGAGGAACTGGGAGGCCAACCTCCCAGCGACCTGCTGGATCCGCAGTTGGCCGTGGCCCAGGGCGCGGCGATCCATGCGGCCATTCTTGAGTCTCGAGAAGAGGGTGTCGATGGAGGCACCGGCCGGGCCCTGCGGCGTCGACTGCAGGCGATCAGTACGGCCAACGTCAATTCGCATTCGCTGGGAGTTGAAGTGACCGACCGGGACGACACCAAGGCACGGTGGAACCACATCATGATTCCTCGCAACACACCGGTGCCCTGCCAGGTGACCCAGCGGTTTGTGACCAACACCGACAATCCGCGAGCGATCTATATCCGGCTGCTCGAGGGGGAGGTCAGTGACGTGGATTCGTGCGTCGTGATTGGTGACTTCCGTGTCGTGGACCTTCCGCCCGGCCTGGCTGCTGGAACACCGATCGAGGTGCAATACGGTTACGACCGCAGTGGGCACATCAAGGTGGCGGCTCGTGAACTGGTTGGCAACACGGAGGCGTCGGTGGAGATCCACTGGACCGGTGGCGTTGACGAGGCGGCTCTGTCGGGGTTGACCCGGCTGGCTGCCGAATACGACGTTGACTGATCGGCTGGCAGGAGCGTGTCACGCGTCGTTCGGTCCGAATCCGAACGGTTTACGTTCGAGTGGCAGTGGTTTCAGTCGTGTCGTAGGTTCGTGTCCCGGCCGGCGCTCCCTCGTTGCCCAGGGCGATCTGGTAGAGCTCGGTTCCGGCGGTTGTGGGGTAATTCGAGTCGATGCAGGCCTGGCAGAGATGATTGCGCGGCAAGTCGATTGATCTCGCGATCGAATCGATTGGGAGATACCTCAGGCTGTCGGCGTTGAGGCTTTTGGCCATCTGCTGTTCGACCTGGGGAGTCATTTCAGAACCCTCCATGAATTTCGGTGCGAACAGTTCGGAGATGGTTGACATGTCGATGCCATAAAAGCAGGGCGAGACAATCGGCGGGCATGCCACTCTGACATGCACTTCACGCGCCCCGCCTCGTTCACGCAGTTGCGAAACCAGCGCACGCATCGTGGTCGAACGGACAATCGTGTCCTCGACCACCAGGACCCTTTTGCCGCGGAGGACTTCTGGCAAGGGGGTGTATTTCAGCCGTGCCTTGTCGGCCCGATTGGTGCCCTCGATAAAGGTCCGGCCCACGTAGCGGTTTCTCATCAGTCCCTCAAGACAGGGGACCCCAAGTTCGAAAGCCATCGAGGCGGCGGCGGCCTTGGCGGTGTCCGGGACAGGCACCACGATCGTGTCGTCATCGATTGGGACGTCTTCGAGTCGGGCCAGTTCCTCGCCGAGCGACTTGCGGGTCATGTAAACGCTGCGGTCGTCCAGGGTGCTGGCGACATTGGCGAAGTAGATCCACTCGAAGAAACAGTGGGATCTCTTGGGCGAGGGAGCAAACTGCAGGACGTCGATCTCGCCATTCTGGATAATCACGGCACCTCCTGGCGGCAGGCTGTGAATATCCTTGTCGCGGAAACCCAGTTGCGACAATGCCACGCTTTCGCTGGCGGCCGCGAACATGGGTCCTTCGATTGCGAAGCACAACGGGCGGATTCCCAGTGGGTCGCGGGCCACGAACATGTCACCCTGGGCATTGAGAAACACGATGTTGTAGGCCCCGTCCAGCCAGGGTGTGACTCCACTGAGCACGTCGAGCAGGTCGGGAGTCTGGTCACCAGACAGTTCCTGGCACAGCAGGTGCATCAGGATCTCGGTGTCGGTCTCACGGGCGAGATGAAAATCGGTATGAGAGAGGATTTCCTTGCGGAGTTGAGGGTAGTTGGCCAGTTGACCGTTGAAGGCGAAACTGAACCACTTTGACCTCTGGATGTGATGACGTTCGAAGGGCTGTGCGTAGCTGCGATCATCCTGGCCGCAGGTGGCGTAGCGAACGTGTCCGATCGCAGCGGGACCGGCGTACTTCTGCATCATCATCTCGGCCGGTTCGGGATGGCTGAGATGAAACACCTCGGTGACGGTGCCGACGTCACGATGGGTGTCGATCAACTGTTTTCGGTCGGGGCTGAAGGTGGTCATTCCGGCGGCCAACTGGCCGCGGTTTTGAATGTCCAGCAGCAGTCGGGGCATCAGCCGGGATGTTTCCTGCGCTCCTTGCGAGGGCGCCAGGCGGCTCGTCTCGCGGTTAGGCAAGTGGTAAACCGCGGCAATACCACACTCGTGGAACAACTCGGCCATGGTATCCAGCGTCCGTGCGTGTCCAGGATGAGTAAGCGACTGAGAGTGCATCATAGCGAGCGGTCGAGACCATACCAACGGGGCAGACGCACTTTCGCGGTCGGGAGGTATGGACTAGAAGAGATGGATCGATTTCAGATTCCGGGTTCAAACTGATCCATGAGCACTTCCGTTTCCCTGGTACGCCGCGAGTTGATCGAGACGGCCGAAACCCTGGTGGTCAAGGTCGGCACCAATGTGATCTCGCGGTCGGATGCCACGTTGGACGTGGACCGAATCGCCAGCCTCGTCGAAGCGGTGGAACGGATCCGACAGACCGGCAGGCGGGTCGTGATTGTTTCCAGTGGAGCAGTCGGTGCTGGGGTTGATGTACTCGAGTTGGGCGGACGTCCCGGTGACCTGCCTCACCTGCAGGCCGCCGCCGCTGCCGGCCAGGCTCGTCTCATCCATCATTACGACGATTGCCTTGGACAACATGGCGCGCACGCCGCCCAGTTGTTGCTGACGGCAGAGGATTTCACCGAGCGGGGACGGTATCTCAACGTCCGCAACACGCTCAACACGCTCTTCGAATACGGCGCCGTGCCCATTGTCAACGAGAATGACACGGTCAGCGTTGATGGGATTGGTTTTGGAGACAACGATCGGTTGGCCGCGCTGGTGACCAACCTGTTGCCGGCTCCGTTGCTGGTGTTGCTGACGGTCGTCGACGGACTGTTTGCCGGACCCGAGGACCAGGAACCGATCCGCCTGGTCGAGCAGTGGGACGATGGATTGTTCGACCTGGTCCGCGCCGAACAGAGTCACGGTGGGCGGGGTGGGATGACGGGAAAGTTGGAAGCTATCAAGAGTGCTACGGCAGTGGGCGAGAGTGTCATTGTCGCCAATGGAACACGGCCGGAAGTTCTCGATGACGTGTTGGCGGGACGCGAAGTCGGGACACTTTTCCTCGCTCACGGGGCCACTCTACCTGCCTGGAAACGTTGGATTGGTTATGCGGCGACTCCGCAGGGCCGCGTGGTGCTCGACGAGGGGGCTTGTCGGGCCTTGTGCGAGACTGGCGGTTCACTGTTGCCAATCGGTGTGACCGCCGTGGAGGGGAGCTTTGTTCACGGCGACATCATTTCGCTGGCCGATCCAAGCGGACGTGAATTCGCCAGGGGACTGGTCAACTACGACGCGCGAGATGCACGAGAGGTGGCAGGGCGGCGGAGTGACGAAATTTCGGATCGACTGGGCAGCTTGCCCTATTCGGAGGTTGTCCATCGAGACAACCTCGTGATTCTCGAGGACACTGCCGGCAACTGATCAACCCAGCGATTTGATCGCCGTCCGGACGGTTTTCAGGCAGATCTCGAGATCCGAAAGCGGGTTCTTGGGATTCTCTTCGTATTCCAGGGCCACAATCCGCCGGTACTTGAGTTTGCGGAGCGTCTTCAGGCAGCCCGCGACGTCGAGATCTCCTTCGCCAAGGATCTTGAACAGTTTCCGTTTCTTGCCACCGGTGGTGACGGTTTTGACATCCTTGAGGTGGACGCCGAAGACTCGTTTGCCCAGGCGACGGATCGCTTCCACGGGATCCTCGTCGCTTCTCAGGAAGTGCCCGGTGTCAACACACGCACCGATCAGTGGGTGCCGATCCTTGACCATCTTTTCGACGTCAGAAATCTTGTCGTACAGTGCTCGGGGACCGTGATTGTGGATCGCGATCGCCACCTTGTATTCATCGACCAACCGGTCCAACAGATCGAAGGTGGCCTTGTCCTTCTTGGGATTGGCACTCAGCGAATCGATCCCCATCTTGCGTGCGAAGTCGAATGCCTGTCGGGCCTTGGCCTCGTTGGCATCAAACCCCAGGACCCCGTAGGCCGTCAGTTTGACGTCTGCCTTGGCGAGCATGGCTTTTTGCTTGGCGATGTGGGCCGGCAAAGTCCCCAGTGGAACGTGCCTGGGATAGGCCTCCCAGAATTTCAAGCCAAGTGTCCGGGTGTGCTTGAGTGCCGTGGGGGCATCAAATCCTCGGAGCGAATAGCTCTGGATGCCCATCTTGAACTCGGCGTAAGGCGAATTCTTGGCAGGAGCTGCAGTGGCACTGACCGACCCAACGGCCTGGTTCGCAATCACAGCCGCACCCGAGACGAGGCCCGTGGCCAGGAAGTCACGCCGTGAGAGCTCATTTGTCACGCCGGCTTGCTGGTCTTGAAAAGGCTGCGTCATCGTGGTTGCTCCTTGGCTATTGGCACCGGGACGGGAATTGCCGGTCGGGTCGATCGATCGGTCCATAACGATTGTATCGACTCGAGTCCTTTCTTGTCGGGTTGCTTCTCACCCGACTGATCGTGCTGATCGATACAACCGGTCATTGGTGGTCGGTTGGCGCGGTGCTATTGCCTTAACTATCCGAATTCTTGGTTTTGCCCAAATTACCGTTTCTATCGTGCCGATCTACTGTGTTGCATGGTTACCAGACCTCTTGGATAGCCAATGACTCGGAGGTGCCGTTGTAAAGAGTATGGGACAGAGGTGTGCCGGCCGGTGACCCCCCGGTTTGTCTACGGCGATGTCCGTTTTTGCTCACAGCAACCGCCGGAGCTACACAAGAGGTTTGTTTACGATAGCCGCGGTCCCGTGTTTTCACGGGGCCGCGGCGTGTTTTTTGACACCATCGGATTGGTGAATGGTCAGTTGATCGAGATCACGGCTCTCATTGTCATTCCGGTATTTGCAGTGAGGATGGACCAGATCGATGCCGACCGAGAATTCCCCCACGCTGAGCCTGGGCCAACTCCAGCAACTGATCGGGACGATGTATTCGTCCAAGGACGAGGCTCGCGGGATTGACGGGACCTTCATGTGGTTGATGGAGGAGGTGGGTGAATTGGCCGCGGCCCTCCGCGAGGGTGATCGGGCGGCGACCTCGGCCGAATTCGCCGATGTGCTGGCCTGGTTGGCCACGATTGCCAACGTGGCTGAAGTCAACCTGGAGCGGGCTGTGCTCGCGAAGTATGGCTCGGGCTGTCCCGGCTGCGGCGAGATGGTGTGTCGTTGCGACGGAACGGCAAAACCGTAGTCGCGGGCGGAAGGCCGGTGTCTATCCCTGCAACGCCTTGCCAAATTCGACAGCCCGTGGCGGTGCGGGGCTGGGCGATCGGGGGCCGACGGCTCCGGGGACCGGGGCGATGCTGAGATGGACGAAGGTGGGGCCGGGGGCATCGATCACGTCACGAGCCGATTCCATCCAGTCATCGAGCCGATCGAACACGAAAACCTGTTGGAACCCGGCGGCCCGCGCCAGGGCCGGGTGGTCGACCAGTGGGGATTCGCCTGAAGTGGCCGGGGTCGGTTGCCCACCAGTGATCTCGTAGATCCCGTTATCGAAAATGATCAGGGTGTAGTTGGAAGGAGCCTGGTTGGCGATGGTGACCAGTGTGCCGAGGTTCATCAGCATGCAGCCGTCACCGTTGCACACGATGATCTGCTTGTCGGGTTGTGCAAGGGCCATGCCCAGCCCCAGCGAGGGGGCTTGTCCCATGCTCGAGGGAACATAGATCCAGTCCAGCGGGTGCAATTCACCCAGTGCCATCCACTCGCGGGCGGTGCCCATGACCGTCAGCACCGCTTCGTCATCGCCACGAATCTCCCGCAGCACGTTGAGCGACTCGACCAGTGGCATTCCAGTTGGCGTTTGTGACACGTCTAGGCTCTCCCCTCGGCGACCAGCGCCACGCCCGGCATGTCCGCCTCCCGGCACCGCAGGCACTGGGCGGCAATCGCTTCCAGTTGTTCTGGCGTGTTCTCGGCGTTGTCGTAAAGTGCCCAATCCATGCCCCAGGCGTCCAGGATCGGCTCGGTGAAGGTCAGGCAGGTGTCTCCCGGAAGGGTCGATTGGTTCAGGAAACTCCGGTAGCCGATCATGGCAAAGAGGGGCAACCGGTAATCGAACAGTGCATTGCGGAGCGAGTCACCAGATTCGAACAATCCCGTGCACTGGATCAGGACCAGGGGAGTCGCACCGCCCAGGTGCAGTCCTGCCGCGACCGCCCACGCTTCCCCCTCGCGGCACACGCCGACGTAGTCGATCGACTCGCATGCCTTCAGGTCATTTTCCCACTGGCCCAGCGTGCTGTCTGGAATGGTCACCACGTGGGTGAACGAGAGTTCCTGCAGGAGGTCGACGACCTGGTTGGCACTGAACATGAGGGGGCCAGGGATTGAGAGATCGAAGGAGGGAGTTACTTCTTGTTGATTGGCTTGACCTGGATCGGAGTGACCAGGACGAACGGCTTACCCGCCTCGTCGATTCTCAGGTCGCGGGTCAGATGATGAGGATTGGTGATGCTCTTCTGCAACTGAAACCACGAGGTTTTCTTGGCGGGAACCGTGACGGACAGCCTGGTCGGATCGATCTTGCGGACCGCCAGGCCGTGATGATCGATCAGCATCGGGATCTCGGTTTTTTCGGTGATGGTATCAACCACGTCCAGGAAGGCGGCCTTGTCGAGGTTGACCGGGACGATCTGGAACAGCGGTCGAGCTGTCTTGAGTCGGCTGAGCCGCGGGGGCCAGCCCAGGGGCCAGGTTGTTGTTCCAACGGCTTTTCCGATCGTGGGCTTGACGATCTGCAGTTCGACCCGGCCGGCGGGAGTCCGTCGAGGTCGGAAGGCGAGGCCGCGGATCGCCAGCAGTGCGGCCAGCGTGGATCCTCGGGAGAGCCCCTTGCCGTTGGTCCGTGGTGGGATGGTGGTGTCGGCCCCCAGTGAGGCAAGATCGAGCGGCAACGAGGGGGGGATGCCCACCGCGGCGATGGCTTCGGTGAGTGGTTTGCCCGAGAGGTCGGTACGAACCGGCTGGGCGAGGGTTTCGAACAGCGAGTTGAACTGACCTTCAGTGAGCCCGAAGGCGGGTTGACCACTGGGATTCCCCTTGGCACCAAAGGTCCCCAGTTCCTTCAGCCACTTTCCAAGCGTTGTTGGATTGCCGGGCGAGAAGGACTTGCCGGGGACCAGGATTCTTCCCGACCGATCGAGCTTGCCAACGACAGTGACCTGGCGGGTTCGCCCACTGATTGTCTCGCGGACGGCCGTCCGTTCACCACCGAGTCCTCGCCGGATTCTCAGCGGGACCTGAAACTGTTGGAACAGTTTCGCCCACCGCTGTGCCGCCAGTGGCGCTCCACGACGGTCGGTCAGCAATTCGACGCGGACTCTCGTACGGATCTCGGCTTTGGGCCTGGCGTCGGAGGATTGGCCGATCGACTCGACGGACGAGCCGACGAGAAACAGCAGCACCAGTGACGCGACGCGCAACAACTTGCTGAAAGGCATCATGCCGTGAGCATAGCCGGGAACCGATTGTGCGGAAAGACGGCCTCGGTGGTGCTCAATGCGGCGGCGGTGGGGCGTCCTGGAAGGCGCGGGCCCGGAACAGGAAGTCGATGATGTTGCCTTCGTGAGGTTGCAGCCAGTTCAACTGGATGGTCTTGACCTCACCGATGTTGAGTCGATCGATGTTGGTGGCATCGAGGAAGGAACGGCCGAGTTCCTGGTCGTCGGAGAGCAGCGAGCCGACCAGCGTGTAGCCGGCCTTGGACAGGAACTGATCCTGGGGGCATTCGACCACGCTGCAGAACGGGAACATGTACTCGGTGTTGGCCATCGTGTCGTCGGGATCGGTGACGTGGAGCACGGTTGGCCGCAGGAAATCACAGCGTTCGTTCTGAACCAAACGGTCACCGTCGCGGTACTCGGCGGTCGCTTCGGTCACGGCCGGGGATTTGCAGCCGTCGTCGATTTGGCCGCTCATGGCCTCGGCTGCGCCGGGAATCGTGAAAGCTGCCAACCCACTGTCGGGGTTGTCCATTGGCAGAGGAGCCATCGGCCCCAATCGCTGGGCCAGGGCGTCAGCGATTTCGGCGGTGTGCCGGCTGGCCCAGATGCCCGAGCAACTGATGCAACTGCGGCCGCTGTTGACGTAGACGCTGTCGGCAATCAGGTCGATGTAATTCTCCCAATCGTCGACCTTGTCGTCGCCCAGAAAGATCTTTGAGAACCCGGGGCCATGGGCACTGACCTTGGGGTTGCCGATATAGCGTTCGATGGTGGCCAGGCCGCCGAAGATCACGCTCCGTTCGCAGGTCTCCAGCACGGCGCTTCCCAGTTCAGGCCCCTTGGCTGTTCCACCGGGATAGATCGAGATGGCTTCTCGTGGAATCCCCGCCTTGGCAAAGGCCTCGTACATTCGGAACGGCGTCCAGGGTTCCTGGGGGCCGGGCTTGAGCACCAGGCCGATTTGCAAGGGGATGACCGGCAGCCACAACGTGTGGACACCGGGGCTGTTGGATGGCAGCACCCAACCGGCGGCGTTGCAGTTGGCCTGGTAACTGACCATCACGCCCCGGTCTTCGACACCGTATCCGTCGCTGAGAATGTTGTAGGGCAGGCCGCGGGTCAACGCGTCGAGAATCTCGTGCATGTGCTTCATGACGAAGGCATTCTTCGTCATGTTCATGCGGCACATGTGTTCTGGCAGGCCGGTGGTGGCCGATTGCATCTTGCAGAAGTCGTCGGGAGACTGGTCGCCGTTGCCCAGGGGCAGGGTGTCGTTGACGTAGTAATCACCCGCCTCGGCGATCATGTCGACCAGTTGATCGATCGTGAATTCGCGGAGGATTTCGCGGGCACGAGCAGCCTTCCGCATGTCCATGCGAATCAGTCCGGCATTGGCCTCGTGGACCTGTGCCAGCGTCTCACCGCTCTCGAAGTGGACAACGTCCATCTTCTCCATGCTCTCGTACGGCTCGCCCCAGCGAACGATGGGAATCTCGATCATGATCCTGTCCTTGGTCTCGAAGTGCCTTGGTCGGCACGGGAGTGATGTCGAATGTGTGGGCGGTGGGCCTAGTAAACACCGACAGTGGTGGTCTTGGCAAAGACGTGGAAGGGTCGCACGCTGCTGACTCCGTCCCACGGATATTTCTCGTGAGGTTCTTCACGTTCACCCTCGTCCCGCTCGAGGAATCCGGGGATGAACAATTCGTCGGTCAACGTGTACAGTTTCACCCGTCCGGTTTCGCCGTGTCCGACGACCTGCTTGTGATCGTCGAAGTCGACGACCTCGACCACCGCGCGTGGTTGCGGGGCGTAATAGGTGATCTTGTAGTCGTCGGCCGGGTCGAATGGCTTGCCACAGGCCAGGCCCATCAGCGTGTTGCCGTAGGTCGGGGTGATGTAGACATCCGGTCCCAGCAGTTCCTCGCGGGCAAAGCGGTACCACTGTGGAGTGAACTCTGTACCGCCACAGAAGATGCCCGTGATTCCTGCCTCCGCGACGCTGGAACCCTTGTCGATCAGTCTCAGGGCCAGAGCCTCCAACAGTTTCGGTGTCGAGAAGGCACACTTGATGTCGTGACCAGCTTCCAGCACGGTCATCGCCTGGTCGATCACATGATCGGCGTATTCTTTGGCTTCCTGTGTTTTGCCTTTTTTGAGCAGCTTGACGACCCAGCGGGGATCCAGGTCAACACAGAAGCAGATGCCGCCACGGTGTTGAGCGAGGTGTTCCACCGCCAGCCTCAGCCGTCGGGGGCCCGAGGGGCCCAGCATCAGCCAGTTGGAGCCGGGTGGGAACATCTCGTCGGGGAGCGTGTCGCTGAACAACTCGTAGTCGATCCGGAAATCGTCCATCACGACGCGTGACTTGGGGGTGCCGGTGGTGCCGCCGGTTTCAAAGACATAAGCCGGCTTGTCGGCCAGTCCCTTGGGGATCCATCTCTGGACCGGTCCGCCACGAAGCGAATCGTCCTCGAACAGGGGGAACTTCTTCAGGTCATCGAAACACGTGACGTCGGTGAGCGGATCGAAACCGAGGTCACCGGCCTGTTCGAGCCAGAAGGGGGAACCTGTTTCAGGATTGAAGTGCCACTGCACCATTTTCACAGTGTGGGCGTCCAGGGCCTCCTGGGCCGCTGTCACTTGGGTCGCTAGATCACTCACGGGTCTCATTCTCCGCTGGCAGCACGAGCTGTGTGACGGCAAATGCCCGGTCCCATTCGTCCCGGGTCTGTCGGTTTCCTTCGCGAAACGACTATCTTAGATACCTTGTGTCACATTGCAAACAAGCCCCCCTCAGGGGCCGGTCAGGGGTCACGAGGATGCACGTCTTTCGAAACAGATTGGAGCATGGTTTGAAGCCGTGTTCCGTCTCACTGGCAGGGCTGATCAAACTGGTCTGCTTGCTGATTACCACGTCCTGGCTGCTTGTCGGAGGACAAGTTGAGGCTGTGGAGAAGCCCAATGCACTGGAGAGATATATCGCGGCGCAGGACGATTCATACAAGTGGACGCTGGAAGCGACCGACCAGACTGACCGTGGCCGGATGCACCGTTTGAAGCTGGTCTCCCAGACCTGGCACGGCATCACGTGGCAGCACCGGCTGCTGGTGCTGGAACCGGCCCGGATCGCGCACGCTGACCACATGGTATTGGTGATTGCCGGTGGATCGACCGGTAGCGAACCGTCTCGTGGAAATCTGACGCGTTTTGCCGAACTGGCCAAGTCTTGTTCTGCTCGCGTCGCGGTGTTGTACCAGGTCCCCAACCAGCCTCTGCTGGGCAACAAGTCCGAGGACAACCTGATCAGCGAGACATTCCTGCGGCATCTCAAGACCGGAGATTCCACCTGGCCGTTGCTGTTCCCGATGGTCAAGAGTGCTGTGCGAGCCATGGATGCGATCCAGGAGGTGGCCCAGCAGAAATGGAAAACCACGATCAAGGGATTCGTGGTCACAGGCGCCTCGAAGCGCGGATGGACGACATGGCTGACAGCGGCTGTCGACAAGCGGGTGGTGGGGCTGGCGCCAAAGGTGATCGACATGTTGAACATGCCGGTGCAGGTCAAGCACCAGAAACGGCAGTGGGGCAAGTTCAGCCGTCAGATCCGGGCTTACACCAGCAAGGGGCTGATCGCGCTCATGCAGAAACGCCCCAACCTGCCACTGTGGAAATGGGTCGACCCCTATGCCTACCGGGGGCGGTTGACGCAGCCCAAGCTGGTCATCAACGGGACCAACGACCCGTACTGGTGTGTCGATGCGCTGAACAATTACTGGGCGGAACTCTCCGGTCCGAAATACGCCCTGTATATCCCCAACGCCGGGCACGGGCTACGGGGAGGCGAACAGCAATTGCGGTCGACCCTGGCAGTCTTTTTTCGTTCGGTTGCCACGGGACGTCGTATGCCACAGATCACCTGGAAGCACGGGGATCAGCCGGGTGGCCTGAACCTCGAGATCGCCTCGGACCCGGCTCCGGTCTCCGGTCAACTCTGGTCGGCCCGCAGCCAAACGCTCGACTTCCGCAAGTCGAAGTTCAACTCGACCGAGCTGCGCCGCGAGGGCGACCGGTTGATTGGTGACGTCCGGTTGGAAACCGGCGGCCACGTGGTGCTCTACGGTCACCTGGTCTACCAGGTTGGCGATCTGAAATACGGCCTCTCGACCCAGGTCCGGGTCAAGTAGAGTCGCCGCCGGGTGACGCTGCTGCTGGAGCGGAGTCCGGTTCGGGCCAGCCCGGGATCTCGTCGGCCAGTTCCACTCCGCCGACAGCGGCGGTGAGCACGTCCACGAGTGAATCGGGCGGAACGGGATTGCCGGGCAGAGCGATTCCGTTGTCCTGGATCGCGGCGGCGTCGGTGACCCACACGATTTCAGGAAACCGCTCTCGCAATTCCTCGATCCGTTGATCATGGTCGTCGCTATCCAGCCAGACCGGCAGTGGGCGGACCAGCAGACGTTCGCGAAGTTGATTGAAGGTGAGTTGGCTGGCGGGATGCCGGGTCGATCCGGCGATTCGGCAGACCGGGTCGAGTACGAAGCGTCGGTACCAGCAACCCGGGTGAGGTATCCGGAGGCGGTCATCCTGGACGACGATGTCGCCGTAGGTGACCAGGTCAAGATCAACGGTGCGAGAGGTCCAGGTGCCGCTGGCCTGTTCCCGTCCCAACTGGTGTTCGATCTGCTTGGTTGTTTCGAGAAGTTGGTCGGGCTGTATCGAGGTGTCCAGGACGGTCGCGGCATTGAGATAGGCGGCCCCGGCATTTTCACCGACCGGTTCGGTCACAAAACAGCGGCTGACGGCCGTGATCTCGATGGCAGGTTGAGTGGCCAGCATTTCCAGCGCCGCGGCAAATGTGCCGCTCACGTCTCCGATGTTGCCTCCCAGGGCGACCAGGCATTCGGTCATCGCCGTCGGACTCCGGTTCGGATTGTTGCTGTACTTGGACCGTGGCTCATCCTAGTCGCCTTCACCGATCGGCTCAACGGGCCGACCCGTGACCTCGCCGGAGGAAATATTGCCGGCAGTCTGGTGTTGGTCGAGTGGGGGCACCGTTGATATAATCCGCCCCGTCGCAGAACCGATTTCCCTAGACCGCGAGGACGGATTGCCCATGGCCAAAGAAGAGGCCATCGAAGCTGAAGGCAACGTGACTGAAGCCTTGGCCAACACCCAGTTTCGTGTCAAGTTGGACAACGACCATGTCGTGATGTGTCATGTTGCCGGCAAGATGCGAAAGCACTTTATCCGGATCGTACCGGGTGACCGCGTGATCGTGGAGATCTCGCCCTACGACCTCAATCGTGGTCGTATCGTCTACCGCGAGCGGTAGCGAATCGGGTTGAGGCGGTGCGTTCCAGCAACCTGTTGGGGGGGCGTGTGAACCGATGTCGCGGGTCCAGTTGTTCACCGACGGTGCCTGTCGCGGCAATCCCGGTCCAGGCGGGTGGGCCTTCCTGCTGAAACATCCGGCCACCGGTACGGAGAAGGAGGTCGCCGGTGGGGATGCGGCGACGACCAACAATCGCATGGAACTCCAGGCGGTGATCGAGGGCCTGCGGGCCCTGACACGTCGTTCCGAGGTCGAGGTGATTACCGACAGCGTGTACGTGGCCAAGGGCGCTTCGGAGTGGATGCCCGGCTGGAAGGCCAACGGCTGGCAGCGGCGTGAGGGGAAGAGCTTCAAGCCGGTCAAGAACGTCGAGTTGTGGCAGGACATGGACGAGTTGCTTGACCGACACGATGTTCGTTTCACGGTGGTCAAGGGGCACAGCGGTCATCCCGAGAACGAGCGTTGTGACGAGTTGGCCGTGGCTGCCTCGCACGAGTTCGACCCGGTCGATTCCTGATCGGTGATCGCGACGACCGCATGAGGGGCCAACTCGTTAGGGCCAACTCGTTAGGATAGTTGGCCACGTCATTCCCAGGCGAATGAGTTCATGGACGAGTCCCCGTTGCAGACCCAGGTGAGGTTTCTGGCCGGAGTGGGTCCGGTCCGCGCCGAGTCCCTGGAACGACTGGAGATCGAGACGGTTGAGGATCTGTTGTGGCATCTGCCCCGTGACCTGGTCGATCTGACCGAGGTCCGACGGGTGGGGGAACTGGAACCCGACATCCTGCAGACGGTACGAGGCGAAGTGGTCGAGTTGGCCGATCGCAGGATATCGGGCGGACGACGGATGGCGGCGATTGTTATCGACAGCGGCGACGGGTTCCTGAAGGCCACGTGGTTCAACCAGAACTGGGTGCTGGGACGGGTCCAGCATGGCGATGCCGTCCTGTTCTCCGGAAAGCCCAAGCGACGTGCGGGTCGCTGGGAGATGACTCATCCCCGGATCCAGACCATCGATGCCGATGACCTGGATGCACACGGTGGGCTGTTGCCCAAGTACCCCTTGACCGATGGCGTGACGATGGAGGTGATGCGTCGGATCACGCGAGATGCCGTTGACCGGTTTGTTGAACACATAGACGATCCGATTCCAGAACCATGGCAGCAGCGTTTCAACGTCGTGGGCCTGCACCAGGCATTGCACGGCGTGCATCGTCCCGGCTCGATCGACGACTACCTGGCGGCACGACGGCGGTTGATTTTCGATGATCTGCTCGAGTTTCTACTCGGCCTGGCTCTCCGCCGCCGCGCGTGGAGACAGTCTGGTCGGGCACCGAGCCTTCCGGTCTCGGCCAAGATCGATTCACGGATCCGACGTCGTATTCCGTTCGATTTGACGGCCGGCCAGGAGCGAGCGGTGGGAGAAATCGTCGCGGATATGAACCAGGACCACGCCATGCACCGGCTTCTCCAGGCCGATGTCGGGGCGGGGAAGACCGCGGTGGCGGTTTACGCGATGCTGGTGGCTATTGCCGGTGGCCACCAGGCGGTGTTGATGGCCCCGACTGAACTGTTGGCCAGGCAGCATTGGCAGACGATCGAGGACCTGCTGGAAGGCAGCCGCGTGAACCGTGCACTGTTGACCGGTCAGCTCACCGCTGCCGACCGTCGCGACACGATTCGACAGATTGCTTCCGGCGAGGTCCAACTGGTGGTCGGTACCCACGCCGTGATTCAGCAGGATGTCCAGTTCGATTCACTGGGCCTGGCGGTGATCGACGAACAGCACAAGTTCGGGGTGATCCAGAGATCCCGATTCACCGACGAGGACCAGGCCGTGTCGCCGCACGTGCTGGTGATGACAGCCACACCGATTCCACGCAGCCTGTGCCTGACACAGTTCGGCGATCTCGATGTCACCACGATCGACGATCTGCCTCCAGGGCGGCAACCGGTTGTTACCAGCGTGGTGTGGGACGAGGACACTCGAGAGAAGGCCTGGACGTTTGTCCGGGAGCAGGTCACGGCGGGAAGGCAGGCGTTCGTGGTGTGTCCACGGATCGACGCCGACGAGGAGACCGGGGAAGGGATGGGAGTGGAGCAGACCTGGCAGAGGCTTCGCGAAAACGAACTGGCGGGACTCTCGGTGGGCCTGGTCCACGGACGGCTGGACAACGACGAGAAATCGGCTGCGATGCAGGACTTCCGCGATGGTCGCACCCGGGTGCTGGTGGCGACGACGGTGGTCGAGGTGGGTGTCGACGTGCCCAACGCGACGTTGATGGTTGTCCACCAGGCCGAGCGGTTTGGCCTGAGCCAGTTGCACCAGTTGCGAGGCCGGATTGGTCGGGGGACTTACCAGGGATACTGTTTCCTGATGGCTGGTCGTCGAGACGAATCGTCGACCGCGCGGCTCGGCGTGCTGGATCAGCACGCCGACGGGTTTTCCGTCGCCGAGGCCGATTTTTTGCTCAGGGGACCCGGTGATGTGCTGGGCGTCCGGCAGCACGGGGAACTTCCCTTGAGAGTGGCCGACCTGATCGCCGACCGTGAACTGCTTGAAGAGACACGTGAGATCGCCTTCGACCTGGTCCGCAGTGGTGAAATCGATGGCGAGGAGGCCGGGCCGCTGCGGCGGAGGGTCCTGGAGCGGTTTGGAGAACTGATGGAGTTGCCGCAGACCGGATGAGGTGAGACGATGGCCGGTTCTTCGAATGGCAGTGGGAGAGAACGCTGATGTCGGACGAAAACATCGCCTCGGGTGGACCGGAAGCAGTGCCGCCGGTGGCCGCTGATGAGGCGACTGTCCCGGATGAAACGGTCCGTTGTGGATCACTGCCGCCGTTGAAATGGCGGGACCTGCCGGAACCGATTTCGTGGAAGAAGATGGTGGGGCCCAGCATCATGCTGGCTGGCCTGGCCCTGGGGTCGGGCGAATTCGTGCTCTGGCCTTACATCACGTACAAGGCCGGCTTCATCTTCTTCTGGGCCTGCATCCTGGGGGTGATCACCCAGTATTTCCTGAACATGGAGATTGAGCGGTGGACACTGGCGACCGGTGAGAGTGCCATCGCCGGGTTCTGTCGGATCAACAGGAACTGGGCCTGGGTGTTCCTGCTCCTGAATATCCTCCCATGGGCTTGGCCGGGGTGGGCCACCGGTGCCGGCCAGATGCTCAGTTGGGCGCTCTTCGGGGCCGAGGAGGTGATCGATCCGGAGACAGGAGTTCTCAGTTTCACATCCCAGTATGTGCCGCTGTTTGGAATCGCCGGATTGTGGCTGGTGGGGATCGCTTTGACAGCCGGGCCGGTGGTCTACAACACCGTAGAACGTATCCAGATGGTGCTGGTTGGAATGATCGTGGTGATCGTGATTGGCCTGGGATTTGTCCTGATCCGCGGTGACGCCGTGGTGGCAATGGTCTCGGGGATTGGCAGCATCGGGCAGATGCCCGATCTGGATGCGACGGGGTTGACCTTCATCAGCCTCCTGGGAGCCCTGGCGTTTGCCGGGGCCGGCGGATCGACCAACCTGGGCCAGAGCAACTTCATCAAGGACAAGGGGTACGGGATGGGGCAGTTCATCGGGCGAATCACCAGCCCGTTGACTGGTCAGCAGGAAGCGATCGCCGGCACCGGGTTCCTGTTTCCCGACAGTCCCGAGAACCGCAGGCGTTGGCTGGGTTGGTGGCGGTCGGCCAATATCGAACACCTGTTGTCGTTCTTCGTCACCTGTGTGATTTGTCTGTGCCTGATGTCACTGATGACCTACTCGGTTTTCTATGACGCCGATGGAGTCCTGAAACCGGGCATGGACCGTTACGGTGCCGGTTTGGATTTTGTCTGGGGTGAGGCGACGATAATCGGTGAACGCGCCGCCGGAGGCGGCCTGCTGAAACTGGGTTTCCTGGTGATGGGTATTGCCGTGTTGCTGACGACTGAACTGGGTGTCCTGGACGCGACTGCTCGCATCTCGACGGACATCGTCAAGATCAACTACCTCCGCGACAACGACAACTGGTCGCTCTCGAAACTGTACTACCTGTTTCTCTGGGGCGAGATCTTGCTGGGTACGCTGATTCTATTGGTCGGATTCAACAAGCCGCTGGTCCTGCTGGTCACCTCGGCCGCAATGAACGGCTTCGTGATGTTCGTCTACTCGATCCTGTTGCTGGTTCTCAACGGCCGGATCTTGCCGTCGCGGTTGCGAATGGGATGGTTCCGGATGCTGGCGATCGGCTGGGCCGTGCTGTTCTTCGGGTTCTTCAGCTACAAGGCTGTGGAACTGGAAGTGTGGCCGAAGCTGTTTGGTTGAACGGACGGGCCGCTGCCTGGCTGGGTTCGTTCCGGGGTGTCGAATCCTGACTCACCAGGTGCTATTCGATCACGTCATCCAGGGCCGAGAGGCTGACCACCTGGTCACGGCGGAGCAGCACCTTTTTCCGGTTGGCTCGCACGCCGTGCATCCGTGTCTCGATCACGTACAACTCGCGAGTTGTCGCAGCGTCACGGAGGTCATGGACGTCGGCGTTCTCGAGCACGAAGTGATGCGTGTCGAAGTCGGCCAGTGTTCCCACGTAGACGTAGGGGGCTTCGATGTCGATCACGACCACCTGTCCTCTGAGCGTCTCCAGGCCGTCCACCGGATCAGTCATTGGATGTCTCCTCGGCCCTGGGGCGGAAGTGGCTACCGGGATTCGCTGACCAGGTGGGCGGCGACAAAGTCCTCGTTGAGAGTTACGCCCAGGCCGGGGGCCTCGGAAACGGTGATTTTTCCATCGACCGCCTGGATGCGTTCGTGCGTCAATTCGTTGCGCAACGGTTCGTCCTCGACGCAGTCCTCGATCAGAAATGCATCGCGGCAGGTCGAGAGCCAGTGGGCGCTGGCGGCGACGGTGATCGGGCTGGTGTAGCAGTGGTTGCAGAGTCTTGCTCCGACTTCCTCGACCCGGTCCCTCACGTAGGCCGCATCGGTGAAACCATTTCTCGAGAGGTCGACCTGGTAGACGTCCAGCGCGTGTCGATCGATCAACGGGCGGAAACTCTCGCGACCGCATTCCCCTTCACCTGCGGCGATGGGCACCGGTGACCGGTCACGGAGCCAGGCGTAACCGTCCACGTCGGCCTGGTGCAGCGGTTCCTCGAGCCATTCGACGTCGAATTCTGAGAACGCGACCGCACGTCGCAAAGCGGTACGAGCGTCCCAGACACAGCCGGCGTCGATCAGCAACGAGGCGTCGGGGCCCAGTCCCTGGCGGGCACCGCGGACCAGGTCGATGTCGACCGCCTCGCTGGTTCCCATCGGTTCCCAGCCGAACTTCACCGCGGTGTAGCCCGCATCGACCCACCGCCGTCCAATATCGGCCGTCTCGGCCCCGTCGGCTCCGAAGAGGATCGAGGCGTAGGCCCGGATCTCATCGTGCTGTTTGCCACCCAGCAGCTGGTGAATCGGCGCGTCATAGTGTTTGCCGGCCAGATCCCACAGGGCCATGTCGACGGCGGCCATGGCGGCCACCGTCACACTGGTCCGGCCAAAGTACATCGAGCCACGGTACATCCGGTTCCAGTTCCGCCGGATGGCCAGTGGGTCCTGGCCAACCATCAATTCACGGAGTCCACAGGCGATGTTGTGGCTGAAGGGAGCGTCGATGACGGCCTGCACCACCTCGGGTGACGCGTCGGCCTCGCCGATCCCCTCCAACCCGGTGTCACTGCGGACTCGGACCAGTGCCACATCCTGGCAACTGGCTGTCTTTTCGGTGACTGATTCGACCCGCAATACCTGGCAAATGACTTCTGTGATCTTCATGTGAGGTATGCTAGGGCATTCGGGTGTCGGACTCCACTTTCCCCGCCCCACTTCACGCGGCATAATAGATTGCGTTATGCATCACGAGCACGAGAAATCTGACGGTGAACTCCGACAATGGCCGCGGCGCGATGTGTTGCAAGCCGGTGCCCTGGGGGTTTCGGCTTCGGTGTTGGCCGGGCTTGGCCTTGAAGGGACTCTTGCGGCCGAGGGAACACCGGGGCGAGCCAAGTCGGTGATCTACCTGTGGGTCGGTGGTGGAATGACCCACATCGATTCATTTGATCCCAAGCCCGAGGCACCCGAGGAGATTCGCGGTGAGTTGACGGCAATCGGGACCCGGTTGCCGGGCGTGCAATTCTGCGAAACGCTGCCGAGGTTGGCCGAGGTGGCGGATCGCCTGGCGGTTGTCCGCAGTTTTTCGCACGACAGCAATGATCACCTGTTGAGCCAGGTGTACACGTTGTCTGGCCGCAAGGTGAACCGCAACCAGTTGTTCAGCGAGCCGAATATCGGGGCGATCGTTTCGCACCTGTACGGTTCTCGCAACGGTCTGCCTGGTTACATCGCCGTTCCCGGGATCACTCGACCGGGGCCTCCGCCTCACAACCTGTTTGTGGGAGGCTGGTTGGGAAATCAGTACGCTCCATTCTGCGTGGGCGGACGACCCGAACAACCCGATTTCACAGTCGGAAAGAAACTGGAGAATCCGCCGGCGGAGATGACTGAGGACCTGAGTCCTCGCGAGTTGGTGTATCCCAGTGGATTGAGTCGTGGTCGTCTGGACCGCCGTGTTGGCTTGCTCGAGGGACTCAATCAGACGGCCCGCGCTATCGAGAGTGACACGCGGTTGGCAGCGATCGAGGGGCACTATGGGAACGCATTGAACATGCTGCTCTCGCCCCAAGTGCGTCAGGCGTTCGACCTGGGAAGCGAGTCGGCTTCTCTTCGCGACGATTACGGTCGAACCAAGATCGGCGGCCGGTGCTTGCAGGCCAGGCGGCTGGTCGAGTCGGGCGCGCGGTTCGTGATGGTCGATTACGGATACGACCCCGACTACGGCAACCTGTTTGACATCCACAATGCTGCCAGCCAGAACTTTCCCCACGTGTCGAAGATGGTCAAGCGGGGTTACAACGTGGTTGGAGTTGACCGGGCGTACGCGGCGTTGATTCGTGATCTCGATACCCGGGGAATGCTCGATGAGACGATGGTCGTGTTCCTGACCGAGTTTGGCCGGACGCCGAAGATCAACGCGAATGGTGGCCGTGACCATTGGGGAGCTTGTGGCAGTGTCTTCTTTGCCGGAGCGGGTATCGAGGCGGGGCAGGTGGTCGGCCGCAGCGACAAACAGGCCGGTTATCCCATGACCCGGCCTTATGGTCCGGCCGATATCGCGGCCACGATTTATCACTCGCTGGGAATCGAGGGCGAAGCCCGCATCCGGGATCGGGAAAATCGCCCGGTGCCTGTGCTGGATCACGGCCGTCCGATTGACGCCGTGCTGGCGTGAGGACGACACCGGTTCCCCTGTGGGGGGACGTCGGGAGTGCGATCTCTCAGCGAGAGTTCCTGCTCCGGGGGTGGCGAGGCTACTTGAAGCGAATCGAGAGCCCAGCGCCGGCAAAAAAGTCGCTGGCGGCACGGTTCATTCCATAACCAGCGCGGATATCGAACTGGACGTCGTTGCTCAGCAAGAAGGTGAACCCACCGTCCAGGTAATGTTCGACCTGGGCCGTGTCAGCTCCATTGGGGAACATCGCGAACCATTCGGTGAACATCCCGATCTCGTCGGAGAGATCCAGGACCACCGTGGCTGACTGGGCGATTTCGGAATACGCCTCTCCGCTGCCGCCGTCGACGGCCCGGTTGGCCTGCGTGCTGCCACCCAATGCCATGCTCTCGTTCAGTTCCCACGAGTAAAGCAGGTTGACGCCGGGCAACACGTCGCGGTTGGTCAACTGGTTGCTTCCAGTCGGTACTGTCGCCTGCACGATCAACGCGGTTTCGGGCCAATGGCACTCCTGTGACGTGAGTGCGATCTTGGTTCCGAGATAGAGGTCCTCGGTGCCACCGATTGATCGCCAGCCGGTCCCGTCATCGGTTCGTTGATGGATCGGAAACAATGCCAGTCTCAGTTCGAGCCAGTCAGCTCCAATTCCCCAGCGCAGCAGCGGTTCACCGGCGGAATGCGTTCGTTGTTTCGAGCCTGGTTCATCGTCGATTGTCAGCGTATAGCCGAATTCGATTTGCAGGACTCCACGTCCGACTGTACTTGAGGCCTCGGTGAAGTCGGGCCGGTCGGTGACCAGTGGAGCGTCGAGATCCGGTCCGCCGGAATTGCCTTCTCCGTAACGCCAACTCAGTAGAGTGCCCGGACCATTGTCATCATCAGGGAAACCCAGGTGTGATTCGCTGACCGCGGCCTTCAGCAAGCTGGTCGGTTCGACCGTTGTGCCATCCTCTTCGATCCAGACCAATTCACCGCCGATGACAGCCGGAGTTGTCAGCAGCATTCCCAGCAGAAGTTTCAGACCATTTCTCATTGTTTTTGCCATTCCGTGACTCGTGTCCGCTGCTCCCCATGTCGCGGCGCATCGGTGCCCGTACTGGTCCCATCGGACACGCAACCGGTCCTACCCTCTTAATTCGTACAATCGTTGCAACCGGCTCCACCCGAACCCGAAGTTTTTTGGATTGCGACCGACAGAAATGGCGGTCCAATCCTGCAACGGCACGTCAATTTGGGGAGCCAGGAGCTTCGTTTGGCTCGGATATCGAACGGATATAGACGGCCAACTGCATTTCCAACGCCAGCAGTCGTTGCCATGTTTCAACTGGTACCACCATCGCGGCTACGGCCGTCGAGAGATTCTCATCGTGGAGTGTCTTGTCCGGGTCGTCGATGAGTTCTTGAATTCCCGGTTCGGCGGGCGTGCTGGAACCACCGACCTGTTCATTGATTGGCATTGGTCCGGCCGATTCGGCGGCCCGCAGGATCGAGGCAATGCGATCGTGAACGAAGGAGACGAGGTCGGAGAGTTGGGCCTGTTGGAGAGCCGTGAGTTGGGTCGGCAATTCGGGTGGTCCACCCGGGAAGAGGTCGATCAGGTCGAGATCGGCGTCCGCATCGGCCTGAGGCTGGAGATCGAGAGTGATGTCCGGAGAAGCGGCGATTGCCGAGTTGGTGTCCTGTTGAGCGAGAATGGGATCGATCTTCAGGTGCTCAGCAATTTCCTCGTTGCTCCCAAAGACGAGCAGACAACGGCCGATTGCGACCTGGTCGCCGGGTTTCAGGACTCGGAGTTGGACCGGTCGTCCATTGACCCGTGTGCCGTTGGTGCTGTCGAGATCGGTGAGGATGATCCGCTGGCCGTCTTCCTGGATCTTGGAGTGGAATCGGCTGATCCGTTCGTCGTTGAGTTGGATCGAGTTGTCGTCCTCGCGGCCGATCGTCACCGGGGTTTCGAGCGAGTCGAACACGCGTCCTCGTTCAAGTCCTTCAAGGACCTGAATCGTGATCTTAGCCATGGACCACCCTGTTGCCCGGCCCGCTCGATGTGCAGGCCACCCGTGTGACCGTCTGAGTTCACCGTATCAGCCGCTCGGCAGTATCGTCAAGAACCCACCGGTGGCCTGAAGAGTCGCGCTCGTGTGCGTCTCAGTCGACGACCACAGGAGTCGGCTCCGGCAGGTTTGCGACTTCCGATGCCGTCTCTTCGGCTCCCGGCATAGCTCCAAAGAAATCGACCAGCCGTTGGTCGTATTCCACCGGTGCCGCCGTACGACCCCGGTTGTGCTTGGCACGAGGGACGATCCACGGTTCCTGGCAGCGATCACCGATCAACGAGTGAAGCTTGCGAGTCACCTCGGGCACAACGTAGTTGTCACTGCCTCCGGAGATCAGCAGCACTTCCCGAGTTGCCAGCCGGGGCAACCAGCGTTCCACAGGGGTGAACGGGACGCCGCGGCGTTTCTGGCTCCACCGGCGGACCAGCGCGAGGGTCAGCAACGAGTGCCACCAGGGGATCAGGTTGTAGACCCAGGCCGGGACCACCAGCAAGGCCCAGCGGGGCGTGTGGAACTGCATCAGGGTGTTGGTTCCGTAACCTCCATCGCTGGCAACGGCCTCGATGGCGGGGTTTTGCGCTGCGGCCACCAGGGCTGCTCCGGCTCCACGACTGACACCATAAAGTCCGATCGGCAACCCGGCCAGTTCGGGGCGTGCTGCGGCATAATCGATTGCCGCCTGGATGTCGGTCATCTCGTGATCGCTGAGCCAATGCAGTGGCACATAGCCGGGCTGAATGTCACTGGAGCCGTGGTTGCGGAAATCGAAGGCGAGGATGTCGAAGCCGGCCGCGAACAGGCCTTCGCAATAGGCCATTGCGGTCCATTGGGATCCTGTGAATTCGTGGCAAAAGACAATGACGCCCCGCGGGGTGCGGTCGTGGTGATGGTAGAGGGTGCCCTGGAGTTGCAGCCCGTCGGCCGTGTCGATCTCGAAACGATCGGCCCGCGGGTCCTCGTCGGAGTAGGGCACCTGAAACGGAGGCCCATTTTCGAACCACGGAACGATCAGGCGGACGAGGATGGCTTGAAACACCAACTCGAGTACGATTAGACCAACCACGGTTGATCCCAGAATTGTGACCCACAACACGGATTTTCTCCAACGCGACGACTACCGCCGTGGGGCGGGAGCCGGACCCAGTCGAATGTGATTTCGTCGCGACTTGCGAGACCGTTTCCCAGCCTGGTCTCGTTAGCCGTTGAACTCCGAAAGAACCAAGGAAATGTTCTGTCCACCGAAACCGAAACTGTTGGACAACGTCCGTTGCAACGGGGCCTCGCGAGCCTCGTTCGGAACATAATCCAGGTCACAGTCGGGATCGGGTGTCTCGTAGTTTCTTGTTGGTGGCAGCACGTTGTCACGAATTGCGAGCAGGCAGGTGATTGCTTCGACACTCCCGGCCGCTGCGATCAGGTGTCCCATCATACTCTTGATGCTCGAAACCGGCGTCGAATCGGCATCGGCTTCCAGCGTGTTTCGCACCGCCATGGTTTCGACCTTGTCGTTGACCTTGGTGCTGGTGCCGTGTGCGTTGATGTACTGCAGGTCGTCGCGGTTGATGCCCGCGTCCTTGAGCGCCATCTTGATGCAGGCCGTGGCTCCGCGTCCCTCGGGATGAATGTCTGTGATGCGGTAGGCATCGGCGGTCGAACCATAGCCGAGGATTTCGCCGTGGATGTGGGCTCCGCGGGCGCGGGCGTGTTCCAGTTCTTCCAGCACCAACATGCCCGACCCTTCGCCGAGCACGAAGCCGTCACGATTGAGATCGAAGGGACGGCTCGCTGCAGCGGGATCTTCATTGTGAGTCGAGAGTGCCGTGAGCAGGCTGAAACCGGTGACTCCGAAAGGGTGAATCATGCTGTGAGCACCACCGGACAGCATCACGTCGACGTCGCCGCGTCGAATCAACTCGGTGGCTTCGCCGATTGCCTGGCTTGACGCCGCACAGGCAGTCAAACAGTTCATGTTCGGGCCCTGAGCGTTGAACAGTCCGGCGAGGTGACCTGCCGGTCGATTGGGTTCCTGTTCCAGTTCGCTCTGGGGTTCCATCGTCTGCAGGCCGAAGCGAACGAACTTCTCGACATCGACTGCTTCCCCCGCGTCTTGCTCGCCGTTGTTGTCGGCACGGGATCTGGCAATCACCGACATGTAACGCTCAAAATCCTGGCCGCCTTCTCCGGCACCGAGGTAGACGCCGAATCGTGGTGGTTGGAAATCACCGTCACCCAATCCGCTGTCGGCCATCGCCTGACTGGCTGCCCCAATTGCATAAAGGATATTGGGGCTGGAATGAACGAACCGCTCGGGATCGTCCACGTAGTCCGCGATAGAGAAGTCCTTGACCTCGGCGGCGAACCGGGTCGGAAAGTCGTCGGCGGGAAAATGCGTGATCGGACCGACACCGTTGGCGCAACGTCGCAGCGAGTCCCACATCTGTTCGACATTATTGCCGAGTGGTGTCACACACCCGATGCCTGTCACCACGACACGATGTCTCATTCGAGGTGACCTCGGGCAGGAGAAAGTGGGGAACCGGGTTGGGAAACGTCAGTGGTTCCCAAGGCACGGGAAGAGTGTAACAGGCAGGGGGCGTCGAAATGAAGGGTGGACCGATGAGAACTTGGGGGAGAGGCGGTGTCGGGGTTAGGAGTTGTCAATTTCGGGGCTGGTCTCGTCGGTGAGTTCACCGTCAGGATCTTTACCGGAACCGGCTCGACCGACCTCCATGACTCCCATCAGTTTCATCGAGAACACAAAGTTTTTTTGGTCGATACTTCCCAGTTCCGGGTCGTTTTCATCGAGGTGCACAAAGACAATCTCGGCTTCCGCGACCAACCTTGAGCCGACGGTGGCGCTGACCGAGACGGTTCCACCCTCGGGACGCTCATCCAGCAACGTCGCGTCATAGACGAGTGTGTCGCCGGGAACAGCCCAACTGTGGTAGGTGACCTTGGGCACCTTGGCCAGGATCACGATATGCTGGAAGTCGTGAAGGTCACCCAGCAGGATTCCCCCGGTCTGGGCCATGCCTTCCAGCATCAGGCTGGCGGGCATCACGGGGAACCCGGGGAAGTGGTCGTGCAGGTGATCCTCGGCCAGCGTCACGTTCTTGATGGCGCGGGCTGAGGTCCCCTTGACGAGTTCTTCGAAACGGTCGATCCAGATCCATCGCATGGCAGGTGTGGCCCGAGACTATTCGCCGGAGGCTTGCTTGGCGGCGACGAACTTGACGAGCATGTCGACGGTGAACAGGTCCTGGATGTTCTCGACCTGTGGATCGGCAGCAAAGGCGTCAATGTTCGCGTAGGGCAACCGTTCACGGAGCTTGGCCAGTCCGTTCTCGGTGACGACCCCATCAGCGGCCAGTCCCTCTCCCTCGGCCGCGAGGTTCTCGGGAAACAGTTCGCCTCGCTTGATCTTGATATCGAATACCTTTTCGAGGTTGAAGACGATGTCGAGGAAATCAATTGACTCGGCTCCGAGATCTCCGACGAGAGTCGCCGAGGATGAGACCTCGTCTTCGTCAGCTCCCAGGGCGTCTGCAAGGATCTCTTGGATCTTAGTGAGGATTTCTTCGTTGGTTGCCATTCCGACCTCTCCCAGCCTCGGTCTTGTTGTCGTTTCGTAACGTTCAGATTCAATAAGCGGTTGTGTGAACTGCGATTCTCGAGGCCCGCTGTATCCTCGAGCGTTTTGTCGAGCGGACTATTTCAGAGTCCTCCGAGTGTAAGTCCTCCGTCGACGACCAGCACGTGCCCGGTGACGTATGACGCTTCGTCACTGGCCAGGAAGACTGTCGCGTGTGCGATGTCTTCGGGACGTCCCAGGCGTCGGCATGACACCTTCTTGACGATTTCGGCTTCCGCCATATTGCGGATCGCTTCGGTCATGTCTGTTTCGATGAAACCCGGCGCGACGGCGTTGACGGTGATCCCCCGGCGTCCCAGTTCGGTCGCCAGGCACCTGGTCATTCCCTCGATTCCTCCCTTGCTGGCCGCGTAGTTGGCCTGGCCGGGATTGCCGAAGTGCGAGGCCACACTAGAGATATTGATGATTCGTCCGTGACGTTGTGACATCATTGGCCGCGTCACCGCGTGGCTGAAGCGATAAACGCTTCCGAGGTTGGTGTCGATGACGTCCTGCCACTGGTCGTGGTCCATTGTCGCCAGCAAACCATCACGGATGATTCCCGCGTTGTTGACCAGGATGTCGATTCGTTCCCACGCCTCGATCACGCTCTCGACCACGGTACCGGCCGATTCCGGGTCCGCAACGTCTGCCTGGATCGCCATCACCTCCCGCTGGTCCAACTCGAGATCCTTGACCAGTTGGTCGGCCGCTTCCGTGTTGGATCGGTAGACGAAGGCCACCTTGGCGCCTTCGCGCGCCAGTTCCCAGACGATGCCTCGGCCGATACCTCGGCTGCCGCCAGTCACCAGGGCCGTCTTTCCCGCCAACTTCATGAATCGCGCCTTGTGTTGATCGTCGTGGATGGCTCTGGACCGATCCGAGATCGATCCGGGTGAGGAAAATCGCTGAGTCTATTGTGAAGCTTTCGCAACGGTCTCGGGGGCCGCTGCCTGAGTGCCGGGTTGCCAGAGTTGTTCAAAGAGACTTCGCATGTGGTCGATGGTTCTCTGGTCGGCAGCAGCCAGAGAGGGATCTTGATCAGAGAGGTTGAATTGTCCGAGAGTGATACGGGCCGAGACTGCCGAAACGTCGTCGACGGTACCGCGGGCCTTGAAGATCCAGTCCTGATCCTCTTTTTTGTGGACGGTGGCCGTCACACACAGTGTACGTCCTGGAGTGACAAAGTTGTTGAACTTCAGCGCCTTGGCCTGTTTGAGCAGAATCGTGCTGTAATGGAAGTCTTCGGCATCTCGCATCAACCATGCGCCGCTTTGGACCAGTGCCTCGAGCATCAACACACCCGGCAGAACGGGAAAACCGGGAAAATGATCGGCCAAGTATTCCTCGGACAGGGACAGGTTCTTGACCGTCGAGATCGATTCGCCCCGTTCGAGCGAGACAATCCTGTCCACCAACGCGAAACGCATGACGCCTCCGAGTGAACCGCGTCGCGGTTCGCGATGTCCCAGCCTGTTCCCAACGTCGGCGTGGTCGTGATAAACGTTAATAGTAGTGGTCGAACCGCAGCGACTCAAGCGGCATGTGGCCGCCTGTGTGCGGCTTGCTCACCGAGTCGATTTGTCTCCTCTCAGCGATGTGTCCGCAGCGGGAGTTGGAACGAAACGGTCGATTCCCAGGCCGTCGGTTCCATCGAACAAACCTGTCCTGTTTTTGGTTTGACGTTGTTGGTCGGAAGAACTCCCGGTCGACCCGGCTGTTCGAGTGGATTTGACCTGTTGCTCGGGCGAACTCTCGGGAATCACCCGCGAGGCGGTGGAACGTTGTCGCGAGATCGACCGCGCCGCTGCTCGGATCTCGTCACCATTGAGTCGTCTCAGGCTGGTCAATTCAGTCAACGGTTCCAGCATGGCTGTCACTCGTGCCACGGTGCTCTGCAACAGGACGACCTCCATCAAGTCTCGCCGCATCCCCCGCATCGATTCGACGTGGTTGCGGATATCGTGCTGAAGATCGGTAAGCACTTCGAGAGCTTCCACCGCGTCGGCGATGTCATCCGAACGGGTTCGGAGTGACTCTTCGAGGGTGAGAAGTTGTCCGAGGTTCTTGCGAGCGACCGCGACATCGGCCGAGTGGGTGTTGAGGGTGTCCTGGATCACGACGAGTCGGTCGAGTGCCACGCGGGCCTCGTCGGCGTCGGTGGCCCCGGCCAGGATGGCGTTTCGCAAGCTCACCAATTTGTCGATGGAATCATGAGCGAGGTCGAGGTCGGCGGCAACCTGCTGGAGCCGGGTGATTTCTGCTACGGCCCGGTTGGTTTTGCTGGCTCCGGCGGATGCGAGGTTCCGCAGTTGGACCAGCCGGTTCAACTCGGCTGTCGCCCGCTGGGTCGCGGCACCGTTCTCAATGAGGCGGCTCTGCAATGCAGCCAGCTGTCCCACGACGTCTCGGGCGGTATCGGCACCGACGGCCTGCTCCTGGACCTGATCGCGAAACCCATCGATGGTCTCGATGGCATCGCGTGCGGCGTCCATCTGGTCGGATTGATCTCGCAGGCTCGTCAACAGATTGTTGGTTTCCCAGGCCCCGTTGCCGGCTCCCACGAGTTCGACCATGTCTCGTTCGACCTGGGCCAGATCCCGTTGCATGCTCTCGAGTCGATGAGCCAACGGTTGGGTCACCAGCATCTGGATTCCCACTAGTCCCATAAGAACCGCCGCAGCGGCAATCCACCAGGTTCGTCGAGTGTGTGACCGGTCGTTGGTGGCGTCGTCGGTGGTGGAGAGGGGGTCGATCGTGGTGTTGCTGACGTCGTGGTGGGCGAATTGACCTTGCACTGCTGTCCTTTCGTGGTTGATGCCGATCTGTAGGTTCGGGACGTGACAAGTGTCGACGTGACCAACGCCATACAGAAAGCACGACCCGATTGATCCGCATATCCGGTTTTCGGAATACGGTTCGGTGTTGTGAACGACTACGGTTTGGGCTGCGTGCTGGCCGTCGGTCATAGGGATGTATCGCCAGATTGACGGAGTGGAATTGTGGAAGATCGCTTTCCGGACGCGAGGTCGAGAGAATCGGGCGGAGTGGGTCGGACCAGACGGCTTGGTGTGCGAAACCGGTACGAGTTGAATGACCGGACACAAAGCGGAATGATGGGGTCAATCGTGCAATTGGACGGGGGAGAGGATGTGGTCCTGGAGAACGAGATCTCAGTGAGGGCAGCTCGGGTGGAAGATCTCGAGACGCTGGTCGACTTCAATTTGAAAATGGCCGACGAGACCGAGGGAAAACAATTGGACCCGGGAACACTTCGTGCCGGGATTGTGGCAGTGTTGCCCGACGGACCTGACGTGGCCGTTCCCACCGGTCGTTACCTGGTGGCGGTGATCAACCGGCAGGTGGTCGGCGCGTTGATGCACACCTGGGAATGGAGTGACTGGCGGAACGGGGTGGTTTGGTGGTTGCAGAGCGTCTATGTGGAACCGGGGTTCCGTCGCCGTGGTGTGTTCCGTTCCCTGTACGGGGTGCTCCGAGACGAGGCCCTGGCGGACGCCACGGTGGTGGGGTTGCGGTTGTACGTTGAGCACGAGAACGAGGTTGCCCAGGCGACCTACCGTGGACTGGGAATGGCCCAGAGTGGCTATGTGGTGATGGAGGAGATGTTGCCTGATGCAGACCGGACGGGCGGTTCGATGGGGGCGGATACTGGCGAATTCCACCCGGTTTGACGAGGATCGTCAGAAGCCGGATGAGTTGAGTACAAGCCAGACAGACAGGAGCCAGGTGCGATGAGTGATGTGAGAGATGAGCAGGTGTTGTTGGGCAAGCATTCGCGTCGAGAATTTCGTCAACGGATGGAGGCAGGCGAGTTGCAGGCTTGCATCATTCCGGTGGCCGCGACCGAACAACATCTCGAGCACCTGGCAATGGAGCATGACTGGCGAAGTTGCATGCATGTTTCGGTCGAGGTGGCCAAGCGATTGCATCCTGGAGTGCTGGTTGCTCCGTCGATGAACATCGGGATCAGCGAGCACCACATGCGTCACCCCGGGACGCTCTCGGCCATGCCCGGAAGTTGGCTGTCGGTACTGTTCGACACGATCCGCAGTATGCACCACGCGGGGTTCGAGCACATCCTGGTGCTCAATGGCCACGGTGGCAACGTGGCGCCTTGTGAGGGCATCTGGGGGCAGTTCCTGCAGCGGCTGGAGACCAACTTGCAGTTTCACAGCTACTGGGATTTCCTGGACGAAGAAGCGGTTGCTCCGTACCTGGAGACCGGTCGGTTCCCGGGACATGCCCAGGAATTCGAAACCGCGTTTGCCCTGGCGGTTTTTCCCGAGAACGTCCGGCAAGACGCGATGGAAGACCAGGAGGACACCGAACCGTTATCGGCCACGGCCGAGAACGGAGCAGCAATCGTCGAGACGATTGTTACTCGTGTGGCCGCTCATCTGCAGGCGATGATCGACGGTGAGAACACCGCCGAAGTGCCGGCCTTCCACTAGGGATGCTCGCGAGTGGGACGCGGGACTGATGCCCGCCACGGTGATTGTCGCGAGGACCCGCTTATCGTCCGAATCGGCCTCGCGCCTGCCAGACACGGTGTGCGGTTGTTGGTTTCAACGCCGGCGAGGCGGTGTGTTTTGAGGTGACCTGTTCCGCCTCAAGTGGAGGAGGAACGGGTCTGCCGGCGGCCTTGTTTCCTCCGAGGTGCGCTGCCGGTGCACCCGTCACCGCAGGGGTCATCCGCTGGTAGGGCACCACTCGGTAACCCATTACCGGGCGGTATGTGGTCCGAGGTACCTGTTGCAGAGTCGGTCGCGAGACCCACACCATGCGGTAGGATCCCTGGTCGACCCACTGACGCTGCCAGGTCGTCACGGGAACCTGGTTGACCACCATCTCGCGCTGGTAAATCACTGGTGGAGTCGTCTGGTGGACCCGTGCCGGTTGATAAACAACACCGGGGGTCGGTCTTGTGGCATAACGAGGTAGTGGCAGCGTTGCGGCCACCGGAGGTGCGGGCGGGGCCGATCTGAGTGTCGGGACGCTGGGAGGGTAAGGCGTGACCGATGGGGGTGTTGTCGGCCGCGGCGTGTAGGGGAGCGTCGGTCGAGTCGTGGTGTAGTTTTGTGGTGTGGGCTGGTAGGCAGTCTGTGGCGTGGCTGGCTTCTTCTGGGTCGGTCCCGGGTGGCTACACCGAGGACGACAGCGACAATCGCTGCTGTGGTGTGTCTCGATGATCTCGACATCGTCGTCGTCGTTACGAAGATTCTTGAGAAAGTCGAAGATTCCGGCCGCCGCTGCATCGGGAACGGCGATGATTGCCAGTCCCAGCAAAAGCCTCGGAAGCAGTCTCCGGGCCGATGACTTCACGAAGCCGTAGTTCAGGTTGTCTGGGACCATCGACATGTCAGCCACTCCGTTAACGGACCGAGGCTCTCGGTGAATCGCCGAATTCCCCCATTACCTCATCGGCATAACCGGCAAACTCGCCTTAACCGGTTTTTTCCGATTTGACACGTTCCGGAAAATGAGAGGTCAGGGGCCGATGGTGAATTTGCGGTAGAACGTCCGGGCGGCCTGTTTTTTTGAATCGGACTTCTTGGAAATGTCGACTTCGAAGGGGCGTTCCAGGCTATTGCCGGCGAGGTCTTCGAGTACGCTGCCGATGGCCAGCCGGTACTGCCCGGCTTTCCAGGCGGACCGGGGGGTGAATTGCCAGGCCGATTCGTGGTCCAGGGTCGCAAGCGATCCCTCCACCGGTTCGCCCGTTGCGGTTTCTATGGCGACGTCGCTGTGCAGCAGTGCCCAGTCGTGTGGTGAACCAAGTCGACAAACCAGTGGGGCCCTGGAATCGGCATCCGGCGCCACGATGTCCCAGTCAACCAGGTTGGGTTGGCTGTAATCGGGTGATCCGGCTGTGAATTCGCGAGTCACGTCATCGCCCAGTGGTGTCCCACGAGCCGAGAGCCAATCTCCCGAGACACCGAGGCGGTAGCGACGGCCCTTGACGAGAATGGGGCCGATGTCCGTGTTGAGATTGACTCCCTGCTTGACCCGGCCCGGATGGAACCACAGCGTCAGTGTCTTGTTGTCCGGTGACCACAACGCGGTGTGTCGAAACGGCCGGGGCACCGGGCGGTTGTTGTCGATGTCGACCAGGTGGAAGTGATTCCAGATCTCGCCGGGTTGCATCGGTTCTGAGAACACGAAATAGAATTTCAGGTGATTGGCTGGAAGCACGGGGCCGGTCGGATAGATGTTGGTGATGGTGGGAGCTGGTGCTGTTGGCCGACTGGGGACACGGTGACGGTGTTCGATCGGCTTTGCGTGGATGCCTTTGATTCCTGTGGGATCAAACCGCACCCGGAGATCGCTGCCGGCCAGCAGGGGGAAGGACGGAGAGAACCGCAGTTGGCGGTTGGAGACACGAGTCACCGATCCCAGTACCGGCGCCTCGGCACGGACCTCGATCAGTCCCTGGGCCGTCTCGTCGTCAATGCCGGCGAAGGCATCATCGGTCGATGTCACGACCACGGTGATCCGGGTCGGGTCGTCGGCAGCTTCGACCGCGAGTTCGAAGCGGTCACCGGGGGCCGGGGCCACCGGGAGTCGGGCTGTCGCCGATCCGGCCGCCGGCGCGTCCGGTTGACATCCGGTGAGCAACGTGAGCGAGATGACCGCCGCGAGCAGCAGGCTCGCGGCGGTCATGTGCTTGGGAATTCCAGGGGTCGTCATCGGAGTTCGCTAGGGCAGCACGGCCGGCTCGAGATCGAGTTGGCCCTTGTTGTCTCGCAGCACGACAACCTTGTCATTGTCGTACTGATCGATGTGCTTGACACCGAACAGGATGTCGACAACTTCCATGCCCTCGGGACCTTTCTGCTTGGAGAACCGTCGTGTGGACTTCGCATCGGTGTCCTTGGCTCCGAGGTACTTGACCACTCGTCGGGCGGCCTGTTCGTTGGTCTCGGTGGCCCCCAGGTACTTCATGTCGATACGGCAACCCCAGTACTGGCTGGGTCCGAATCGGCGGTTGGGGTTCCTGTGGTGGAATCGATCGGTGTTGGTCACCAGCCAGTTCTTGCCACTCTTCTTGTAGACAAACATGTCGACGGGGCGATTGCCGCTGCCCAGTTCGACGACGCTGGTTCCCTTGACCTTGGCACCATTCTCAAGCCCATCAACCGGGAACTTGGCGATCGGTGTGCAGGCGAAGGAGCCAACGATGAAGGTTTTTCCCTTTTCCTGGACCGGGATGAACGACTGAATTGGAGCCCGGGTTTCCCAGCGACCATGGGCCACGTGGAAGGTTTCGGTGCTGTAGACGGCGGCCGAGTTGCCGTGTTCCAGCGGCAGTGGGATCGAGTAGATCTTGCTGGCGAATTCGCGACCGCTCTGTCCGGCGGCCAGCACACGACTGCCCGCCAACTTCACACCCGTGACGTTGCTGACCTTGGCTTTGCCATTGCCCGGTAACGTGATTCGCACGTGCCGTGCCTTGGCCAGGTCGACCGCTCCCACCTTGCCGGTGGAGTCGATTGTCAGCAGTGCATTGATGCCGTCCTGTTTGCGGATCACCGAGAGATAGATGCGGCCACTGAGTTGGTTGACGGCCATGTCGACGATTTGCACGCCCGCGGCGTTGGTGCCCAGGGCACCGCCCACCAGCTTGTCGACACTGTCGACTCGCTTTTTGAGTGCCTTGGCTGGTCCGGTGTCACCGGTGTCGATGGCCACGATCGATCCGTTGCCGGTGTCCGCGATCAGCAGGATTCCCTGCTTGGCGAAACTCATGCGGCCAATCCGCTGGAATTTCAGTCCCTTGGTCTGGACGTTCTTGAGGTAATGATCGGCACCCGGTTTCTTGGGGGCGGCCGCTGAGGTGTTCAGCGCCATCATGCCGGCGGACAACACCAGCCCGGCGACCGACATCATTGCGATCTTGTGTCTCATCAGTTGTCTCCCAGTTTGAAGGGACGAGGTTGCTCTCAGGAGTTGTCCGTCAGCATACCGGGACCGGTTGTGCTCGTCCACGAACGAGAGGATTCCGCGGGTCAAACCCGTGAGGCCCGTTCGCGGGGGGCGACCAATTCGATCGTGCGTTCAATGAACCCGTCGGGAAGACCGACCGGTGAGGCGATCACGATCGTGGTGTCCGACAGTTGAGCCAGTGCCAAATCGATCGCCTGGACTCCCTGGTCGTCTATCTCGGCCAACGGTTCATCCAGCAGCAGCAAACGGGGATCGATCACCAGGGCGCGGGCCAGGGCGACGCGGCGGCGTTCTCCGGCCGAGAGTCCCTCGACGTTCCGACCCAGCAGGTGTGTTGCACCGAGTCGCTCGAGCCAATCTGCGGCCCGGCGACGCCGGGCGGGTCGTTTCACGCGTCGTGCTGCGAGTCCGTACTCGACATTGGCCAGGACACTGCCTCGAAACAACCAGGGGTCCTGGTGAACGAGAGTCAACTGGTCGGGAGAACACTGCCAGGTCACCTGTCCCGGCAGTGTCGGTTCCAGCGCGGCCAGCACACGCAGCAGCGTGGTCTTGCCTGATCCGTTGCCTCCATGAATGCCGACCCGTTCACCGCGACCGATGTCCAGATCGTCGACGGCCAGGATCGGAGCCTGGTTGCGGAAGATCTCCAGGCCATGAGTCGAGACGATGGTCATGTGTTTTTCTGGCCTTCCTTGCCCAGGGCGGCCACGAGCACGGTCATCCCGGTTGCCAGCAAAAGCAGCAGTCCGCCCATCGCCAGGCCGACGGCAAATTCGCCTTTGCCAGTTTCAAGTGCAGTGGCGGTGGCCAGCGTGCGGGTGCGATCCTTGAGATTTCCGCCCACCATCATTGCGATGCCCAACTCGGTCGAGCAGCGAGCGAAGGCGGTCAGCACGGCGAGGATCAAACCGGTCCGGGCCTCACCAACATAGGTCAGCAGTCGACGGATCGGACCGGCACCCAGTGTCCGCGCGGTCTCGGAGACACGCGGGTCCAGTGCGGTGAATGCCCCGTGAGCCAGGGCGATCACGATTGGCAGAGCCAGTAGTGTCTCTCCGATCACGATTGCCGAGGGCGTGTACAGGAGGTCCAGGGGGCCGAGTGGTCCGCGTCGAGAGAACAGGCCGAAGCAGACCAGGCCCAGGAAGACGGTCGGAATTCCCAGGAGACTGCGGAACAGGATCAGCAACAACCGGTGGCCCAGGAACCGACGACGGGCCAGCAGCAGCGCGATGGGCAATCCCAGGCAGATTGCCAGTGAGACCGCCGAGAGCGAAATGGCCAGGGTGCGACCGGTGGCGTCGATGACCTGGGGGTCGCCGCGGAGGATCAGCCGAACGGCCTCACGCAGTCCTTCGACCAGAAATTCCATCAGGGTGTGTCACGCATGTGTGGGAAAAACAGTGGTTCGCCCCCGACTCGAAACTGTGCAATCTTTTTTCGCACAGGTCCCGAGATCAGGTACTCGGCCAGTTTGGTTGCCAATTGCTTGTTGATCCTGTGGTGTTTCCTGGGGTTGATGACCAGCACACCGTAGGGGTTGTGCAGTTGAGGATCGGTTTCGACAAGTGGGACCAGGGAGATCTTGTCGCGGAGTTTCAGATAGGTCCCGCGGTCACACAACGCGTGAGCGTCCATTTCGCTGGCGATCATGAGCGATTGTCCCTGTCCACGACCGGTTTCGACATAGCCATCCCAGGTCTTCAGACCGCCGCCGGACTCCCAAAAGCTCAGTTCGCGCTTGTGTGTTCCGCTGTCGTCTCCCCGGGATACAAACTTCGCCCCGATTCGATGAATCGCTTTCAGCGCGGTGACGATGTCGCGACCGCGTATCGAAGCTGGGTCAGCCTTGGGACCGAGCAACAAGAACGTGTTGAACATGACATCGTCCCGGCGAATGGCATGCCCCGCTTCCAGGAACTTCAATTCACTCGTCTTGGCATGTACCAGCAACACATCGACCTCACCTCGCTCGCCCAGTTTCATCGCCTGTCCGGTCCCCACGGCAATCACGTCGACGCGGGCATTGTGGGCGGCTTCGAATTCGGGCAGCAGGTGATCCAGCAACCCGGTGTCCGCGGTGCTGGTGGTGGTGGCCAGTCGCAAGACGCTGGGCCGGGCGTGTTTGGTTTGCACACTCGACCCGGCTCCGGGCCGAGCCGGTTCGGTCGCCTTGTCACAACCGGTCAACCCGGCCAGCAGCACCAGCCCGACTGCCAGGCACGGCCGGCGTTGTTTTGAGCGAGGTGGGACAGTGGTGGGAGCCATGGCCGTTGGTTGCCCGGGTTGAGCGTGAGGCTGTGGGTGGGATGGTGGAGAATCAGCGAGGCGCTGAGAAGCCGGGAGTCTGTGTCCCACCGAGTCGCTTGCTCTCTGCCTGGAGGCTCTTTTTCAGGTAGTCAAACAGTTCCGATCCCGAGACGTGCCCGTCGGCATCGGCGTCGGCCGGTCCACGGAAGCCGCTGGCGATGTGCCAGGCGAACAGCCCGCGACGCTCCTGCGAATCGACCATTCCGGCTTGCCCGTCACCGCAACTGGTGATCAGTGAGGTTGTCTTGAGTCTTTTGCCAAGAGTGGCCAGCAACGCGGCTCCGTCTGGCTGTCGTTGAAGATCTCGTCCACTTCCCTCGTGGGTCACGTCCAGCAGCCAGGTTTTCTCTGAGCCACGGCACGATTCGATCTGGTCGGCCAGGGATTCCAGCGAGACGGCCGTCTCGGCCATGTTTTCCCATTCGAATCCGCGAGGGGCCAGCCACAACCGGTCGTCGTCGCCTCGGTAGACGTGTCCGGTGGTGTAAATGACCAACTCAGCGCGGCCTCGCAATTCTCCCAGGAACTTGCTCACCTGTTTTTCGAGTTCGGCCCGTGGGGTGTCGTTGAGTATTTGGATGTGGCTCCCGTCGTCCGGGACGCGATAGAACCAGCCCAGGTGGTCGGCGACCAACTTCAGGTCACTTCCGGCGAACGGCAACGGAGTCAGGGACTTGTCCCGGTAGCGGCTGGTGCCGATCAGCAGTGCCCAGCGGTGAGGAAAGGCACCTCGCTCAGCGGCGATCACCACTGTTCGGCCACTATCGGGTTCAGCCGCGATCCATGCGGTGTCCTTGGGCTGGAGGTCCTGCAACTGTGCCGGCCGGGAATTGAGGAACACGTCGGACTGCTTGTCGACGGTCAGGTTCACGTTTCCGTTGGATGACCGGACCGTGATTCGACCCGAGGAGACGTCGATGGAATCGATGGCGCCACGGATCATTGGCCGATCCGTTTCGGCGATCGTGACCGTCGAGATCGTTCGGTCATGTTCGACGATTGTCAACATGTCCGGCTTGATGGATTCCAGTGTCCAATTGTCACGCTTGGTGGCCTGGGAACCTCGTCCAGAGAGTTGTGCTGTGTCGGCAAGAGACCACGTACGGAAGCCGGGGCTGCTGGCGCCGTGCTGCAGTTGCAGTGTCAGTCGTTTCTTTTCAGTGTCGATCCGGTTGGCCAGGCCGACGGCGCGGATGGTCCTCAGGATCTCGATCCGAATCGCAAGCCGTGAACCACTGCTGCCGGCGTCCCGGACATGGGTCGCGGCAATCAGGTCGCCCGGTTGTATGTCGACCAGGTCGCCGGTGTTGCCGTTGAGCCGCATTCGTGTGCCGGTGGTGATTCGCAGCGGGATGTCGTTCCGGTCGTCTCCGGCCTGGGGCGCGATGACCAGTCGCGACGCGGGGACATCGAGTGTGGTGACCAGCCCGGTGTGCGAGTTGGCGTGGGTGGTGGTTACCTCGACAACTCGCGGCGAGTCACCTTCAGTGCGTTTCAGTTCGAGCCGGTCACCCGGGACCAGATCCTTGAGTTCCGCGTGTTCCCTGGTGTCGTTGTTGCGTTGCAGCATCACTCCGACATCGGTTTCGAGTCGCAGGTCGCTCTCGATACCCGTTGTCATGTTCCGGACCCGTAGCCGGAGTCTGTCATCGGAGATTTCCTCGAGAACGACGACATCCGAGACAGTGTCACCATCACCGGGTGTGTTGGGAGGTGAGGGCTGGGGCAGGAAGATCATCAGCATCGAAAGGGTGATCGAGACACAGGCTGCGGCGATTGCCAGGGTGCGGCGACGATTGGCTGGTGCCGCCTCCTCATTGCTTGTGACCGTCTCCGCGTCAGGGGACTTGTCCTTGCGGATGATTTTCAGGTCGATGTTGAGGTCCGAGAGAGCCTCTTCGGCTGATCCGTACCGTCGAGTCTTGTCCTTCTCGGTCAACCGCTGAATGACTCGCGCCAGGTCTTCGGGGACCCCCTCCAGCACACTGCTGATTTGTGGCAGTCGGCGATCGGGGGCTGCATGCCACTCGATCCAGGGATCCTCACCGGCCGTTTCGCTGCGGAGGGCTCCCAGTCCCAGCGCGAGTTCTTCGAACGGGGGGCCGCACATCAATTCGTATGCGGAGAATCCGAGTGAATAGAGATCACTGCTGGTCTCGACTTCGCCGAAGTCCTCGGACACGACCTCGGGGGCAATGTACCGTGTGGCTCCCTTGAGCAGCGTACCGTCCCGGTCACTGACCCGGCGGGCCAGCCCGAAGTCGCCCAATTTGATCCGGCGTCGGGCGTCGATCATGATGTTCGATGGCTTGATGTCACCGTGGACAATGCCGCGGTCGTGGAGATAGTGCAGGGCTCGGAGCGAGTGGGCCAGGGTGGTCTTCAGGGCCCGCAGGTCCATCTGTCGTCCGGCGAGTCGTTCGGCCAGCGTCCCCTGCATCAATTCCATCACCAACCACCCCTTCTGGCGATTGATGTCATAGATGGTGACGATATTGGGGTGTTGCAGCGAGGCGAGGAGTTGGGCTTCCTGCCAGTACCGGTCCATCTGGAGTGTGCCACCGGTGAATTCATCGCGAAGCTGCTTGATGGCAACTTCACGGTTGAGTTCGCGGTCACGAGCCCGGTAGACGGTGGTGTAACGTCCCGTTCCGACGGTTTCGAGCAATTCGTAACGGGATTCGCCAGCCACCGCGTCAGTCCTCTAACCTGTTTCCCGCCAAGCGGGAGGATGGTTTAATTATGTCCAGCCATCGTCGATGGCGGAAGGGAAGTGATGTCACCAACTGCTGGCTCACGGTGCCTTCAGGGTTGCGATCATCTCTTTGAGTCGTTGGTCCCGGGCCTCGTCGCCGGTCAGGCTGGACTTGCGACGGTCCTCGGCATTGAGCAGGTTCAGCAACCTGTCGTAGGCCACTTGTTCGCCGGTTCGGTCGGATCTCGCGGCTGCTGACAGGGCATCACGGACAAGCAGTCGCCAGGCCAATTCGGGTTGTGCGTCCGTCTTGGGCTTGGTGTCCTCGAGCATTTTCTTGAGTTCTGTTCGAGCAAATTCGAATCCGCGATTGGTAGTGCCAATTCCTGGTCCTTCGACGATCAGCAGCATGATCGAGAGGGCCGTGCTGACGACCAAAACCAGTGAGAGCAGCAAGGAATTCGATCCACTCTTCTTCTGCTCGGTTTTTCCGCCGGTCAATTCCTCGTCGAGGCTCAGTTCCGGCAACTGGCCGTCTTCGCCCAGTTGCACACGTGATTCCCCCTGTGCGTCGGTGACGAATTTCGCGAGTTGTCTCTTCCGGCGACGGCCTTTTCGTCCTTTGCGTTGTCCCTTGCCGGCAGGGCCATCCTCGGCGTCTCCGTTGTCCGAGGCGGCATCGGGAAGACTGGTGGCGAACCGGAGGCTGGTGCGTTGTCCCAGCCCGATGTTGGCTTCGCCGGGTAGCCACACCCAGCGTTGTGGTGGTATCGCGCTGCCATCAATTGACACTGCATCGGGTAGAGGCGTGAAGATGGCATAGCGGCCATTGCGAAAGACAATGCTGGCATGGTGGTCGGCCAGGTTGGTGTCTTCCAGCACCACCTGGTTGCTCTCGGCGCGGCCGATGTGCACCAGTTCGGCTTCCAGTTCGAAGAACTGGCCTCGGGCTGGCCCGCGGGTGACGGTAATGGTCGCCGGTTCACTCATGAGTCAATTCTAGCCGTCGCTACTCCATGAGGTCGACGTAGAGGAAGCTGAGCACAAACGGTCCGAGAATGATCAGCACGGTGGCAGCCATCACCAGCACACTTGGCAGAAGCATCTTGACGCCCGCCTCGCCGGCAATCGTTTCGGCCCGCTGTGTCCGCTTGGTTCTCAGCACATCGGCCTGGGTGCGGAACAGCCGGGCCAGTGGTGTTCCCAGGATTTCTCCCTGGATGATTGACCCGATAATACTGGTCACCTCGGGGTCGTCCAGACGGTCTCGCATGGCCTCCAACGCCCCGATGCGACTCTTGCCCATGTTGATCTCTGAAAGCACTCGACCGAATTCCGACCCGACAGGATGGTCGCGGAATTCCCCGACCGCTTCCTCGAGCGACTGCATGAATGTTGAACCCGCCTCCATCAACAGGGTCAGCAGGTCCAGGAGGAATGGCAGTCGCTGTTTGATACGAAACAGTCTCAGGTTGGCTTTTTGCCTCAGGCGTCGCCGCAGCAGCCAGGCGGTTCCCGGACCAGCGGCCAATCCACCCAGCAAACCGGGGGGACCGGCCAGGTCGAAACCGACGTAGATGTAGGCGGGAGTCAAAAGCGTGGCCAGGATCTGGATCGTGCCGAGGTACTCCTGGGGTGTCCAGAACCGGGGCAGCCCGGCGGCATGGATGTCGCGAGAAATGCCGGGCAACGCGTCCTGGAAAGCCCGACGGTTGAACCGGCCCAGGGTGACCACCAGTGGTTGTAGAAATCGGTAGATCAGGCTGCGGCGTCGCAATTCGGTCATGCGAAGATGGTCGTGGCGCCAGGTGTCGTCGTCGTCGTCGGGATCGGCACTGATCGCACGTTGCATGGTGCGGACCATCACGAACAGTCCCGCAGCCAGCATCAGGCTGGCGACAATCGGCAGGACCGGAAGAGATCCGGAAGTGGTTTGGGCGAGCAGCATGAGGGGGTCAGATCTCGGGGTTCAGGATCACGCGGGCCCAGAAATAGGCCATCAGGTTCAGGATGCCAGCCAGGCAGAGGATCATCTGGCCGGGAATCTCGGTGAACAACATCCGGGTGTGCACCGGATCGATAAAATAGTTCATCACCAGGATCACGAGCGGAGCCAGGGCCATGTAGACCGATGACGTGCGGGCCTGGGCGGTTTCGGAGCGGACTTTTCGTTCCAGGCGTTGCAGTTCACGAACGCTGGTCGCGATCCGTTCGACCGTTTCGTTGAGTCGTCCGCCACTTTGACGACTTGCTTCCAGGGCTGCTGCAAACAGGGCGAAGTTTTCACTCCTCAGCCGGGTCTTGGCCTCCTTGAGGCATTGTTCGAGGTCCTTGCCGAGTTGGTACTCGCCGACGATTTGCTGGAACTCCTGGGAAATCGGCTTGGGACTCTGCCGGGCAAGGATTTCGAGAGCCTGGGCGAGGGAGAGCCCGGCCTTGATGGCGTTGGAGAGCGAGACCATGGCATCGGCAAGTTGGTCTTCGATCAGCAGCCGCCGAGTTTCGGCCAGCCGCCTGAGCACATACCAGGGCAGGCTGACGAGTAGAACCGCAGCGGTGACCGCGAAGATCAACGATCCGGCTACGACCAGCAGTACGGCCGCGGTGACACTGACAACGATGGTCCAACTCACCAGGTATTTTCTCAGGCTGTCGGTTCTCAGCCTGAGTCGTCTCAGCTTGTCCGTCAGGTCGTCCTCGACGAAGTCAATCGCCTGCGAATAGGTCGACCGACCGGCTAGCGCACCGACAGCAATGCCGGTGGCGATCATGCTACTGCCAAGAACCTGCAGGAGGTCCATTGTGGAATCTCCTAGTTCTGGTCGCCGTAAAGGAATTCGAGTTTCAACAGGTCGCCGGCCACCAATCGATCGATAAAGCTGGGCATGTAGCCGGTGGGGACGAGTCCGGCGTCGTCCCGGCTACTGAAAATGTCGGTGGTGGCCACGCATTTCCGCACGGGGTCGTAGCCGGTGGCCTCGGAGATCTGTGTGACCCCACGTTTTCCACCGGGCAAACGGCTGATCTGGACAACGATGTCAATGGCCGATGCGACCTGTCGCTGGATCGAGATGACCGGCAGGTCGACAGCCATCAGGACCAGTACCTCGAGCCGTTTCAGCACATCGTCGGTGCTATTGGCGTGGATCGTGGTCATCGATCCGTCGTGTCCGGTGTTCATGGCCTGGAGCATGTCGAGCGATTCGGCACCACGACACTCGCCGACAATGATCCGGTCAGGCCGCATGCGTAACGCGTTTTTGACCAGGTCACGTATGGAGTACTCGCCTGCACCCTCGACGTTGGGCGGTCGTGCCTCCAGCGTCACCACGTGCTCCTGGTGCAGTTGCAGTTCGCTGGTGTCCTCGATCGTGACGATCCGATCCTTGTGTGGCACGAAGCTGGAGAGCACGTTGAGCAGGGTGGTCTTTCCGGTGCCCGTGCCGCCGGAGACCAGGATGTTGCGACGGTCGATCACACAGGCTCGCAGGAACTGCGCCGCGGCGGTGGTGATCGAGTCGAGCTCGATCAGGTCGTCCATCGTGAAACGATAGGCGGGGAATTTCCGGATCGTCAGGCACGGACCGCGGGTGGCCAGCGGGGGAATGATCGCGTTGACTCGAGAGCCATCGGGCAATCGTGCGTCGACCAGTGGCTGGCTCTTGTCGATCCGACGTCCGACCTGCGCCACGATCCGTTCGATGATCGATTCGGTGACCTTGTCGGAGATGAAACGGCGTCCGGAGAGTTCGACCGTGCCGTCACGCTCGACGTAAATCTGGTCGCTCTTGACCACCATGATCTCGGTGATCGTCGGAGCTCGCAGCAGATCCTGCAGCGGGCCGAATCCGAAGACCGTGTCCTTGAGGTCCTTCTTGAGCGTTCGCAGGATCAGGTACCGTTTGAGTTCCTGGTGCAGGTGAGGTCGTACACGGGGGAAAATGTCGTTCATTCGCGATTCGACACGGCTGATTCGTTCGCTGAGGTCGCGGCATCCCTCGAGTTTGAGTTGCTCGCGGACAAATCCCACCAGGTGTTCGAGTTCGGTTTCTCGTTCGGGCACCAGGGTGGCGGGCACGTCGAATTCGTTGGCACCCAGTGCCGTGGTGGATCCACCGACCGGGACACCCTCGTCACCACTCTCGAGGATCAACTGGTTGATCATCAGGTCTCGAAGCACCAGCGACACGACCTCCTCGAGCAGCGGGATGTTCTCGTCACCGAAAAGGTTCAACTCGCGGCAGACGTCCTCGATGTTCTCCTCGAGCATCAGGATGCTCTCGGTGCCGCCCAACTGGCTGCTCTCGAGTTCGAACAGGTCGAATCGTTCCAGCAGTTGGCGGTGCACTCTCAGTTCGAGGTCGGCCATGATCGAACGCAGGTGCGATTCCAGTTGGCCACGGCTGATCGGGCTGGCCTGTTCGGATTCGAACGTCAGCGTGAATGGCCAGATGCGTACCGTGTCACCGGCGGCGAATTCGCAACTTTGACCACCGAGCACTTCGGTTTCGCCAACGACGCAACTGTTGATCCCGAGGTTCTCGAGGGTCAACAGGCCGTTGTCGCGACGGACGACAGCCTGTCGTTTGCCCACCAGGGGGCTTTGCAGCACCACGGTGTTGCCACCATCACGTCCAATTCGAATCACCGAATCGTCGGTTTCGACCAACGAGCGGCGACTGTCATGAACCTTGTTGAACCAGACTTTCATGGGGCAGAAGGGGCGCGGTGAGGAGATGCGAAGGGAGAAGGAGAGAGGAGTTCTAAGGGCCCTTGCTCTTGTCTCTCTTGTGGAGCAGGACCTGGACGCCCTGGAAGTTGTTGACGGCGAGAATGCCAGCGAGCGTTTCGGCACGGGCCTCGAGTTTGCCACCTGGGTCGTCGACCTTCACGGCGATCGCGATGACGTTTTCGGCACCCGATGCGAGCCCCGCGGCTCGGCGGACATTGCGACGTCCTTTTCGATTGCCCAGTGCCAGTATCCGGAAGGGGCCGATTATCTGTCCACCACCGGTGGTTGGTCGGCTGCTGTTGGGGCCGCTTCCCAGTTCGGGGATCCGGAAGCTGACCTGGTCACCGGGATCGACGTGTTGTGGGAGGAAGGTCCGCGAGTCGACCGGCAACCACATGACCCGTTCGTTCTCGGCGATCTGCTCGTTGATGTCCTGGGTGGTTGGTGTTTCCAGGTCCTTGTCCAGTACGAGTTCGGTTCCACGTCCCCCCATTGTGCGGGTCGCTTTGCGGCCAATCACCAGGTTGCGGTCTTTCCAGAGGTAGGCCAATTCGGACAACTGGCCCTGGTATTTCTTGGGAACCGGAATCCGTGTCAGGTGTTCGTCCTGGAACACGTCGCCCCCATTGACGCGGGCGTCCTTGGTGACACCCACGAATTCCACCATCTGGTCACCACTGGCCTGGCCTTCCAGGTACAGCCAGTTGCAGACAAAACCGACGACGCCCAACGCCACGGCGATCAGGATGCCCTGTGCACCTTTCATGTTGACTCCCGCTGGACCTGTGCCGACGAACCTGTTTGTGGGGAAGACCCTGCTTGGGCCGGGGTGAAGACATTCAGCATACCATGCCAGTCACCCGAGTTGTGTTGTCGGGCGGAGATGACCAGGGCATGGCCGCCAGGGTGTTGCCAGCGAGCGGTCCAGCCAGTGTCACACCGCGAAGGTGGGCCGGTTGACTCCCAGCCCTCGCGATTCAATTCGGTGTCGAAATGTCGCCACCAACCGTCGTCATTCGAGGATCCGGCAAATACCAGCAAACGTTCGGGGTCACCGCTGCCAACTGCCAGCAGGCGACGACTTCCCGGTGGCAGTGATACTGTTTCGACCGTCGTGTTTTTCGTGCCCGCAAATGTCCAGGTTACCCACTCGTTGTCTGGTGTGCGGGTGGCCAGGCCCCAGCCAACGATCCGGTGGTTCCCGAGAAGCCGTCGCACCGCCACGATCATGGGAAGGGGGCCATCAAGTCGATGCAGTGATGTGGTAGTGGTGTCTGTTGTCCGGGTTGTTTTTCGAGAAAGTCTTTCCAACAACTGCCGTTCGGCCGAATCGGGTTCCGACTCGGGCCATCCCGCTTGGTTGGCGGTCTTTCGTGTGGAGTTCTCCAGGGCTTCCCAGGCTGCCTGGCGGCTTCCCGTCACCCGTTGACGGTGAATCGTCTGGCCCAGGTCGCCCAGTTGCAGGTCGTCGGGTTCGGTCCAGGCTGTGCCGGGACCGGTGACGCTGGCCGGATCGGTGATCAATCGGAGTTCGGGTTCATTCCACCAGGCGGTCAATTGTCGACCCAGGACCAGACCGACGACCAGCAACAATCCGATGGCCAGCAGGTCCGTCGTGCGGCGACGGATCCGGCGGGTCACCTCGCCGAGACCGGTGTCGGTCGACGGTTTGCTGGCCGAATTGGATTGGCTGGTCACGGTCGGTATCCAAGTCTTAGCGAAGCAACGAGGCTTCGAACGATTCCAACTGCTGAATCAGAGGGATGTATGCGGCGTCAGACTGCATGTTCATCCGGGCCCTGGCAGCCAGCGTCTTGTACATGTTCAGGAAGTCTCGTGTCAGGTTCCCGGGGATTCCGGCTTCGGAGAGGCCTCCACGTGGCCGTGGGTTCCCGTGGATTTGCTGGATCAATCTGTCGGCGAAACCGGAAAGCTGTCCAGGATCGCTGGTGCGGGCCTGCCGCGGAAGATTCGGATAATAGTCGCGGAAACCGCCGTAGAAACTGGCCAGTTCCCGATCGCGGTCAAAGAGATCCATTGGACGTCGGCTGGGACCATCTCGCAGCATTCCGGCCAGTTGACGAAATTGAGCCGTGTGGATTGCGGTAACACTCTGCCAGTGCCCGGCGAGATCTGGGTAGAGCCGCAACGAGCGTCGTGAATTGTTCGAGGAGAGTCCCATCTGCCAGAACTGCCAGCGGTTGTCGAGTACCGGAAAATCGACCTCGTGCCGGTATCCTCCAGGCGGCATCTGGCCCAGCAGTGGGAAACCTCGATCAACCACGGCGCGTCCGGTGATCATCCCGCGGCGCACATCCAGTATGTCCCGGTCGACTCGCAAACCCCGGCCGGTTTGCGGATCGAGCAACATCGGACCGCGAGCGACCTGGTGCGAATCGTACAGAGCCAATTCGACCAGTGGCACGCGGATGCACGGTTCGTACGACCGATCGACACTCATTTGGGCCGGTGGTGGAAAGCTGGACGGGTTGGGCATCGCCTGGGCATCACTGCGGGGGTTGGCTCGCCAGATGGACCGCCAGGCGGCTTCCCGTGAGTGGATTTGAGTTCTCACCTTGAAGGCACCGGCCCAGCCGATCAGGATCATCAGTCCCATCACGAACAACAACACCGGGAGACTGAGCACCAATTCGAGTGGTGCCAGTCCTCGGCGAGCATGCCGAGCCGGTGCTCTACGGGTTGTTCTGCAATGAGCCTGCATGGCGGAAACTCTAATGAGTGATCAACTCGTCCAGTGTCTCTTTGGGGATTGTGGCGAAGGGGCCGGGACGCAATGTGCCGGCCTGCGGATCGAGGCCGGAAGGCGATCGGGCCAGGATCTGCTGCAGTTCGGGTAGTGAGGCGGGCATGATCCGGGTTGTCCAGTTTTGACTGAACAGGTCCCAGCCCCGCGGCCAGTTGTCGACGTGGCCATGAAAAGTCCAAGTGAAACGCGGCTGGCCCGTGACGGGATCCAGGATCGGCTGGCCTGTCGTGGGATCTTGGACCAGTGTTTTCTTCCAATGTCCCCACTGTCCGTTGACTCGGATGTAGCGTGGCTCGGGCAGGTAGACCTGTAGTTGAGAAAACGATTGGGCATCGGAGGTGTCCGACAGGGGATTCTCGAAGAGGCCCGGACCCATTTCATCCAGATGTCGACGATAGACGACCGCGAGAAGGTGGTAGTCTCGATCGAGATGCCGGTTGACCTGTCGCCAGCGTCCCTCCTCCCGTTGCATCTTCCGCATCCGGTTCGGGTGGGTGCCGTCGATCATGCGACGAATCTGGAAGGGCAGGTTTGTCAACGGGTAGTCCTGCAGGAGGAGTCGGTCGAGTTGACCTCGGGTGGCGACACGCCACAGGGAGCCAAAACGAGACATGCGGGCATCACGATCGAACAGTTCGAGTTTTTGGTTGTTCCAGAGTTCCAGGTAGTGGTTGGCAAGGTCGCTCCGCTGCTTGACCGCGTCTTCGAAATAGTCCTGGCCATTTCCGGCCGCTCCGAAGTCCGATCCGTTGGGCGAGGGGTCGACGGCCGGAACGGTTCTCAACAGTGGGTGGGATTCGGAGGCTTCGCCGATGGCCTGGGTATTGCTACGGAACAGGACACAGGCGGGACTGTCACCGGGTTTCGCGGTGCGACTGGCCAGGTTGGGGGCGTCCGGGTCACTCTGGGCCGGGTTGGATGGACGTGCGTGACGCTTCACCGTTTCCCTGGCCGCCGCGACAGCCAGTTGCGGCACGGTCTCGACCAGCGTGCGCTGGAATTCGGGGATCAGCTCATACTCGAGAATCGATTCGAAAATCGGCAGGAAGTGTTCGGCCGCCGCCGCCTGTTCTTCACCGAATGTCGTGACCGCCTGTTGTTCTAACGGGATGCGATCGATGACTGCCTGGCCAGCCGGCGGAAACCGGGTGAACTGGGATCCGAGCAGTTCCCCGCCAGCGAGTCCCCAGGCTTGAAGAATGCCCGGTACCTGCTGTTCCGCATTCCGTTCTTGTCCCTCACGCAGGTACGCGGTGATGGCAAACACCTCGCACAGCAGGTGGTTGGTGTGGGCGAGACCGTTGAGGCCTCGGGACAGCATCACCCCACCGGTGACTGCCGCGGCGTCGGCCGCATTCTGCATCTTCAACTTGTCGTCGGCATGTCGGCCGACGTTGGTGATCATCACCAGCAGCATGGTGAAGACCAGTAGCACCAGCACCGTTACGATGCTGATCGTGCCGCGCTGGTCGCCGTGAAGTTGACCGAATCGATCAACCACGGCCGAGCCGAGTGGGCGGTGCAGAGGAAGAGGGTGTTTAGTCGACATCGAATGCATGCACGTAAGGAACCAGGGACTTGATTCCGTCGTTGGTCACGGTGGCCCGAGCCCAGATTGTGGTGGCGTAGACTCGCTGGTTGTACTTGGGATCGTGGGGCGTACTGCGGCCAGAGGACGCTTCTGTGTCGCCGGTGGCAATCTGGCGTCGGGGGCCGGCCCACTGACTGATTCTGTGGCTGACCAGATCGGGTGGTCCACCGGGGCGGACCAGGTATTTGGCGAGAAAGCGACCCGGTCCCGGCAGCAGGGCGAGGTTGTGTCGCACTGTGACGGTAATCGGATCTCGCCAGCCGATTTCGTTGGGAATGTAGGTCCTGGCCGGGTTCCCGATCGGGTTGTAGGTTGGTCCGATATTCGAGTTGAGGTTCTGGAATCGGATCCACACCTCGGTGTTCCAGTAGCTGTAGCTGTACTTGTTGGAGAGTCGAGCATTGTTCGAGGCAGAGGCATCGGGGCCAGCGAACTGTTGCCAGGCGGTTCGGCTGGCCAGGAAGTGGTCCTGGGCATTGGCGGTGAGCGCGAGTCCGAGATGCCGGGACGGTGAGATCGTCGCGCAGGCAGCGACGGCCGAACGAAACGGATAGTCCAGCTTGTAGATGTTCTCGGTCGATTGTTGTCCGTCACCGTCACCGACGACTCCGTCCATGCGAGAGCCGCCAATGTACGCGTAGCCAAAGCTGCGGTTGGCTTGGAGCCGGTTGTCGCGGATGAGATTTTGATAGTGCGGTTCAAGGCCAAAGGGGTCGGTTCTCGCGTCCGGTTCGATTTCGATGACATGCTGGGGCACCCAGGCGGCGAGGCTGCGTGCCGCACCGTAGGCCGCGTTGTTGATCACCACCTGTGCGATCATCAGTTGGCTGACCTGCACGATGAACATCACGATCATCACGAAAATCGGCAGTGTCAAAACGAATGACAGGCTCTGCACTCCGCCTTTCTGACACCGGTGCAGTTCTCCGAGACGACGGAGGTTGAGTCGACAGCCACTGCTACGGATCACAACGGCCAGCATCACCATCGCCGCTCCCAGGGCAAACAGTGCCGGGCGGCAGTCGTTGAGGATCACTCGCAGGGCCATGTCGTTTGCCGTGGCAAGGAAACAAGCGGAACAAGAGAGAATCGGTGATCTAGATGTAGTCTCGGAGTGATTCGGTGGCCCCGGAGACGGTCAACAGAACGCCGGCCAATGCGGCGGGAGCCAGAAACAAGGATCGCTTCAGCGGCTCCCTCTCGGAGATTTCCAGTGGGACCCAGCCGCGGGAGCGGACAACCAGGGCCAGGTGTTTTGTGACGCCGGTGGCGATGCGACCGGCGCCGACCTGCCAGATCAAAAGTGCCAGTCCAGCCACTCCTCCCAGGACGATTGTCCACAGCAGTGCGGTCAGGCCATGCTGCAAGCCAAGGAAGGCTCCGACGGTGGCCAGCAATTTGACGTCACCGCCACCCATGTCGGAGAGCAGAAAACAGGCCAGCATGATTCCTCCGCAGCCGGCGATTCCGAGTAGGCTCTCGGTCAATCCGGTGGTGTCGAATTCCAGGCGGCCCGCCTCGGACAGGTGAAAGGCTCCGAAGAGCAGCCCGACGACCAGGCCGGGATAGGTGATCCAGTTGAAAATTTGCCCCTGCCGGATGTCGGTCACCGAGGCGACCAGCAGCAGGGTGATGAGCACGATGTGTGAGAACTCCAACATGTGAGACGACTTTGGGGAATCCGTGGAGGACCCGTGGTCCACACGGACCTAGCGAGTCACCTCGTCGGTATTCTGTTCAAGCGATTGCAGTCCGCGATCGAAATAGCTACGGATTGCCGGCCAGCCGTACTTGATGATCACGATCAGGACTGGCAACGCGATGGCCGCAATGATCAGCACGGTTTCGAGTGTCAACGCACCCCGCTCATCCCGGTGCAGGCGACGCAGCACGCGGCCGATTCGTTTGGTGAATTGCATGAGAATGTCCTGTCTGTTTCGGTCGGGCCGCGTTACACGAAGGGCCAGGCCACCAGGGAGCAGATGATCTCGTAAACCACCGTGATCGCGTGACGGCTCATGGGGATCAGCAACGCGGCCAAGGAGAGAATGACTGCCAGGACCAGCACGTAGTCGAGTGTCGCCGCACCACGACGCGACGAGTGGCGTCGACTGGGAACCGACCCTCGATCTCTTCGAACTGGCTGCACTCTCGGACCCCGATGACCTGGTTGGTGGCTGCCACTGGATTGTTGGAATAATTGGAGAATTGTCGGCCCGGACTGCGGGACGCAGTGCGCCGGACACTGACTTCATCCTATCGCACAATCGGGAGTCTAGCCAGATTCACCTGTAGGCAATCCAGCCCCAGTCTTCCATCAGGCGGTACAACCACGGGGCCTGGAAAGGGTTGGGGGCCCCGGGATATTCACGCCAGGTGTGGATCAGCGGGAGCACTGCCGAGATGACAGAAAGAGCCAACAGTGCCCAGCAGATTGCCAACATCCTCAGCCGCGGCTGTCTCTGATCGAGATCCCCGCACGCGTCCAGGGGTGGGACCAACGCCAGCAGCCACAATGGGACCAGCCACAGTGACCACCGCAGGGCACAGGTGACGCCACCGTAATTGTAGTTCTGGGTTCGCGTGAGGTAGAACCCGAGCACGACGATGCTGAGAAACCCGGTCCAGCCGGCCAGTCCCAGCAGTGGTGATTCCGAGCGGCGGACCCGTCGCGAGATGGAGAGCAGGCCCGCCAGGAAGATGGGTGAGAGTGAGAAGATGCCGTGGTGGCCGACCAGGCAGTGCACCAGGTAAACCGGCATCGAGTCTCCTCCCTTGTCGATGCCCTGCGGGTTCAGCCAGTAGCTGTGCTGTCCGTCGACGCTCCAGAGGTACTTCTCGGTGCCGTAATAGGCATAAAACGGTTTCCAGCCGCCGGTGGCGACCACGTTGGTCGCCACAAACGCTGCCAGCATCAGGACGACACAGGGCAAGAAAAACATTAGTGTCCGTCTACGGTCGGTTTGCAGCAGCAACCATCCGGCCACCACGATCAGCGAGGCGGCGGGCAGGTCATTGGCAGCGGCCCAGCCGGCAAACAGCCCGGCGAAGATGAAGTGACGTGGGCAGTGGTCTTTTTCGACGGTGACTCGCAGCACCGCAGCGGCAACGAATACGACGGCCGTGGCGGCAATCGTGTGGTTGTTCAACGCCACAAGGAATGGCAGCAACAGTGTCCCGACCGAGGCGGTGGCCAGCACGAGGATTCGGGTCGATTGGTGGCGAGCATGGCGTTCCAGCACCCCGGCTAGCACCACAAGGGCGATGGTCCAGGGCAGCCAGTTGACAAGCAACAGGATCGCACGCGAGATGGTCTCGGTGTTGTCGATCAGGTTCCAGCCGGTGACCCGTTGGACCATCGTGTAGACGCCGGCGACCAGGGTCGGGAACAACGGGGGCTTGGACGAATAGAAGTGGCCGTCGTGCCGGACCTTGTCGATGGTGTGGAATCTCAGTCGGCGTTTGCCGGAGGGTTTGTGGAGTACCGCGAGCGAGTCGATCTCGTCGATCTGGTAGGTGCCGCGTTCGGCCAGTGACCAGACCGTGGCCCACCGCGACCGGTCGTTGGCACTCAGGCAACTCTCGGCATTCCCGATGGCAACGGCCGCCACCAGTGACCCCAGTCCGATCAGTCCCCAGCGGATCCTGGGACTCAGTGGAGGATCGGACACCGGCGGCTCCTGGGCTGCGGTTCTAGAGACAGTCTCGCAACTGGATGTGGTGCTGGCCCAGTTGGCCTCCGTAGTTGCCTGCCCCGATCAATTCGACTCCGTCGCAATTCGAGGCCGTGGCCAGTCCGGCTCGCATGGCCTGGGTGACCGAATCGAGTGTGAGTCCATCGATCACGATCTCGTAGACCGCCTCGACGGTGTCTGGCAGGACCGAGTCGACCTGGGCCCGCAGCGTGGGGCACCAGGCGTCGTTGGTGCTGGCCTTCAATGCCTTGTATTGCGATCCCACCTTGCTGCCACTGCGAACCAGTCCTCCGGGGAAAGGCAGGATGCAACCGGGGACCTTCCGCATGGAGTCGGCCGCCGCGGAGGCGGCCACCAGGGCGTTGTCGGTGGTGGTGCCACAGATCAGCAGGTTGCCGCCGGCGACTCCCTTGGTCGATCCGAAGTGTTCCTCGCAGAGGAACTCGCCATCCATCACCGGCACTCGCCACAGTCGGCGGTCGCCGAGTTTTTTTGAGCCCTGGTATCCATCACCAAAGAATCTCAGTTGGCCACCCACGTTGAATCGTTTGTCGGGGTCGCCATCGAGCAGCCCGTTGTAGCAGGCGGTGGTCGGGCAGGTCAGAACGCATTGTCCGACCCGGTCGATGACGGCGGTGGTCAACGCGTCCCGGTTGAAGGCGAAGATCAGCAGCGAGACACCGGGACGTCCGTCCGGTGTCGATTCGGGCGGCAAGGTGCACTCGATCGCCGCCTCGGCATTGCAGGCGATCACGCTGGTGGCAAAGCCGGTCGCCTGGACACCGGCGATGTCGGCCCACTCGGGCGTGGCGGCGGTCACGATCACTCGTGTTCCGACCATCGTGAAGGCCTCGGCAAAGGTGTCGGCGATTGCCACGCCGTTGTGCTCGAAGGTCTCCAGTGCCGCCACGGTGCTGCTCGCTTGGTCAGGTTGCGTTGTGAGTGACCCGAATGTCCCGGCGGGACATGATGAACGATCTTCGCCGGTTTGTCACCGCCTGTGGTCGGCAGCTCGTGCCACCGCTAGGCAATGATCTGGTGGATCGGCTTTCCGTAATCGATCTCGAGCCGCTTGTGGCCTGGAACCTCCAGTGACTTGGGATCCAGTCCCAACTGGTGCAGGACGGTGGCGTGCAGATCGGTGACGTAATGGCGGTGCTCGGCGGCGTGAAATCCGATCTCGTCGGTAGCACCATGCACGGTGCCCTGCTTGATGCCGCCACCGGCCAGCCAGACCGAGAACCCGTAGGGGTGATGATCGCGGCCGTCGGAGTTCTCGGCACCGGGTGTCCGTCCAAATTCTGTTCCCCAGACGACCAGGGTTTCATCTAGGAGCCCACGCTGTTTCAGGTCCTTGAGCAGCCCGGCGATGGGCTGGTCGGTCTGGCCGATGTTCGACGAGTGATTGGCGATGAGCTTGCTGTGGGCGTCCCAACCGTTGTGGTAGAGCTGGACGAACCGGACACCGCGTTCGACGAACCGACGGGCCAGCAGGCACTGTTGGCCAAACGCCTTGGTGGTCCCCTTGTCGAGACCATAGAGCGATTGCGTGGCCTTGGTCTCGCCGTCAAGCGTCATCACTTCGGGAACCGCCATTTGCATGCGGTAGGCCAATTCGTAGGACTTGATCCTGGCCCGCATCGCCTTGTCGTCCGGGTATTCGATCGCGGCGATCCGGTTGAGTTGTTTGAGCAAACCCATCTGGTCGGCACGTTCCTCACGAAATACCGACGAGCCAGGGGAACCGAAGGGGAGTGGATTGCGGGGGTTGATTCGCATCTTGACGCCGGCATGTTCGGGCCCGAGGTAATCGGCCCCGTGAGCTCCCACGCCGCCGCAGCAGTCTCCGGGCGGGGTGCCCAGCACGATGAACCGTGGCAGGTTGCGGTTGAGTGTTCCCAGGCCATAGTGCACCCATGAACCGACCGAGGGGTAGAAGCCGTCGAAGATGTGACGGCCGGTGTGGAACTGCAGTTGTGCAGCGTGGTCGTTGTCGGTGGTCCACATCGAGCGGACGACGCTGATGTCGTCGACACAGGTGGAGAGGTGCGGCCACCAGTCGCTGACCTCGGTGCCGCACTCGCCCCGTTTGCGGTAACCGATCTGCAGGGGGTACAGCTTGTTCATCAATTTCCGCGGCGTTCCGGCAAAGTCACGGACGTTCTTGCGATAAAACGGCGAGTTGACCACCTGGTCGTTGAATGGACTCTCGTTGATCGTCAGCCCCGCGTACTTGTTCAGGGCCGGCTTGGGGTCGAATGACTCGAGATGGCTGGTGCCACCGAGCATGAACAACCAGATCACGCTCTTGGCTTTCGGTGCCAGCCTGGCCAGGCCATCGGGAGGTGCCCACTGCCCGGGTTGGGCTGCAGCGACGGGACTCGAAGAACGCACCAGGCCGTCCTCGGCCAACATGGCACCCAGGGCCAGGCCGGTGAACCCCATCCCCGCGTCGGCCAGGAAGGTGCGTCGAGCGATCCGGCCACAGGGTGTGGCTGGTGTTGCAGTCGGTCGGAGTGTCATGGATCTGTCCATGGAAAGGCGAGTCATTACCGGATCGTGACAAAGTCGTTGTGGCTGAAAAGCACGTGCACCAGGTTTTCCAGTGCCCGGTCGAAGGGGGCCGTGGCCGGGGGTGTCACCGAGCCCGCACCGGCCGGAAAGGACTCCAGTGACTTGGGGTTGGCCAGCAGCTTGGCGTTGCGTGACAGGAAGCCGCGGCAGGCCGCGTGTTCCTCGGGCCGGGGTGCTCGTCCGAGCACCGATTCGAATGCGGCGGTGATGAAGTCGGAAACGACCGAGGTGCGATTGGTGTCGGTGGTGGGGCCGAGCCGGGTTGCGATCTGCGTGGCGAGTCGGCGAGCCACCCGCCGTGACCGGTCCAGTGCCAGCGGGCTGTTGGTCATCACCAGGGCTTGTTGTGGCACCACGCTCTCCTGGCGGTCGTAGCACTCGTTGGGGTTGGCCAGGTCGAAGAGTTCGAGCATCACCATCTTGTTGTCGGGGGTGGTGCGGAAGTAGAGGCTGCGTCGAGGCGAACTCTGTCCCTGTGCCTCGGGGATGTCGGGGCCACTGAAGGCGGGGTCGAGTGTCCCGGAGATTGCCAGCAGGCTGTCTCGAACCACCTCGGCTTCCATCCGTCGCGAATTCATCCGCCACAGCAGTCGATTCTCGGGATCGATCTCTTGATTCTTGCTCCAGTCGTTCGCCGTGCCCGGGGTGGTGGTCATGCGGTAGGTCGCGGAGGTGACGATCAGGCGGTGGATGTGCTTCATGTCCCAACCGCTGTCGATCAACTCCGCGGACAACCAGTCCATCAGGCCAGGAAAGTCGCGGGGCTTGCTGCGAAGTCCGAGGTCGGCAACGGTGTTGACGAAACGCTGTCCGGTGTGCCGCAGCCAGATCTGGTTGATCGCAACCCGTGCGGTGCGGGGATTGTCTCGTCGGGTCATCCAGCGGGCCAACGCGGTGCGACGTCCGGTGCTGGAGGTGGGGAAGGCGGCCGGGAAGCGGGTGTAGCGGCCATCGGCGGCATCCCGGGCGGTGATGGCAGTGGCCACCGCCCTGGTGGCCGCGGCGATCATCTTGTTGTCGGGCTTACTGGTGCCACGGGCCTGGGCGAGTTTCAGTTGGGCGTCGACGACGCCGACGTGACGTTCGGCACGACTGGCGGCCATCGCCAGTCGCTTTTTGGCTGCGGAGGCCTGTCCATGTCGGGCCTGCTCGGCTGCTATCCGGGTTGCCATCGAGTCGGTCCGTGCCCGGGCCAGTGCCAACTCGGCCTGTTTCAGAGGCAGGTTGCGACGAGCCTGGGCCAGCGACTGTTCGAGGCCCTTGATCGTCGGCCGGATGGCATGGATCTGGATCTCGTCGAACTCGACATTGGCCTTGTGTGCCCACAGGGCAAACTTTCCGTTGCGGCGTTCCATTGGCAG
>CAZYAZ010000003.1:0-24689 GCA_964646205.1 uncultured Planctomycetaceae bacterium | reverse complement strand
CCGATCGATCTCGGATTTCCGGGAGCCAGCGTGCGGTACTTCAATCGGACCTTGAAGTTCCGGGGGTGGTCGGCGGTTGAAACCAGGGTGGCGAAGGTCGACAGGGCGGTCTGGGTCAGCATCCCGTCTCGCACAGCCCAGGTGCCCGAAACGACTTTCCAGGCCGTCTTGTCAAATGATTCAAAGGTGTCGGCGAAGGCCAGACGGCTGCCGGTGTCGTTGGGGCGAGGCGACTTGCGGGCCTCGGACAATTCGTGCGAGGTCGCCTGGATCGTCGCCTCGAGATCAGTCACCAACTTGCTGGCCGTTACCACCTTGTCCGACTCAATCTTGAGTTGCTGAGCGGCCACGGCTGGCCGGAGGATCGGGACGTAGGCGATTGGCGGAAGCTGGATCGGGGCGATTGGTTGGGCGTCGAACCTTTTGCCACCCAGTGCGGCAGGAACCCCCGGGGCCAGCGGTTTGCTCTTGTCGGGGTTGCGGTCGTCGCCACGGATGAACAGGAACGTCTTGGCATCGAGTTTCTCGTCGTAGACACGTGGCAACCCGTCGGTCAGGACCTTCGACTTCCTGTTGTCGATCTCAGTTTTCACGTTGGCGGTGACGACTTCGGTGCGGAAACCGTGGGGCTCAAAGAAGGCCCGGAACCGGTAATACTCCTCCTGGGTCACCGGGTCGAACTTGTGGTCGTGGCACCGGGCACAACGGAAAGTCAGCCCCAGCAACCCCTGGCTGGTGCGTTCGACGGTTTCAAAGAGCCAGGTGTTGCGGTCGAACTTGTACCAGTTGCGGCCGAGGAACCCCGTCGCCCGCAATGTCCGGTCGTCGCCGGGAGCGATCTCGTCTGCGGCCAGCATCTCGTGGAGCATCCGGTCGTAACCGGAGTTGTCGTTCAGCGATTCGATGATCCAGTCGCGCCAGCGCCAGATGTGCCGCTGGCTGTAACGGATCTCGTTGCTTCCCCGACGTCCATACCAATCGCTGTACCGCCAGACATCCATCCAGTGTCGTCCCCACCGCTGCCCGTATAAAGGACTGTGCAAAAGTCGCTCGACAAGGCGTTGGTAGGCACCCGGTGCGGAGTCGGTCAGAAAACGATGCAACTGGGGCCGAGTGGGTGGGAGTCCGGTGAGATCCAGGACGACCCGTCTCAGGAGTGCCGAACGATCGGCCTGGGGGCGGGCCACCAGTTTGGCTGCCCGGTGACGTGCGGCCACAAATGAGTCGATGGGGTTGCGGACCCAATCCCCGTGTTTTTCGGTTGGAATGGCCGGCCGGCGGATCGGGGTGAATGACCAGTGCGTGAGTGGATCGGTGGGAGGTTCCTCGGTCCGGGGGGCCTTGGCGCCCCCGGAGATCCATGTCTTGAGGATGGTGAGTTCCTGCCGGGTCAGCGGTTTGCCTTCCGGAGGCATCCGGTCGGGCAGCTTCGCGGTGACTTTTTGCCACAACAGGCTCTGGTCCGGTTGGCCGGCGACGATGATCGGCCCGTCGTCACCCCCCTTACGAATCAACTGGGACGCGTCGAGCCTCAGGCCGGCTTCCTGTTTCAACGCACCGTGGCAGGCCCAGCAGTGCTGGCGGAAGATGGTTTTGACCTGTTTCTGGTAGTCGACAACCGCGTCGCCGGATCGTTGGGATGCCGGGAGTGTTGTCGGCGAGTCGGCCAGGATGCCCACCGCGGTCAGTACCAGAAGTGATCGCCATCGCAGCATCAGCGGTCCCGGTTTGGCCTGACGGATGGGGTGAGTTCCAACACGGTCGAGGGAACGGACATCTCGAAGCTTCTTTGTAGCTTCGCCGATCGACGGCGGTCAATTGGTAGACACATCGTGGAATCCGGTAGAATTCCGCTGGGTCACGGTTGACGTCAGAATTCCGAAGAATTCAGCTACGGGAACCAGTCACTTGAAACGGGGGATGATCGTGCGATTTGTTTTGATGATGGGCGTGCTGATGGTTGCCGGTGTTGGACTGGCCGATGAGCCGGTGTTCCCCCACGAGTTGACTTCATTTGTGCCCTCGGGCCAGGGGCCGGTCTTTTCGGCTCGAGGCGAGGGGCACTGGGACGTGAAGATTCGTGAACGGGGTTTTGTTCTGAAGGATGGGCCCGTTTGGCGCATGTGGTTCACCGGATACGACGGCACGCGACCGGGCCTGAAGATGCTCGGGTATGCCAGCAGCCGTGACGGAGTGACCTGGGCGCGGCACAAGCAGAACCCGGTCTACAAGGCGCACTGGGTTGAGGACATGATGGTCGTCAAGCAGGGGGCGGTGTACTTCATGTTCGCCGAGGGGCGCGACGACGTGTCCCATCTGCTGGTTTCGATTGACGGTGTCGGCTGGACACGTTGTGGCCCACTCGATGTGCGGTTGACCAATGGGAAGAAGATCCCGGATGGCCCGTACGGTACGCCAACGGGGTATTACGAGAACGGTACCTGGTACCTGTTTTACGAGCGACGGGATGCGGGCATCTGGTTGGCGACTTCCAAGAACACACGGATCTGGACGAATACCAGTGATCAACCCGTGCTGAAGCCTGGGCCGGGGCTCTACGACCGTGATCTCGTGGCTCTCAACCAGGTGATCAAGTACAAGGGCCGCTACTACGCGTCGTACCACGGGGCGGCCAAGGGCGAGGAGACTCCGACGTTGTGGTCATCGGGGCTGGCCGTTTCGGACGACCTGAAGCGGTGGACCAAGTACCCGGGCAACCCGTTGCGGCCTCGGAAAGAGAACAAGTCCAGTGGCATTTTTGTGCACGACGGGGCACGTTTTGTGTTCTACACGATGCACGGGGCAGTGCATCGTCATCTTCCCGGCAAACCAAAGCGGTAGCCGATGGACCAGGAATCGGCACAGCGATCTGTGGCACGTCCGACCGGAGTTGACGATCCGGATCGACGTCCGCCCCGATCGTTTGGCCTGGTGATCATCTCGTCGGTGGTCTTGCTGCTGGCGTACCCGTCGAGTTACGGACCGGTGATGTACCAGGTGAGCATGGGACGCTGGCCCGGATTGTGGCCGGTTTTCGATGTGGTCTACGCCCCGATCGAATGGCTTGCCGACTCGTCACAAATGGGCCAGGAGTTGGTGGACTGGTACCTGGGTGTGTGGGGAGCGTGAACTGGTGACGGGTCTTATTTCCCGGTCACAAACCTTGCGTTGGCGGTGGTTGAGTCGTCCATGGATAGGTTGAGGGGCTGCTTGCGGATGCCGCGATCCACGACAATGGTCAGCCGGTGTCGGCCCGTGGGCAGCGTTGTTGTGGTGACCGGTTCGAGGGCGAGCGGCCTGGTGCCGATCCAGGCGGCCAGTCCGCTGCTGTCCCCGATGGAAATGGCCAGTCTGCCCGAAGAAATGACCTCGATCTCGCAGCGGACCACGCTCACACTCCGCTTTCGCAGTTGCAGCCGTGGCAGATCGACCAGCGGCAGACGTCCACCAACGGTGGCGTAGCGTGGTTGCCAGGTGAAGGCGGAATCATCGGCAGCTGCCTGGCCATCACGAGTCCGCTGGAGCCGGAACCGGGCCGGTTGCGTGTCGGCCAGCACTCGCCACCGCCGGGCGGTCGGTCGGCGACTGGCGGCGTAGGGGCCCGGTTTGCCCAGTGCCGAAAGAAATCGGATCAGGTCGACCAATTCACCACGGGTCAGATTTTCTATCAGCCCGGTTGGCATCAGCGAGGACCCTGCCACCTGTTCGTCGATCGATTTTCGCGGTACGGCGATTTCGCGGTCATTGGCGTCTCGCAGCACCAGGTCGCTGTCGGTCTGTCTGAGCTTGATTCCGGTGACGACCTTGCCCTGCTTGGTGACGACGACCAGCGAGTGGTAGTTCTCCTTGACCTTGCTGTTGGGATCGAGCAGCGAGTTGGCGATGTAATCCAGCGGCGCGCTGGCTCCCAGGCTGACCAGGTCGGGACCGACACGTCCTCCCGCTCCACCGATCGCGTGGCAGGCCAGGCACCCCAGTTTCTCACGGCGGTACACCAATTCTCCCCGCCCGGGGTCCCCCCGGCCGGTGACGTCGGCGACCAGGGTTTTCATTTCCTGGGCGGACAGCTTGGTCGGGCCGGTTTTCAATCCCCCGGCGGTCCGGGCCGCGGCCACCAACCCGGGCAATTTCCGACCCGATCCATCGATTGTCCGCAGGATGAGCTTGGCATGGTCGGGAGCCAGTTTCTTCCCGGCCAGGGATTTTTCGAGCAGTCCCGGCCCGTCCTTGCGAGCCAAAAAGGCGGCGACGACGCCAGCGGGGTTGCCCTCTGCCGGGGACTTGGCCAGGACTGTCGGCAGCAGGGCGGCCGCGCCACCGGGGTCCACCGTGACCAGCGAGGCCAGCGCCTGGAGTCGGGCCGTGGGCGTTGGGAGTTGGCTGGCCAGTTTGGCCAGTTGTGTACGACTGGCATCGCCGCCCAGGGATGACAGGCTGTCGAGTGCCGTGGCCCGAAGGTCACTGGATGAACCGGGCTCGGAGGCAAGTTTCTGCAGGGCGGGACGGAGTGTTTCGAGTTTCCAAAGGCCCGCACATCGAACGGCAGCCGATTGCACTGCCGGCGTGTCGGACGAAAACAGGGACTGGATGCCTTCGAGTGAGCCGGACGGCTTGACGCGACGGGACCGGGCAGTCCTGGCGAGGGCGTCGAGCAGGTTCCCGGCCTGTGCGGCGGGGGTCGCGTCGTTGAGTGCCATGTCGAGGGCGATCCGGAGTTGGCCAGGTCCGCCCAGGTCAGCCAGTAGTGCCACGGCGCGGTTGCGGTCGGTTTCAGACAGCCGGCCGCGGCCCAGCAGATCCAGAACAGCGGGGACCACCGCCCGGTCCTTGATGCTGGAGAAGACGAAGAGTCGACCCGGATCGGCCATTCGCTCGTGGAGTTGCCGGTTGCCCGTCTTCAGTTTTCCAAGCCAGTCACCTCGCTGTTCCCAGGCTGTCAGCCACAAGGCGTATTCCAGGGGAGTGTCGCGATCCATCGCCAGCGCCGCCATCGTCAGCGGCAGCACGTCGCGGCCACGGCGGGCGATGGCGCGGACGGCTTCGAGGCGGACTCGCGGATGGGGGTCCTGGACCCTGGCAGCCAGGGTGTCGCCGCCCAGTTCAGTCCAGTAGGCAGCCACGCGGCACGCGGCAGCGCGGACCCGGGGGTCGTTGGCCGAGAGCAGCCGTTGGAGCAATTGTGGCGCCGGTGTGTTCAGGGCCTGGTAGGTCCAGAGGATTTCCAGCGCGGTCGATTCTTTCGGGGCGGTGCCGGCGGTGCCGATTTCTGCCAGGCGGTTGGCCAGGGCTTGCAGAGTTTGCGCCCGGGTGTCCCGGGGTCGCTCCTGCAGGACCCGTCGTGAGTTGCGGCGTATCCAGAGTTCCGACGCCGAGAGGTTGTTGACCAGTTGAGCGGTCGAGGCCCTGGGTAAGTCCTGTCGCTTGACCAGCGGTCGTCCCTTGGCCGTCAGTCGCCAGATCCGGCCGTGAACGTGATCGCGGCGGGGGTCGCGGAAATCGACCTCACCATGCTGGATGATCGGGTTGTACCAGTCGGCGATGTAGATTGCTCCGTCGGGGCCCATCTTGATGTCGATGGGGCGGAAGGCGACGTGCTTGGTGCGGATGACGTCGGGCATCAACTTGGCCTGGTAGCTCGAACCACTCCCGGTCACTTTGAATCGGCAGACCCGGTTGGCCCGGAAGTCATTGGTCAGGAGATCTCCTCGCCAGTCCTCCGGCAGGTGGTTGCCACTGACAATCTCCAGCCCACAGTATTTCGGGCTGCCAGGATTGAGTCCTCTCAGGCGTCTTGGCACACCAATGGCCGTGACGTACGCCGCGCCTGGAACCAGGTGATTGATCCCCTCGCCGCCGGCTCCGTCAGTCACAAACGACTGCCCGAAGCGATCGTGGTGGTGTCCCCAGCTGTTGACCCATCCACGGGCGAGCACCTCCAGCCGCATTGTCTCGGGATGGAACCGCCAGATGCCGCCGGCGTTCAGCCGCCGGATGCCCCAGGGGGTTTCGATGTGGCTATGAATGTAGATGGACTGGTTGAGGTAAAGCCGCCCGTCGGGTCCCCAGCGGAGCGTGTGCAGGATGTGGTGGGTGTCCTCTGTGCCGAATCCCGAGAGAACAACTCGAGAGGTGTCGGCCCGACCGTCGCCGTTGGAATCGCCCAGGTGCAGCAATTCGGTCGAGTTGGCCACGTAGCAGCCGCCGTCACCAGGAGCCACACCGGTGGGGATCAGTAGGCCATCGGCAAATACGGTCGTCTTTTCTGCCCGGCCGTCGCCGTCGGTGTCCTCGACCACCAGGATCCGATCGTTGGCCTTCTGTCCGGGTTTGATCTGCGGGTACGTCTCGGAACTGGCAATCCACAGGCGACCGGCGGCGTCGAAATTCATCTGGATCGGCTTGGCGATCTTGGGATCCGACGCGTAGAGATTCACTTCGAATCCCGGCGCCACCTGGAACGACTTCCTCTCAATCTCCGGGTCGGGGGGCGGGATGTTCTTGAGCCCTCGCTGGGCTATAGCCGGCACCGCGGTGACCAGGACCAGTGTCAGCGGCAGGAGAGTACGGATCGGGTTGAGCATGATGTGGGTGTCGCTTGGGGACCTTCAGTTGGCCGGCGTTATCGTGATCCGGTGCAAAACCTTGGTTTTCAGCTTGCTGATTTCCGCCTCCCGGGCCGCCACCAGTTTTTCGAACTCGGCCACTTCCTTGGCGTTGTTTCCCTGCTCGTGCTTGCGGAAGCCAAACAAGTAGGTGGTGTTCTGGGGACGCCAGCGGTGGAAGTAGAGGCGGTTCTTGGCAATCACCGCCCGGCGGAGTTCGGTGTGGCCGGTCGGGAGACGTGTGAAACTTGGAACGATTCCGGCGGCGAATTCCCCGGCGGTGTGGTCTCCGTAATCATCCCGGTCGATGTGAAGCGAGTGACGCCCCCTGGGGAGTCCGTGCACGCGGAGGACAAATGAACCGGTCCGGGCCGAGAGCGTGAGTTGCTGCTGCTGGTACGACACACCGGCGACGGCCAGGGGCCCGCTCGCTCGAGGCGACTGGCCCTGCTTCAATTCCACGGACAATGTTGAAGTCGGAAACAGCTGGGCCATGACAGCGTCGGTCACCACCTGGTAGCCGGCCGAGTTGAGTGCCCTGCCATCGACGGTGAAGTCGGAGTCGGCGAAGCGGTCTCCGAGTTTCTGGAACGGAGCGTTGAGGTCCAGGTGGGCGTGGTCGTGTGTGAGCGCGAAATGAGCCAACGCGGTGTTGTAACGGCCGATCTGCTGGTTCCTCGCAACGGGAGTTTCGAGATCCGGGGCGGTGAATTTCGAGGTGGCCGAGACCGTGGTGTTGAGTCGTCTGAGGCCCGGGCGTTGTTGTGGTGGGATCGAGAGAATGACGACACGAACCCCGGAGGCGCTCTGGGATTTCAGGTCGGAAATCAGCTTCTCGTACTGTTTCAGGAACGCCCGAACCCCATCGGTTCCCGTGAACGATTCGTTGCTGCCGTAGCCCAGCACCAGGACGGTCGGCTTGAGTCGGGCGACGTGGGCGAGCATCCTCTGATAGCCCTTGGCGGGGGTGTCAAAAATGCCTCGCGATTCGGCCAGAACCGTGTCGCCGCTCCAGCCGAGGTTGCGGAATGTCAACCGGATGCCGCCCAGTCGGGCGACGACTGCGGTTTCCAGGTGCCCGTATCGCTGAGCCCTTTCGACCAGGGTGTTTCCAAGCAACACGACCCGGTCACCGTCTCGGAACTGGAAGTCAACCGTGGCCGGCGGAGCTGGAGGTGGCGTTGCCGGTTCGGCCGCTGACAACGGGGCAGCGAGCAAGATCAACAGGACCGTGAATTGGGGCGATCCGGACCGCATGTGGCACATTGTGTCAAACATGGGGGCATCGTATCGGCCAGATCATCTGATTGACAGTGCCGAGGAAACAGGGCTATAGTAACCTCGACTCAACACATATGCCGATACTCTGATCTATACAGGGATGGCACACCGTGTTTGTTGTTGGAAGTGGTCTGTTTTGGGCCACGGGTATGAGACACTAACGCAGTACTGCGTCAAGGAGAGGTCCGATGCTTGGAATTACCGGACACAACGGACGGGACTTGTGCGATGGCATTTCGCGTCGTGACATCCTGAAGGTCGGCGGGTCGGCCGCGTTCGGCCTGAGTCTTCCCGAGATGATGCGGTTGCAGGACGTGACGGCGGCCGAGGATGCCCGTTATGGCGGGCCCGGTTTCGGCAAGGCCAAACATGTGATCATGTTGTACCTGCAGGGAGGTCCGAGTCACCTGGACCTGTGGGATCCGAAGCAAGACGTGCCGGACAACGTCAAGAGTGTCTTCAAGCCGATCGACACGAAGTTGCCCGGCGTGCAGTTCACCGAGAACATGCCGAACCTCGCGAAGGTCAACGACAAGTTCACGATGATCCGTTCGATGAGCTACACGCCGATCGGGCTCTTCAACCACACCGCGGCGATCTACATGATGTTGACCGGTTACACGGCCGACAAAGTTTCGCCCTCGGGTCAGCTCGAACCACCCAGTCCGAAGGACTTCCCGAACTTCGGTTGCAATATCGTCAAGTTGCGTCCGCCGACAGTCCCGATGCTGCCTTACGTGATGATGCCTCGTCCGTTGCAGGAGAGTTCGGTCATCGGCAAGGCCGGCACCGCCGGGTTCCTCGGACGTGCCTACGATCCGTACTACCTGTATCCATCTGGCGGCGACATGGACATGGCCAAGATGGACAGGATTAACGTCGACGATCTGAAGCTTCGAAAAGACGTGCCCCTGGTTCGGCTGCAGCGTCGCGCGTCTTTGCGTGACAAGATCAACGCCGGCCTGGGAGACCTGGAAGTGGCCGTCCAGAAGTATGCTCTCAACGAGTACTACGAGAAGGCCCTGGGGCTGGTGCTTTCGGGCCGTGCCCGCGACGCGTTCGATCTCTCGGCAGAAAAGAAGGAAGTCCGCGAGCGTTATGGGAAGAACACGTTTGGCCAGAGTTGCCTGTTGGCCCGCCGTCTGGTCGAAGCCGGGACACGGGTGGTTGAGGTCAACTGGCCGAAGGTTGCCAACTCGGACAACCACTCCTGGGACGTCCACGTTGGTTTGTCCAAGCGGATGAAGACCCAGAACAGCCCCATGCTTGATTCGGGGCTGTCGGCATTGATTGCGGACCTCGACGAACGCGGCCTGTTGGACGAGACACTGGTCATCGCCGTGGGTGAGTTTGGTCGTAGTCCCAAACGCGGTGTTTCCACATCGGGCAACACCAACTCCAACGACGGACGTGACCACTGGCCCTACTGCTACACCTCGGTGATGGCCGGTGCGGGTGTCAAACGCGGTTATGTGCACGGCAAGAGTGACAAGACGGCCTCGGCTCCGATCGAGAATCCGGTGCATCCCCGGGAGGTCCTGGCGACGATCTATCACAGTGTCGGGATCAACCCCCGGACGATCGTCATGAACCACCTCAACCAGCCCCGTGACCTGGTCAAGGCTGAAGCGTTGACCGGGATTCTGTCCTAGGGCTTCCTGCCAGACACGCGAGAGCCGGATCTGCCATCGGCAGGTCCGGCTCTTTTTTTGCGCGTTTCAGAGCACTTTTCCCGGGTTGAGAATCCCGAGCGGATCCAGGGCCTGCTTGATGGATCGCATCACGGCCACGCCGGTTCCGTGTTCTCGTTCGAGCAGGTGCCGTTTGCCCAATCCAATGCCATGCTCACCCGTTGTCGTGCCACCCAGTTCCAGGGCGTGCTCGGCGATCCGGTCACTGATGGCCTGCACCTCGGCCAGTTCCTCGGCGTCTCCCGGCAGGATGGGAAACACGACATGAAAGTTGCCGTCGCCAACGTGACCATAGAGTGGTGAAGGGATCGTGCAATCACGCAGTTCGTGGCGTGTCCTGGCAATCGTCTCGGCCAATGCGGTCACCGGAACGCAGACGTCGGTCACGTAGCCGGTGCTTCCCTCGCGTAATCCCAGCGTGGCGTAGTAGCTGTCGTGGCGAGCCTGCCACAATCGTTTCCGTTCGGCGTCGTCGGTCGCAAAGCGGAATTCCGAGCCACCGTGTTCGGCCGTGATTCGGCCAGCGGCCTCGGATTGTTCCAGGACCGCGGACTCCGAGCCATTGAACTCGAAAAAGACAGTCGGCAGGACCGTGTTCTGCAGTCCCGAGTAGCGATTGACCGCCTCGATCTGGACCTCGTCCAGCAGTTCCATTCTCGCCAGTGGGATCCCCTCGACCAGGCAGTCGATCACTGCTTCGATGGCCGATTCGATCGTTTCGAAACAACACACGGCCGCGGAAATCGCTTCGGGAATCGGCGAAAGCCGCAGCGTGACCTCGGTGATGATCGCCAGTGTGCCCTCCGAGCCGACCAGTAGAGAGGTGAGATCGTACCCGGCGACGGTCTTACGGGCCCGTCCGGCCGTGCGGACGATCGAACCGTCGGCCATCACCGCCTCGAGCGAGAGGACACGGTCGCGCATGGAACCGTATCGGACGGTGTTTGAGCCGGAGGCCGACGTGGCGGCCATTCCTCCAAGGCTGGCGTCAGCGCCGGGGTCGACCGGGAAAAACACCTGGTCGGGCAGTGCGGCGAGGTGCCGGTTGAGTTGTTCGCGGGTGACTCCGGCCTGGACGGTGGCATCCATGTCGCGAGCCTGGACGTCGAGGATGCGGTTCATGCGAGAGGTGTCCAGGCAGAGCCCACCCGAGACGGCTGCCACGCCTCCTTCGACTGCTGTTCCGGTGCCATATGGAATCAGTGGTACGCGATTCTCGCGACAGGCGTTGACGGCCGAGACCACCTCATCGGTTGTCAGTGGCCAGCAGACCGCCTGCGGCGGATGAGGGCCGTGGTGAGAGACATCGGCCGCATGGGTGGCTCGGTCGGCGTCGGTGGTCGAGAGTCGATCGCCGAAAATTGGTGCCAATGTCTCGATCAGTCCTTCGATGTTGGATGTGCTGGTCACTTTGCCGTTGTCTCCTGCATACCAGGGCCTGGTCCAACTGATGGTCCAACACGAACCTGCCCTGGTTCCATTCTGGCGGAACCGGCTCGCCAAGTCATCTCATCCCAGGGGCGGATCGATGCCCTTTTTGCCCGGTTCTTTCCTCATAAAACAATCCCTACAACCGGACCTTTCCGGGGTTCTTTACGGGTGCTGGGGACTTTCCGGCCTGGTCGCATCTTGTGTTTGGTGCCGGATGGACCGGATGATGAGGGAGTCAAAAATCGTTGCCACGGGCTGCTCGTGCCTGGTGGCGACATCAATCGGAGTGACTTGCTCATGACACGCCACATGATCTCTCTGTTGACCCCGCTTGCGGTTGTTCTTTCGATGTCGATTCCGGGCTTGTCCCAAGCGGACGACAAGCCGGCGACTGTTCCGACGAAGTCCGACTCGAAGTCGTATGACCCGGCGGTCCAGCGCAAGGTCACCTGTGCGCGGCCGTCCCGCCACTGCTCGAAGCCAGGAAGTCCCTCGACGGCGTACATGCTCCGTCCAGTGACGTATATGAAGACGGTTGTCGAGACCGTCTACGAACCCACACAGGTCAAGGTGCCACGCACTGTCTACGAGACGGTCTACGAGGACCAGGAAGTGACGTTGTACCGGGTGGTGTGCGCAACCGAGATGCGTGAACAGCAGTATTCGGTGTGTCGGACTGTGGCCGAGACAAGCGAGCGAGAAATTACGGAGACGTTTCGTCGGCCGGTCTGGGAGACGATCGAGAAGGAGTGCCAGTACCAGGAGCGGCGGCTGATTCGTGAAACGTCCGAGCGAGAGATCCGGCGAAAAGTCTGCAAGCCGGTGACCGAACAGGTGATGAGGTCGGTTCGTGTCGGGACGGTCGAGCCAGTGACCGAGACCCGGGTCGTGACCGAGGACCAGGGACGCTGGGTTCCTCGGCAGATCTACCGTCGTGGACTGATGCTTCCCGGACTGGGAACCAAGCCTTGCGGACAACTGGGATTGCGATGGTCGCCGTCGGGAATGTGTTCGACGCGGCTCGAGTGGTGTCCCAATCCGGTGAGTCGCGAAGTGACCTGTACTCGTTACGTGACCCGTTATGAAACCAAGGACGTGCCAGTGACGGTGAAACGGATCGAGGTCTCCGAGGAGGTCAAGACGGTGCCGGTGGAGACGTGCCGCTGGGTGGTTGAGACCAAGACTCGAAAGGTCCCGGTCCGCCGTCTGCGTTACGAGACAAAGACCCTGACCCGAAAAGTTCCGGTGACGACGCAGAAGGTTGTCACCGAGACCAGGACTCGCCAGGTGCCGGTGCGGGTGACACGCCGTGTCCCCTACACGGTGACCCGCCGTGTGTCCCGGCAGGTGTCGCGGGAGATCGAAGTCACCTGCACGAAAATGTTGCCTCGCTACATCGAGCGTCAGGTGCCGTGTACGACCCGTGAACTGGTGCCCGTGGTGGTGGAGTAGTCCGGTGGGCAGGGACACCTGTCCCGGTGGTTAGCCGCCGGGCTCCCCCCCCGCGTTGACACTCTTTCCGGCTTTGCCCTATCATCCCGCCACAACTGGGGAACAGCTTCGTCGAACGCAACCCGAGGAACGGCAACGATGGCAGACAATATCCTGGATGTGACCAACGACAATTTTGACACCGAGGTGCTGGGCAACTCGGATCCCGTCCTGCTCGATTTCTGGGCGCCGTGGTGTGGCCCGTGCCGCATGCTGACTCCGGTGATCGAGGAACTGGCGACCGACTACGCCGGGCGGGCCACGGTGGCCAAGTTGAATGTCGATGAGGCCAGTGACGTGGCACAGAAGTACAACGTGGGCAGTATTCCGACGGTTCTCGTTTTCAAGGGAGGCGAGGTCGTTTGGAGTTTTACCGGCGTGGCTGAGAAGGCCAAGTTTGCTGAAATACTTGATCAGCATCTCGGCTGAGCCGATTCGCTGCCGCTTGCGACCTGGGAAAGGACTCCCACGATGAGCGTTCCGGCCTCAGTGCCTGGTCCCGAGCAAAATTCCGTACCGGCGGCCCGTGCCGACGGGACACATGGGCCGGGTCCGCAGGGGCCCTCGCCGATTGCCGGTTGGCCCGGAACGGACCAGCCGCCGGCGGTTTCAGAGTCCTCCCCGGAGCTGCAACCGGACAATCCGGATGGCCAGCCGCCCACCAGCCAGAAACTGTTGGAACGAGCCAGCGAGATTGCTGGGCACCTGAAGACACAGGTCAGCGAGTTGGACCGTCGGGAGAACAGCCTGAATTCACAGCTCTCTCAACTCGACCAGGAAAGACGGGCCGAGCGACTGGCTGTGCGACAGCAAGAGGAGGCCTTGGCGGCCCAGGCCGAGGAATTGAACACTCAGCAGCAGCAACTGGAACAGCGTGCCGCGGAGTTGTCAGCGAGTGAGCAGGAGGTCGCGTCCGGCGTCCAGGAGTTGTCGGCTCGCCGCGACTCGCTCACGGCCGATGTCCAGACCGAGTTGGATGCGCAGGCGGAAGAATTGGTGGCCAAGACCCAGCGGCTCGATGCACGGGCCGATGAACTGGAATCCGAACACGCAGCGCGGCTCGAACAACTCGAACAGGAGTTTGCTCGCCGGGGTGACGAACTGAGACAGGAACTGACACAGCGAGTCATCAGCGACGACTTGCGGGTCGAACGCAAGCAACTCGATCGTGACCAGGACGAATGGAAGCGGCGACGTGACAGCCAGGCCTTGGAGTTGAAGCGGGCTCGGGCCGAACACGAGCAAAACGTACAACGTTTCGAAGCGGAACGTTCCGGACGCGAGTCAGAACAAGAGAGGGAATTGAGCCTGTCCCGCAAGACCCAGGAGCGGGAAATCGAGGAGGCTCGACAGTCGTTTCTCACTGAACAAGAGACCTCGCGATCTGAGTTGCAACAGGAACGGGCGTTGATGGAGAACCGCCACCTGTTTCAACAGGAACATCTCGCCAAGGCTCGCAACATGCTCGAAGTCGACCAGCGGGTGTTTCGGCAGGAGGTCCAGGATCAACGAGCCGACCTGGCTCGTCGAATCGAAATGCTCGACGGACTCCGTCACCAGTTGTCCCACGGTCGACAACTGCTGGAGGACCGCGAGTCGTTGCTCCAGCAGGGACTCAGTAACCTCGAACGCAAGACCCGTGCCGCCGAGGAATCGCTCAACCAACACCAGAAGCGGCTGGCGATGGCGCGCGAGACCTGGAAAAAGAAACGCGAGGAGCAGCGGGATGAGGTGTCGAGTTTGCGAGAGCACCTGAGATCCGAATCGCAGTCGTTGCAGGAGCGGAAGCAGCGAATTGAAACGCTCCGCGAGGAACTCGAGGGCAGTCATCGCGAGAGTCTCGAATTGCGGTTGGCGGTTGAAGAGTCGCTGGCGCAATTCCGGGAGGAGCAGGGCGAAATTGATGACAAGGAGGCCGCGACGCGACTCGAGTCCGCTCGTGCCGCCGTGGTGGATCACTATCGTCAAATGCGGGAAACCCTGGTCACACAACGCGCTGACCTTGAAGACGCCCAGAAACAACTCGCCGTCCAGGTTGCTCAGCAGCAAAAGATCTACACCGAACATGGTGAGCGGCTGGGTGACCGTGAGCAGGTGATCCGCGAGAAAGAGGAAGAACTCAGGCGACAAATCGCCGAGATTCCCGACGGCGAATCGCAGTGGCAGGAAATGCAGGTTCGCTGGACCGCCGAGAAACAGCAGGCCGAATTGATCATCCGGGATCTGCTCAAGCAACTGGGTGAATCCGAGGCCGCGTGAGCCTGTGGCTGGTGGACGCAGTGGGGTTGGAGTTGAGAGTTCCCGCTGTGTTGCCGCCGCCCACCCGTGGCGGGTAGAACCGTGTGGCCCCCGCAGACGGAGGGCCACTGGATTCTCTGTACACAGCGAGCCTGGCACCATGACGAACGTCCGAGATTTCGGAGCCGTCGGCGATGGAAAGACCGATGACACCGATGCGATTCAACACGCTATCGACGAGGGCATTGGCCGCGTCGAATTCCCCCGGGGTGACTTCCTGATCACGCGGACGTTGCTGGTGGACCTGGAGAAAACCGGTCGTACCGGAATCGATGGTTCCGGGGGGTCCGCCAAGATCGTGATGGCCGGTTCCGGCCCCGCAATTTCGCTGAAGGCGACTCACGCCAAGACTGCCGACCCGGGTGGATTTCGACCCGAGGAGTGGAAAAGCGAGCGGATGCCGATCGTGCGGGACATCGAGATCGAGGGACGGCACGCCCAGGCCGACGGGATCAGGATTGTCGGCGTGATGCAGCCAACTCTTTCCGGCGTATTGATCCGCGAGGTGCACACGGCGGTTCATATCACCAGCCGGGCCCGCAACCTGATCATCGACGGGTGTCACTTCTATCACAACACCGGCATCGGGGTGCACCTGGACAACGTGAACCTCCACCAGTCGATTATTGCCGACAGCCACATCAGTTATTGTCGGCTGGGTGGGATCAGGATCGAGAACAGTGAGATCCGCAACCTGCAGATCACTGGCAACGACATCGAGTACAACAACAACGCCTCGCATAAAGTGGCCGATGCCGATGATGAACCGACCGCCGAGATCTATATAGACGTGGGAACTGGAAGTGTTCGCGAGGGGACCATTGCCAGTAACACGATCCAGGCCACCGCGTCTGGCAATGGCGCGAATATTCGCATGGTCGGTAGCGGAGGCGAGAATCGTGGGCTGATCAACCACAAGGCGGGAATGTGGACGATCAGTGGAAACCTGATCGGAAGCCAGCGGACCAACGTGCACCTGACCAGCGTTCGGGGAGTGGTGATCAGCGGCAACTACATTTACAGCGGCCATCATCGCAACCTGCTGGTCGAGGAATCTCGGAACATCGTCGTCGGTCCCAATTGCTTCGGTCACAATCCCGACTATCGCAAGCGTGAACTGGCGACCGGAATCCGCCTGGTCGATTCGGAGAACTGCAACCTGACGGGCTTGTTGATCGAGGATGCCGAGGCTGGAGAGCACACCGTCGCAGGAGCTGAGCCGATTCGTCGCGAAGCCCTGGTTGAACTGGTCCGTTGTCGGCGTGTCAATGTGTCCGGTGTCCAGATCCTTGATGGCACTCCGAACGGGATGCTCTTGCAGGACTGCCGGGATACAACGATCACCGGATGCACGATCACCGACGATCGTGAGCCGAAGCGGATGGAGCACGCGATCGTGTGGACAGGAACTGGTCACGGTGGCCTGGTGGCACATTCACGGATCGGACGAGGAACCAGGGGGGACGTGAAACTGCCCGCGGAGGTGACGGTGGACGGGATTGTTGGAGACGGAGGAAAGTCGTGAATGATCCGGGGTCGACAGTTGGATCGACTGGTGGGGCCGCGGTGGTCGAGGCGCTGGCGGCCCACGGGGTTGACGCGATATTTGGAATTCCCGGAACTCACAACCTGGCGGTGTACGAGAGCCTGGCATCCCACCCCGAGATGACCCATGTCCTGGCCCGTCATGAACAGGGATCGGGGTTCATGGCCGATGGCTACGCACGCGCCAGTGGTGAATTCGGTGTGTGCCTGAGTACCACCGGGCCGGCAGCACTCAACGTCCTGACACCGCTGGGAACCGCATTTGCCGACTCGGTGCCGGTGCTCTCGATCGCCAGCGAGATTCCATCGCGAGGACTGGGGCTGGGGAAGGGGTTCCTGCACGAGTGTGTCGATCAACTGGGGTGCTACGCACCGGTCACAAAGTTCTCGGCACGTGTGACAGAGGTCGAGGCGATTGGTGATACGATGTCTGCTGCGATCGCTGAAATGACCAGCGGCCGGCCACGGCCCGCAGCGATCGACATCCCCTGTGACATCCTCGACGCGGAGGGGACGGTTCCGGGTGTGGTTCCAACAGTGGTCGAACCACTCGCATGTGACCTTGAAGCGGTCGAGCGAGTCGCTGCCACCCTGGCCGCGGCCCGGCGTCCGCTGATCTGGGCTGGCGGTGGGGTGGTGCGTAGCAATGGTTTTGATGCATTGGCCAGGTTGGCTGAACGGCTCGATGCGCCGGTCTTTTCGACCGTGCTTGGCAAGGGAGCCCTCTCGTCGGATCACCCGCTCTCGGCCGGTGAAGGCTTGCTTCATCCGTCAGCGACACCCATTCGTACCGACTGCGATGTGATGCTTGCCGTGGGGAACGGTTTTGGACAACTGGAGACCGTCAGTTGGCGACTGCCGATGCCGCCAACACTGATCCAGGTGGATGTTGACGCCGCGGCGATTGGCCGCAACTACCCGGTTGCGGATTCGATCGTCGGTGACGCCCGCCTGGTACTGGAGGCCCTCTGCGAGATGGTGCCCCAGCGGCCGGCCGAGCGAGCCGGGGACGTGGCCGACTTGCGGGCCAACCTGCGTCGCCAATGTTGCGAGCGATCTTCCCGGGTTGTTGAACTGATCGATGCCGTCCGGGATGGAACGCCGCGTGAGACGGTTTTTGTCAACGATCTGACGGTGGCTGTTTACTGGAGCCGGTACCTGCTGGATATTCCCGAACCCCGGAGTTACCTCTACCCCTGGAACTTCTGCACGCTGGGTTACGCCCTGGCGGCTTCGATTGGGGCTGCGGTTGCCAGGCCAGATTGCCCGGTGGTGGCGCTTTCAGGTGATGGTGGATTCCTGTTCAACGTCCAGGAACTGGCCACAGCTGTACAGCATCGGGTTCCCGTGACTGTCGTGGTCTTCAACGACGACGCCTACGGGGTGTTGCAACCGCAACAGAAGGATCGGTACGGGCGGACCTTTGCGACCGACCTGGTGAATCCAGACCTGGTCCGGTTGGCCGAGTCTTTTGGCGCCGAGGGTGTCCGGGTGTCGACACCCGGCGAACTTCAACGTGAACTGGCTGCGGCGGTAGAGAATGATCGTGTGACGGTCATTGATGTGCCCGTCTCGGTGCCCTGGCCGGTTTGGGAGGGACAGGAATCGGTGATAGACACCAGGAGCGATCCTTCGTGATGGCGTTGTCCCAACTTTTGAAAGCCCGCGGGGCCCGTGTGCGAGTGGACCGGTCGGGGCGAGTTGTTTCGGTGCGGTATGTCGATCGCGTGATCGAGGCGGCCGACCTGGACTTGCTGGTGCAGTGTCGGCAATTGAAACAACTTGATCTCGAGGGGGCGCGGGTCGATGACTCCGGCCTGGCTCGGCTGGCGACCATCGAATCACTCGAAACGTTGTGGCTGCACGATTCCCGGATCTCCGACGCCGGGTTGAAGCCACTGGCGCGGCTCAGGAGCCTGAAGAATCTCGGGCTGGCTGGTACCCGGATCGGTGACCGGGGATTGAAACACCTGGTGGGGCTGGTGGGGCTGGAGAGCCTGGTGTTGACCAACACCAGGACAACCGACAAGGGGCTGGTTCACCTGAAGCGGCTGGTCCGGCTGGTCGATTTGCCCGTGCGTGGAACGCGGGTGACGTTTGGAGGTGTGGTCGACCTGTTCGTGAGACAACAGGGCCGCGGCATGGCGGCGGCAATGCGGGCGATGGGCCTGGCGGCTGCCGGGAGAGTACCGATCCGACGGCTGGATCTCGGGCGGACCGGTGTCCGCGACCAGGACCTGGCTCACCTGGGTGATCTGAAGCACCTGGAACACCTGGTGCTGGCCAATTCCGGGGTGACCGACGCTGGGCTTGTCCATGTCGGCAAGTTGAAGCAACTCAAGGGGATCTACCTGGCCAAGTGTGCCGTGACGGATGCCGGCCTGGCGCACCTGGCCAAGCTGACCCGGATCGAATCGGTCAACCTGTACGGTACGAGCGTCACGGACGCGGGATTGAAGCACCTGTACGGTATGAAGAAAATGAGGGACCTGTACTTGACCGATCTCAAGCTCAGCGAGTCGGCCATCGACAAGTTGAAAGCAGCGCTGCCCCGGGTCACCGTGGCTGGTCCCTAGCCGCGTTCTCATCGCGGCCCGGGGCACATTTTGTCTATGCGATCAACTCGGTGATCGTCTCCCCTTCGGGCAGAACCGGCACGGGCCGGCCGCCGGCGCTGTTGAAGGTCCGTTCGGTGTCGATGCCCATTGCATGGTAGATGGTGGCCAGGACGTTCTTGGGTGTCACTGGTCGAGTGGCGGGCCGTTCTCCCTTGTCGTTGGTCGATCCCACGACCTGGCCACGAGTCAGTCCACCACCGAAGAGCAAGATGTTACCGGCCGGTCCCCAGTGTTCTCGGCCGGGACAGCCCTTGCGAACGTAGATGCGAGGGGTCCGCCCGAATTCTCCGGCGAGCATGACGAGCACTTCGTCGCTAAGTCCCCGGTCGTCGAGATCCTCGATGAGTGCCGAGACGGCCCGGTCGAATTGTGGGCCACGACGTTTCATGATCTCGAAGATGTTGCCGTGGACGGCGTGGTCATCCCAGCCAATCCCCGAGCGGTCTCCATCGCCGCGTCCGTCGGGTGAGAACCGGATGGTGACAACGTCGACACCCGCTTCGACCAGTCGGCGTGCCAACAACGCTTGTTGACCGGATGTTTCCAGGCCGTAGCGTTCACGAGTTCGGCGATCCTCACGACTGAGATCAAAGGCACGTGCGGCCCGGCCGGCTCCGCTGAGGAGGTCGAACGCCTGTTGGGTGTAGCGGTCGGCCGCTTCGATTTGTCCATGCAGGTCGATTTCCGATTGCAGGGTCCCCGCGCGGACAAACCGATCGAGCCCTGCGAGGATCGCCCGGCGATCGGCCAACTTCTGGACTCCGTCACCTCCATGCAGGTTCTGGACCTGGAATCGAGGTCGCGAGGGGTCACCGGCGACCTGGAACGGGCCGGAGGTGGGGCCCAGGTAGGCGGGACCACCGCGGTGCAGGCCGATGGAGGATTGGCCGCCCAGGGCAACATAGCCGGGCAGCGGATTGCCCGTCGCGGATCGTCGGCGAGTTCGTCGCATGCCACGAGCGAGACTGGGATCGGTTGAGGCGCCCAGGGCGATTGGCGAGGACTCTTCGTGTTGCCGACTGCGGATGCGGTGCATGATCGCCGCACAGTCAGGGTACTCGCTCCGTCCAGCTACCACCCGGGCACCGAAATGGCCGGTGATGAAGTTGTGGGTGCCGATCACGTGGCCCGAGGAGGGCTGATGGATCGAGCGGACGACATTGAAGCGATCGGCCAGTTGCGACATCCGTGGCAGGACCTCGCAGAACTGGATTCCCGGAAGCACCGTTGGGATCGATTCCAATTCGCCGCGGTACTCGGCCGGAGCCAGCGGCTTGGGATCGAAGGTTTCGTGATGGCTCGGGCCTCCATCCTGCCACAACAGGATGATCCGGCGAGGAACCGCCGTGGCGTCCAGGCGAGACGCCTCGGCTCGCAGTCTCAGGATGCCGGGCAACGAGAAGCCGCCGAGGCCGGTCAGGACACCGGCCAGGACGCTCCGTCGAGTGCAATCAGGCAGTTGGCCGAGCGCATCTGACATCAGGTCAGTGAGCCGTATTCTTTGTCCTTCAGGAATCCCGGCATTGGAACCTGGTAGGTTCCATCCGGATTGGCTTTCAACGGCGAGGGGCCATCGAGCGTGAGGCTGTCCACATTGGGTGCGAACTCGTGCTTGCAGTTGAGCATCTGGTCGCGTGTGATGATCTGGCCGGTGTGGGCTGCCATGCGGCCCATGGCGGTGACCAGGCTGGCCTCGGCACCACGTTGGACCTCGTTGTAGGGCTCGTCCCGCCGAATGGCGGTCAACAGGTCGTCCCACTCGACCTGGTACGGGTTGGGCTCCCTGCCGGGGAAGGACCAGGTCATGTTCTCCTTGGTCATGTTCCAGCTCTTGTAGATTTTGGCTCGCGATGGGGCGTGGCCGCGAGAAGAGATGACCGCCGACCCCTTGGTGCCATGGGCAAAGCTGGCGAATCGCTGGTTGCAACCTGGAATGGTGCGTCCGTTGACCAGCAGCTTGGTGCCGTCGGCGTAGGTGTACTCGATCGAGTAGGTGTCGAAGTTCTGGTCGACGTCACTGCCGCGGTAATGCCGTCCACCGGAGGCCTCGGCCTGTACCGGGAAGGCGTTCTTCATCCAACTGCACTCGTCGATATTGTGGATCAGGAAATCACTGACCGCACCACCGGAGAGCCAGAGGAAGGCGTGGAAGCGGCGGATCTGGTACAGCAACTCCGAGGCTCCCTTGGGGGCCTTGCCGGTCGCGGCCGAACCGGTGGGGCCGGCCATGCGGTAGGCTCGCAACTCCACGATGTCACCAATCTGGCCGTCCTGGATGCGACGGAACAGTTCCTGGCGGGCCTTGCAATGGCGGCACATCAAGCCGACGCCGACCTTGAGGTTCTTCTTGACCGATTCGGCTCCCAGGTCCAGCATCCGGCGGCTGCTGGGGCCATCGACACTGATCGGTTTTTCCATGAAGACGTTCAGGCCCTTTTCGATGGCGTACTTGAACTGTACCCAGCGAAACGCAGCCGGAGTTGTCAGGATCACCACGTCACCGGGACTCAGAACGTCCATTGCTTCACGGTAGGCCTCAAAGCCAATGAACTGTCGGTCCTCGGGAACGTCGATCGAACCACGAAACCGGGAGGTCAGGGCCTTGTGCGAGTTGGCCAGGCGGTCTTCGAAAACGTCAGCCATGGCGACCAGGCGGGTCGGCCCCACTTTGCTGGCCAGTGCATTGGCCGCCGCACCCGTGCCACGGCCACCGGCGCCAACGAGGGCCAACTGGATCGTGTTGTTCTCCGCGGCATAAACCGCCGGAGCCGTTGATCCGACCAATGCTGCTGCACCAGCGACTTTGATGAAGTCACGCCGCGAGTTGTCAGAGTTCTGCTGGGCCTGGCTCATTGTCTCTCTCCACTGTCTTCCGAATGGACGGACTATTGCTTTTATCGGTTTTCATCGGGTGGGGCACAAACAGCAAGCCCGGGTGGCTTTTGTTGCATGATAGATTGTACGTCAAGCTCTCGACTCAATCACCTCCAACTCGTTGCCCCACCAACGATTCAAGGGATGATGGACCGGCACACTGTTCACTCTCCGATTCCCAGCCCCTCCTTGAAAAGTAAACAGATGTACACAAATTGTCATTTGTCAGGGAATCAGCGGGTCGGAAGATGTTGCGATTTCCGATAAAGTGGGATAGGTTCGCTTTGCCTGAATTGTTCTTGTGAACGGGAACCAGGCGGTGGCCGAAGTACAACCGACAGAGGATCGCCGATGCTGACGATTCCCGGAATCGAGACGCGTTATTGTGACGGGATCACCCGCCGCGGTTGTCTGCAGATTGGCGGACTGGCGATGGGTGGTCTGTCACTGCCACAGATCCTGCGGGCCGAGGCCGAGTCGAAGTCGGATCGTCCGATCAAGGGTGTGATCATGGTGATCCTGCCCGGTGGGCCGACTCACCTGGACATGTATGACCTGAAGCCGAATGCTCCTCCGGAGATTCGTGGTGAATTCAGTCCGATCGCGACCAACGTGGCGGGGATGGAGGTGTGCGAATTGATGCCGGGGTTGGCCGGCATTGCCGACAAGTTGTCCCTGGTGCGTTCGCTGCACGGTTTTCAGAACGATCACAATACGCACTGGTGCTCGACGGGCTGGGAGTCGCATGACGCGATGCCTGCCTCTCCACTGATTCCTGGATTTCCCCCGGGCGGTTGGCCGTCACTGGGCTCGGTGCTTTCCAAGCGATTTGGTCCGCGCGTCCCCGGGGTGTCTCCAGCGGTTGACCTGGTGCCCACGGATGCCGATGCACGGTTCATCATGCGAATCGGTCCGACACAGCCCGGTTTCCTGGGATCAGCGCACGCCGGCTTTGAAGTGGATGCGGTTGATCGTCGCAACCTGCGTCTCAACGGCGTGAGCCTGCGTCGCCTTGGCAACCGCAAACGGTTGCTTTCGAGTTTCGATCGGTTCCGCCGCCAGGTGGAGATCGATGGGCTGGGTGACGGAATCGATGAGTTCCAGAAACAGGCCTTTGAGGTGTTGACCTCGGCACGATTGGCCGAAGCCCTGGATCTCAGCCGGGTCGAACGCTCGGTCAAGAAACGGTACGGACTCGAGGAGCAGTATCCCAACGAACGGAATGGCAAGACCTACCTGCACCAGTTTCTTTTGGCTCGACGTGTGATCGAGGCGGGGGCTCGTTGTGTGACGATCGCGTTCTCGCGTTGGCCGTTCGGCCGGATGCTCCAGGGCGACTACAACTGGGATTGGCACAAGGACAACTTCAACGAGGCGCGGGGAGCATTGCCCCTGTTGGACCTGGGCCTTTCGACGATGATTTCGGAGTTGAGTGAAAGTGGATTGCTTGACGACGTTGCCGTGGTGACTTGGGGCGAGTTTGGCAGGACGCCGAAGATCAACGGCAACGCGGGTCGGGATCACTGGCCCAACGTCGCCGGAGCCCTAATTGCCGGCGGTGGAATGCGTCATGGCCAGATGATCGGATCCAGCACCCGCCACGGGCACGATCCCCACGATCGACCTGTTCACTTTCAAGAGGTGTTCGCGTCGCTGTATCAGCGATTGGGGATTGACGTGGCGACGACCCAGTTCACCGACCTGGCCGGCCGCCCACACTACCTGCTCGGTGACCACCGGGCGATGCCCGAGTTGGTCGGCTAGCCAAGGGACGCGGTTGGTCCTCGATGCGTCTTGAGTCGGGACGACAGGATTTGAACCTGCGACTTCCGGCTCCCAAAGCCGGCGCTCTGCCAGGCTGAGCTACGTCCCGTGTATCGTTCCTGGTGTGGTGTAGGCAGCGAGTCTAGGGAGCGGGGCCTTGGGACGTCAACGGGAAGCGTTTCACGTGAAACGCTTCCTGCCATCACTGGGTGTCGTCACGAACCCGTATTGCCGATTTTGCAAGGCGGGAACTAGAATCCCTGGCCTTTCCAAATTCGTGGAGCTTCGGTCATGTCATCGATGTCCAGCGATCCCGCTTCCTCCCCTTCGAACCCGCGTCCGAGTCGATTGGGCCGCGGCCTGGCCGGGCTGGTCGGATTGAGTCAGTTCGGGCCGACCGAAGAAGAACTGGTCGCCAACCACATTGATGTGGCCTCGTCGGAGGAGAACACGACCGCGTCGGAGGAGCTGGTTGAGGCGGGCGACGAGGGTCCATCGGCCGGGGATGGGGAACTGCTGGAGATCTCGGTCGAGTTCCTGGTGAGGAACCCGTATCAACCTCGCAAGGACTTTGATGCCGAGGCCCTGCAGGAGTTGTCAGCCAGTATTGCCCAGCATGGGGTGTTGAGCCCGTTGCTGGTCCGACCGATCGACGCGGACCATTACCAATTGATCGCCGGTGAGAGGCGTTGGTTGGCGGCGCGTTCGGCGGGGCTGGAAATGGTTCCGTGCCAGGTTCGTCATTACACCGACCAGCAGGTGTACGAGACGGCCATGGAAGAGAATCTCAAGCGAGAGGATCTCAACCCGTTGGAACAGGCCGAAGCATTTCGCCGTTACCTGGACGAATTCGACAGCACGATCGATCAACTGGCGAGCCGATTGAGCATGAGCCGGTCGGCGGTGAGCAACATCCTGAGATTGCTGGACCTGACTGCGCCGGTGCAGCAGGCGTTGGCCGACCGAAAGATCACGGCCGGCCATGCCCGGGCGCTGGTGACCCTGGAGGAAGCCGATCAACTGAGTCTCTGTGCGAGGATCGTGGAGGAGGGGTTGACGGTACGTGGAACCGAGGCGGCTGCAAAGGCGATTCG
>CAZYAZ010000002.1:161537-168921 GCA_964646205.1 uncultured Planctomycetaceae bacterium | reverse complement strand
TCATCTCATGGCCTCCGCGGGTGGGGTCACGGCACTGCGCCACGTCGAGTAGGCCGACCCTGTGGTGACCACCAGGCAGGCGACCAACACCGCCAAACCGACCGGTTGAGCAGCGAGGATGCAGGGCACCGTGAATGACGGCTGGATCTCCACTCCCGCCAGGAAGACCCCGGCGATCCAGAATCCGTTGAACCACTTGAGCCACACCAGGGCCAGCAAAATTGCGATGGCAGCACTCGCCAGTCCCAGCAACACGCTCTCGACAAGGCTACGGATCATGATCTCGTCGGTCTGCCAGCCAGTGGCCTTGAGAATACCGATCTCGCGACGACGCTCGGAACGTCCAAATCCCGATGTGACCAGTATCACGAGAATGCCGACGGCGAATGCGACCACGAACAGCAGGTTGAAGACACCTTCCCGGTGCCCCAGACCGGCCGGAAGTAAAGATTCCAGATCCGTCCGCGAGGTGACCGACGACTGGAGATTTCCGACATCACCCTCCGGGGAACCTGGAATCGATTGCAGAATCCGCGATCGAATCGCTTCAGGCTGGCCGCGGCGACAGAAGACGAGCAGGTCGGTCGCCAACCCCCGCTGACCGAAGATGTCCGAGGCCGACTCGAAGGTGGTCAGAATCATTCGCGACTGCCAGGGAGAAATGTCCGACTGGAAGATTCCCGTGATCCGTGGAGTTTTTTCGCCACCGCCGCTCCGAAATATCGGCGGAAGCACGGTGTCGACCTGCAAATCCAGTTGCTGGGCCAACCCGGAACCAATCACCAGCTCGGGACTCTCATCCTGTCCCGATCCGGGCAATTCCCCATCGATCAGGCGAGTCAATTGTTGGACCGTCGATCCCTGCCGATGGAGTTCCTCTCGCGGCATCCCCACCAGAACGGCTTCGACATTGTCCTTGCCCAGTGTGATCCTGCCGACGATCCGGGGAACCACCCTGATCACGCCATCGAACTCTCCGATCGTTTTGGCCAGGGACACCGGAATTGGCACCCGGCGTCCGAACTGGTTGGCTGCAACATAGAGATCTGGCAGTTGATCCTGTCCCGAGGGAGCGTCGGCACCAATCGCGATCCGGGCCTCCTGTCTCAGCCCCTCGACCAGGCCGGTGCCGACCAGGTAAGGAACCAGCACAACAACGACGGCCAGGACGGTCACCACGCTTCGCAGGGGTGACAACAGGATCGCCGCGGACCCGGTACGTGCAATGCTAAGGAATGAGGACATGAGGTGCGGCCGCCAGGCCGTTTGATTTTTCTGACAACCGTGGGGAAAAGGAAAACAGGAACCGGCCACAACCAGGGCACAACAGGCCGCCAATGGGAATGGGTCCGGTGTGAGCATTGCAGCTGGTTTCCAGTCGAGGATCGAACTGGACCGCACACGTGGACATCTCGACACTCGACCCGAAACCCAGCCCACCAACGAGTTGCTGAAACCGTGCGGCATCCGACACTCCGGTCACAACCGGTTGCCGGGCCAGGCCCACGGCGGCCCCGGCAGCGATCACCAGGATCACGACAAGGACGAACAGGCGAGTCGAGGAATCCGGGATCATCAGGGCGACTCGACCAGGGAAGAAAATGGGTGATCCGCGCCAAGCATCAGCCGACCGCGAGACTCATGGGCGTGCTGGTTGGCACGGTCTCGATCACGAAACACGTGCCAGCGATTCCCGGTAATGGGATTCGTGACTATCGAACTGCGAACAAAAAAGGCTTGCCCGGCGTCCAGCATCTCTCCACTGTCCTCGTCGGTCACCTGGATTGTCTGTACAGACGACGGGTGTCGGCCAACCCACGATCGCGCACAACCAACATCGCAGAACCCCGAGTCGCCGCCCGTCGTGTCGTGGACACTCACCCGGAACAACGTGTCGATAACACGTCCATCCCAACGACAGCGGGGCCGGGCGTCCTCGCGAATCGACTGTCCGACAAACGGCAGGGTACTCACGGTCACGAGTCCCGCCAATGCCGCCCACCACCAGGACACCGGCGGATTCATGACAGGGTGCACTCCAGGATGAACATGATCATTGAGCCAAGATATCCGAAGAGCCCAAGAAAGAGAAAGCGTCCGATCAGCGAGGGCAGGACATCACGAGTCTCCTGGACGTGACCCAGCCACGCCGCGATCGCCGCCCAGCCAACGGAAAAACAGCCCACCGCGAACAAGACCACGGCCAGCACGCTTTCGGGAACCTCCACGACAAGGTCATAGGGGCAGTGGTGTGGACGTTGCAGCAGTACCGGTGAGGCAATTTCGACCAGGAACAGGCCGCCTAGCGGAATCGCGACAATCGCCCCGGCGAGCAATCCCCCCAGGTACAAGCGATCCGACCGGCTCTTGCAGATTGCACCCAGCAATCCCAGGCACATCCCGCCAACGACGACCAACAGGACCACCGACAGCCAGGTGTGACTACCGGACCCCAGCAGAGATTCCGACAGCAACCGTGATCCGTCCGAGATTTCCGAGGTACAGCAACCCACGCTCAAGGACTGTTCCTGTTTCGGAATGGCCAGGTAGGCTCCCACGCAGACGGCATCAACGACACTGGCCACACCCAGTGGCAACAGGCCCGACAGCAACCGGGGCATCAGCGGGGCGGTGTGTGCGGCGCGATTGACCAGGTACAAAACGAACCAGCCACCACCCAGGAAGACCAACAGCGGCTTGGTGCATTGTGCTGTTGCCAGCAACCAGGGAAGGTGCCCGGCACTGCCCACGCTGCCGGCACCGATCCGCGTCACACCATAAATGCACATGACACCCGGCCACGAGGGCACGTAACTCTGCATCAAGGCGTACAACAGTGGCCAGGAGGCCAGGTTCACACCCAGCAGCAGGCAGCCCAGCATCAGCAACAGGTAGGGACGATTCTCGACGTCGCCGATCGGCCGAACCGATCGGCGGCCCCGCGACGAGACGATCACCAGCAGGCCAATCACCAATTGCAACAGGCTGACGAAAGCGGTCAGGACGGCGTAGGCATTGACGATCATTTGCGAGCCTGGGCCACGACCGGGACCAAAAGGAGATCCACAACGTCACGTCCCCGGGGTCACGGTGGTTCACCCCCGGGGTCACAGACCTCCCAAACACGATAACACCCAGCCGGGGCACCGACCAGATGGGCTCGCGATTGCCTCTTTCCGACTAGGCCCTGTTCCGTGGTAGTCGCTACCGGTTAGCATGGAGTTTGCGTTGATCGCCGATCGAGCGGGACGGCGACAGGTCGTTTTTGCGTTTGCTTGCGGTTTCGGGGATGCCATGCGGGACGAATCACACAGCCCTCATTCCTGGTGCAATGTTTGCCTGCCAGTCGTCATCATGCTGTTTGGAGTGATGGCCGGGTGCGATCGATCGCCCCCGCCGGAGAACGACTCGACAACCGCGCCCGTCCCGATTTCCTCTGACCCCAATGCCGATCCGTTCTCCCAACCTGACACGGCCGTCAGGACCCTGTTGAAAGCGTTTCAGACCGGTGAAGCGGGCGTGATCTGGGACTCTCTGCCGCCGCGACACCACGAGGAGATCAATGCGTTCGTTCGAGAATTCGCCGCAAAGCTGGACCCGGAAGTCTGGGACCGCCTCTTCGTCGTGGCACGGCGAATCGTCAAGTTGCTTCACGACAAGCGAGACCTGATCCTTGGAAACCCCGACCTGAAGCTCCCGTCGGTCAACAAGCGACTGTTCACCGAGAACTGGACTGAAGTCATCGCGCTGCTGCAACTGCTGGTTGACAGTGAACTGGCCGACCTGGAAACACTTCGCAATTTCGACGGGAAAACATTTTTTCCCGAAACCGGCACCCGGTTCCTGAAACAGCTTGTTGCACTGTCGGCCAAGGATCCCAATGACCCGTTTCGCAAGGGATTCGATGCCAAGGTGCGGCTGGTCGACATCGATGGTCCCAAGGCGACAATCGGTTTGATGATGACCGGCAACTTTGTCATGACCCAGCAGGCCATCGACGAAAAACCAAAAGAGACACAGATGAAGGTTCGCCAGGTCGAAGGCGTGTGGATTGTGGCCGACCTGGACTTCGGGCTACTCAGGATGTACCAGGATGGTCGCGAGATGGTCGCCGGGATTCCTGATGATGCGATCCAGAAAAATCGGGGCCCGCTGATCAAACTGCTGGCGACCATTGAAGAGGATCTTGACCGAATCGAACTGACAAAAACCAGCCGGGAATTCACCCAGGCGTTGGTCCTGGCACAGGCCCGAATCAACCAACTGGTCTCGGCGGGAATTTCCAACGACGACGAGTCAGAGTCTGAGGACAATTCGACGCCACGTGGCAGGACCGTGACCGTGGTGATCCAGGGCGAAATGACCAAGGCAACACGTCAACTGATAATAAACCAACTGGACAAGCTGAAGAGGCCGGGCGGGAAACCAAAAGTGACCGACCGCGACGGACAGATGAGAATCATTATCCCAACCGACCGGTTCCTGCAGGAAGTCGTCGATGAGATTGACTTCGGTTCGGTTGGTGATGTCGATGAGGTCGAACGGCGACTGACGGTGATGCTCAAACCTCAGCCGAAAAAAACACCCCAACAGGACAGTCCCGGCAACTAATCACCCGGTCACCCCACCCCACCCGGAACAGCGATAGCAGCCGGTGGTGAAGTGACTGTTCCTGTACCACGGTTCCAAGAAACATGAGTGACGCGAAAAAAGATGCCCGTCGCGTCCCGTGGGGATTGATCGCAATCCTGGCACTGGCGGCGGTGCTGCGGTTGTCGCAACTGGAACTGGTCCCGATGACCAACGAGATGGCCGGCAACGGCCTGACGGCAAACCTGCTTGTCGCTTCCACTCCGGGAACGGGGTGGCCACTGGCCGGTTCACTGGTGGAAGGAGTCCGTGGCTCTTCGTTATTCATTTACCTGGTGTCACTGCCCAACCAGTTGATCTGGCACCCCCTGACCGGTGTCGTGCTGGTGGCGCTGCTGAACGTCTGGGCGGTGTACCTGGCCTATCAACTGGCGGGCCGATTGTTTGGCACCCGTGCGGCGGTGGCCGCGGGATTGCTGCTGGCGTGTTCGCCCTGGACGGTTGTGTACTCGCGGCAACTGTGGTCCGGCAGTTGCCTGGCAATCTTCAGCCTCTGGCTGATAGGGATGTCGTTGACGTGGTTGTCAAAGGGCGGCAGCGGACGGCTGACCAGGATGCTGATCCTGGGCCTGGTACTGCCACAGGTGCATTTCTCGGGACTGGCGGCGACAGCCTGGCTGGCCGTCGTGATCTGGATCGGGCGGCGGCGGGTCAGTTGGACGACAGCGACCACCGGCGTGTGCTTCGGCCTGTCGACCTGGACCCCCTGGGTGGTGTTTCACCATATCGGTGGCTGGACCGAGTTCAAGAACTCGTTGTCGATCCTCGGTGGCAAAGCCAATCCCGGCCGGGCCATTCTCGACGAAATCAATTACCTGCAGTCGATGCTGCACAGTGGACGTTTCGATTTCTGGTTCGGAGCGGCACCGGCAGACTTGCCGGACTTTTTTCCCGGTTGGCACCAGGCCATCCTGGCCGCCAGTGGATTGTTGATGGTTGTCGCTGTGGCCGCGGCCTGCCTCCTGACGGGCAAGGCCGGACGCGAGTCGAACCGGTCCGACAGTTCGTTGAGCGGGCAAACGGCCACGGGACTGTTGTGGCTGTGGGTCGTTCTTCCCCTGGCCGGCGGCATGGTGTACCGATCCGAAGTGAGTCCCGAACATCTGCTGATCAGCCTTCCGGTGCTCCTGGTACTCGCCTCCTCCACGGCCGGTCGTTGCCTGAACGCGCGACGTCGAGTACCCCGGATCTTCGCCGCTGGAGCCCTGGGCACCATTGCCGTTGCCCATGTGCTGTTCCTGGCATCCTGGAACAGCTACCTCGACGACAATCTCGCCAGTCCAGGCGGCGAGTACGGATTGACCTTCCGGCAACGTCGTGATGTCGCCCGGTGGATCCTGGGAGACTGTGACGGACAGTCGATCGAACTGGCCGGACCATTCCGGGGTGGGCATCCAGCTTACGAATATGTCTACTACTACGAGCGGTCCGACCGCCGCATGGATCGATCCGACCCGGTTCCCGACCTGAGATACTGGATCGATGAAGAACCCGATGGTGCACAACTCAGCACCGCTGTCTCGCGAAGCCTCAAGCAACAGCAAATCGGAGCCATACTGAATCGCTACCAATCGACCTCCTCCCGTTGGAAGATCGAAAAGACTCACAACCTCGGCGACACCAGGATCTATCGCATCCGGCTGCCAGCCTTTGAAACGTTTCGGACGGCATCCCGGTCGCCGGCGAGCAACTCCTCGAAATCCCATATTTTTGCTGCGAATGATTTTGAGCAACGATCGCGCTGGTACATTCGTAGGATAAACTGAACGTCACGTGATCCCGCCAGTTTCTATCGACACCAGGAACCAGCGAACACCGGGCAGGGCAAACTTGGCAGAAAGAGAAAGACGGATTCGATGAGCGAGACCCACGATGCTCAAGCCGGTGCAGCCGACCAGCCACCCGTGGACCAGCCACCCGTGGACCAGCCACCCGTGGACCAGCCACCCGTGGACCAGCCAGCCGACCAGCCAGCCGACCAGCCAGCCGACCAGCCAGCCGACCAGCCTGGCCCGGCAGAGGAGCGGGGTGGCAGTGTTGGCATCGTCATTGCGGTGATGCTCCTGGTGGTTGTGGCCGCCGCCGTGTGGTTGGGTAGAGACGACAGAGAATTGCCGCCCGACCAGGAGCCAGCTGCTGTCACCAGGCCTGGTTTCCGTGATATTGCCCGGGAATCGGGACTCGATTTTCACATGGGTTTTCTCCCCGACGAATCGGGAACGACCTTCAAGATCAATCTCTACGACCACGGGTGTGGTGTGTCGATTGCCGACTACGACGGTGACGGTCACGAGGACGTGTTTTTCCTGAACCAGCTCGGATCCAACGGTTTGTTTCGGAATCGCGGTGACGGGACCTTCGAGGATGTGACCGAGAAAGTCGGGGTCGGGCTGGACGACCGAATTTGCGTGGGCGGCACGTTCGCCGATGTCGACAACGATGGCGACCAGGACCTCTTCATCGCGAGCACCCGCGGTGGCAATGTCTTTTACGAGAACCAGGGCGGCGGCGTCCTGAAGGACGTCACCAAGGCGGCCGGCCTGGAACACATCGGTCACTCGCAAACCGCCATTTTCTTCGACTACGACAACGACGGGCTCCTGGACCTCTACGTGGTCCACACCGCCGACTGGACACTCGACGAGATCAACCCGACCAGCAAGACCTTCAAGGGCAAGGGAGGCGATGGCTTTGACGCGGTGATCCAGAGTGCCAAGGAATACAACATCCTCTA
>CAZYAZ010000002.1:103385-161437 GCA_964646205.1 uncultured Planctomycetaceae bacterium | reverse complement strand
CTGGATGTCCTCATCGTCGACATGCATTCGGACATGTGGATGGGCCTGGATCTCAGTCACGGATCGTTGAAACTGGCTACCGATTCGGCGCAGAAGAAGTTCCGGTCGATCTTCGGACCGATAAAGGAACAGGACAAAAAGCTGGTCAAGACCGAGGAGCAGTGGGCCGACACCCTGGCCTTCAGCCGCGGCGAGGTGTTGTTCGGCAATTCCTTTTTCCGGGCTACCGACAAGGGAACCTTTGAAGAACTCTCCGAGGAGGTCGGACTGGAGACGCTGTGGCCCTGGGGCATTTCCGTGGGCGATTTCGACAACGACGGTCACCAGGACCTCTTTCTCTCCTCGGGAATGGGCTTTCCGTTCTACTACTGGCCCAACCACCTGATGCTCAATAACGGCGACGGCACTTTCGCCGACCACGCCACAGAACGTGGAATCGAGCCGCCTGTCCAGGGCCACTACCACGACAAGAAAATCCAGAACAGGGATTCGGTCCGGAGTTCCCGGTGTGCGGCCACCGCCGACTTTGACGGTGACGGTCGCCTGGAGATCATCACCAACAACTTCAACGACATCCCCTATTACTTCAAGAACGAATTCGACACCAGCAACAACTACGTGGCACTGCGGCTGCAGGGAACCAGCAGCAATCGCGACGCCATCGGCGCCCGGATCCTGGCCCACGTCGGTGATCAGACCATGCTGAGAATGGTCCATTCGGCTGGTGGTTACCTGTCCCAGTCCTCCCGGACCGTCCACTTCGGACTCGGACAACACGAGGTGATTGACCGCATCGAAATCAGCTGGCCCAGTGGGATCAAGCAGGTGATCAAGAACCCCACGCTCAACCAGGTTCACGACGTGGTTGAACCCGACAAGGCGGCCAAGTGACTCCGTTCACGGATAGCGGAAGAGGGACGCCATGAACGGCCGGGTCCGCCGCGAAGGCGGCAGTCACATTCTCGCGGCGATCAGCGTCGTCACGCTTGTCGCCTGTGCCGTCGTCGTCTGGAAAATGACTCCCGAATCGCGAGTCCACACCAGCCTGATGCTCAAGAAACGGCCCATGCAGCTCCTGCGAGGAGTCTACATGCTCGGGTCACTCACTCCATCAGTCGCCTACGTTGTCGACACCTCTGATGGTCTGATCCTGATCGATTCCGGACTCGAGACCGACTGCACGGCCCTCCTGCAACAGGTCAAGTACCTGGAACTGGATCCAGCACGCATCAAGAAAGTCCTGTTGACCCATGCTCACGGCGACCACGTGCTGGGCGCGATGTACCTGGCACGATTGACCAAGGCCCAGGTTTATGCGGGCAAGGGTGATGTGGACGTCTTGCGTCTCGGGGGACCGCGCGAGGCACTGTTTTCGACTTACGACATGCCAGATGTTGACACCCACCCCACCGAAATCGACGTCCCGCTTGTCGGTGGTGAAACCATCAACCTCGGTGACACTCGCATCCAGGTGATTGCCACTCCCGGACACACCCCCGGCAGCCTGTGCTTTCAACTCAAACGAGACAACCAGGTGATTCTCTTTACCGGCGACACCATCTCGACCATCACCGGCGACCTGGGCACCTATGGTGCCTACCTGCCCCCACGATTTCGATCAAACGCCAGTGATTACCTGGCATCATTGAAAACGCTGCGTGACACCGTCACGCCCAACATCCTGCTGCCCGGACACCCGCAAATCGGTCTCGCTCCAGCCGAATCGACCGAGGACAACCCTCTGGGAACCATGACGCCCGAAGAAGAGGACGGCATCTCGGCCGAGGTCACCGAGAACCAATGGCACAAGATGCTCGACAAGGGGATCAGCGAGATGCAGTTGCTGGCCAAGCGGTTCGCAACTGACGGCCGTGACTTCCTCAACTCCCGACCATTACGGATTCTCGATGGGCTGTTTTATCTCGGCGACTTCTCCGGAACCGCGATCTATGTCGTCCAGGACCACGATCGTTGGATCGTCGTCGATCCACCAGTCGGTCCCGGTTTTCTGGAATTCCTGCAAAAGCAGATGGGCCAGCTCGACGAGACGGTCCCCAGCATCTCGGCCGTCATTCTCACGTCATGTGCCCCCGAGTCCTCCGGAGGGGTGCTGCGGCTGGTCCAGAAATACAAGCCGCTCGTTTTTGTCGCGAAAGCGGGCATCCCGATTCTTCGCGAGACTCTCCCAAAAGACACTCGGATTGTTGATGCCGAGACACTCAATACTGGAAACGAGTGGCCGTTTCGGACGATCCCGGTCTCCGGGCTGGGCGTGGCTCCCGCAGCTTACCTGCTCACCCATGAGGACAAGCGTATTCTGATCTCGGGGCGAATCCCCACCAAGCTCGACAGCCGCAACCAGATGCAGGAATTCCTGAGAGATGTGAGAGCATCTCGCGGCGGCACCATCGGTTTCCAGGACTCCATCGACCTGCTCGCACCCATCCAGCCCGACATCTGGCTGCCGACCCATCCTGTCAACGGCCAGAACGCCAACCTCTACGACGACCAGTGGCAGAAGGTGCTCGATCGAAACCGGAACGCCGTGCAAGGCAAGAGCCGCAACTAGCGGGCGGTTTCTACAAACCAGGTGAGCAGTTCACGAAACGGCGGATCAAACCGTTCCGGATCATCAGCCAGTATCCGGTACCACTGATCCACGTCCGCCCACTGCAGATCCGCCACCTCGATCGGATCCGGACTCGGGGTGTCATCAGAGGTTGTACGAAACAACGCGGTGTGCTCGTTGGAGGTCTCCGGACCGGCCGGAAGCTTGACCAGGAATTCGACATCGGCTTCCAGCCCGATCTCCTCCTTCAGTTCGCGAACCGCGGCAATCTCGTAGGTTTCACCAGCGTCCAGATGACCCGAGCACGAGGAGGTCCAGCACAACGGATGCGCATCCTTGGTGGCGGACCGTTGTTGGAGCAGCAGCTGTCCACCGGAATTGAAGACAAACACGTGAGAGGCGCGGTGAAGCAATCCCCGAGCGTGAACCTCGCTGCGAGTCGCCTGCCCGACCACGCGGTCCTCAACGTCGACCACGTCGAACAATTCCGCGGGGTTGTCATACGGCATATCACTGGCACCTGTCGGATCCCTGCCCACGCAGTAGCGCATGCCCGTCTCGTCGAAACAAGCCCTCTCCCGGTCTTGTCAATCTGGAATTCCTGCCCGTAAAATCGAGCTAACGACCAGCGGACTCCCTCTCTCGCTTCACATCCTTCTCTCGGAACACCCCCGGCATGGCCCGCCTGTTGACCCTGTGCCTGTGCGCCTTGACCTCCCTGGCTTCGACGACCGTGGAGGCACAAAACAAGAAGGGTGCCAAGCGGCGCCCGGTGGCCAAGAAAAAAGCAGCCTCCAAGACACCCAAGCTGCCGCCACTGAAGACCCCCGCCGACAAGCAGAAATTCCTGGCCGCCATCCGCGATTCAATGCCGGTCCGACGCGCCGGGAGCAACCTCCGGTACACCTCCGCGGATCTCGATCGTTCACTCGAGTACCGTGTCGGTCGTGACCGATCCTTTGCCGGGTTGATTGACGACGAACGATTCGTCCGCCGCGTGCATTTTGATCTTGTCGGTCGCCCGCCCCTGGCCAGGGAAGTTCGCGAATTCGTTGCCGATGACACCTCGTCAAAACGTGCCCGGCTAATCGATCGCCTGTTGAGCACAGATGCCTACGCGAGGAAATGGGCACGGTACTGGAAGAACGTGATCTTCTTCGAGGCGACGGCAAACAAGAACCGCACCAATCCCAAGGCGCTGGAAGACTGGCTGGCCGCGCAGTTCAAGAAGGGAGCCTCGTGGGACGCGATCGTCGCCGAGTTGGTCTCTGCCATGCCGATCCGCGACAAAAAGAAGAAGGACCAGAAAGACGACTGGAGCCAGAAGACAGGGCCGAACAACTTCGTCCTTGCCTTCGAAAACAAGCCGCCGTTACTGGCCGCCCAGACCGCGCGGCTGTTCATGGGGATCAGCATCCAGTGCGCCGAATGTCATGACCATCCCTTCGATTCGTGGAAGCGGGAGCAGTTCCATGAACTCGCCGCGTTCTTCTCGCGGGGCAAGTACTACATGCCCAGCCTCGACACGTCATCAAAGAAGACCGAGATGACACCGAAGTTTCTCCTGGGCGAGCAGCCTCCCATCAAGCTGACCACCCATCAACGGCGTGTCGCCATCGCCGCCTACCTGGTCTACAACCAGGACAACTACTGGTTCGCCCGTTCGTTCGTGAACCGGATCTGGAACGAACTGATCGGCGACGGCTTTTACGCGGTCGACAGCCTGGGACCCGACCAGGAGTGCCTGCATCCCTCGGTGGTCAACCGCATCGCAGCCGTATTTCGCTATCGCAAGTTCGATCCCAGGTGGGTCTTCCGCCTGCTGATGAACTCGCGAGCCTACCAGCGTGACATCCAAACGATCGACCAGGACGAGGAATTGTTCACCGCCGTGCGTCCCATCCGCCTGAACTCCGACCAGGTCAAGGCCAGCGTGTTGCGGCTGACCGGAGCCGACCGGAGCATCGGCCAGGCCGTCGATCGGGAATTCCGGCAGGACCCGTCCATTCCCCAGAGAGATCTCGAAGGAACCATCCAGCAGGCCCTGTTCCTGATGAACAACCCGGTCCTGCAGAAAAAACTCAACACGGGCCGGCTCACCAAGCGGTTGCTGACCATCAAGCAACCCCGCCCCCTGCTCGCTCAACTCTATCTCGCCGTCCTCGCTCGCCAGCCCACCGACAGCGAATTCGCCCGCGGCCTGAAACATCTCCGGGACGTGACCAACCGGACCGAAGCCGTCGAGGATCTACTGTGGGTTCTGGTCAACTCGACCGAGTTTCTCACCAAGCGTTGAACCAGCGGACCACCCGGAGCCTGCCATGACCTCCTCTCGTCAACAGTGTTCACCGGACATTCCGGTCACACGTCGCCACGCCCTGGGTCTCTCGATTGCCTCGTTGCTGGCGCCACTGGGCCTACACGCCGAACAACTCAAGCGTCAGCAACGGTCATGCATCCTGGTCTGGCTGGGCGGAGCTCCCAGCCAGATGGAAACCTGGGACCCCAAGCCGGGCACCACCAATGGCGGTGAGACCAAGGCGATCAAGACGGCCCTGCCAGGTGTTTCCATCGCCGAGCACTGGCCAAGAATGGCCAAGGCACTTCGACAGGTTGCCATCATCCGCTCGATGGTCGGCAGGGAAGCCGCACACGCGCGCGGCACCTACCACCTGCACACCGGCCGCCGAATGGGCACCCCCGAAAAACATCCGAACATTGGATCCGTCGTCGCCGGCGAACTGGGCGACGTCAATTCCGATCTCCCCAACTTTGTCAGCATCGGCAAGACACTCAGCAGTGGCTTCCTTGGGGTCAACGTGGCTCCCTTTGTCATCAACCGGGCCGGCCAACTTCCCGCCAACGCCGCAACCGCTGTCACCTCGCCTCGTGTTTCACGACGCCTCGCATTGCTCAAGGCCCAGGACGCCGACCTCTCGGCGGCAGGAGCAGCAGCGCTGGTCGAAGAGCATCGCGTGTTGTACGAACGGGCACGACGCCTGATGACCTCGCCCAAGCTCAAGTCCTTCAAGCTCGACGGAGAACCCGCTGCCCGGCAACAGGCCTATGGCAAGAACCGGTTTGGACAGGGATTGCTGGTGGCACGTCGATTGATCGAATCGGGTGTGCCATTTGTCGAGGTCAGCAAGGGCGGCTGGGACATGCACAACCGCCTGTTCACCCGCATCAAGCCGGCCGCCGGTGAAGTGGACCGCGGAGTCGCCGCGCTGCTGGGAGACCTGAAACAACGTGGCCTGCTGGAGCGGACGCTCGTGATCGTCGCCGGAGAATTCGGACGGACACCGAAAATCAACAGCAAGACGCCCGCGCCGGGTCGAGACCACTGGGCTCGCAACTTCAACCTGTTGCTCGCCGGTGCCGGAATCCAGGGTGGCCGCGTCGTCGGCAAGACCAGCGCCAACGGGCAGGAACTGGTCGACCGGGCCGTCTCGGTCGAGGACCTGTTCCAGACCATTTGTCACGCCATGAAGATTGACGCCGACAAGGAACTCTACACACCCGGTGGCCGCCCGCTGAAAATCGTCGACGGCGGAAAGCCGATTTCCGAGATCCTGGCCTGAGTCGTTTCCACCGACGGTCCGACGACGACTACGTCGTACCGGTCACGCGGCGGGCGACCTGCCCGAGCAACTCGTCATCGATCGAGACACCCTTGGGAACCTCCTTGATCCCGTCGAGCACTTCCAGCACCTGCTCGTCGGACAATTCCATGCCCAGTTCCTGCAACCGGTGAGCGACGGCCCGCCGCCCACTGTGCCGGCCCAGTACCAGCCGGATTCCCTTCGCGCCAATCGCCTCGGGTCGATAGGGCAAGTAGGTGTCGGGGTTCTTCAACAGGCCATCCTGGTGAATCCCCGCCTCGGTGGCAAAAATGTTGTCGCCGCCGACAGGCTTCATCGGCGAGAGGCCGATACCGGTCAACTCGGCAACCAGCTGTGTCAGGTCGTACAGCTTGGTCGTATCGATCTTCATCTTGACGCCGTACTGTTCCTGGTTGAGGTGCAAGGCCATGGCCACCTCTTCCAGCGACGCGTTGCCGGCCCGTTCACCAATGCCGTTGATCGTGCACTGGATCACGTTGGCCCCCTCCTGCACACCGGCGAGGGTGTTCGCGACCGCCAGCCCGAGATCATTGTGAAAATGGACCGCCAGCAGGGCCCGGTCAAGATTCGCCACGTTGTCCTGGATGTAACGAATGATCTCCCGAACCTTTTCCGGTGTCATCACACCAACGGTGTCCGGGAAGCCGATCGTGGTGGCTCCCGCTTCGATCGCAGCCGTGTAGCATTCCACCAGGAACTCGGGCTCCGTCCGGCTGGCGTCCTCGGGGCTAAACGCCACGATGTCAAACTTGCTACTGGCGTATCCCACCGTGTCGGTGACCAGTTCAAGAACCTCCGACCGCTCCTTCCGCAACTTGTGCTCGCGGTGCAGCGGACTGGTGCCACAGAACAGGCTGACGCCCCGCTTGTGACGCGGGTTGTCCGACAGGGCCTCTTCGGCCGCATCGATGTCACCTCGAACCGTACGGCACAATGCCGTCAGAACCGGCCCCTTGATTTCACCGATCATCAGGCGGATCGCCTCGATGTCGGCCTGCGAGGATGCGGGAAATCCCGCGTCCAGCGAATGAACGCCGGCGGCCTCGAGTGCCCGGGCAATCTGCAACTTCTCGTGGGGTTCGAGTGTGGCGCCGGGCATCTGCTCGCCGTCACGCAGCGTCGTGTCACTGAACAACACGGTGTCGCCACGACGATGATGATTGATCACCGCCCGTTTCACCGCGCCACGCACCGAGTTCTCGATGCCCTTCAGGATTCCCGGTGTCGCCATGGCATTTATTCTGTAGACGGGGGGTCGTGGAGTAAAGAAACACCCGGGCGAGTTCAGGGTGTCACAGCACTGGCGGCTGTTTTCATCAACTTGGGCAACTCGGTTTTCAGGTCCGCCAGGGTCATCTCGGTGCTGATCACGTTTCCACGTCTATCGACCAGCACCATGGTCGGCAACGAGAGAATCCCGAGTTGCCGGGCCAGGCGACTGTCGAGGCCACCGGGTTCATGCAGCGTGGCCCAGGTGATGCGATTCGCCGCGATGTAAGCCGGGACGGGTTTGCTGTCCAGGTCGAGATTGACGCCGAGAATCTCAAAACCACCCGCCCGGTACTGAGCATACAACGCCTGCAACCCCGGCAGTTCCTCGGTGCATGGCTTGCACCAGGTGGCCCAGTACACCATCAGCAGGACCTTGCCGCGATAGGCATCGCTGCGAACGGTGGTCTTGCCCAGGCTCTTTCCGGAAACAACCAGTGGCTTGCCCTTCAGGTCCAATCTCAACAGCGCTCCGGCTGCTCGCTCACCGGCCGGAGTCCGTCCGTATTGACGCGCCAACTTCGTGTACCAGGTCTTGGCTCCGTCGACCCGGGCGGCAAATTCATTCGCCGTCCCCAGGTGCCAGATCGCCTCGGGAGTGTCCTCGGCCTGGGGATAGTTGGTGATGAACACCTCCAGGTCGGCCAGCCACCGCTGCTGAACTTTCAATTGGGCGGCCTGCTCGGTCGCATTCGCCATCAACAGATGGTGGCGTGCCAGCAGGTGTCGATAGGCAGTAAACGGAACCATCGCACCTTTCGGATCACTTCGTTTCAACCGGGTCTCCTCGGCCGCCAATCGTTGCAGCGCCTCGGGCCATGTTCCGGACTGCACCAACGACACCAGGCTGTCGATCAATTGCCTGGACCACTGATCCCGTTCCGAAGCCGTCGCCGCCGCCACGCTCAAGCCACCCAGGACGTCGCTGCGACGAGAATGGTAACTCGACAACGCGGCAGGAGTGGCGGCCGTCGGGGGAGAACTGTCGAGTTCTCGCAATTGGTCGAGCAATTTCTGCATTTTTGGTGTGACACCCGGCGTGGTCACCGCAACACTCGGTGCGGCCGGTTGTAACAACACGCCACCGGCGGTCACCTGGACCGTGTCACCGGCCAGCGGAACCGGTATCGAGGTCAACTTCCAGACCTGTCCCACCTTGACCAGTTCGCCAATCTGGATCAGGCCGCTCTTGCCTCCGGCATCGACGATCGCCAGGGCACTTTCGTAGACCTCCAGATCACGCACGGCCTTGCCCTCGTCCGCGGGAATCACCCCCGGTTGCGAACAATCAAATCGAATCCAGCGCGTCCCGGCCGCCAGGGCAGGACTCTTGTTCAACCGGGTAGAGGGATCATCTACCGCTGCCAGCAATGCCGTTGCCATTTTCTGTGACAGGCCCAGGGCCCGGGTGTCCTGCTCGGTGATCAGGATCGTTTGCAGTAGCGACACATCCCTCCGCAACAGGGCCTCCACCGCCACGCGACTGGTCTCTTCTGCCGAGATCCGCCTCCACGAATCAATCCGGCCGTCCTCGTTCGAATCGATTCCCCACCGGGACCCCCCGATGTTCAACCACCTGGCCTGGTCCACCTTGCCGTTGTGATTGCTGTCGATATCGCGGTAGACCTCGACGCCATTCTGGAAATACCGCCACTGGTCGACCAGGTTGTTGCCGTTGGTGTCAAGAAATCGACGCAGCACCTGTCCCGCCGGACCCAGCACTTTCCAGCCGGTATGACCGCGACCCCGGTCAATCTGGACGCGGCACATGGCAACGTCAGCCGGTTCGGGTTTTTCGAAGTCGACATCAGCTTGAAGAGGTTGGAACTTCTCCAGCATGAACTGCGGCTGTGGCGGTTCGGCGGCAAGAACAATTCGTGATCCAAACAGCACGGCAATTGCCGCAAGCAGAACACGAGACAACAGGCTGCCAACGCGTGGGCGATGTGACATGGGTCTGACTCCACAATCCACTGACCATCCCGATGCCACACGGGCAAACAGGGTCGCGGATTGTAGAACAGCCGCCCCGAACAGGTCAGCAGCAATTTGCTGCCACCGGGGCTTTCGGCATCAACACTCCGGGCCGCCACCAGAATTCTCGCGAATTCGGCGGCGGTATTTTGATCACTTGGCTTCCAGGCAGTACAGGTGCTCAAAGCCCCGCAAGAACATGCGTCCCCCGGAAACCGCCGGCGTGCCGTGGACCTGCTCACCAACCTGGGACTTGCCGAGCACTTTGAACTTGGTGCCCGAGGCAATCACAACCGCCTCTCCCTTGTCGCTGATGTTGTAGATCTTGCCGTCGATACAGATCGGGCTGGCCCAGAACTTTCCGCCAACGCGTTCGGTCCAGATCGCCTTGCCCGTCTTGGCCTCCAGGCAACTGACCACCCCGTTGTCGCACCAGAAGTACAGGTGTTTGCCGAACGCCAGCGGCGTCGGGACATAGGGCAGGTTGCGATTGCTGGTCCAGGCCACCTTCTCGGCTGTCACCTCACCTGTCTGATCAACAGGAACCGAAAACAGTTGCTTGCCGCTGCCGCCACCACCGGTAATTGCCATCACCTGGTCGCCGGCGATCACCGGCGAATTGACCGCACGCGACGTGAACAGGTTCGCGCGCCACTGCAACTTGCCGGTGCGAGGATCGAAGCTGGCCAGGCCATCTCCGGTGTTGCTGGTGAACATCTGCGGCGGCTTGCCCTCGCGCTCCAAGATCACCGGCGTCGAGTGGGCTGTCAGCTTGACCTTCCGCTCGGAACGCCAGCGGATCTTTCCGGTGGCAGCGTCAAGACCGGCGATCACCGACGGGCCATCGTGCTGGCTGGCAACGATCACCGTGTCTTTCCAGACAATTGGCGAGGTGCCGCAGCCGTGACCATGCCGGTTGTAGAATTTGCCGACATCGGTCTGCCACAACCGCTTCCCCGCAAAATCATAGGCCCGTACGACCGTGTCCTCGTTGGTGGAGAACAACACGAAGACCCGCTTGCCATCGCTGGCGGGCGTCCCCGACGCGTAGCTGTTCAGCGAATGCTTCTCGTGGGTCTTGGAGGCCAGCTTGTCGGTCCACAACACCTTGCCGGTCGCGGCTTCGACAGCCAGCACCAACCGGGTGGCTCCCTTGTCGAGAGCCGAGGTCAGGAAGATGTGATTCTCCCAGACACAAGGAGACGAGTGCCCCAGGCCGGGCACGGCGACCTTCCACTTGTAGTCCTTGTCGGTCCAGGTGACCGGCAAGCCCTTCTGCGTGCTGATGCCCTTGCCATCAGGACCCCGGAATCGCGCCCAGTTCTCGGCCCCGGCCACACCGGCCAACAGCAGGACCAACATTCCCGTCGACAGCACGTTCAGACGACCCACGATGCAATCTCCGTTCAATCACGACTTCCAATGATCTTGTCCCGACAGGTTACCAGCTTCAAGAGAGAGGGAACACGCTGCCGCTCACCAGCAACCAAGCAGGGGCATGCACTACCAGTCCACCACCGACCCGTCGTCGGCGTCATAGGATTGCGGATTGCGCCAATCGTGTCCGATCTTCTCCTTCAGCGCATCCTCGTCCAACTCGACACCCAGCCCCGGCCCACCGGGCAAATCGATGTAGCCATCACGCACCTTGAAAGGCTGCTTGATGTACCCATCTCCCAGGTGCACCTGCTCCTGGCACAGGAAGTTGGGAATCGCACCGGCCAACTGGATCCCGGCGGCCAGCGAAATGGGGCCCAGTGGATTGTGCGGGGCAATCGCCGCGTAATAACTCTCGGCCATCCCGGCGATCAACCGGACCTCGGTGATCCCACCGGCATGACACATGTCCGGCTGCAGGATCGATGCGGCACCTTTCTCCAGCAATTCGCGAAACCCCCACTTGGTAAAGATCCGTTCGCCGGTGGCGATCGGCAGATGGGTGCCCCGCGCGATATCGGCCATCACGTCAACATTCTGGCACTGTACCGGTTCCTCGATGAACATCGGCTGGTATGGCTCCAGTGCCTTGATCAACAGCTTGGCCGTCTGGGGACTGATTGCCCCGTGGAAATCGATACCGATATCCCGTTCGTCCCCGGCGGCTTCTCGAAGCTCCTCGAACCGCTTGGCCGCCCGCTTGACGAAGCCGGGGGTTTCGACAATCCGTGCCGGGCGGTGCTTGAACACACCAGTCTTGAATGCCGTGAACCCTTCCTCGGATCGAGCCCGGATCGCTTCGGGAGTCGACGCGTGCGCGTAAACGCGAACGCGACTGCGGGTCGGTCCACCGAGCAGTTCGTAAACGGGCACGCCCAGCGCCTTGCCCTTGATGTCCCACAGTGCCATGTCGATGCCGCTGATGGCACTGGTCAACACCGGTCCACCACGGTAGAAGGCGTGGCGGTACATCGCCTGCCAGTGGTGCACCACCGACCTGGGGTCCTTGCCAACCAGGTACGTCTCGAGCTGCTTGACCGCGGCGGCCACCGTGCTGGCCCGCCCCTCAACCACCGGCTCGCCCAGCCCGACAATCCCCGCATCGGTGTGGACCTTCAGGAACAGCCACCGCGGCTGGACCTTCAGGGTCTCGAGTTTCGTGATCCGGATCTTTTCACCCGCCCCGAGCATCGGCTGGAACCTCCTTCTGCGACGCTTGCCCACGTAGGGGTCTTTCCGCGTCGCCTTGTCCTTGTCGTCGGCCAGCAGGGCACACAGCCCGGCCGTGCCTCCGGCAGTTCCCAGCAACGACGCCAGGAACATCCGGCGACTTCGACTGTAAGCTTTCGTGGTACTCATCGCATCCTCCATGGAATTCTGTGACTAGAGAACCGATCGCTGCGGCGACCCTCCGGCCCTCCCTTGATGGCCAATATCCGAAAATCGTGGTAAACAGATGACCCGCAACCAACGGGCAATCCTTCGACTCGTACTGCAGAGACTGACCCATGACATTCGGAGTCGGCGTTATCGGAGCCACGGGGTTCATCGGCACACCATACCGGGCCGAGATCAGAGAATGCACGGACGAGGCACGGATCGTCGCGCTGTGTGCCCGGCGGCGGGATCGTCTCGAAGCCGCAGCAGCCGAGGACGGCTGCGAGTTTATCACCGACGACTGGCGACAGGTGGTCGACCATCCCGAGGTGGACCTGGTCCTGGTGCTGACCCCCGACGCACTTCACCTGGATCCGGTACTGGCCACCGCCGCCGCCGGCAAACATCTCTTCTGTGAAAAGCCCATCGGGGTCAACATCGACGAGGCGTACCGGATGTGGTCGGCGGTTCGTGACGCGGGCGTGGCCCACTATGTCCCGTTCTGGACTCGTTACGTTCCAGCCTTCGCGCGGGCCCGCGAGATCGTCCAGGCGGGAACGCTGGGCGACATTCGAGGCATCATCTACCGCTGGCAGAACCCGCGGCCGGCCGCGATCCCGCACACCTGGCGCGACGACGCCAGCCTCTCGTCGGCCGGCTCGATTGCCGACGTCGGCAGCCACGCCTACGACATCGTCCGCTGGATCACCGGCTGCGAAACGCGGCGGGTACTCGCTCACGCCGACGTCGTCTCGCCGCCCAAGCCGGACCTGGGAGACATCGACCTGGGAGAGGCCATCGGCTGGGGCCAGGACAACCAGGTGGCCGATGACCAGCAGGTGAAAAAAGGAACAGCGTTCGATTACGCAACGATTGCCTGGGAATGGGAGAACGACGCGGTCGGGGCGATCATCCTCTCGCACGCTCCATTCCTGCGAAAGGGGATGGCGCCGGAACTGGAACTGCACGGAACAAAAGCCTCCCTGGCCATCGATCGCATCCGCAGCACCGTGACGCTGTACCATCCCGACGATACCGATGGACAACCCGAGACGATTGAGGATGACGGGTTCGGCAACCGGGCGGCCAAGCACGTGTTCGGCTCGTTCCAGGAGCAGGTGGGCGGAACCCGGGGCGAACACCCGGGTATGGACGACGGCTGGCGAGTCCAATTGTTCACCGATGCATCCGCCCTGTCGGCACGGCGGGGCGGATGGGTCGAACTGGCCGAACTGGACGCGGAAGCGTAACCGGCCCCGGTCACGCCACCGTTTCCACCCGTCCGCTCTTGCCCGAATCGACCGCCGCCTGGACCGTGGCGGCGATCTCGCGACTGGTCACGGCGTCCAGGACACCGCCGCTGCCGGCATCGATGGCCCGGGCAAAATCTTCCATCAATTGGTAATCCAGGTCGATGCCCATCCGACGGTGCCGGAATTCCTGTGGTGGCTGATTGCGGTAATACACGCTGACCTCCGGCCGCGCTTCACTGATCACCAGCCCACCGGTTGCACCCAGCACATGCAACTTGATCTCTCCGATGTCCGGATGTGAGGCGGCACCGATACGGCCGATGCACAACGTCGCGATCACCCCGTTCTCCATCTCCAACGTCACCGTCGCCAGGTCGTCCACGTCGTTGTCGAGATTGGCCTGGTGAAAGTGCGAAGCGGTCCGGGCAAACACCCGCTCGACACGACTGCCGACCAGGTGCTGGATGTAGGCCAGCGGATAGATACCCTCGATCTTCAATTCCCCCATCGGATCGACGCCGACACCACCATCGGACCCGTCCGAGTGCGCTTCGATCTGGCGTTCAAGCCAGTTGATCGGCGGGTCATCCGGCCCGCGACTTCCCTTGGGCGGCCCCGAATCCTTGGCGAAATAGAAGTCGACGTGCAGGGCATACGGACGCCCGATGCCGCCTTCCTCGATCACGCGCTTCGCCTCGTTCAATGCCGGCAGGAAGTTGCGATTCCACATCATGAATCGCACGTCGTGCTCGGCGACCGCCTCGACAACCCGATCGCATTCCGACAGGCGGTTTGACATCGGCTTGTCCTGCACGATGTGCAGTCCCAGCGCGGCACATCTCACCACCAGGTCACAATGCCGCTCGGCTTCGGAGCTGACAACAGCCACCTGCACATCATGTTCGGCGATCGCCTCCTCGATTCCCCGGACATAGGGAATGCCATGCTCATCGGCATAAAGCTGGTTTCGCTCGTGAACCCAGTCGGGCTGGTCGGCATCGTCGCAGACCACAACCAGGTCAAAGCGTGGATGCACCTCCACCCCATTGGGCACGTAGGCGTGCTTGACCACGCTGACCACCGCACAACGGAACACTCCGCCGGGTTCAACCGAGTTCATAGCCGTCTCCTGTTTCGCCCAGTCGCACCGGCTCACCCGTCTCTATCGATCGCTCGGCGGCTTCCGCCACTTTCAGGGCGGCCAGTGCATCAGCCGGACCCGGAACCGCCGCACGACCGCCGTCCACCGCGGCGGTGAATTCTCCAAGCAGGTTCACCAGCCCCGCCACCCCCTCACCACCGTGGACCGCCTCGGGTTGTCCACCGGCGTACAGCAAGTGCATGTTGTGGTGATCGTCTGCGTAGACCGATCCGTCCCCACCGATCAGTGACAGGGAGTAATAATCCTCCCCGTCGGGAAGCGTGGTGGCGACGTCAACCAGGGCCATCCCGTCACCGGGAAATCCCAGGTGCACATGAACATAGTCGCCCGATTCACCCCGGCGAACAGCATAGACCTCAGTCGGAAGAGTCCCGAAGAGCCAGTTGGCCAAATCGAGCTGGTCGGCCAGGTCCGCCATTCCAATGGGCCGACCACCGGGCATCCAGCGATGAATTCTCAACAGCCCCAGCGGTCCCAGTGCCCCGTTGGCATTGACCGCCTGCACCTCCTGGATCGACGGTTGAAACCGGCCGGTGGCGGCCAGCATGACAACGATCCCCTCGGGCGACACGAGTTGTCCTGCATCCACCGGGCTGGCCAGTGACCCGGGGTGCACCAACACGTGCTGCCCGGCGGCGGCGGCCTGGTTGGCCGCATCGATCCCGTCCACCAGAACAGCATCGGCCGAATCGGCATCAACAATCGTCACGTGTGCCAGCCGGTCGACAGCCGCCTGCCAGTCATCGACCGTCGTGGAACCGGTTCCAATCAGTCCAAGTTTCATGTTGCCGCTCACGATGATGTCTCGCCACGCAGATCCACTAGTCTTCGATCTCTCCACCGACTCCCGAGGGGAGCAACAGGATGCCGATCGCCCCCAACAGGTAGATCAGGCTCATGATCTTCCCCAGCAGAGCATAGTCCTCGTTGAACTGCTGGATCAGGATCGCCCCGGCGAACACGGTCACGGCCGTGATGATACGGCCAAAGTTGAAACAGACACCCGCTCCGGTCGATCGGATCCGGGTCACGAACAACTCGGGCAAGAACAGGGGCAACCAGCCGAAGAAAATCCCGCTGAAGAATCCCAGGGCGGCAAACCCGGCCAGGAACTGCCATTGCTCGGGGGTATGAAACATGTAGACGAACTCTGCACAGAGCAGACACAGGATGCTGGTCAGGAAGTACGTCTTCTTGCGACCCACGGCACTCGCAATCACCCCGCCCAGGAAGCTGCCGATGATCCCCGTCAGGGATCTCGCCATCCCGATATCGGCCTTGAGGCTGGTTTTGCCAATTTCCTCGCCGACCTTGTCGGCCCAGGCCTGTGACCAGCTCGAGGCTCCCCAGCCACCCAGCAGTGGCACTGTGGCCAGCAGGATTCCCACCAGGGTGACCCCGATCAGCCCTGGCTTGAACACGTCCCAGGTTGAAACGGCGGTACCGTCCTCGGCCAGGTCCTCTCCGGAGAGCAACTTCTTCCGATCCGCGATCCAGGTCGGCGACTCCGGCACACAGGCAATCACGATTCCGGCCAACACGATCGGAGAGCCACCCATCAAAAACACCCACCGCCACTGGTCGTAGCTCACGCCCACCTGGCGACCAACCCAGAAGGTCAGGAAGATGCCCACGTTCGCGGCCGTGCCGATCACGCCAGCCAGCATCGGTCGAGACACTCCCTTCCACGCCTCAGACATCAACGCCACGCCATTGGGCCACATCCCACCCACACCCATGCAGGTGATAAACCGGGCCAACCACAACTGCTCGGGAGACTGCGAGAAGTAGCCGATGAGCGACATGCCCGAATAGCAGGTGATCGCCGCCGCCATGCCCCGGGATCGCCCGTACCGATCGCCAATCCGTCCAAACACCAGGCCACCCAGGGCGGCCCCGAACAAAAACGCGCAGACGTAGTACCCAAACCAGCCACCGGCACGCCCACCCAGCCGCGCATCGACGACGTACCGCTGAAGCTCCTCGGAAGAAATCTCCCCGTTTTTGTCTCCTGATTTCCCAAGAATACTTACGACATCTGGATTCTTGGTCAGGCCCACTGCCGCCAGTTCGGCCTTTGTAATTTCATTCTTGCCGTCATCGGCGGCGGATCCGGACTTTCTGAAATGAGCCGTCTGGATCACCCCATCCTTGTCGGTGTCGAGCGACTTGCTGAGTCCATCGATTGTCGTCTTGTCCTCGGGCGTCAGCTCACCTTCACCGGAGATAACCAGCAGTTCGAGCGCCGCGGTTCGCATGGCCAGGCCATTGATGGCCATGTGCGTCCCACCGAAAAACCAGCCCAGGAAGGCGGTCACAATAATGAGATACTTGCCCAACTGGGAAAGTGAGGACCCCTGGTCATCCTTCACATCGGGAACATCGGACACGGCGGGCCTCGTTGTTGACCATCTGGATTGTCAGCAAATCCACCGCATCGCGTGTGGATTTCCGGTCGTGGATTCTACCCGAGCCATCGATGGGATTCGATTCAGCAGCCAACCGATTGCCGTCACGGTGGTCTCGACGGGTCCACGTGGTCAGAATCGGTGTTCCCAACACATCGAGATCCACACCAATGCCACACGACACCGAACTCCGCAACCGACTCAAGACCGTTCACACCTACGCGGCCACTCCGTTCACCGACGATCTGCAAAACCTCGACCTGGCGGGTTTCGAAAGGAACCTCGAGTTTCTGGTCGAACACGGCATGAAGGTGATCGCGGTGGGGGGTGGAACCGGAGAGATCGAAGCCCTGACGCTTGATGATCTCGAAACACTCGTTGGCACGGCCCTGCGGACCGTTGACGGCCGGGCGCTGGTCATCGCCTGCCTGCCGGCAAACCTGGGAGAAGCAATCGAATTGCTGGGCCGCTACGAACGGCTGGGCGTGGAGATTTGCCTCGGGATGCCACCGTTGATCCGTTCCAAGATTCCCACCGACCTCTCGGGAACCTGGAACTACTTCGACCAACTCGGGCGGGCGACCGGACTTCCGCTGATGCCCTACAACACGCAGGGCTGGCCGGCCGAGTTCGTGGTTCAACTGGCCGAGATCGAGGCGATCATCGGAGTCAAGGACCCCTGTTTTGTCCCACACGAGTTCTTCCGAGCCATCCAGATGCTGGGTGACCGGTTCGTCTGGATTGGCAACAAGAAACATGACCCCGGTGTGGCTCAGCTCCGTTTCCAGATGGGCATGGAGGGTTTCACCTCCGGGCAAGGCAATTTCTGGCCCGAACCCGAATTGGCCATTCACGCGGCCGGAGTCGAGGGTGACTGGGCAACCATCATCGAGATCCAGAAACGCGTGGCCGTTCTCGAACAGCTTCGCCTGGCCCACGACGACGCGGCGATGGTCAAGGCGGGTATGGACCTGGTGGGCCTGGCCGGTGGACGGGTCAGGCCGCCCCGTGTCGACGCCCCCGCCGAAGCCCGCGAGGCGTTCCGCGAAGCACTGGCAAAAGCAGAGTGCCCTCTCATCTAATCACGGCCAACAAGAACCCCATCGTCCATGCCGACTCAACCAGACAACCAGGGCCTCGACACCAGCCGACCGACCAAAGTTCGGTGGTTGATCTTCGGACTGGCGGCACTGGCCAGCTACATCAACTACGTCCATCGTTATTCGTGGGGCGTGATCCGGCCGTTTTTGCTTCAGGACGGGGTGGTCGACGAGGAGCAGGCTGGATGGCTCGACGGACTGATCGGGCTGACCTATGGATTCGGCCAGTTTCCCGGAGGGCTGGCCGGCGACCTGCTGGGACCACATCTGGTCATTCCGATCAGTGCGGTCCTGTGGTCGATTGTTGCTGCAGCACCGGCCGTCGTTTCCGCTTTCAACGGCCTGGCCACGATCCGTTTGGCAATGGGATTGGTCCAGGCGCCCTGCTACCCCTGCCTGGGAAAAATTACCCAGAGCTGGATTCCACGAGCGATCCGCACCACGCAACAGGGGTTCATTTCCTCGTTCGCCGGGCGAGCCGGTGGTGCCTGCTCGTCGCTGATCATCGGGGCCCTGCTGATGGGCGTCCTGGGAACCACCTGGCAAATGGCGCTGGTCATCACGGCCGTGGCCGGGCTGATTTTCGCTGTCGTCTTCGCACTGCTGTTCCGCAACTCACCCCGTGAACACCCCTGGGCCAACGAAGCCGAGGCGGTATTGATCGAGCAGGGTGAGGTGGTGGTCACGGCCGATCAACGACTGAAATGGGACTGGTCGCCGGGAAACATCTGCAACCTGGGTGCCTTTTTCGGGGCCTCCTTTTCCAGTACGTTCGCCGACAACCTGTTCGTCTTCTGGATGCCAACCTACCTGGTCCAGGCCAAGAACTTCAGTGCGGCCGACATGGGCGTATTTGCCAGCCTGCCACTGTTCGGTGGTGCTCTCGGTGGCCTCTGTGGTGGGATTCTCAACGACTGGCTGATCCGGATCATCGACAACCGGCGCCGCGCACGGCGACTGATCGCCGGAGGATGCAAGGTGATCGCCGCGGCACTGATCTGCGGTAGCCTCTATTTCGAGGACGGTCGTGTCGTGATGGGCGTGCTGTTCTTCTGCAAGTTCTTCAGCGACATGAGCCAACCCACCTGGTGGGGCACGGTGACCGACATCGGGGGACCTGCAGCCGGTCGTGTCTTCGGCATGGTCAATACGGTTGGAGCCGCCGGCCTGTTTATCGCCGGGCCGACCATGGCCTGGGTCAAGATTCATTACGACTTCGACGGACTGTTCTACTTCGTCGCCGTTGTCTACCTGGTCACCACCGCCTGCTGGATGATGGTTGATTGCACCAAGCGACTGGTCATCGTTGACGATCGATAAAACCCAGAATCACGTCGACCGCCTCGGCCCAGTTCTCCTCGGCTGTCCGGCCCGATTTTTTTCGTGGCACCAGGTCATGGTCCCCGTCGGGCATCCAGTGAACCCGAATTTCCTCCGAGAGCAGGTAACCGGCCACCTCGCCAGGAGTCCCGAACCGGTCACGATCGCCCTGGACGATCAGCGTCGGCGTGGACAGCCCGGCCAGGTGCTCGGTTCGGAGCTTTTCGGGCTTGGCGGGTGGGTGAAAGGGATACCCCAGGCAGACCAGTCCGGCCACACCGCATTCGTCGGCAACCAGGCTGGCCATCCGGCCACCCATCGACTTGCCACCAATCACCAGGCGATCGGGTCCCAGCGCATCGATCACCGCACGCCACGTTTCCAGCAGCACCGGCTGCCGATCGGGCGGACGTCTCGTTCCGTCCTCGCGTCGCCGCACCATGTACGGAAATTCGAAACGCACCACCTGGTGCCCCGCCCGCGCCACGCCTTCGGCAATGGCCACCAGCGACGGGCTGTCCCAACCACGACCGGCCCCGTGAGCCAGGACGATGGTCCACTCGGCGTCAGGCGGGCCGTCGCAGAGTAGTTCCGGAACCATCGTCACATTTCGACCACGTGGCCTGGGCTCTACTCGCCGGCGGCCGCGGCCGCAGCCGACTTGCCAATGCAGTACAGGTGCTCGGTCGTGCGGACCAGGATCTGGCCTTTCGAGAAGATCGGGGTGGCCACGGTGAATTCACCCAGCTCGTTGGCGGCAACCACCTTGAACTGCTTGCCCGAGTCGATGACGAAGGTCTTGCCATCCTCTCGCGTGATGTAGATGTTTCCCCCGGCCAGGATCGGTGAACTCGAGAACCCCTGCCGATTCTTCTCGGCCTGGCCGCTCCAGATCGCCTTGCCCGTCTTCACGTCCAGGCAGGTCACCTTGCCGCGATCGCTACAGACAAATGCCCGGTTGCCCTGCACGATCGGAGTTGGCACATCCGCGGCAGCTCCACCCTTGTTGATCCACGCGACATGCGATTCGGTCACGTCACCACTGCCACCCAGCCGGATGGCCGTCAGCGTGTTGCCTCGCGAATAGGGGGCCAGCAACAGGTTTCCAGCAATAACCGGTGAGGAAATGCTGCGGAAGTACTTTTGGCCGCTCGGGTTCAACCCGCCAACTCGCCACAGTTCTTTCCCCGAGGCGACATCATGTGCGGTCACGTGGTCGGCACCCAGCACCAGCAATCGCTCGGTGTTGCCTCGCTTCAACACGATCGGCGTCGTGTAACTCTGGGCCGCTTCGAGAGGGGCCTCGAGGTTGCGGTCCCGTTTCCAGGCCACCTTGCCGTCGGACTTCTCGAACGCCGCCAGGTAGGATCCGCCGGTCTGCATGACCGCGACCAGGACCTTGTCGGCCGAGAGAACAGGCGACGTGCCGAGGTCCCACCACAGGGTGTCCTTGCCCCACACCTTCTGCAGGTTGGTCTGCCAGACCAGCTTGCCGGCCAACGTCAAGCAGGCCAGGTCACCACTCTTGAAGTAGACATAAATGTGCTTCCCATCCGTCACCGGCGACGGATTGCTGCCGCTCGCCTTGCGGTGCTTGCCCTTGATGCCCGTGGTGCCCACGGCCGTCTTCCAGATCTCCTTACCCGAACGATCCAGGGCGACGGTCGTGTTCCGGGTGACCTCCTGGCAGGTCAGGATAATCTGGTCGGCCCAGACGATCGGTGTCGACGTGCCTTTGCCCGGCAGCTTGAGCTTCCACGCCACGTTCTTTGTGGCACTCCATTCCACCGGATAGGTCCCCTGGGGCGCCACGCCGTTGAGCGTCGGGCCACGCCAACTGGGCCAGTTGTCCGCCGAGGCGATTGAAGTGACCAGGAACAGCAGTCCAAAGACGATCGCACGGATTCGCATCGAATACTCCATCAGCTGAGTCGTGAACTGAGTCCGGCACCGGCTGCCGACTCACACAGGATAACAAACCCGCCCGAGATCAGGCATTGCCGTCGAATGATTTCAGCCATCGAGGCTTGCCTGCATCGTGACGATCTCGCGGGCCAACCGTTCACGCAGTTCCAGGAACCAGGCGTCGTTTTGCGACCAGTTGGTGTTTTCCGGAAAAAACCGTCGGATATCCGACAGCACCCGCTCGGCACCACGTGTGTCCACAGATTTTTTGAGGCCCGCCTTCACGAGATCCTCAAGAATTCGAGCGTACTCGAAGTCATCGACTGATTCATGGAAGGTCGAGAGCCGCAGGGATGGGGTGATCGAAAAGTCAGGCTTCCCCTTGTCCGTTCCTTCGGCACGACGTGGCGGATAGAAGAATGCCAGCGATCCGTTGGCATGACGCGTGTACGGATCCTCCCAGGGATTCGACGATCCTCCGTACAGGTGGTCCCACCCGAACGACTCCCACATCAACGCGCCACTGCCACCTCGTTGAAACACGTCGAGTGCCAACACGCGGTTGTTGATGCCCGGAGTGTCGATGGCGATCCGGCTGGTGGTAACGATGTAACACCACAGCTTGCGACGATCCCGGGGAATCTTGTAGTCGTCGAAGTAATAGGGCATCCAACGGTCATAATTTTCATCGATCTCGGGACAGTACGTGTCGATCAGTTGCGGGAAAGGAAATTCCTTGAGCCCCTCGTTACCGGGCGAACCCGGATCCATCAGGCCCAGCCCCTGCATGCAGGCCACGACACGAATTCGTGCCGTCAGCGGATCGGACTTCAAAAGTTTCAGGAAGTGAGCCAGCCGTTTCGGATTCTCGGTCTCGTCGATCAGGACGTGCACTCGATCCAGCCAGCCGTGCTTGTCGAGTTCCTGGGCCGTCCTTCGGAAGAACTGCATCATCACGTTGTCGAACTGTTTTCGGGTGACCCCGATCACGTTCTTTCTCGACTTCGGATTGTCGTACGCCACCAGCGTCATCTTTCGCCAGGTCTGCCAGCCCATCGTGGTGTGCGGTGACGAAACGGCCGGCCCAGCCAGCGGAGCACCGGGCAGGTGATTGAACTGGTTGCAGGCGGTCGGGTTGGTGTGCAGCAGGCAGAGGCTGTTGACCTTGCGGCGATTGATGAAGTGATCCAGTTCGGCGTTGAAACGGGTGAAATCCCAGTCCTTGAGCCTGATGAAATTGCCCGGTTGGTCGACGTTGAAGCCGGCCGGAGGCGGTGTCCAGTTCATCCCGATCTCGGTCAGCAGTGCCGTGTTCTTCGGGTAGAACTTCGAGGCCGCCATCCGGTCGTAATAGCCACGGGTCAGCTTCAGAATATCGGCCTTGGACGAAATGCCGTGGTAATCGATCACCCGCCGCGGTGACTTCTTGAGATGATTCAGGTGCTTGACCAGGTACTGGCCACCCATGTCTGACTCGAATGACGCGAACTCCGGCAACTCGAATCCAAACACCTCCAGCTCGACCGGCACGTCCAGGCCCTCGTCGCCCAACGCCACTTTCAGGATGCCCTTGTAGGTTCCCGCCGGGGTGCCAGCCGGAACGTGCAGCGTGATCCACACCGCGCGGTTTCCATCGAGTGGATCAAGTGGCAGAGGTCGAACCAGGGGCAACAGCGGATCGCCGACATCACCAACAAACCGGGCTGGCGTGATGTAACTGCTGGTGCGAACTGGCACGTATTCGACCACCTTCACCTCGGCGGTCCGCATCGAGATCGTATGGCCTGACCCGGTCAACGCCGAGAGCGTGACAGAATCGAGCGTTGTGGCCCGACGGGGAGTCAGCACCAGCTGGAACGATTGCGACTCGTTGGCAGCGGCCTTGATCCGGATGCCACGCCGGACCTGTCGGGGAACGCGACGCTTGCGAGTGATCTTCACCGTCGATTCGGCAAACCAGGCCCGGACTGATGCTGAATCGCCCACGCGGTACCGCGTGTCGCCGGTGTACTCGGCCGCAGCTCCCACCGACCGCAACGTGGCCACCTGGCGAGGGACTTCATCGCGACGGCGAACGGGAACCTGCAGGTGGTGACTGCCCATCGGCTGGTAATACAGGTGGAATCGACGGACACCAGGCTTGGTGATGTTGGCCATCAGGCGGATTTTGGCCGAGCGGACACTGATGTCGTGAATCGTCCCGATAAACCGGCCGCGGACCAGCAACTCCATCTCCTTGCCATCGGGCACAAACAACACGTCGTGCGTCCGTTTCGATTGGGGCAGCAGCGGAGCAACGTAACTGATGCGATAGACGTGCCGCCTGAGTGGCGTTCCCGGAGGGAAAATCGGCTCGTAGGCCAGCGCCGGACACTTGCCACCGCCGGAACTGGTGAACCGCATCAGGTGGTAATCGCCCGGCGAAACAGAAATCGTGTTCTTGTCGCCCTTTCCGGCCAGCGACTCGGCAGCCAGTTCCGGCCCACCTCTGACCAGGGTGAAGCCACCATCCACCGTGACATCGATCGCCTTGCCCGACTCATCGACCTCGACCAGCTTCACGTGGTTGAAGGCCAGGTACTTCGGATCGAACCGAAACGGCCCAACACGGTTGATCTCCCGGGTGATTCTCTCGGCATCGACCGGCAACACATGCCAACCAGTTTCCGCAGCCTCCACCTCCACCGGAATGCGAAACTGGTAGAACCTGTCGGCCCAGTCGTCGTCGGCCGCAACAGGCCGCGACAACAGGACCAGGATCACTGGCAGGATCGAGGAGACACAACGTAAGACCAAATCAACCATGAAGACACTTCCTTCTGGAACACAGAACTCATGATAACGAGTCGGTGTTCGAGATGATTCCGACGAATTGGTATTGAAGATCCACCCCGTCACACTTGCCCACAACCGGTCCAACCGAAAGACTGAATCGATCTCCAAACCGGATTTCACTCTCATGCCACGTCTTACCGGCGCCCAGTTCCTGGCCGACACGCTGCACCTCCACGAGGTGTCCCACGTCTTCTTCGTCCCCGCGATCCTCAACCAGACGCTCGCCGAGATGGAACTCCGCGAAACGGGTATCGATCGCGTGATGACTCACGGGGAAAAATCGGCCGTGTACATGGCCGACGGTTTCGCCCGTGTCTCGGGACGTCCCGGCATCACGTTCGCCCAGTGTGTCGGTGCCGCCAACCTGGCCGCCGCACTCCGCGACCCGTACCTGGCCTGCTCACCGGTGGTGGCACTGACCGGCGGGCCCTATCACGACACCCGCCACCGACACACCTACCAGGAAATTGACGACTTCAGCCTGTTTCCGGCAGTGACCAAGTCGAGCACTCGTGTCGAGACGATCGATCGACTTCCCGACGCCATCAGTCGCGCGTTCCGTGATGCGACCAGCGGCACGCCCGGACCCACCCACATCGAACTGCTCGGCCACATGGGCGAGATTGAACTCGAGGAACTCGACGTCGAATTGCGGCAGGAACCCGCGATCACATCCGTGCCTGTCACCCGCACCGCCGCAGCCAACCGCGACGTCCAGCAAGCAGTCCAGGTTCTCCAGGAGTCTCACAAACCCGTGATCGTGGCCGGCGGTGGCGTCAAGAGTTCCGGAGCCGGGCCGGTGCTGTTGCAACTGGCCGAGACCCTGGGAATTCCCGTCGCCACGTCCCTGAATGCCAAGGATACGATCCCGGCCAATCACCCCCTGAATATTGGTGTCCCCGGCCATTATTGCCGCAAGAGTGCCAACCAGGCTCTGCTGGACGCGGATCTCGTGTTCTTCGTTGGCAGTCGCACCGGTAGCCAGGTGACCGCTCGCTGGAAAATTCCTCCAACAAGTACCGCGGTCATTCAACTGGACATTGCCGCGGAAGAACTCGGGCGTCACTACCCCAACCGGGCCAGCCTGTGCGGAGACGCAGCGACCGTCCTGGGCCAGATGCTCGAGATTGTCGACGCCACCACCGCCGATCGACGAGCCGCGTGGCGCGACAACGTTGCGTCTTACGGCACTGCCTGGCGGGCGGAATTCGCATCATTGCTCGAGTCGGATGCCGTACCGCTACGACCCGAGCGGATCTGCAACGACCTGACACGCCTGTTGCCTCCCGACGCCATCCTGGTATCCGAAACCGGTCACAGTGGAATGTGGACCGGTGGAATGATCGACCTGAATCATTCGACCCAGTCGTTCATCAGGGCAGCCGGGTCATTGGGATGGGGCCTTCCGGCGACACTGGGGGCCAAGCTGGCCGCCCCGGATCGACCGGTCGTGCTGTTCTCCGGTGACGGGGGTTTCTGGTACCACCTTTCGGAACTGGAAACCGCCGCCCGCTGGAACATCACCTGTGCGCTGATCATCAACAACAACCGGTCATTGAACCAGGAGATCGACCTGGTCAACGACGCCTATGCCGGTGAACCGGGACCCCGCCACGGGGACCTCTGGCAGTTCAGCGATGCAAGTTTTGCCGAGATCGCTCCCACGATGGGAGCTCGTGGAATCAAGGTCACCCGCCCCGGAGAACTCGACTCGGCACTCGATGAAGCCCTGTCGGGCGAGGGCCCGTGCGTGATCGAGGTCATGACCGAACAAACCGCGCTGGCACCGCTGGCGTGGCTGGGAGAGGAAGAATGAACACGACCGACAACCAACCACACGCGGATGCCCTGGCTCGAGACCTGCCCGTGGCCGTGATCGGCCTGGGCACGATGGGACATGGAATCGCGCAGGCGTTTGCGGTCGGAGGCTACACCGTTCGGGCAATCGACGAACGACCCGACTCCGCCGACTCCGCACTCACACGGATCACCAGCAACCTGGAACAGCTCACCACCGTCGGCCTGCTCAACGCGGAACAGATCCCCGACGTGCTCGGACGGATCACCGTCTGTGACACGCTGGAAGAGACCGTCACCGGAACCGGCCTTGTGACCGAGGCCGCCTGGGAAAATCTCGACGTCAAACAGGAATTGTTACGCCAAATCGAACCGCTGGTAGACGAGCACACCATCCTGGCGAGCAACAGCTCCAGTTTTCCGATTTCCGAAACCGCCCGTGACCTGGCGCATCCCCAACGGGCTGTCGTCACGCACTGGTTCAATCCGCCTCACGTGATTCCGGTGGTTGAGGTGGTCGGTGGCGAGCGAACCAGCGACCAGACGGTCAACACCGCGCTGGCAACCCTCGAGTCGATCGGTAAGACCGCTGTCCGCATCGACAAGGAATTGACCGGCTTCCTGGTGAACCGGGTGCAGGTGGCAATGTTCCGCGAGGTGTTCGACCTGTTGGATCGTGGCGTGGCAACCGCATCGGAGATTGACCGGGCCATCCGCGGCAGCATGGGACTGCGACTCGCGGCACTTGGTCCACTGGCCATCATGGATTACGCCGGATGGGACATCTCGTCGGCCACCTTCACCAACCTGGTCCCGGACATGCGCGGTGACACCGAGATTCCCGAGACCATCCGCCGGATGGTCGAGGACGGCAACCTGGGCGCCAAGTCGGGCCAGGGCATCTACTCCTACCCCCCCGAGACACTTGATGACACCATCGCACAGCGAGATGCCGACTACCTGGCGCTGGTGAAGCTCCTCCACTCGACGGAGGACCCGGCGTGATGACACCTGACGACTTTCGGCAACACGGCCGCGAGGTGATCGACTGGATCGCCGACTACATGGAACAGGTCGAACAGTACCCGGTGCTGTCACGTGTCGCGCCCGGGGACATCCGCACCCAACTGCCCGACTCGGCCCCCCTGCAGGGTGAATCGTTTGACCAGATCCTGGACGACGTCAACCAGGTCATCCTTCCCGGCATCACCCACTGGCAGTCACCCAACTTCTTCGGCTATTACCCGGCCAACACCTCGCCCCCGTCCATTCTCGGCGAATTGCTCGCCGCCGGACTCGGCGTGCAGGGAATGCTCTGGACCACCAGTCCGGCCTGTACCGAGCTGGAACAACACGTCCTGGACTGGTTGATCGAGATGCTCGATCTTCCCGAGCAATTTCTCTCCAGCGGCAACGGTGGCGGTGTCATCCAGGACACCGCATCGAGCGCCACCCTGTGTGCCTTGCTGGCTGCCTGTTATCGCGAACAACCCGACAAGCCTCGTGACACCCGACGGCTGGGCGTCGACTCGTGGCAGGTCGCCTACACCTCCGACCAGGCACATTCGTCGGTGGAAAAATCGATGATGATCGCCGGCATGGGTACCGATCGCCTCCGCGTGATCGAGAGCGACGAAAACTGGTCAATGCGGCCCGACCTGCTGGCCCAGCAAATGACAGCCGATGCGACACACGGCCTGAAACCGACCTTCGTTTGCGCCACGGTTGGCACGACATCCTCGGGCGCGATCGATCCGCTGCCGGAAATCGGTGCCATCTGCCGCGACCACGGGGCGTGGTTGCATGTCGATGCCGCAATGGCCGGCACCGCCGCCATCTGCCCGGAGTTTCGACAAATGCACGCCGGACTGGAACTGGCCGACAGCTACGCCTTCAATCCTCACAAGTGGATGTTCGTCAATTTCGACTGCGACTGCTTCTACGTCGCCGACCGACAACCACTGTTGCAGGCGTTGAGCGTTTTGCCCGACTACCTGAGAAACCGGGCATCCCAGTCGGGCGAGGTGGTCGACTTTCGCGACTGGCAAATCCCGCTGGGTCGCCGTTTCCGCGCCCTGAAGCTCTGGTTCGTGATCCGTAGCTTCGGTGTCGAAAGCCTGCAACAGAAAATCCGGGCGCACGTCGAATGGGCCACCCGGTTCGCTGAGTGGATCGAAGCCGACCAGGATTTTGAACTGGCTGCCCCGAGATCATTGAACCTGGTCTGTTTCCGGCACGTGGGCGGTGACGAGGTGAACCAGAAACTCCTCGATGCCATCAACGACTCCGGCGACCTCTTCCTGACTCACACGACTCTTGATGACCGGTTGACGCTGCGATTCTCGATCGCCCAGACATCGACACGCCTCGAGCATGTCGAACGGGCCTGGGCAGCCCTCCAGGGAACCGCCGCCGAATTGCTCTGAACGGCTCCCGGATGCGGCCCCTTACGCGACACCGCAGTACTTCATCGCGGCCAGTAGGTAGACACGGGCCGAGTCGACCACCCGGGTGATCGAGACGTTTTCGATGTCGGCGTGGGCTGTTTCGTTGCTCGGCCCGTAATAGATGGTCGGCACGCCGCTGCCGTGCACGTACAGGTTGGCATCTCCAACGATCCGTCGACCGATGACACGAGGGTCCTCATCAAAGAGTTGTTGGTGTGCGCCACCAACGGCCTCTACCAACGGATCATCCAACGGGGTGTCGAACGGCTCGCGTTCGTGTTCCATCGTCACCTCTGCGGTCATCCCCCCGGCCTGGGCAATCGGAGCGACCAGTTGCCGGAGTTCCTCCAGCACTCCATCGGCACTCTTGCCCGGCGACCACCGCCTCGTCCCGGTGAAACGGCACGAGACAGGTGTCCGGTTGAAATAGTCGCCGGCATTCACGATCCCCAGGTCGATCCGCTCGGCACCGGCCAACGGGTGGACCTCGTTGACATCCAGTTCATCCTGTCGCGCGGCGACCGCTGCGATCAGGTCACCGGTGAACCGGATCGGGTTGTCTCGAAAGTCGACATATTGCGTGTGTCGACCGCCGTTGGATGGGGTCAACGTGATGTTGAAGACCATCGACCCCATGCTCATCACCCACAGTTCATCGTCACCCTCGACGATCACGATCCGGTCAGCGGCGATCCGGCCATCGTTGATGTCGTCGATCAGTGCCTTGGGACCGTCCTTCTCGGCCTCGGGCTCCTCGTGACCCACCACCGCCGTCAGCCACAGGTCCCCCGCCAGGGTGGTTCCTGATTCGATCAGTGCCCGCGCGGCGCCCAGCACTGCCGCCATCCCACCCTTCATGTCGGTGGTGCCGCGACCGTAGAGCAGATCCCCGTCCCGGTAACACTTCTGGTTGGTCTGGTTCGGAATCGTGTCGAGGTGTCCATTGAGCATCAACGTCGGCCCATCGCCGTTGCCGCGAACGCAGGCGTAGAGATTGGGACGTCCCGATGTCACTTCACGGACGTCGACTTCCAGGCCCAGTTCCACCAACTGCCGTTCATAAAACTCACAGATCTCGGTCTCTTCCAACGTCACGCTGGGAATCTTCACCATCTCCTCGGTCAGGTCGGCGATCCAGTCGCCATCGATTCGTCCGAGTGCTGCGGGCAATTCAGTCATCGTCGGTCTCAAGAAACTCGTTGGGTTGTTGAAAAATTCCGATGCCCAGTAATCCATCCGGAGTGTGGGCCTCGTGGACACTTCCCGAATGCCGCCAGACAAAATTGCCGGCGGTACACACGCCCTCCTCGTCGACCAGGCTCCCTTCGATGATGAAAGTCTGCTCGACACCCAGGTGGCGGTGCCGGGGCAACCTGGCACCCGGCTCGGCCCGGAACAACGCCGTGAACCCCTCGCCCTGGGATTCCCGGTACAGGATCTTGATCTCGATTCCGGGAAACGGCGTCGGCTGCCATTCCATCGCATCGACGTCGACGTAGACCGAACCCTTCTCTGGCGTCATGGACTTCTCGTTGTAGAAAACACGCCCGGCGACGTCATCGACCGGCAGGAATTTCAGACACTTCGATTCCCGAGAGCATCGGTTGTTCGCCCGTCTTGGGCACCAGTTCGATCGCCAGTTGATCCTTGACCGAAACATTGCGGACCTCAAGCACCGCCGTGCCATCCTTGCCGGTCTTGGCCGCATCGACATCTTTCAACACGACCTGGCCCTGGACATGCACGTCAAAGACCCGACGTCCTGGCTGGGGTGTCTTGGCCGATCCGGAGGAGAAGTAAAGTCGCAGCGAGTACCGCGCGGGACGGTCACCGGTTCCTCGCAAAGGCACGGTGCACCGCTTGATCCCCTGGGCTGATGACGAGTAGACCCACGACGCGGGACGAGCATTTGTCTCGCTGGAATCACCGTCGTCGCTGACAAACTTTCCACCCTTCACAAAGGTCTCACCGAGATCCAGGTTCAACTCCAGGCCGGTCGTCTTGGGAGACTTTGGACGTGGATAACTGAGCCAGAGCTTTCCGGTGGCATCGCGACGATCCCCGGGGGCTCCCAGGTTCAATGCCAGCTTCTTGACCGGCGTCGCCGTGCCAATGCCACTGTAAATGCCCCACGGCCGCCTCGGGGGACGGGGTTCCATCACGATGGTCGAGGCAATCGAGAACAGGCACACGCATCCGGCACTCGCCTCGGGAATCATCACCAGCCCGTTGGCGGGAATCGCGTTGATCCAGCAACCCAGTCGGTGTCCGGCAAAATGCCGCGTGCCACTGTCGGACTGCAGGTCGTAAAACGCGGTGAAACCGGAACGGAAGAACAGCATGTTCGGCGTGGCGGTGTTCATCCCGCAGTGGTGCCCCGGCCTCATGAAGCTCCACGGAACCTCCTGTCCGGTCAACGGGTGAATCCGCGTGATCTGTTTGCCGGTCTTCAGTTCGTACGACCACGGCTCGGCAATAATCCGGCTGCCAACAATGATCGGACGATGCCGGTAATTGGCGTCCTTGGACCACAGCTTGTAGCCGTTGACCGACGAGAGCGCCACCAGGCGGCGTTTCTTGAATTCCCCGGAAATGAACTGCCGCCAGTAGTGACCGTTGGCATTGGCACCACCCAGCAGCAACACGCCATCCTTGTACACCATCGTCAATCGGCCGCCGCCGATGCCGATGTCACTGGTGTCGGTGACGTCGACCGGCTGCCGCCAGAGTTCCTTGCCGGTCTTGGCATCGAGAGCCATGGCGGTGCGAGCGTCGATCCGTTTTTGTCGATCCTCGGCCCGCTGGCGTTCCTCGCCCTTGAGTTTCTGCAACTCGGTCTTGTCCTGGTTCAACAACGCCGTCCTCTGCTCGGCGGTGATCGTGCTGTCGATGAAATGCACCCGGCCCGGACCCAGGGCGATTGTCCGGAAGTCGATGCTCTTGCCCTGGTAACTCCACAGGTGTTTGCCCGTCTTCAGGTCGATGGCAAAGATCGCATCGGTGGCATCGGTGGTCTGCTTGCCGCGACGAGCCCGGGCGGCATCCAACCGCTTGCGGCGGGTTCCGGTACCGATCAGCATCCCGTCCAGCAGCGCCACATAACCCCACTCGTGTTCCTTCACGCTCTTGTTGGCCGGAAGCAGGTGAGTCGCTTGCAGCTTGCCCGTGGCAGCATCCAGTTGCAGGCACCGGGAATCGAGCATCATGAACACGCTGTCGTCGTTGGCAACCAGGTTGCCGGGCGCATGGTTCTGGAAGACACCCGTACGGATCGCCTTGCTGTTCTTGAATTCCCAGAGAAACTGCCCGTTGTAGGCGTCGTAGGCCAACAGGCTGTCGGTGCCCTGGATGAACATCCGCCCGTTGGTGGACACCGGGCCAACAGCGCCGTCGTGACGGTTCACCATCTTGCCCGGACCGGGATCACCAAACCACAACACACCCAGTCCACCCCGGATCAACTGGTCGTCAGAGCAAGCCGTGTTGCCGGCGTCACCGTACTGGTGCGACCAACTGCCGGCCCCGGGCAGTTTGCCTCGTTCGACAACCGTGAATGACTTGCCCAGCGTCGTCACCGACTGCTTGGACAGCCCCAGGCTGGTCCGCCAGTCGTTATCAAAAGCATGAGTTCCACCCAGGCAAATCGCTCCACCACACGGCTTGAGATGGGCCGCCACCACCTCGCCGGCAACAGGAACACGACCGGTCAACAGGTGGGTGTCACTGACAACGAGATTGGCAAAATAGTTCGAGTACGGGATCTCGCCGGCAGCAGCTTCGTGAATCGTGATCCGGTGACCATAAAGACCGGTCCGAACCAGGGCCTTCCGCGCTGCAGCCACCTTGGCTGGATCGGATTCCACGCCGTAGATCTTCAACCCGCTGTTGCGGGCCAGGGCCAGGGCCAGTCGCCCTTGCTCCGCACCCACGACCAGGCAAAAACCGCTATCGATGCCAGTTCGCGAGAGAATCGACTTGGCCGACGCCTCGTAAACATCGGTCCACTTGTCCCGTGGGTACGGATCGGCAACCGGCTTGCTTGCGACATTTTCCTTGCCCTTGGGCCCGGCGGAGAAACAGTGAATCCGACCCGTGTCGGTGCTGACCATCAGCCGACCGTCGGAAATGGCCAGTCCGCGGGCCGCTCCCTGCACCGCCAGTCGCCCGGTCGATTTCCCCGTTTTCGCGTCAAAAATCTCAACCGTGTCCTCGCCACCGACAACCACCTGCGTGGCGGTGACAATGACTGCAGCATTCGAGGCACACTTGACCTTCCACTCGACCCCGACCTCCTCCTGCGAGTTGAGCTTCGCCCGCACGGCCTCGGCCTTGACCAGGTAGGCCTCCTTCTCGATCTTGCCCGAGCGGTATTCGCTGTACACCGCACGGAGGTCGTTGCGGAGCTTGGCGCGATTGCTGTTGACCGTCGAGTAGACCTTCTGGTTGATCCGCGCCAACGTCTCCCCGGTGGTCACATAAGTGGATCCATTCGAACCGGCAACCTGGCTTCCCAGCGTGAAGGTCCGCAACGCCCCGTCCAGGATCACGGCATTGGCACCCGCCACCTGGCCGGAAGAGAGGGTGAGCGTTTCACCGGCCGAGCCACCTCGCCAGCCGGCGATGACCTGGATCTTGCCGGTCTTGCGATTCACCGCCGAGGGGCGGGATCGGCCCGAGGGAAAATACAGTGCTGCCTTGGTCGCCAACAGGTATCCCTGTGGGGACAGGTCGGCCCGGCCCGCATTGGCGTGGCTGACCTGGTCATTCCGCCAGATCGGCTTCCCGGTCTTCGCGTCGACTGCCGACAGGTAAACGTTTTCGTGAGGGAAGATACCCGCTCCAAAGTAGGCAACCCCATCTTCCACCAGGATCCCGGTACGGACCGGCCATCGCGAGATCATCTCGCCCCGCGCCACGATCCGTTCATCGGCCGGGCCCAGTCGCAACCGCCACAGCACACGGCCGGTCGCTGCATCCAGGCACCACGCGTAGCCATCCTCGCTGCCGATATAGACCCGTCCCTCTGCAACCGTTGGAGCCAGCCGGATTGGGGCATCGGTGAACGCCGTCCAAACCGTCCGTCCGGTCACGGCGTCGACACAGTGAACCCGGTGATCCACCGAGCTGCCAAAGTAAACACGGCCCTTCACGACCGCCACGTGCAGGGCGTCATCGAATCGGACCCGGTCATGCAGGTCCTTGCCTTCCACGGAACGTCCCTCGGCACCCGACCACGCCGTCCTCAACGGCACGGGTGTTCGGTAAGTCCACTGATTCGTCAACGGCCAGGCCAGGGTCTCGCCGGTCGCCCCGGCCCGGGTGGCGTCATGGCGATAGGTCGGCCAATCCTCGGCGGACACCGGCGATGTCGCCGAAAGAACCAGGAATCCAAACGAGCACAACAGGATCACGAGACGATTCATCGGGCTGCCCTTGGTTAGGTGAGCGAGAACAATCCATTGTCCGGCTGTGGTGCAGAGGTGCAAGGGGACAGGACGGGCGCACGAAAAAAGGGGCCGAACCCGCAGTGGGCAGGTTCGGCCCCTTTGAACTGTGTCGCTGCAATCAACTACTTCCGCGAAGCCGTCTGTCTCTCGGCCAATCGCTTGAAGTACTCGTCGATCGCCTTCCGGTAGTGAGCCGGGTAGTTGCGATCGAGAATATTGCGGGCACGCGCCTCGGCCTTGGGAGGCAGAGCACCCCAGCCGGTGCGGTTGCCCGTGTTGCGGTTGGCGACATTGCCTGGCCCCTGGCCTCCGCGAATCGAGCTGTCCTGGGCAGGGTTGTTGGACTGATTACGACCACCCGGGCCGTTGCCACAGCCAGGTCACGTACCGCCTTGCTGCTCGAGTTTTTCAATTATCGCATCCAGCGAGGCGACGATCTCGTCTTCCTGCTTCTGCACGCGCTGGCCACCTCGCCCGAGATCCAGGCGTCTCTCGACGTCCTTCATCTTCCGCGAGATCTCCGAGAGTGAATCCTTTTTCAGAGACTTCAGGTCGTGCTGCATCAGCTCGGCCGTGGTCTTGTAACGCAGGGGCACCGCGGTGGTGTTCTCGAGCAACGTACGAATCGTCGCCAGGCCCTCGGTCTTTTTCAGCAACTGGTGCTCACAAACCGCCTTGAAATACAACAACCCGGCAGGATCGACAACCGTCTTGGTTTCCAGGGCGGCCAGCAATTCCAATGCCTCGTCATACATCTGCTTCTGGGCCAGGAACCGGCCAAAATACAGCTGCATGTTCGCCGTGTAGAAGGCGTCCTGACCTTGAAGGATCTTGGCATCCGGAACAGGGGTGCCCGGCTCAAGCTTGCACGAGGAGACAAAGGTCTTTGTCTTGCCATCGACACTCGAAAAGGTGCCGACAACAAGGTCGAGCATGCGACTGCCGGCAACCGGTTGCTTGTCGAAAGCCCACGCTTTGCCAATCCGTTCGAGAACCGCTTTGTCGGTCACGCCCTGTGCGGCGACCCAATGCTGGATCTTCGAACGCGTCTGAGTTGTCGTTGGAGCAGCAACCACATTGTTGGCAGCCTGACTCGTGTCAGCCGTGCCGGTCAATGTGACCGCAAACATCAATGCAGCAGCAGATATGCAACGCATTTTGACGAAACCCTTGAACTGGTTCCTAAAACGGAATCGGCGCCAATGACGCCACCGTCCCCCACAGAATACGGCCCAAAATGACCTCCGGTCAAGTGCGGCCCTCGGGGCTTTGTTTTTCCCGGGTTTTCAACCCGAAAAACCACCAACACCGTAGATCTATTACTCGATTCGACAATCCGGCAACTTCCGCTTGAGTCGCTCGAGGCCTTCGGGCGTGATCTTGGTCCCATCGACCTTCAATTCTCGCAGTTTCTCGAAACGAATAATCAACGGAATACTGCGATCACTGACCGGCAAACGGCTCCTGAGATGCAAAACTTCCAGTGCCACCAACCCCTTGAGATTCGACAAACCCTCGTCACTGACACGGGTTTCATCCAGGCAGAGGTTCTCGAGACTCACCAGGCCCTTGAGGTGCGGAAGACCCTTGTCGGTCACGTCGGTGCCGTACAGGAACAAGCGACGCAGGTTGGGAAGCTTGGAGAGATGGACCAATCCGGCATCGGTGATCTTGGTTTCTGAAAGATTGATCGACCGCACATCCTTGAGTACCGACAGGTGGATGGCGGACTTGTCGTCGAATTCGGCCCCCTTCAGATCGACGTCGATAATGCGATCGCGAAAATCCAGTTTCACTTCGGCTCCAACCGCCTCCAGCGCAACCATGGCCCCGGCCTGTTCAACGGGAATCATCGGCAATTCCTCGTCGAACCCCTCGTCCTTGCCCTTCTTGGGGACTTTCTTCTTGGGCGTCGCTTTGGGAACCGCGACAGGTGGGACGACCGTCTCGCCACCGGCCGTCTCACCACCAGGTGTGACGGGGTCAAATTGTGGAGCGGGATCCAGTTTGGCCAAATCGTCGACATCGGCCACCGGTTCGCTTGTCTCGCCACCGCAACCTGTCACCACGACCAGCAGGCCAGAGAACAGGACGAGCACCGCACCGCGTGTCGCATCGAATCGCATACCGAACCCTTCAGCAGCAGGAACTATTCCCAGACGGCCCCATCATACGACAATCCCCACCGCCCGCCATCCCCTCCTCACGCTCCGCACTTCACGACTCCGCACACCGTATTGCCGTGCTGTTTCCCGCTCGGTCACCTCGGCACAGTCCTGGAACCGACTGTCGCGCTTCAACAGGTGCAGGGCCTGGTACCAGGCTTCACCGAGCGTTTCCCAGGCGAACCCCCCCAGTTCAAGTGACGCGCGATAGAAGGCGTGATTGGGGATACCCGAGTTGATGTGCACGCCACCATTGTCGGCATCGCCCCGGTAACGATCGTCCCAGTGAGCCGGCTGGGGGTCGTCGCCCAGGAACGGATCGTCCCGGTAGGCGGTGCCCGGTGCCGACAGGTCGCGCAACGCGCGGCGGGTCGGTGCGCGAACCAACAGTTCGCTGCCAATCGTCCAGTCCGCCGAGGACACCTCCTGCTTCCGTTTCCACTGCCGGACCAGCACACCCAGGACATCGCCGAAGTGCTCGTTCAGCGCACCGGACTCACCGAAATACCTCAGGTCGCTGGAGAACGCGATGACCCCGTGAGCCAACTCGTGAGCCACCACCTCGATCGACCTGGTGAATCGCCGAAACAATATTCCATCACCGTCACCAAACCCCATCCGCGATCCATCCCAGAACGCATTGCTGTAGTTGCGACCGACGTGGACGCAGCAGGTGAGAGTCATTCCCCGATCGTCGAGCGAATTGCGATTGTGGACCTTCTTGAAGTAGTCCCACACGCTGCCGGTGTACCGGTAGGCTTCCCGCACCGCCATGTCACCGGTGTCCGCGTCGCCCTCGGCCCGCACCAGGCGACCCGGCAAGTCGAACGAGCCACCGGCGTCATACACCATCCGGTGCTTGCGGTCGCGTGGAGTGGCCCTGGCAGGCCAATCGGAATCCAGGCGGCTCGCCTCGCGAAACGCCCGCGTCCGGATCGATTGCAGCATCGATTCGCGGGCCGGCCCGGCCACGGCCGGATCACTCGATCCGGCCAGTCGCTCGAGCATGTGAGGAGGGATGATGCACTGCAGGGGATCGTGCAAACAGCGACGCTCGGTGACCACCATCGATGTGGTTCTCCCGGCCCGCGGCTGTCAAAGCGGCCACGGGAATTCGTGACCAGGTCAACAGGCGGGATGGGGAGGAACGTGTCACGCGAATTCAAACCGAATCTGGATCGTCACGCAGATCCGGGCCGGTGCGAGGTCATTTCCCCGCGAATTTCACCGTCACCACCCGGTCGATCGGTGTCTTGACGGTTTGCTTGCGATTGCCCGGCCAGAGAATCTCCAGCGTCACCTCGCCGGTGTGATCACCCAGTCCGAAATGCATCGCGGCATCCGCCTGGTTGCCCTGTCCGGTGCCCGAGGTCACCTGCCGGGTCACCACCCGTTTTCCGTCCTTGCCAACCCGGATCCGCACCGAGGCACCAATGGCCGTCGAGTTGACCGGCCCACTACCAATCAATCGCACCTTGAGCCAGTGGCCCGCCGTACCGGGATTCTGGTACAGCCCGCCACCCACGATCAAATCCAGCGCCCCATCGTTGTTCCAGTCGGCCCACGCGGCCTGGTAGGTCTGCGGCCGGTCCATTCCGGCCGCACCGGGCACCTCGGCGAACTTGAACCCGCCGCTGTTGCGATACAGCACGCTCTTGTCGCCGGGGTACACCGTGGTGAAGAACAAGTCGAGCAACCCGTCGTTGTCGAAGTCGCCCAGGGTCGGCGAGGCGTACGATTCCTGCCACCGCAACCCGGCGGTGCTCGAGAGATCCTGGAAGTGGTACTTCTTGGCCTTGCCCAGGTTGCGGAGGAACTTGGGCCGATCCTGGTAGGCCGGTGGGTGAGAGAAGTTGCCGACAAAAATGTCGATGCGACCGTCACTGTCGAGATCACCGAAGCAACTTCCGATCGTGTGGCCCCACGCACCCAGTCCCCCATCGCCGGCCGTCCCGAACGGGGTCGAAACATTCGACAGGTTCCCCTTGCCGTCGTTCTGCCACAGGAAGTTGGGAACCAGGCGGTAATTGCTGACATAGATGTCCAGGTCGCCGTCTTCATCAAAGTCGGCGGTCGTCAGTCCACGGGCCGGGTTGGGCGCCCCCTTGGTCCGCCAGACCTCCTTGAATGTCCCATCGCCGTTGTTTCGATAGCGAACGTCAATCTGGTAAGCCGGGGCCTCGTAACCACCGACATACAGGTCCAGCAGCCCGTCACCGCTGAAGTCGCCCCAGACAGCACACATCGGCGCGGCCATCGGCAGCTTCGGAACAGCTCCCTCGAGGTGCTTGAACTTGCCGCCGCCGGTGTTCTTGAACAGTCGCCCACCACCACCGGGCGTGTAAAAGTCGATCTTCCCGTCGCCATCGAAATCGCCCCAGGTCCCCCCGCCACTCACCCCCGGGGACTCCACCTTCTTGAAACTTTTTCCCTGCTGGTTGTGCCACAGGCTGCCGCCGTCGAACAGGTCCGTCCAGCCATCAGCGTCGAAGTCGATCCAGTGAACCACACCACCACCCAGGCCCTTCAGGCCAACCGACTCGGTGATGTTTTTCCACGGCTTGACCTCCTGGGAACGGGCTTGTCCACACAGGGCCAACACCGCAACCAGGCCGACAACCAGCACCCTCGAAAAACCGTTCATCCCGAACCCCCTCCTGTTGTGATGTCCGGATCAGTTCTCCTGCGGAACCAATCCCAGCTCGTCGGCAATCCCCTGCATCGCCTCGATACAGAAATTGATGTGGTCGTTCAGCTCGACCCCGAAATCCTCGGCCCCGCTGGTGATGTCATCGCGATTGACCGCGGCGGCAAACGAGACCTGTTTCAGCTTCTTGCGAACGCTCTTGGACTTCAATCCCTCCAGCCGTGTCGGACGGACCAGGGCACACGCGGTGAGAAACCCGCAGAGTTCATCACAGGCGTACAGGGCCTTGTCCATCACGGACACGCGGGGACAGTCGTCCAGGTAATCCGCGTGCGATTTGATCGCGTAAATCACCTCCTCGGAATACCCCCGCTCGGCCAAGATCTTCGAACCCTGCAGCGGGTGATCGGGCGGATCGGGCCATCGCTCGTAGTCGAAATCGTGCAACAGCCCCACGCGGCCCCACGTCTCCTCGTCTTCACCCAGCTTCCGCGCGTAGGCACGCATCGCCGATTCGACGGCCAGCATGTGCTTCCGCAGGCTGTCGCCCTGGGTGTACTCGCACAACAGTGCCCAGTCGTCGTCCCGGTTCATTCGGTTCCCAATTCTCTTGACCGTCGAGTCGCCGCTTCCACGGCATTGATAAACGTCCCCCGCAGGCCCGCCCGCTCGAGTTCGGCCAGGCCGGCAATCGTGGTGCCACCGGGGCTGGCCACGGCGTCCTTGAGAGCGCCGGGATGTTCCCCGGTGACCAGCACCATTTCGGCAGCTCCCTTGACCGTCTGGGCGGCCAGCTGCAGGGCAACGTCGCGGGGCAGCCCGCACAACACGCCACCATCGGACAGCGCCTCGATCACCTCGTACACGTACGCCGGTCCGCTGCCCGACAAGCCGGTGACGGCATCGATGAGCGGTTCCTTGACCGGCACGGCGACACCAACGGTCGCCAGCAACTTCGCAACCAGTTCCGCATCGTCACCGGTGGCTGCCTCCCCGACGGCAAATGCCGAGGCCGAGATACCGACCAGGCAGGGCGTGTTGGGCATCACCCGGATCAACCGGGTGGTTTCGCCCAGCCCGTCGGCCAGGGTCTGCAGCGTGATGCCCGCGGCGATCGAAACGACCAGGTGATCATCGGTGATCGCGGGTGCCAGGCCGGCCAGGACCTCCGACATCTGCTGGGGCTTGACGGCCAGCACGATCACGTCGGCCCCCGCAGCCACCTCGGCGTTGCTGTCCACGACCGAGCCACCGGTCGCCTCGGCAAATGCCTCGGACGCCGCCGGCACCACGTCGCTGCCAACAATCGCATCGGCTGCACAGAACTCCGACGAGACCAGTCCCCCGGCCAGTGCGGTGGCCATTCGGCCGGTTCCCACGAATCCCACTCGCAACGCTTCGCTCATCTGCTGCCTCTCCCACGGGAGTTGAACCACCCATTCTGGAGAAGGACGCACGTGAACTCAATCACGCAACGACCCCTGCTTCTTTGCAACACCATCTGGGCAGAAGTACAATCACCCGTCTCGCGCCGACATGATGAGGTTCCCCCTGATGAGTTCTCACGACACCGCCGCCACCACTTCCACAACGACGGCCCTGCGTCACACTCGCGTGTTTCTCAACTCGCGCCGCGAGGCAATCGTGATCTTCGGAGCCTGGTTCGTCGCGATGTGCTGGAGTGTCCCTTACTGCTACATCAACGGGTACGGCCACCAGGTCGACCCCGAGACACTCAGCACGACGATGGGCATTCCCAGCTGGCTGTTTGGCGGCATCCTGTTGCCGTGGATTGCCGCCGACGTGTTCACGACCTGGGTCTGCTTCTTCTTCATGAAGGACGACGAACTGGGAACCGCCGGTGACGAGGAGACACACGCCGATCCGCCGGCGGAAGTGGCCGCTGTGGAAGGAGGTGCCGCATGAACGGTTTGCACCTGTCACTGCTGGCCCAGGCCGATTCGGGCAACTCGGTTCTCTGGACCTTCCTGATCTACATGGTCGGCGTGTTCGTGATCGCGGGTCTCTCGAACCGACTGCTCAAGAACCGGAATTTTCTCAGCGAGTACTTCCTGGGCAGCCGCGGGCTGGGAGTCTGGGCCTTCGCGCTGACACTGGCCGCCACCAGTTCCTCGGGTGGCAGCTTCATGGGTTTCCCCAGCAAGATCTACACGCACGGCTGGAGCCTGGGACTGTGGATTGGCAGCTACATGGTGGTGCCGATCTGCGTGATGGGACTGCTGGGCAAGCGGATCAACGAGGTGGCTCGCACCGCCCAGGCGATCACCATTCCCGATGTGCTCCGCGATCGCTTCCGCAGCGTCTCCTTCGGCCTGATCTCCGTCTCGCTGATCGTCTTCTTCATGACCTTCAACCTGATCGCACAGTTCAAGGGTGGCAGCACCATCCTGAAAACCCTGCTGGGACCAATCGACGCCTTCACCTCCTCGGCCGCCAGCCTGCCCGACTGGATCGGTGCGCTCTGCTCACAGGGCAACGAGTACCTGGTCTGCCTGGTCGTCTTCGGCGTGGCGGTGATCGTCTACACCACCTACGGGGGTTTCCACGCGGTGGTCTGGACCGACGTGATGCAGGGCGTGGTGATGGTGATCGGCGTGGTGATCATGCTGCCACTGGCCATCAACCAGGCCGGAAGTGTCGCCGCCACCGACAAGGGGGCCGGACTCGAACAGGTCACCCGGGCCATGGCGAAGATGGTTCCACCGCGGAAGGGAACCGCCACGATCACCGCGGCCAGGGCCGGCGACGATGTCACGATCCCCTCGGGGTCCTGGATCTTCCAGGGCACCGGTGACGATCAGCGATTGTTCAAGATCAAGAACCGCTACGACATCACCGCAACCGAATCCCGTATCGAGGATGCCGAGATCTGGGAGATCGTCACGCCGACGGACATCCAGCAGGTCCGAAACCGGCTGGAATCCGGCAGCGAACCCAGCAACGTCACCGGAAAGGTCACGCTCAAGATCGGCGAACTCAAGGACTACGCCTACGGGGCCAAGCCCGAACAGGCCGGGTCCTACGTGACCGGTCCCGGCCCCCACCGGGAATCGGTCGACGGCTTCCTGCCGCTGTCACTGGCCATCTCGTTCTTCTTCATGTGGGCCATCTCGGGCACCGGACAGCCCAGCAACATGGTTCGCCTGATGGCCTTCAAGGACACGGTCACCCTGCGGCGATCCATCTTCACCGTGGCGATGTACTACTCGGCCATCTACTTCCCGCTGGTGATCATCTTCTGCTGTGCCCGGGTACTGATGCCGGGAATGGAATCCGAGCCCGACCGGATCATGCCGCAGATGGCCGTCGAATTGACGCAGAACATCGGCATGGGCTGGCTGGCCGGATTGCTGATTGCCGCGCCGTTTGCCGCAGTGATGTCGACCGTCGACAGTTTCCTGCTGATGATCTCCTCGGCACTGGTCCGCGACATCTACCAGCGGAATATCAATCCCGATGCCGAGGAGAAAAAGATCAAGACGCTCAGCTACGTGATCACCATGGTCGCGGGACTGGGCGCCCTGGCGGGGGCAATGAACCCACCGGAATTCCTGCAGGACATCATCGTCTACACCGGCAGCGGCCTGGCCGCCTGCTTCCTGGCGGCGGTCGTCTACTCGCTGTACTGGCCCCGTTCCAACGCCCAGGGCTGTATCGCGGCCATGCTCTCGGGCTTCGCCGCCCACCTGTCGATGTACCTGGTCGGTTTCCTCCAGGGCAACGGGTTCACTCCCTACAAGCTGTTCAACATGGACCCGATCATCGTCGGCCTGGCCACCTCGTTCGTCGTGGGCTTCGCCGTCACGTTGGCAACACCGCCACCACCGCGGGACCTGGTCGAGAAGTACTTCCACGAGCCAAGTTGATACACCATGAAATTCATCGACGCGCACTCGCACATCTGGACCCCCGACACCAAGGCCTACCCGCTGGGGCCGGGATACCGCCGGTTCAACATGAAGCCGCCCAGCTTCACCGTGGCCGAGTTGCAAGAGAACATGAAGGGCGTGGGGGTCAACCGGGTCGTGCTGATCCAGATGTCCTTCTACGGGTTCGACAACAGCTACATGCTCGACTCGATCCGCAAGCACCCCAAGGCCTTCAGTGGCGTGGCGGTGATCGACCAGGACCAACCACGGGTGGACCTGGAGATGCGGAAGATGAAAGGGCAGGGGGTCCGCGGTTTCCGCATCTACCCCAAGAACCAGAAGGTCGAACAGTGGCTCGACAACCCGGCCATGCACGCCATGTGGAAGACCGCGGGCGACGAGGACCTGGCGATGTGTTGCCTGATCGATCCCGACGCCCTGCCGGCCATCGACCGCATGTGCCGCCGGTATCCCAAGACCACCGTCGTGATCGACCACTTCTCGCGAATCGGCGAGTCGGGTGAAATCAAGCCGGCCGACGTCAAGGCGTTGACCGACCTGGCCCGTCACAAGAATGTCTACGTCAAGATCTCGGCCTACTACGCACTGGGAAAGAAAAAGCCGCCGTACCACGACCTGGGCCCGATGATCAAGCAGATGCTCGATGCCTACGGTCGCAAGCGACTGATGTGGGCTTCCGACGCGCCCTTCCAGGTCGTCGATGGACACACCTACAAGGCCTCGATCGACCTGATCAAGTCCGGCCTGGACTTCCTCGACGATGACGACCGCGAGTGGTTGTTGAGAAAGACAGCCGAGCGCGTGTTTTTCTAGGACCCGGTGAACCGGACTCGTTCATGACAACCCTCCCCACCATCAACGACGCCTCGGGCATCCTCTCGCCGGCCATGGTCGTCTTCCGCGACCGGCTGCTGTCCAACATCGACGCGATGATCTCGATCGCCGGTGACCCGTCGCGGTTGCGACCACACTGCAAGACACACAAGACCCGCGAGGTGGTGGCGCTGCAGATCGAACGGGGCATCACCAAGCACAAGTGTGCCACGTTCGCCGAGGCCGAGATGCTGGTCCAGGCGGGGGCCGCCGACATCTGCCTGGCCTACAACCTGGTGGGTCCCAACATCGACCGTGCCGTCACCTTCTGCAGCACCTACCCCGACGTCACCTTCTCGGCCACCGCCGATCACGCCGGCCCGATCCGCGACCTGTCCGCGGCGATGACGACTGCCGGACAACAAATCGGGTTGCTGCTGGACATCGACACCGGCCAGCATCGCACCGGGATCGGTGTTGGTGACGAGGCGAATGCCCTGTACCAGCTGATCTGCGAGTCCGACGGCCTCATCCCCGGCGGATTCCACGTCTACGACGGGCACCAGCACCAGGAGGACCGCGAGGAACGGCGAGCCGCCGTCGATGCCGAGTTTGCCCGCGTGGTCGAATTCCGTGACGCGGTGGTTGCCGCCGGCATGCCCGTCCCCCGGATGATCACCGGCGGCACGGCGTCTTTCCCGATTTATGCCGAGAAGGACGACGCGACAATCGAACTCAGCCCCGGCACCTGTGTCTACAACGACCGCGGCTACGGCAGCTATTTTCCCGACATGGTCTTCCCACCCGCCGCGGGGGTGTTGACCCGGGTGGTCAGCCGACCCACGGCCGACCGCGTCACGCTCGACCTGGGCTACAAGGCCATCGCCAGCGATCCGCCGATGGGCACACGGGTCCACTTCCCCGATCTGCCCGACGCCCAACAGGTGCTACAGAACGAGGAGCACCTGGTGCTGCAGACCGACCGCGCCGGCGAGTACGCCCCCGGCGATGTGCTGGTCGGCATTCCCTGGCACGTCTGCCCCACCTCGGCACTGCACCGGCAGGTATTCGTGATCGACGGCGGCGAACTGGTCGACCGCTGGGACGTGGCCAGCCGTGACCGGTGGATCACGATCTGAGATGGATTCCACCGCGCCGTCACGACTCTCGACAGGCCTCCCGGCCCTTGATGACCTGCTGGGAGGCGGATTGTTGCCCGGATCGCTGACCGTCGTCGCCGGAGCCACCGGCATCGGCAAGACCCAGCTGGGCCTCGCGTTCGCCAACGCGGGTCTTGCCCAGGAAGGTCAACGCGGGGTCCTGTTCGACATGGCCAGCCGCGGCGACTCGCAAAACCACGCCGATTACGCCCGCCGGCTGTTCGACTGGGCCCTGACGGAGAAACCGGCCGAGGTCGAGGCGTTGTCCGAACATGTCTGGGACATCAACCAGGCACGATTCGACTACACGCACATTTTCCGCCAGAGCGGGCGGCGGGTCACCAAGAGCGACCTGGAACTGGACGACTGGAAGGAATGGAAGATCGAGCTGTCCCGGAAACTGCAACGGGCCATCGCGTTCTTTTACGGCAACTTCGCCCACGGTGTCCGGCGGTGCCTGGTCGACGGGGTGGAACCGGTCGACCGGGCCAGCGACAGCTGGCAACTGGACCTGTTCGAATACATCTATCACCAGATCCTTCGCAAGGACCACGACTGGGTGGCTCGCGACCTGTTTCGTGAACGATTCCGGGTCAACGCCGAGAAAGTCGAGCAACACGGCTGGGACCAGGCCGACGTCGGATGCTTGCTGTTGTACACCTCGCACGAGGTGATGCTCGACGACCTGCTGGAACGGCCGATCGAAAGTGGCGACTTGTTGAGCAACGCCAACACGATCATCCTGATGGGCAAGACACGGCACGAGGACTCGATGGGCCGCGCCCTGCACGTCGCCAAGCACCGGGGCAGCGCCAGCGACGAGCGGATCGTCCCTTACACGATTACCGACAACGGGCTGGAATTGTGAGCACGTACGACTACGACTCCAACCCCAGCACCTCACGCAGCAGCACCGTCGCATAGACGCCCGCCGGCAGGGTCACCGACAACCGGACGCCCCCGGTGGCCGGCTCGGCCACCAGGTCCTCGGCCTGGACCATCAGCCGGCGGCGGGTGCCATGAGCCACCCGCGAGAACTCGGCAAACTGCTCCTCGGTCAATTCCCACCTCACCAACCCCTCGGCATCCCATTCGGCCGGTTCGCCCTCGGGCCGTCGCATCTTCGGTCCATGCATCGGCCCGGTCAGTGACAACTCGCCAGACTCCAGGCGCGGCTGATCCTCCTCGACGTTCTCGCACAGGAACATCCCGCCGGTTTCGGTCTTCTGCAACACGTCGCCGGCTGTCACCGTCGCAATCTTTCCCGCGGAGATCCGGTTGCCCAGCACGCTGTTGAACACCATCGACTGTGCGGCCGAGATGGCCAGGCGAATCAGGAATCGACGACGCTGCCGCGGGATCTGGTTGGGGCGGAGTTCCCCCTTGAGCAGGTCAAATCCCTGCTTGGCGGTCTGTCCACCGTTGCCGAACCGCTGGGGACCGAAGTAATTGGGAAATCCGTCGGCGGCAACCCGGGCTGCCGATTCGCACACCTCCTCGCGCAACGGCTTGGCAATGCCGCGGACGTGGATCTCGAAGCGGTTGGCCACCAGGTGTCCGGTTTTCAGCTTGTTCTTGTGCCGGGCCGATTTCAGTACGCGGATGGCCTTGGTTTCGACCTGGTCCAGCCGCTTCTCGGCCGCGACGGGAACCGAAACCCACTGGCGGGTGACCGCCCGGCGGTCCTTCATGCCCGCGGCACCAATATCACGCGAGGACACCTTGAGAGAACGTGCCAGGTGCTTGATCAGCGCCTCGGCCGCGATGTCACGTTTCTCGATCCACAGGTACAGGTGGTCGCCCTGGCCACTGGGCTCGTACGCCGGCACCTCCTCGACCACGAAGTCCTCGGGTTCGCGCTTGATTGTCGCATCGATCGACGGCGCGTCGGCGCTCAGTCGGGGAAGATAAGGCCAGATCTGCATCCTTGCGATGGTATCAGCGAGGAGCAGGGGGGGAAGGGAGGCTCGACAACACGGCACGACCCTGTCTCAGGGCCGAATCCGATACGGCAATTCCTCGCCGGCCAATCCCGCCTCGAGATTTTCGATCGACATGTTCATCATCCGCTCGCGTGTCCGGTTCGATGCACTGCCCAGGTGCGGCAGGATGATCGCGTTCTCGAGCTCCAGCAACGGGTGGTCCCTGGGCAACGGCTCGGGATCTGTCACGTCCAGGGCCGCCCCGCGAATTTGACCTGTCGTCAACGCCGTCACCAGTGCATCGCTCTGGACTACCGGACCCCGGGCCATGTTGACCAGGAACGCCGTCGACTTCATGGTCTCGAACTCGGCCGGCCCGATCATCCCGGCCGTCTCGTCCGAGAGCGGACAATTGAGCGCCACGAAATCACTGGCCGCCAGCAGTTCGTCCCGCGTGGCGTACTGCACGCCAAGCTCGGCCTCGGCCTCCTCGTCCCGGTTGCGGTTGTGGTAGAGCACGGTCATGTCGAAACCGGCCGCCCGTCGGGCCACCTCCTTGCCAATCCGTCCCATGCCGATGATCCCCAGCGTGCTGCCGGTGATCTCCTGGCCGATCAGGATCGAGGGATCGTAATGCACGAACTCCGGGCTGCGGGCATAGTGGTCGCCGATCCGCAGGTTCCGTCCGATGGCCATCACCAGCGCCATGGTCATGTCGGCCGTCGAGGCGTCGAGACACCCGGGAGTATTCCCAACCGGAATCCCTCGCTCCTCGGCGGCCACCAGGTCGATGTGATCGACACCAACCCCGTGATTGCTGATCACGCGGAGATTGGTCATGCGGTCCATCAATCCGCCGTCGGCCAGGGGATGAGCGTAACTGAGCATGGCCACCGAGCGGGCGACCGCGTCGGAACCCTCGGAGGTGTCCCAGTCGAGGATCTCGTAGCGGTCACCCAGTGCCTGGTGAAACATCTCGGGAAGGCCGTCGGCCATGATCGGAATGCGTTCGGACACCGTTTCATTGCTCCTGGAGACCGCGGAAGCCGGCCCGCCACGACGTGACAGCCGACCACGAGGCTGCCATCATAGCCGACCGTGACCAACAAGACGATCACCCTCGAAGAACCCGGGCAGTTTGTACTGGGCGAAACCAACCCACCGGGTCAGCCCGGGCCGGGCGAGGCACTGGTCAGCGTACAGCGGATCGGCATCTGTGGCACCGACCTGCACGCCTTCCGCGGCCAACAACCCTTCTTCACCTACCCCCGCGTGCTCGGACACGAACTGGGCGTCGAGGTGCTGGCCATCGGCGACGGAGTCGACAGCGTTTCAGTCGGGGACCACTGTGCGGTGGAACCCTACCTCAACTGCGGCGAGTGCCGCGCGTGCCAATCGGGTCGCACCAATTGCTGCAGCTCGCTGCAGGTGCTGGGCGTGCACGTGGACGGTGGGATGCGACAGGAAATCGTTGTCCCGGCCAACAAGCTCCACGGCAGCGACACGCTGACGCTCGAGCAGCTGGCCCTGGTCGAAACACTGGGCATCGGGGCGCACGCGGTCGACCGCAGCGGTGTCACCGATGGCGAGGACGTCCTGGTGATCGGTGCCGGCCCGATCGGCCTGGCGGTCACACAGTTCGCCCAGATCGCCGGAGGCCGCGTGACCGTGCTCGACATCAATCCCGGGCGACTGGCCTTCTGTCGCGACCTGTTCGGTGTTCAGCAGACAATCGTTTCCGGCGAGGAGGGGCGGCAACCCATCGACCAGGTGACCGAGGCATTCGACGGCGAATTGCCGACGGCTGTCTTCGACGCCACCGGTTTTCCCCCGTCGATGAATGCCGCATTCGACCTGACCGGTAGCGGCGGCCGACTGACAATGGTCAGCCTGGTCCAGGCCGACATCTCGTTCCACGACCCCGAGTTCCACCGCAAGGAACTGACCATCTTTGCCACGCGCAACTCGACCGCCTCCGACTTCCGCCGGATCATCTCGCTGATCGAATCGGGCACGGCCGACACCACGCCCTGGATCACCCACCGTACCGGTTTCGACGGCATGATCGGTGAGTTCGAGAACTGGCTCGACCCCGAATTCGGGGTGATCAAGGCGATGGTCGAGGTGGAATAGCGGCCTAGGTGATGTGCGCCCCGATCGCCTCGGTGTACACCGCGTACAACGACTGGCTGCCGGTCATGAACAACCGGTTCCGCTTGGTGCCACCGAAACAGACGTTCGAGCAGATCTCGGGCAACAGGATCTGGCCGATCCGGGTGCCATCGGGTGCGAAGATGTGCACGCCGTCGTACCCGGCACCAACCCAGCCGGCACTCGCCCAGATGTTGCCGTCCTGGTCGGCACGGATGCCATCGGCGAACCCGGCCTTCTCCTCGCCATCGACCTCCAGTGCCATCGACGTGAACTCGCGGCCGTTCTTGATCTTCTTGCCACCACCGTCGATATCCCACACCTTGATATTTCGCGGTGCGTCGTCGTAATGGCTGGCGCCGGTGTCGGCGACATAAAGCTTCTTGTAGTCCGGCGAGAAGCACAGGCCGTTGGGCTTGAAGATCTCGTCGGTCAGCTTGGTGATCTTGCCGCTCTTGGCATCGATCCGGTAGACGGCTTCCTTCTGCAGCGGCTGCACGCTGCCGGTGTTGGCCTTGTGGCCCTCGTAGTTCATCAGGCTCCCGTAACCGGGATCGGTGAACCAGATCGCCCCGTCATCGGGATGCACAATCGCGTCGTTGGGAGCATTCAACTCCTTGCCGTTGACCTTGTGGGCCAGCACGGTGATCGTGCCGTCGTACTCGTAGCGGACCACGCGACGGTTGCCGTGCTCGCAGGAGATCTGGCGTCCGGCAAAGTCGAAGGTGTTGCCGTTGGAGTTGCCCGAGGGGTGCCGGAAGGTGCTGACATGTCCGTCCTCCTCCAGGTACCTCAACTGCACGTTGTTGGGAATGTCGCTCCAGAGCAGGTACCGGCCCACGCCATTCCACGCGGGACCCTCGGCCCACGCCATGTCCTTGCTGTGGTAAACGCGACGGATGGCCGAGTTGCCGATCTTGTATTTCTTGAACCGGTCATCCAGCACGACAATGTCCGGGTCGGGGTAACGAACCGGATCGGCATTCTTGCCGTACCGGGTGCGGCCCTTCGGAGAGGCCGCCTTGTCCTGGGCGATGGCGGCGTGTGCCCCGACGGCAATCGCGGCCGCGGCGGTCAGGAAGTCACGGCGGGCCAGGCCCGAATCCGACTGGCTGTTCTGGTCTGTCTGTGTCTTGCGCTTGATCATGGTTGTGGTCCTCGTGGTGATGGTCACTGTGTTGAAATTGGTTGTCTTGGATCAGAATTTGTTCACTTGGCCGGATCAATCGCCAGCATCCGCACGCACACCGGCGAGGGCACCTTGATGACCGATCCGGTTTCATCCAGTTCACCGGTCTTGCGATTGATCTTCAGCACGTGAATCGTGCCAGAATCCTGGTTCTCCGACAGCAAGAACCGTCCACTGGGATCCAGGCCAAAGTTCCGTGGTGTCTTGCCCCCGGTGCTGTAGTTGCCCACGTAGGTCAACTTGCCGGTCTTGCGGTCGATCTTGTAGCTGACAATCGTGTCGTGTCCCCGGTTGGAACCGAACAGGAAACGGCCCCGCTTGCCAACCCGGACCTCGGCGGTGCTCATTCCCTTGCCCCGCTTTTCTCCCGGCGGCAGGGTCGAGATGGTCTGGATCTCCTTGAAGGTCCCGGCCTTCGCGTTCCAGGCAAACGCGGTCACCGTCAGGTTGATCTCGTTGATCACGTACCCGAATCGGCCGTTGGGGTGAAACGAGAAGTGTCGGGGGCCGGCTCCGGCCACCACTTTCGTTCCCGTCGGCTTGTTGGCCATCAGCGTTCCCTTGGTGGCGTCGAACTTGTAGACCAGCACCTGGTCCATACCCAGGTCGGCCGCGACGGCAAATTGGCCCGAGGGGTCAATGTTGATCGAGTGAGCATGCGGCGAGGCCTGGCGGGGCTTGAGCAGGCTCGATCCCTTGTGCTGCACAAACACCGACGCTTCGCCCAGGCACCCGTCATCGAGAATCGAATACCCGATCACGCTGCCGCCGGTGTAGTTGGCCACCAGCACGGTCTTGCCCGAACTGTCGATGACCAAATGACAGGGGTGGGCACCCCGGGTCGGTTGCTGGTTCATCAAAATCAATTCGCCGGTCTTGGAGTCGATTTCAAACGCACTGATCCCACCACTGTTCTCCAGGCCTTCCCACTCGGCGGTCTCGTTGACGGCCACGACATGCTTGCCATCGGGATGAATGGCCAAAAACGACGGCTCGGGCGTCTCGGCCGCCAGGCTGACCTTGCCCGCCTTGCCGGTCCGGGTGTCGAAGGAAAACTGGTAGATGCCCTTGCTCTCGCCCTTGGTGTACGTCCCGACATAAACCCGCACGTTTCGTGGCCCCCTGTTTTTCTTTTTTGCCGACGACTTCTTGTCCGCCGCCGACACCGAACTTGAAGCCAGCAGGCCACCGAACAGCAACAGCGCGGCCAGCCACCGGATCGGGTGTTGTGAAAAACTCGTCATGGTGTGTTCCTTGGTGTTTCGTCGGCCGAGAAGCCATCCGGCACGGTCGCCGGGGGGGATCGATAATTGTCGGAGAACACACGGTGATTCTCAAGCAGCCCGGCCGTGCTGTACACTGTTGGGACGCGAATCACACGTCCATCACCCTTCATGGAACACCACCATGATGCCCCGCCTGTTCACCCACCTGCTGCCGGCCGCCGGATTCCTGGTCGCTGCACTGGCCACCACCGGCCCCTCGACGGCCCTGGCCCAGGACACGGCCACGCAATTCCAGTTTCCCGCCAATCGTGCCGCGTGGGTCAATTCGCAACCGTTCACCCGAGAGCAACTCAGCGGCAAGGTCGCGGTCATGGTGTTCTTCGAGGAAGGATGACCCAAGTGCACGGGCATGTGGCCCGGTTTGCAGGCGGTCGCCCGCAAGTTCCAGGATAAGCCGGTTCTCTTTCTCGCGGTCAACTCGGGAACCCCGCGGCTGCAGGTGCAGTCCTATCTCCGAAAAAACCGCGTGACCTGGCCCGCTATCGCCGACACCGACCGTTCGTTCGAGCGAGGGTGCGGTGTGCCACCGATCAGCCTGAAGAACATCTACCAGGTCCGGATCATGAAACCCGACGGCAAGCTGCTGTCCACCAGCCCGACACGCATGGAGCAATCGCTCAGCGGTGTCGTCGGAGCGGCCAAGTGGAACGTGGACCCCGAGGGAATCCCGGCAACGCTGAAAACGGCGTGGTTCCATATCGAGTTCGGCAACTTCGCCATGGCGGCCAACGTGCTGAAAAAAGCCGGCAACTCGCGAAAGACCGACACCAAGCAGGGCGCCCAGAAACTGCTCGATTACGTCGGCGAGAAAATGAACAAGCAAATCGAATCCGCCAGGACCGCCGAGTCCGACGGAAAGATGTGGGAGGCCTACCGCGGCTATTCGGATGCCGCCATCCGCTACAAGGGCTACGACCTGCCCAAGGACATCGTGGCCACCATCAACAAGCTCAAGGGCAACGCGGACGTCAAGAAGGAAGTCACGGCGCTGAGAATCCTGGCGGCGGCCAAGAGAAAGCTGTACGGGAAAACGATTTCAGCCCGCAAGAGTGGCTACCGCTCGCTGGAACGGCTGATTGATCAACAGTCCGAAACCCAGGCAGCCCAGGAGGCCCAGCGGCTGATCAAGGCACTGGGAATGCCCTAGCTGCCGGCCACCCGCAACCCTGCCTACCGCCACTCCGCCGGCCAGCAGCTGGTGTGCCAGCCGCTGCGGATCCGCCACTCGCGAAGTTCATCCAGCAGGGCCCCTTTCGCATCGGCCGCCGCCGGATCGTCCCACCGGTTGACCACCTCGGTGGGGTCGGTCTCCAGGTCAAACAGCTGTCCCCACGGCTCGTCGAGAAAGTGCACCAGCTTCCACCTGGCATCCCGGACCATCGTCACGAACTCGGTCCCCTGCAGGATCGCGTCCTTGCCGTGCTCGGCGTAAACGTGGGGACGCGGGGTCCAGTCGCCGCCCTCCAGGGCACCGGTGAGCGAAACGGCCTCGAGTGAACCGGCGGGCTTCAGCCCGGCCAGCTCGAGCATCGCCGGCCCCACGTCCATGTGCTGGCACAACCCGTCAATCTCGACACCGGCCGGATAACGACCCGGGGCCCAGGCGATCAACGGGACCCTCAGGATCAGGTCGTACATGGTCCATTTCTGGCTGTGACCATGATCGGTCAGGCAGTCACCATGATCGCTGGTGAAAAAGACGACCGCGTTCTCCAGGTAACCCTTGGTGTCGAGTGCCTGCAGGATCTCGCCGACCTTCTCGTCGATCATCGTCACGTTGGCCAGGTAATGCGCCCGCTGGCGATGCCGCTGCTCGGCCGTGGGGTCCAGCATGTGGATGATCGAGTCGTGGTCGACCTCCGAGTTGTGCTGTCGCATTTCCTGGAACGGTTCGGGCTGTCCCGCCAGTTCCTCGGCGGTGACCTCCATCAAGGGCAGGTCCTTCTCGAGGTACGGATCGAGAAAGCGGCGTGTGGGATCATACGGAGGGTGCGGACCGGGGAAACCGATCTGCAGGAACAGGGGTTCCTCGGCAACCGGTTTCGATTCGATCCACCAGGTGGCCAAATCGCCGACGAACATGTCCGACTGCATGTCCTCGGGAAGCTCCCACTCAAACGCTCCCAGGCACTCGGCGTAATCGGCCCGCTGCCGGTACAGCTCGCGTTGCTGCTTGACCAGCCCGCGAGCGTGCAGGGCCTTGTCCCACTCGTCGTAGTAGTACCGTTCTTCCAGGTACCGGTCCTTGTTCTCGACCACGAAGCGTTCGTGAAAACCCAGCGGGGTGTGATACGGGTAGGAGTGCATCTTGCCGATGTTGATGCAGCGGTATCCCGAATCGGCCAGGTCCTCGATCCAGCTCCGCTTCCAGCTGTCGGCGTTCTTGAGAATGCCGGTGGTGTGAGGAAAGTAGCCGGTGAACAGGCTGGCGCGGGCGGGAGCACACGACGGCGCGGTGATGTGGCAATTGCTGAAACTGACGCCCTCGCGGACCAACCGGTCCAGGTGCGGGGTGTCCATGTAGTCATACCCCAGCGCGGCGATCGTGTCGTACCGCTGCTGGTCGGTGATGATGAAGATGATGTGCGGGCGAGAATCGGTCATCGGCGGGCTCCGGTTCGGACCCGCCCATTCTGGCAGTTGACCCCGCGGCTGTCATCGCCCCTCAGTACCGGAAACCCAGCCCCAGCCCGATGGCGTGCCCGCTCGAGGAAATCGGCGCCTCGCCCGACAACTCCACGAACCAGTTCCGATCCAGCCAGGTGTCCACCCGGCCGCCCACGCGAGTCCCCTCGCCAAAGATCCCGTTGTCGAAGTACTTGATGTAGGGCGCGACGGCGACCGAACGATGCGGTCGCCACTCGATTCCACCTCCGGCCACCCAGCCGAACTCATCGTCCTCGGCCACCATGGTGCCCACCAGGTCCTGGTAGGTGACATCCTTGGCAAGGTACTGGCCGGAAATGAAGACATAAGGATCCAGTTCCTCCTCGGGCGCCGCGTGCCCGGTCACTCCCAGGCCGAAATGCCAACCCCCGACGGTCATCGCGTAGGGTCCAAAGAACGGGTCAAAGGCCTCGCCGGAGGCCTCGCGATTGCCCAGGAACCCCTGCACGTCGATGTTCTCGGTGGCAGGCAGGTTGAAGTCGATATTCAGGGCCGTGATGAAATCATCCAGCTCGTCCAGCACCGGTTCGCCCGTCTCCAGTCGCGACAGCGACACCCGAACGTACCGCGTCCCCAGCAAGGCCGAACTGTCGACCCCGACCGGGGTCTGGCCCCGGGACAACGGCACCTGGCAGCCGATCCCGGCCACGAGGAACACCGCGAGGCAACTGCCCCAGGCGGTTCGAAAACGAGAACGCGACACGAACTGGCTCCACGGTTCAAAGACGTGGCGAGGGTTGTAATCGACACGGCCGGTTGGCCGAAGCGGAATTCCCACGAATTCCCCGGCAGCCCGGCAACCACCCCGCTGACAACCGATCCCCCGGGCGATCCCCGGCATTGAGATTCGCCATGGCCACAGGCTACGGTGGAGGATCTCCTGTCCCTCCGAAGACACCAGTCGTTCACCGGACCCCGATACACCATGCCACGCATCACCCGCATCCAGGCGTTCCAGGTCGACCTGCCGCTGCACGAGGGCAGCTACAAGTGGTCGGGGGGGAAATCGGTCGAGGTCTTCGACAGCACGATCGTGCGAGTCGAGACCGACGAGGGAGTGACCGGGCACGGTGAGGTCTGTCCGCTCGGGCCGTTCTACCTGCCGGCCTACGCCGGCGGGGTCCGCTCGGGCCTGGCCGAACTGGCACCACACCTGATCGGTTCCGAGGCGACTCACCTCGACGTCCTGCACCGGAAAATGGAACGGACACTCAAGGGACATCCCTACGTCAAGACGGGCATCGATATCGCCTGCTGGGACATCCTGGGCCAGGTCTCGGGCCGCCCGGTCTGCGACCTGCTCGGGGGCCGGTACGGCGATGACTTCGTGCTCTACCGGGCCATCTCGCAGGAGGATCCCGACACGATGGCCTCGCGCGTGGCCGGATACCGAGCCGAGGGTTACCGCCGGTTCCAGTTGAAGGTCGGCGGTGATCCGGATGTCGACATCGAGCGGATCCGGGCGGTCGCAGCCGAGTTGGAACCCGGCGACCGCCTGATCGCCGACGCAAACACCGGCTGGGTGCAACACGAGGCAGCGCGGGTGGTGCGTGCGGTCGAGGACATCGATGTCTATATCGAGCAACCGTGCCTGAGCTACGAGGAGTGCCTGGCGATCCGCCGACGCATCTCGCACCCGTTCGTGCTCGACGAGTCGATCGATGGCATGGAGGTGCTGTTGCGAGGCCACGCTGATGGAGCCATGGACGTGGTCAACATCAAGATCAGCAAGTTCGGCGGGCTGACTCCCGCCCGGCAGGCCCGCGACCTGTGCGTCCGGCTGGGGATCGGGATGACGATCGAGGACAGCTGGGGTGGCGACATCACCACCGCCGCCATCGCCCACCTGGCCCACAGCACGCCGACGGAACTGCTGTTCACCGCCACCGACTTCAACAGCTATGTCACCGTGAGTACCGCCGAGGGAGCACCGCAACGCGATGGCGGACGACTGGCCGCCTCGACACAGCCCGGCCTGGGCGTGACACCTCGCCAGGACGTGCTGGGTGAACCGGTTCTGAGTATCGGATAAATAATTGTTGTCGCACGCTGGCCGGGGGTTCCGGTGGTGGAGTGAAGGACAGCGGAGACGTGTTGCCGGATGCCACCGCCGGCGAGATCGACGAGGCCTTCTCGCTCGACTTCGATGACCTCATCGGCCAGACAAACTGAAAAAAGCTCCGAAGCTCGTCGTCTTTTCGCGATACCCGCGCGCCGGGGCCGTGTTTAATGGAATCCAAACGCCGGGCCCGTTCTCACAGGGTGACAACGCACACATGAAACGATCCATTGCATTGCTGCTGTTGCCACTGGCCACAACGCTGGCGGCTCCCCCGGCCGATGCCGCCGAGCGGATTGCCTGGTACAGCTCGGTGAAGCAGGGGCTGGCCGTGGCCAAAACCACCGGCCGACCGATCCTGCTGGTCTCGGCCGCACCGCATTGCCACGGCATCTCGGGCATCTGGTGACCCGGCAAACAACGCATGGACGGGAGTTACCTGTCCCACGCCGGCATCGTCGCTGCCAGCCGCAGCTTTGTCTGTATTCGTCCGTTGACCTACGAGAGCGCTGCCGAAGCCCCGTTCCTGGAGAGCCTGTTTCGGGGCCGCTCGGGGAAACTCGAGAACACCGTGTTCGCCATGCTTGGTCCCGACGCGAAAACCAGGCTGTGTCGCACCGGCCGCAGCCCCGACTTCGCCTTCCGGTCGCCCGATGAGATGGCCACCGCCATGAAGGAGATCATCAAGAAGTACCCCAACGCCAGGTCGATCTCGCGACCTCTGCCCGTGCTGGCCAACGTCCGCCTGGGTCTCAATGTCAGCTCCTGCGACAACACGCCGCTGGCGATTATCTATTCGCCCGAGAAAGCCACGCGAAACCGGCTCGTGCAACAACTGGCCCCGATGGCGTGGGGAAAGAACCACATCGGACAGGTGCAGTACTGCGTGGCGACGACAGCCGAGGAACTGAAGCCATTGGGGCTGAAGTCGCCCAAGCCCGGCATCCTGGTGGTCCAGCCAAGTGCCTATGGTGACAAGGGACTGTTGATTTCGGCCGTTGACCTGGCAGCCGAGACGACCCGGGTGGCCGAGGCGGTCGACTTTGCCCTGCTGGTTACCGAATTCCAACAAAAGACCATGCAAGTTCACGTCCCGCAGGGACGCCGTCTGGGTGTAGACTGGAAGACAGCCATTCCGGTCACAGATCCGGGACGCCAGGGCGGGCGACGGTCAAGAAATTGATTCAACAACCCCACCTCAACGACCAAACACACCGAAGCCGGAACCTCCTCATGACCGATCTCGATCGACGCAACCTGTTGTGCCAGGGCCTGGCCGGATTGGCCGCCATGGGCGGCAGTTCGCTGCTGCTGGCCGAGGATGCCGCGCCGACCGACGCCACGCTCGATGTCCACAACTACCAGGACTTCCTGGACAAGAAGGGCATCCCGCAGGTCGCCCCGGCCGCGACCTGGGAACAGACCCACCCGGACATTCTCGGACCCTACTACGTTCCCGGAGCCCCTTTCCGCGGCAAGGTGACAGCACCGCTGGCCAAGGGAACGCCGCTGGTTGTCCGTGGTCGGCTGTGGGGTTTTGACACCAAAAAACCCATCACCAACGCCGTGCTGGATGTCTGGCAGGCCGATCACCAGGGCCGCTACGACATGACCGACCCCCGCAAACCACCCGCCTGGCACGAGTTCCGCAACCGGATCCGGCTGGTGACCGACGAGACGGGATACTACGAATACGAGACCATCCGGCCGGCCGCCTACCGTGCCGGACGAGCCGTTCGCCCGGCCCACATCCATTACATGGTCCAGGCTCCCGGATACGGCAAGCTGATCACCCAGTTGTATTTCAAGGGCGATCCCAACATCGCCCGCGACCGATCGGCCCGGCAGTCCAACCTGCTGGTGGCCCCCCACGAGAAAAAGGTACCCGGTGGTAGCTACCAATTGGCCACTTTCGACATTGTCCTGGCCCGCACGGCCCAGGCCAGTCGGAAACGCCGGAAGTAGAGACACACATCCAGAGACGTGACTGAACAATTCCCTTTTCCTGGCGGGCCAGGAAACAAGAAACCGGAGACCCTCATGACTTCAATGAAACACACACTGATCGCGGCTGGGGCCGTGCTGGGGCTGGGCATCCTGTTCAGCCTTCCGACAACAGCCGACGAGAGTCCCAACAAGGACAAACCGGCCGCCGAGAA
>CAZYAZ010000002.1:75103-103285 GCA_964646205.1 uncultured Planctomycetaceae bacterium | reverse complement strand
GTGGCCAGCGAGGCAGTGCCGGTGGCCGGCCCGGACAGCCCGGTTCGCGAAGTCGCGGATCTGCGGGTGGACGCGGTGGTCGTTCGGGTGGACGTGGCGCTGCCGGTGGACGCGGTGGCTCGGGCGGACGACCCGGATCAGCCGGTGGACGCGGCGGCTCGGGCGGACGGCCCGGATCAGCCGGTGGACGCGGTGGCTCGGGCGGACGGCCCGGATCAGCCGAGCGGCCTGGACGGCCCGGTGCCGAAGGCAACGCCGATCGCCAGCCCAGCCCCGAGGCCCTGGTCGAGCGACTCGATCGCAACAAGAACGGGAAGCTCGAACGAGACGAACTGCCCGGTCGGATGGGCCAGATGCTCGAACGCGGCGACACCAACAAGGATGGAGCACTCGACAAGGCGGAACTCAAGAAAGTCTTCGAGTCCTTCCGCAACCGGGGCCAGCGTCCCGAGGGTGCCAGGCGACCCGGGCAAGGCGGCGGCGACCGTCCCCAGCGACCCGAGCGAGGCAAAAAGTCCCGCGAGGATCAGCCCCGCAGAAAGTCCGCAGAAAAGGAAAAGGAAACTGAAGCCTGATTCGCCAGGCGGCAATTTCCAACGGAACTCCAATCGAGGCCATCGGCGCTGCAGCGGCTAGCGCCCGGTGGCCTCGATCCGGTACAGCCCGGTACGAGTCCTGAGGTACAGGTTGTCGCCAACGACGGTTGGCGAAGCCATCAGCCCGGTGGCGAGGCGATTCACACCGAGAACCTTGGCCTGTCGGCCTCGTTGCATCACGGTCGTGTTTCCCTCGCGATCGAAAAAGTAGACCCGTTCGCCAGCAACAATGGGCGACGCGCTGAAGTTGCCCCCCAGTCGCTGCCGCCAGTGCAGCTTGCCGGTCTTCGCGTCCAGGCAGCAGGCCACGCCACCCTTGTCGGTGACGGTGTAGATCAATCCATCGGCGATGGCCGGTGAGGGGGTCGAGGGCATCTGTGCCGTGGCCGTCCACGTGACATGCGTTTTGGTCACGTCACCGCGACCGTTGGGGCGAACGGCCAGCAGGTGAGGGCGGGCGAAGTCGGTGACGACATAAACCAGTCCGTCGGATGCCACGGGCCTGGGCACCGCCGAGAACCCCTTGTACTTCAGGTGCCACAATTCGCGGCCGTCTCGCGGATCATAGGCATAGCACCCCTGGGCGGCCGGGCTGATCAGCACCGGGGCCTTGTCACTTCCCACCACCAGCGGAGTGGAGAACGCCTTGCGGGCGTGCGAGGGAGTTTTCGTGAGATCGATGGAACGCTCGACCTGCCAGGCCGTCTTTCCCGTCTTCTTGTTCAGTGCCGCGATGTACTGCCGGTCCCGTCCGTCGCAATGAAAGATCAACAGGTCACCGAAAAGAACCGGCGACGAACCGGCACCCTCCTGGTGATCGAGATTCACGTCGCGACGGGTCCAGAGAATTTTCCCCGTCGCGGTGTCCAGGCAGGCGGTGCCACTGGTCCCAAAATGGACGTACACGCGGCCGTCCTCGATCACCGGTGACGGGCTGGCGTGACTGTTGAGCCGGTTGATCGGAGCTGGCTTTTCAACCTCAAACACCTTCACCCGATGCTTCAATTTTCCGTCGAGTCCCACGCACAACACCAGCAGCGACTTGCCATCCTCCTCGGCCGAGGTCATCCACAATTGCTCGTTCCAGGCCACCGGTGTCGACCAGCCCCGACCCGGCAACTCCACCTTCCAGGTGACATTTTCCTTTTCGCTCCACCGCAGCGGCAACCGCGCCGTCGAAATCCGACCGTCGCGGTTGGGTCCTCGAAAGTCTGGCCAATTGTCACCCAGTGCAGAGCCACCCAGGCAGCACGACAACAGGCAAAGGATCACGCAGCGACGAATGCGGGAGGGCAACATTGGCAACTCGAAATCGTACAAGAGAACGGGCAACGGATCGTGCGGGGTTGAATCGCATCGTAGCCCAGTTGATGATCTTCTCAAACACCCACTGGCAACCGCGCGGCCCTGACTATGACAGGCGGCCACGGCCGATGTCCACCACGCTCAACACGCTCGACTTTGTCCTCCTGGGCCTCTACCTGGCCGGCACGCTCGGGTTGGGGCTGTGGGTCGGCAGATCGATCCGCACCGGCGAGGATTTCTTCCTGGGCGGGCGACGATTGCCGTGGTGGGCGATCGGGATGTCACTGGTCGCCACCGATATCGGTGGCCCGGACATCATCGGGGTCGGCGGCGCAGCCTACGGACACGGAATGGCCGTGGCGAATTTCGAGTGGATCGGGTGCGTTCCGGCAATGATCGTCGGCGCACTGGTTTTCATTCCCTTCTTCTGGCGCACGGGCGTGGCGACCATTCCCGAGTACCTCGAACGACGCTTCGACGTCAGGGTCCGAACGGCGTTGTCGATTTGTTGGCAGATCTTCATGGCCTGCAACCTGGGCGTGATGTTGCTGGCCAGTGCACGCATGATGTCCGAGTTGTTTGGGTGGGGCGAGGTGACGTGCATCCTGGTCACCGCCGGACTGGCCGGTGCCTACACGATCGTCGGGGGCCTGGCGGCGGTGGTGTACACCGACATGGTCCAGTGCACCGTGATGATCGTCGGTTGCCTGGGCATCCTGGTGATGGGCTTGATCGAACTGGGCGGCCCGGTGGCTTTCTGGGACCAGCTCGAGCCGGCCCAGAAAGCACTGGTGTTGCCGGTCGACACCGACACGCCATTCCCCTGGACCGGGATACTCTTTGGACTGGCCCTGATCCTCAGTCCCGCCTACTGGATTGGCAACCAGGCGATCGTGCAAAGATCCCTCGGGGCAGCCAGCCCGCTGCAGGCCCAGGCGGCCTACGTCTGGGGGGCGACGCTCAAGAGCCTGATCCCGGTGATCATTGTCGGACCCGGCCTGGTTGCCGTTCTCCTGTATCCGGATCTCCAACAGGGTGACCACGCCTTCCCGCAACTGGTGGCCGGATTGTTGCCGCCGGGACTGCGGGGCATTTTCCTGGCGGCATTCCTGGCGGCACTGATGTCCAGCGTCGACAGCTACCTGAATTCCGCATCGACCCTGGTCGCCCACGATATCTACAAGCGATTCGTGGCGCCCGCGGCAGACGCCGAGTCGATGCTGAGATTCGGACGGTGGGTGACGGCGGGGCTGGTCGTGTGGGCCATCGGGTGTGCCCTGGTGATGGCCCGGCTCGACGAGGGCATCTACACGATCTTCCAGACACTGATGTCCTTCTTCCAGGGTCCGGCGCTGGCCGTGTTGCTGGCCGGAACACTCTGGAAACGGGCCACCGGCACCGGGGCACTGGTCGGGTTCGTGGGTGGCCTGGTGACAACCGTCGGCCAGTTCCTGCTCAACAACGACACCGTCTGTACCGGCCTGGGCATAGCTCCCCTGTTCCAGATTGACGAACCGTTCCTGTATTACTCGATCTGGGGCTTCGTGGTCGCCGCCACGCTGGTGGTGGCTGTCAGCCTGGTGACCCGACGAGAACCCGACGAAAAGACCGCGTTGACGGTGGTGTGATGAAAACAACCTTCCTGCACCAGATCGGCGATGCCATTCGAACCGCGATGGCGGCGGTACCGCTATCGCTGGTGGGCTGGCTCTTCGTGGCGATCCCGGCCGTCCTGCTGTTGTGGGTGCTGACATGCCGGATTGCACCCGACGGTGACAACACCGACCCGCGGGCCGCCCGGCTGATCCGGATCGGCGCCGCCGTCGCGCTGGCACTGCAGGTCGTGATCTACGGACTGCTGTGAGCCCCAATTGCCGCAGCCGGCCAGCCGCTATTTCTTCTTCGCGGTCTTCAGTTGTGGCAGCTTGGCGATGTACTTCCTGGGATTGGCCAGGAACGCCTTGTGACACTTCGGGCAGCAGAACCAGATCTTTTGTTTCTGGTAGGTCGCCTCGTAGATCGGGTCAATCGCCTTCCCGCTGACCGGACACTTCGTCTGCACGGTGAAGCCCTTGTCCAGCTTGGCGAAAACGGCGGCCACCTTCTTGTCGCCCTTGAGCGACTTCAGCTTCTTGGCACAACCGGCGCAACACACCTTCACCTTGACGCCACCCACTTCGACAGCAACCGACAACACGTCGTCCAGCCCGTGGCCCTTCAGCGGACAGGCCACCTGGGCGATCTGCTCGGTCTGGAACCACTGCAGGTGGACCGCTGTGCTGTAGACGTTGGGAGTCACGTTGAAGATGTCCGGGCAGCTCTGGCAGCAGAAGTAGAGCTTCTTGCCCCGGTACATCACCATCGCGTCCTGCGCGGCGGGTTCACCCAGCACCGGGCAGGTCGCCTTGAATTCCTTCGGTTTTTTCTTCGCGGCCTTCCGCTTGGCCCGCACCGCGTGCTCGCCTCCACTGACGGTCATCGCCAGAGAATACACCTTGGTGTTGCAGGTCAGGTACAGCGTCTTGCCGTCGGCGCCTCCGAACGTCACGTTCGCGCAGAACTCCTTGGTCGGAATGAACCCGACCGGCTTGCCGGCCCGCGAGGCCACCCAGACACCGCCACGACCGGTGAAATACAGGTTGCCGTTGGCGTCGATCGTCATCCCATCCGGGGACGACATGTTCTTGGTGCCCGGGTCGAAGAAGTCCTTTCCGGCGCCGGTGGTGCCATCGGCCTTGATCGGATACGACCGCCACATCTTCCGCTCGCTGTCGCCGACGTAAAGCACCTTGCCATCGTTGGAGGCGATCACCCCGTTGGGCAATGGCATGTCCTGGATGATCAGCCGGATCTTTCGATCGGGGGTCATCACGTAGACCTTGCTGGTCTTCTTGTTGGCAAAGTCGGGGTCGGTGAAATAGATGTTCCCGTTGGGGGTTTGACAGACGTCATTGGGCTGGTGCCATTTCATGTTGACCGCGAGTGCCCTGGCATCCCCGGGCCCCTTGGGGCCGAACGAGTAGCTCATCAGGCGGTGCCCGTAGGCCTGGGCTCCCAGCAACCGTCCGTCCAGCGACAGCCACGTGCCGTTGACACCCTCGGACTTGTCCAGCCAGACGAATCCCTTGCCGGGTCCATCCAGCCGGATGATCTGCTGGTTGGCCGGATCGCCGCCAAAGAACGCGGTGAAGTAGAGCTTGCCGGTGGCCGGGTCCCAGGTGGGACCCTCGTGAAATGCCGCGCTGGAGAACACCTCGACCAGCCGCGCGCCCTTGGCAACCGTCGAGGGCAACTCGGCCGCGGCTGCCGGTACGACTCCGGCCAGCAGAAACAGGATCGTGCAAACAAGCCGCCAGGGGATGGAAATCATTGGTGTGTCCTCTTGGGTGAACCTACTGCTGGTCGCGTCGGGTTCATTGCAGCCAATCCGGGTCACCGGGGCAAGTGGGCCGCGTGCGTGGCACGCACCTTTCCCACCGCCGTAGAATGAATGGCCATGGCCAGCACCCCGACCACCGCAGTTCCAACCCTCCAACCCGACCAACTGTCGGGCACCGCGCGACTGGGCGTGGTGATCCCCGTGGCCCTGGTCAGTTTCTTCTACGCCAACCTGCTCGACTACGCGCTGCCGCTGTACCTGGGTGCCCGTGAAGCGGCGGCCCAGGCGGCCGGCGGCTCGTTTCCCGAGAGCATGTACGCCACCGCGGCGATCTGGCGGGTGACACCCTGGATCATTGGCCCGATCCTGGCCGGGTTGTTCTCGCGACTGTTCGGCGAACGCATCGTCTGGTCCCTGGCACTGCTGGGCAAGCTGGCGGTGCCGATCACGCTGGCCACTCACCCGGCCCCGCAGATCATCTCGCTGATCGCCGTCTGGCAGGGTTTCACCGGTGCGCTGATGTGGATCGCCGGGCTGTCGCTGGTGCAGATGGTTCCAACGCATCGCAAGGGATTCGCCAACGGGTTGCTGATGACCTCGATGGGAGTCGGCAGCCTGCTGGGTCCCATCTGCGGACGGGTGCTGCTGTACCGCGACGAGGTGGGTGGGCTGTTCGCCGATGGCCAGGCCACCGAGGCATTCCGCCGACTGGTCAACCTCGCGCCGCTGACAAACGTCCCGACACTGACCGACTTCGAACTGCTGTTCTGGATCCTGGCCGGCACCACCGCGAGTTGTGCCCTGCTGATCGGGCTCTGGGGCCAACGGCCCGGGCGATTCCAGCGAGACGCACCACCGGATTGGGCCCAGACACTGGCGGACCTGCGGACCCTGGCCACGATGCCCACCTTCTGGGCCCTGGTCATTCCCCTGTGCCTGTTTGGCGGGGCGGTCTTCGGAACATCCAATTACTACCTGCCCTACCGGGCCGAGGAACTGGGGCTCAAGGACGGATCGTCGGACAATGGCTGGATCTGGCTGACGCTGTTGAAAACGCTGATGTGGATACCCGGTGGGCTGGCCGTTGGCGTGCTGGCCGGCCGAAGGGCCCCGGGCATCGCCGCGGTATTGATGATCGGTGGCTTCTCGGCAGCGGCAACCTGCATCGGCCTCAGCCAGGTCGCCTGGCACCTGTTCGCGGCGGTTGCTGTTTTCGAATTCGCGCGGCAGTTCATGCGGTGGTCCCACGGGGGCTACCTGACCGAACACATCGGTGATCGACTGCGGCCCACCGCCATCGGCTTTGCGATCACGTTCTCGGGCCTGGGCGAAACGGTCTACGGCTGGACCTCCAAGACGATCTGGAACCCCGACCTCGACACGTTCCAGTCGTGGCGTTCGATCCTGCTGGCCTCGGTTGCCGGCCTGTTCGCCACCGCCGGGCTGTTCTTCTACGATCGCATGCGACCAATCCGTTCCGAGAACGATCCCTCACAACCGGTGACCGCCGACACGGCATCCCCGGAACCGACACAGACACCGACACAGACACCGACACGGGAACCAACACAGGATTCGCCAGAGGCCAGCTCATGAAAATCACCAGTGTCACGGCTCACCTGATGGGCATCCCCGGCCCCGGCGGACATTCGCCGGCACGCAACTGGATCTTCGTACGGATCGAGACCGACGAGGGCGTGGTCGGGCTGGGCGAGGCGACGACCGAGTACCACGAGCTGGCGGTGATGGCCATGATCGAGGGCCACCTGGCCGACCTGTTGGTGGGGCAGGACCCCACCCGCATCAATTACATCTGGCAACAGATGCGGCGGTTCTACTGGTGGCGTGATGGCGTGGTGGCCACCAGTGCGGCCAGCGGAATCGACCAGGCCCTGTGGGACATCCTGGGCAAGGTGACCGGGCAACCCGTCTACAAGCTGCTTGGCGGAGCCGTCCGTGACCGAATCCGCCTGTATGCCCGGGGCGACCTGGGCCTGGCCAGCCAGGGCGAGGAGATGCAGACAGCCGCGGCCGAGGGATTCGACGCGTTCAAGTTTGGTCCCGGACGGTATGTCGAGCCCTACGACGACGAGAAGCAGGTCGACGTCGCCCTGGCCGTGGCCAAGGAGATCCGCGAGGCGGGCGGGCCGGACGTCGAGTTGATGATCGACTGCGGTGGCATCTTCAGCCTCCAGGCCGCCCACCGGCTCACCGAGGGACTCCGCGACGAGGTCGGGATGTTGTTCGTCGAGGAACCGGTCAACATGGACGTCCCCGACGGACTGATCTCGCTCAGGCAGTCGTTCCCCGACGTCCGGATCGCCGCGGGCGAACGCAACATGACCCGCTGGGGTTTCCGCGAGTGGCTGGAGGGCGGTGCCGTCGATGTCGTTCAACCCGACATCGCCCACGCCGGTGGCATCAGTGAACTGATGCGGATCGCGTCCTTCGCCGAGATCTACAACGTGACGGTGGCTCCGCACAATCCGTACGGACCGGTGGCCCTGGCCGCGGCCGCTCACGCGGCGGCGGCGATGCCCAACTTCCTGATCCTCGAACACTGCCGACACCGTCCCTGGCTCGACGAGGTGCAGGTCGAGGGTCCCCAGGTGGTCGACGGCGCGATCACCCTCGAGGATCGGCCCGGACTGGGCATCGAGCTGGACTGGGATTACGTCATGGCCCACCCCTACCAGGCCCTCAATCTCCGCACGTTCCACGACCGGGACAACGCCTTACCGCTGATCTGATCTCTTGATCGAGAAATCCATGACCGCGATCACACCCTTCGACATCCACGACATCGTTCACATCCGCGGCGTCGATCATCCCGAATCGATCGGGGTGGGACCCGATGGAACGGCCTACACGACCGGAACCGGCTGCCAGGTCTATCGGCTGGACCTCGAGACCAACCAGGGACACCAGTTCAGCTCGACCGAGGCCCGTTGCCTGGGCACCGCGGTCGACGCTGCCGGAAACCTTTACGCCGCTCACACCGCCGGCGACGTGCTCAAGATCACCCCCGACGGCGAGGTCTCTGTCTACGCCGCTCCGGCCGGTGACGAGGGGTTCCTGTGCACCAATTATCCCGCCTTCGACCGGCAGGGTCGCATGTACCTCTCCGACAGCGGTGACTGGTCGGGTGAACTCAACGGCCGCATCTACCGGATCGAACCCGGAGGCGGTGAAGCGATTCCCTGGTACCCCGATCCGGTCGACACCCCCAATGCGATCGCGCTGGATGCCGACGAGACGCACCTGTATTTCGTCGAGACGTTCGGTTCGGCGATCGCGCGAATCCCGATTCTCGAGGACGGTTCTGCCGGGGCACTCGAGCGGGTCGTGCACATGCCACGACACATCCCCGACGGGATCGCCTTCGACACCGAGGGTCGGCTGTGGATCGCCTGCCACCGTCCCGATGCGATCTACGTCTTCGACCTGGAATCGCGACTGCTGACACTGTTTGCCGAGGACTGGATGGGCGAGGCCCTGAGAGGACCAACCGACGTGACCTTCGTGGGTCCGAACCGCGACATCCTGCTGGCCGCGTCACTCGACAACCTGGTCGTTCACCGCTTCGACAACACCGGTGCCGTGGGCCTGCCGTTGAATCACCCGGAGATTCCCTAGTCGCTCCAGGATCTCCCACCACTCGAGACCCACATCATGAAGCATCCCTCCACCCGGACGACCGCCCGCGTTCTGCTGGGCCTGGTGATACTGACGTCCACCGGCTGGGCCGTGTTGCAGGAAACACTGCCTGTCGGTCCCACCCCGGCCGACCAGGCTCGCAACGCCGATTTGCTCAAAGGGTACGATTACTCGAAGTACCCCTCCGCAATCACCGGCTACACGGGACAGGATCGGCAACAAATTGTCTTCCCACGATTCGCCCGTGCCACCCGCACACGCGTCGGGCCACGTGGCAACTACAAGGCGGCGGTGGCACAGATGAAGGATGGCCGGCTGGTCCTGGCCGCCTGCCGCGACAACAACGACACAGACCCGGCCAAGCGGCGTTTCAGTATCTTTGTCTACGAGTCGACCGACACCGGCCTGCACTGGAAACAGATCAACAAGACCCCGCTGTTCGGCAAGGAACCCTCGCTGACCGTGCTGCCCGACGGCTGGCTGGTGATGACGGCACAAAAGACGTACCGCGGCCCCGGATCGCGGGCTGGAGAAGCCATCAACCTTGCCCGGTCAGCCGACGGTGGAAAGACGTGGAAGACCGGTGACCTGGACGGGACCGACTATCCCAGGAACGTGATTGTTGAACCCGATGGCTCGCTGCTTTTGATCCGGGCGGAGAAATCCGACTGGAGCGGCAAGAACCAGGGCAGCCCCCACCTGCAATTGTGCCGTTCAAAAGACCACGGACAGACCTGGACTTTCGCCACCGGCAAGGTCGACTGGAATTACCACGCCTTTGGCGAGGTGTCGGCCATTCGATTGAAGAGCGGGCGGATGCTGGCCGCGCTCAGGCGACAGATTCCCAGGACTCACGGCGAGGGCTTTGAGGACACTGTGATCTGCGAGTCCGACAACGGGGGCCGCACGTGGTCCAAACCGCGGGTGATGGTCAACACGGCCGAGGTGCACGTGTTCCTGACCGAGTTGGCCGATGGTCGGATCCTGGCCACGTACTCGGATTACCATCTGCCCTACGGGGTCTCGGCCATAGCCAGCGACGATGGTGGCCGCACGTGGGACCGCGAGCACCCGGCCCGGCTCGTCCTCTCGGCCGATCTGTACGTCGGCTGGCCGGTGACGATCCAGTTGGCCGACCACAGCCTGCTGACAGCCTACGCCATCACCGCCTACATCAAACAACCCCCCGAAAAGACCGTCACCGAGATCGTCAGGTGGAAACTGCCATGAATGACAAGCGGTTGAAATTTGCCGTGTTCGGTTCCGGCGACTTCGGTCCCCAGTTCGCCCGTTACATCAGCGAACTCGGCGACGTCGTGGCCGTCTCCGATCCCGATCCCGATGGACGAACGCGGTTTGTCGAGGTCACCGGCCTGGACGTGGCCCAGTACGACAACCACGAGTCACTGATCGCCAGCGAATCGATCGACGTGGTGGCGATCACCAGTCCCAATTTCACCCACCGCGAGATCGCCCTGGCCGCCGCAAGTGCCGGTTGCCATGTCTACTGCGAGAAGGCGATGGCCAACACGGTCCCGGAATGCTGGGAGATGGTCCGGGCCTGCCGCGACGCCAACGTGCGGTTGATGGTCGGGCACAAGCGACGGCTGCGGCCGCCCTGGGGACGGATGGTCGAGCTCAAGGAACAACTCGGCCAGCCTTTGGCCATCACGTCGTGTGCCTACCACGACGCACGTCAGTACGATCACCAGGGCTGGTGGACCCGGCGCGATGCCTGCGGCGGCCTGTTGCCGGTCATCGGCGTGCACATCATCGACTGGATGCGGGCCATGTGCGGCGACGTGGCCACCGTCCGTGCCGTGTCCCCGCCACAGGTCGACACCCGCTACGATTTTCCCGACACGATGCACGTCACCTTGACGTTTCAATCCGGGGCCGTCGCCACGCTGACCGCCTCGCTGGTCTTCCCCCCATGGAAGTTCCGCGAGGCCGGGGGCCCGATCGTGATGTTCGAAAACGGGGGCCTGAGGTTCGAACCCTTCATGGAACACCTGGACATCCACTGGCGACACCGGGACGACGAGGACACGCATTTCGAGCGGTTCGATGACCTGGGATTCGATCACGCCTACCGGTTGGAGCTGGGCGACTTCGTCAAGTGGATCGACGATCCGGAGTTCCGCGGATGCCTGGGATGGGAGGAGGGCCTGCGGTGCGTCGAGGTGATGGAGGCCGCTGACCGCTCGGCCGTGGCCGGTGGCGAACTGATCACGTTGCCGTTGTATCCGGAACTGGAGGACTGAGCGTGAAGTCGGCGGAGTCCACCAGTCCCGGCACGCCAGACCGCTGGTACCTGCTCTCCTATGTCGCGATCACCTACTTCGCGATCTACGCGCACCGCAACCTGATCAACTACATCCAGCCGTCGTTGTTGTTGCCGGTCGCCGAGGGTGGCCTGGGGCTGGACGAATCTCAACTCGCCTGGGTCGGTCCCGTCTGGCAGATCCCCTACTGCTTCTCACAACTGTTTGCCGGCTATCTCTCGGACCGTTACTCGCGTCGCCGCGTGATCCTGTCCAGCCTGCTGGCCAGCACGGTCTGCCTGGCCGCGATGGGACTGGTCAGCAACCTGCCCGAGTTGCTGATCGGGCGGGCGCTGCTGGGCCTGGCCCAGGCGTGTGCCGTACCGGCCATGGCAGGTGCGATCGCCGATTGCTTCCGACCCCACGCCCGTTCACGGGCCATGGCCATTTACCTGTTCAGTTACAACGTGGCCGTGATCGTCGCGGGCAAGTACGGGGGCGCCATCGCCGATCTGCCCGCACAACACATTCCCGGCACACCCGACTCGTGGCTGGTTCACGGCTGGCGGTTGTCCCATTTCGCCTTCGCCGCCGGAGGGGTTCTGGCCTGGTTGGTCTTGTTGAAAGTGCTCAAGGAACCGGCCCGGACCGAACGAGCTGATGACCGTGGGCTGGGCACCGAGGGCGGCAATTTCTGGCAGACGCTCGGGCAGGTCTTCCGTGTGCCGACATTCCACCTGATGTACCTGACGTTCGCCTGCTCGGCCATCGTGATCCGGATTTCACGATTCTGGTTGCCGCAGCACTTCCACAACGTGTTTCACGAATCACTGGGATGGAACCAGGAGGATGTCGGCAGTTTCTCGACACTCTGGATCCAGATCGGCAGCATGTCCGGGCTGCTGTTGGGTGGGTTGCTGGCCGATCGGCTGGTGCGGCGGAATTTCCGGGGACGGATCCAGGTGGAGCTGGCGGGTTGGTTGCTGCTGACACCCTGCCTGGTGATTGTCGGAACGCAGGAGAACCTGGTGGTCCTGCGAATTGCCATGCTGCTTTTGGGACTGGGACTGGGTGCCTACCAGGCCAATTTCTGGACCGCATCATTCGACGTCATCGATCCGGCCGCCCGGGCCACGGCCGTCGGGTTGTTCAACCTGACATCGGGGCTACTGGTCTCGACCTGGTTCGATCCATTCATCGGTTGGCTCGAAGCCGATGCGAAACAACAGGGTGCTTCGATCCTCGGAACGGCCATCGTCTCGGTTGCGGGGGTCGCGGCCCTCTGCATTGGGCTGCTGATGCTGATGCTGTGGGTGACGCTGCCCCGGGACCACGTGGACAACACCCGGGAGAGTCTCTGATCGTAACGGCCTTGCCCTGTTGGGGACCCCGCGGGACAATGGCTGAGTTCCCCGACACGAGGACCTGTCCCTTGATCCGATCGATCACCGCCCTGTTGCTGATGGCACTTTTTGCCGGACCGGGTGTGGCGCCGCTTGAGGCGGCCCGAAAACAGAAGGACCCCAAGGTCATCCGTGCCCTGAACAAGGCACTGGAATACCTCAAGCGGGAACAGCGTCGGCAGGGTTACTGGGAAGCCCGTGGCGGACAGTACCGCGTGGCGATGACCGCCCTGGCAGCCAATGCACTGCTGGCCGAGGGTTCGACCACGACGACGGGAAAACACCGCGACGAGGTGGCCCAGGCCGTCGATTTCCTGGTCGGACAGTCCCGCTCCAGCGGCCTGATCGGCTACAAGAGCGACTACCGCTACACCTACGGGCATGGCTTCTCGATGCTGTTCCTCTCGCAGGTCTACGGCGAGGAGGAGGACAAGAAGCGACGCAACGATCTGAAGAAGGTGCTTGTCAAGGCGGTCGACTTTTCAGCCAAGGCCCAGACAACCCGCGGCGGCTGGGGATATGTCTCGGCCAAGGACGGCAACGATTTCGATGAGGGGTCAACCTGTATCACGCAGGTCCAGGGCCTGCGAGCCTGTCGCAACGCGGGAATTCCCGTGCCCAAGGAAATCATCGACCGGGCACAGAAGTACATCCGCGATTGCATGACTCCCGATGGCGGAATCCGCTACCGGTTTGGCCAGAGCGGAGGAGCCCGGCCACCAATCACCGCAGCAGCCGTCGCGTGCATGTTCAACTCGGGCGAATACAAAACCGCACAGGTCACCAAGATGATGACCTATTGCGAAAAGCACGTGTGGCCCGGACGCGGGGTCTCCAGCAGCTTCGGACACTGGCACTACACGCATTACTACTACTCGCAGGTGATGTACCGCATGGGCGAGGAGAAGTGGGCGAAGTACTATGCCGAGATCAAGAAGCAGTTGTTGCGGACCCAGTCGAGTTCGGGGGCGTGGCTGGAGGGTTATATCGGCCCTGTCTACACCACGTCGATCAACGCGACGATCCTGCAACTGGAAAACGGTTTCCTGCCAATTTACCAGCGGTAGCAACGGTGACAGTGGCAGCAGTGTGAATCCTCCGCGAGTGATCCTCCAGCCGTGACCGGTGTAAACGACGCCCAACACCCGTCGGACATTTCCCCTCGAGCGTGGCTGCGGGGATGGCTACTGGTGCTGGTGCTGACCGCACTGGTCTATCGTCCCGTGGTGACCGGCGACGGGGAATTCGAAGCGTGGGACCAGGCCCGCGTGTACGTTCCGCTGCAGGTCAGCAACGCGCAACAACGGTCCGAGGGTGAAATCCCGTTGTGGTATCGCCATGGCTTCCTGGGCTATCCGTTGCAGGGTGAAAATGAGTGCAGCGGTGTCTATCCACCGGCCATCATTTTTCACCTCGTCGATTCTCCCGGCGCGGCCTGGTCGTTGTTCCTGTTGTTTCATCACCTGCTGGCCGTCGCTGGAACAATGTTCCTGGTGCGCGAACTGGGTGGTGGCGTCTTCGGCGCCACGCTGGCGGCGGTGGTGTTTGTCTTCGGTGGCACATTTGTCGGCGTGATTCCCGGGGCGACGTTGCTGACAACCGTGGCCTGGACGCCGTTGGTGCTGGCATTCTGGTTGAAAGCCAACCGGACGCACAGCCTGGCGCCAGCCACGTGGGCCGGCCTGGCACTGGCCGTGCAGGCCTCCGGAGCCCATCCACAGATCCTGTTCTACACCATCCTGGCCCTGGGGCTGGGGATTGTCTGCGAAGCCCGTCGAGAAAACCGCACACGCAAGATCGGCTGGGCCGTGTTGGCCACAACGGTGACCGTTGTTGTTGGACTCGGGCTGGCCGCTCCGCAATTGTGGTACTGCCTGGACACCCTGCTGGCCACCGAACGGGGAACCGGCCTGAGTTACGAGCAACAGATGGATGGCTCGCTCCCGCCGCACTTCCTGCTGCAACTGCTGTTGCCGGGGTCCACCGGTGGAGACCACCGGCTGCAGGTTCTCTTCATGGATGTCCGTATCTACGCCGGATTGCTCACACTGCCCCTGGCCGTCATTGGTTGGTCGCGGGCTCCGGACACGGCCCGAATCTTCCGCTGGGGACTGGTGTTGTCTCTCGTCCTGGCATTCGGACGGCACGGAGGTGCCTTCCTGCTGCTGGGACAATTGCCGGGATTCGACACCGTCCACGTGCCAGCTCGCTTCTTGATTCTGACCTCGTTGGCCATCGCCGTCCTCGGTGGTCTCGGGTTCGACCATCTGCTCAAGCAACCCGGGACATCGACGGTGCGCAGCTGGAGAGCGGCTGCCGTGGTTTTGGCGGTCACTGGAGTCGCACTGCTGGCCCTGGGCCTGGTCACACGGTTCGCCCCCGATCGCCTTGGGCCGGACTGGCTATTCGGTCACGGAAACTCCGACGCGGTGTTTCGCCGCGAGTGGAACCTCGTGCCGGCCACGAGCAAGATGACGGGAATGGAGTGGGGAGGGTTCGTCGGGGGGATCACGGCACTTGTTGCTGCGGGAATCTGCCTGGCGGCGCGACGACTGGATTCGCGACAGCTCGGCTCTCTTTGCCTGCTGCTGGTCTGCTGCGACCTTGGCCTGGCCGCCACCCGACTGCTCGAACTGGCACCCGGTGACTTTTACGAAACACGGCCGGTGACGCTCGACCTGCTATCCGAGAATCCCGGTCGTGTGGCGGCTACCGTACCGGGCTACAACTTCAACACCGCCGAACGAACCCTGGCGCTGTTGCCCGACAACTCGGCCGGCCTGTTCGGCATCGACGCCTTCTCGATCAACCCCGGAGCCAAGACCGAATTGCTGCGTCGAACATCAGCCGCCGTCTCACCCAAGCTCCATGCCGTGTTGCACGTTGGCACGTTGATCAGTCGTCGCCAATTGCCGACTCTCGACCAACACCTCCGCGGACACAAATCGGATTCCGGCGGCGACTACTGGATTTATGACGTGCCCAACGCACTGCCTCGCGTCACCATCTGCCGGGACATCCTGCTGGTGACCCGCCCCCAGGCTATTCTCGACACCATGGCGTCGCGCCGGTTTGTTACAGGCGAGACCGTGATCCTGGAAACAGCTCCGCAGCATGTCGTGGGAGACCCCGCCGGGCCCGGCACAAAAGAGAGTGTCACCATGACGACCGACCGGGCTCAGACAGTCGAGATCGACGCGACGCTGACCAGTGACGGCATCCTTGTGCTCGCCGACCTCTTTCACGACGGCTGGGTGGCCACCAGCAACGGTCGTCCCGTCCCCATTCTTCGGACCAATGGACTGTGTCGCGGCGTCGCCCTGGGCGCTGGACAACACAGGCTGCGGTTCGAGTTCCAGCCCGCGAGTTTCCAGCGCGGTCTCTGGGTCTCTGCCACGACACTCCTGGGGCTGCTGCTGGGCTGTGGGATCACGATTGTCCGACGCCGACGATAAACCGGCTGCAACATCGCCTCCTGTTGTCTCACATCAACAAACGCCGATAGAATCAACGTATGCTCAATGTGTTCACCAGTTCCGGTTCCCGCGACTGCGGGGGCGTCTCGCGGCGCGAAGCCATTTCAATTGGCTCACTCGGGCTGGCCGGCGGCTCGTTGGGCCTGGCGGATCTGCTGCGAGCCCAGGCCGCGGCACCAACCGCGTTCCGTGACAAGTCGATCGTGTTGCTGTTCCTGACCGGGGGACCAAGCCAGGTCGAGACATTTGACCCGAAGATGACGGCCCCGGCCGAAATCCGCAGCGTGACCGGCGAGCTGGCAACCAGCTTGCCCGGGGTCACGTTCGGCACCACGTTTCCCGGCCTGGCCCGCCTGGCCAACCGGATGGCGATCGTGCGTTCATTCACCCATGGCAATTCCAATCACACCGGCGGTGCCCAGGACGTGATGCGAGGTGGTGCTGGCAACCAGGTCGGCATGGGATCGATCGTCACGCGACTGCGTGGCACCAATCACCCCCGCACCGGGATGCCGACCCAGGTCTACCTGAGCCACCAGGAACCCGATCCCCAGTTCAACAAGGAGCGACTCAGGTTGCTCGAAGCGGCAACGGCCGGTGAACTGGGCGCGGCTTTTGCCCCGTTCGATCCGCTTGGTGACGGGCCGGTTAACCAGAACCTGACACTGAACCTTCCACGGCGACGGCTGGTCGATCGCCGCAGCCTGCGACAATCACTGGACCGGCTGGTGCGGCAAGCCGACACCAGCGGAATGATGGAAGGGCTGGACCGCTTCGAGCAACAGGCCTTCGACCTGTTGCTCGGCCGTGGTCGCCGGGCCTTTGATCTCACCGATGAAGATCCGGCACTGGTCCGGCGTTACGACACCGGTCGCTTCAACACCGCACTGCGAGTCAAAACTCGTCATTCGACACTCGGGCACCAGTTGCTTTTGGCCCGGCGGCTCTGCGAGGCCGGGTGTGGTTTCATCACCGTGCACAATCCCGGTTGGGACATGCACGGGGGCACCACGCAATTCAACATGCCCTTCGGCATGGAACGACTCGGACGACCGGTCGACCAAGCCGTCAGCGTCTTCCTCGAGGATCTCCACCAGCGAGGTCTCTCCGACAAGGTTCTGCTGATCATCACCGGTGAATTCGGCCGCACGCCGAAGGTGAAGCCCGATGGTGGCCGTGACCATTGGCCCAGGCTCAGCACGCTGGCCTTTTCCGGCGGTGGTTTGCCGATGGGGCAAGTCATTGGTCGCTCGAGCCGGGACGTCGGCGAACCGGCTTCTCGCCCGGTGACGCCCGAGGATCTTTTCGCGACGATCCTGGCAACAATGTTCGACCTGGGGACGTTGCGACTGCTTCCCGAAGTGCCCCGCGACGTGGCCCGCCTGATCGAACGCGCCCGTCCGATCCCCGAGCTCATCGGCTAGGTGGTCCCGGCGATAGGCCCCTCACGATTGTCCGGGTGTCTCATCTCCCGCTATGCTGCCGGTCCACCCAAAACAGGAGCAGCCCGATGGGAATACTGGATCGATTCAAGCTTGATGGTCGTGTCGCCCTGGTCACCGCCGGCTCGGGCCCTCAATTTGGCAGCAGCCTGACCGAGGGACTGGCCGAAGCCGGTGCCACGGTCATCTCGGCATCACGCTCGCTGGAACGGAACGAGGAATTTGCGGCCGGGCTCCGCGAACGGGGTCACGATGTGCACGCGGCACAGGTCGACATCACCGATGTCAATTCGATCAACGCGCTCCGCGACCAGGTGCTCGCCGACCACGGCCGGCTCGACGTACTGGTCAACAGCGCGCTGGCCCGCGACGGCCACGTGGGTGCATTCGACGAACAGACTCCCGACGTGATCGGTCGTTCGGCCGCCGGTGACTTCACCGGGTTGTTCGCCATCTGCCAGGCATTTTTGCCGACGATGGTCGAACAGGGCCGCGGCTCGATCATCAATATTTCGAGCATCTACGGTGTGGTGGGTAACGATCCAACCATCTACCTGGACACCGACATGAAACAACCGGCGACCTACACCTTCGTGAAGGCCGGCATGATCAATTTCACACGGTACCTGGCCAACTACTACGGCAAGCAGGGCGTCCGGGCCAACTGCATCAGCCCTGGGGGCTACTTCAACAACCAGCCCGATGCGTTCGTCGACGAGTACACCAGGCGGGTGCCGGTTGGCCGAATGCTCGACAACGAGGACATCAAGGGAGCCATCGTCTACCTGGCATCCGATGCGTCCGAGTATGTCAACGGGCACAACCTGCTGGTCGACGGCGGCTGGACAGCGATCTAGGCCTTCGTGTTCCCGATTGCATCGGGCGGCTTTGATCAATCGACGTAGAGAAACTCGTCGAGGTTGAACAGCACCAGGCAATAATCGGCCAGTGTCTCTGAGAACGCTGCATCGCCGTTCTCCAGGAACGCTCGTCCCAACGACAGTTCCTCGGGGCCCGGTCCGCGACCCAGGGCCAGCCGGTAGGCCTGTTCGACCACCGCAACCGGGGCACGTCCCGCCTCGGCCTGCAATCTCGATGCAAACGCTTCGGCCTGCCGGGCCAGTTCCGGACTGTTCAACAGCGCCAGCGCCTGGCCGGCGTGTGAGCTCTGGTTGCGCCGGCCACAGCTGACCATCGTGCCGGGTGCATCAAAACTGACCAGCAACGGGGGCCGGTTGTTCCGCTTGACGAACAGAAAAATCGACCGCCGGTTGTGCTGGAACAGATCCGGATGGGGCTGCCAGTTGCCCTTGTATTGCAACGCGGCAATCTCCGGCGGCAACGGCAAACGAACACCAGGTCCACCCGAATGATGATTCAGTCGACCACTGACAGCCAACAGACTGTCTCGCAAGGTCTCCGCTTCGAGTCGTCGCCGGCGTGCCCGCCACAGCATCTGGTTGTCCGGATCGACGGCGACAGCAGCCGGATTGCTTGTCGTGCTGGATTGCCGGTAGGTGGACGAGAGAACCATCAGCCGGTGCAACGGCTTGATGCGACCTCCGTTGGACACCAGCTCGGCGGCAAGCCAGTCGAGCAGTTCAGGATGCGTTGCCGAACTGCCCATGACGCCAAAGTCATTGGGCGTGGCCACGATGCCCTGGCCAAAATGGTGCTGCCAGATCCGGTTGACGAATACCCGTGCGGTGAGCGGGTTGGATGCCGAAGCCAGCCACTCGGCCAATTCGGCGCGACGACCCGAGGATCGCCGGCTGTCCGTCTTGGACACCTCGTCGATCGAGGGACGCGTCCGCTGGCGAATTGCAGCGGGTTGGTTCAACGCACCCCGCCGGACCATCACCGCAGGAAAACTCGGAAAGACCACCTCGCCCAGGTCGTGCGGATCCCCACGGACCAGCCGGTGAGTCGTTGGAATCTTCTGGCCTCGATCAACAATCGCCATCACCGACGCAACCGGCAGTGGTTCATCCAACTGCACCGCGTGCAACAGTTGCTGAACCGACACGTAGTCCCCACGGTCCCGTTCGGACAATGCCTCGCGGATGTCCGCCTCGCCAATCGTCAACAACCGCTCGGCAGCGGTCGCCAAACGCGATTGTTCAGGGGTCCGCGTCGCCGCATCAACCGCCAGGGCCGCCAGCGTCTCACGACCCAGTCGACCACGACGCTCGGCCATCAGCCGTTTTTTGACCGGGGCCTCGATCGCATCCAGCCTCTTGCGGATCTCGTCTCTCTTCGCGACCCACTTCTTGCGTGCTGTCTCACGCCGTTTTCTCTCAACCGACGGAACCAACGGCAGGTCGACCGCCCGGCTGGCGGCGAAGAATGCTTGCAGCCGGTAATAGTCGGCCTGGAGCAGGGGATCGAATTTGTGGTCATGACACCGGGCACAGCCAAAGGTGACCCCGAGGAACGCCGAGCCGACCACGTCGACGATCTCGGTCAAACGTTCCTGCCGGTTCTTGGCCACGTCCTGGGTTCCCGCGTTCATCCGCAGCGGGCCGAGCCGATGCAGGCCGAGGGCCGGCAAGGCACCGACATCCTCGGGAAACAGCTCGTCGGCAGCGATCTGCTCGCGGACAAACCTTGCGAACGGCTTGTCGAGGTTCAAAGAATCGATCACCCAGTCCCGATACCGCCAGGCATGTGGCCGCGGATCGTCGTATTCGAACCCGTCACTGTCGGCATAGCGGACCACGTCCAGCCAATGCTGAGCCCACCTCTGGCCATACGCGGGTGACGCCAGCAACCGGTCCACCAACCGCACCCACGCATCGGCGCGGCTATCAGCAAGAAATTGCTCGACCTGGCCGGGCGTCGGAGGGATCCCGATCAGGTCGAGATAAACACGTCGCACCAGCGTGTGCCGCGAGGCCCGGGATGCGGGATGGAGTTCCAGGTCTTCCAGCGACTTCAGGATGAAGGCATCGACGGGGTTGGACACCCACTCGGTGGTCTTGACCACCGGAATCGCGGGCCTGCGGACCGCCCGAAATGCCCAGGCACGTTCGTCCTCCTGGGCGCAAAGGACCCCCTGGATCAACAAAGGCAAGAGAATGGTCGGCAGCAGTCTGCGCATCGGATGTTCCTGATCGGATGCTCCATCTTCCGAGCCATCCACGGGTGTGGTCAAGGCGAAGCGGGTCGAATGGGTCACGACTTCCGACCGAAACCCAACTGGGTTAGGCTATACCCCTGATGGCAAACGTCCCGTCGACAACCAACTGCCCCGGCCCGCGGCCGACGCTGGATCGCCGAGATTTTCTCGAGCGTGGAGGCCTCGGACTGGGGTCGATCGCCCTGGCCTCGTTATTGGCTCGAGATGGATTGGCCAATTCGTCCGGACAGTCGACCCCGGGAAATCCACTGGCCGCCCGGGCGGCTGACATCAATCCACCGGCCACCTCGGTGATCTTTCTGTTCATGGCCGGGGGACCAAGCCAGGTCGAAACATTCGACCCCAAGCCCGACCTGACCCGACTGCACGGCCAACCGGTGCCCGCCAGCCTTGGGCAGGTCCAGACGCAACAGGCCAACGAGAAGTCGCTGTTGCTGGGCGTCAAGCGGCGATTCCGGCCCAACGGCGAAAGCGGGCTGGTGATGTCGGACCTGTTTCCACACCTGGCCACCTGTGCCGACGACCTCTCGGTTGTTCGCTCGATGCACGCCGAGAGCATCGTGCACTCCGCGGCTCTCTACCAGATGAATTCAGGCCGCACCCTGATGGGTCACCCGACCATTGGCGCCTGGCTGACCTATGGACTGGGAAGCGAGAGCGACAACCTGCCGTCCTATGTCGTGATGCTCGATCCCGATGGAACCCTCGTCGGTGGGCCACCCTGCTGGGGTGCCGGTTACTTCCCACCAATTTACCAGGGAACACTCTTCCGTCCCGAGCGTCCGGCCATCCTGAACCTGCGGCCGGCCGCCGGCCGATCCATTGTCCGTCAACAACGCAACCTGGACCTGCTACGGCGACTCAACCAGATCAACCGAAGGCCGGCCGACCCCATTCTCGAGACCCGTGCGGCGACCTACGAGCTGGCCTTCCGCATGCAAAAGCACGCTCCCGAAGCGGTCGACATTTCTCGCGAAACGGCCGAGACGCAAAAACTCTACGGGGTCGACCGGGCCCAGACTTCCGAATTCGGCCGCCGTTGCCTGTTGGCCCGTCGACTGGTCGAACGCGGAGTGCGGTTCGTGCAGCTGTATTCTGGAGGTGGACCCGGAAACATGACATGGGACGGCCATGGGGACATCGAGGAAAATCACCTGAGGATGGCCGGGCAGGTCGACCAGCCCATCACCGGTTTGCTCAAGGACCTGAAACGTCGCGGCTTGCTCGAGAGCACCCTGGTGATCTGGGGCGGCGAGTTCGGACGCACCCCGATGTCCCAGGGAAAAACCGGCCGGGACCACAGCCCGTTTGGATTCTCGATCTGGATGGCCGGAGCCGGCATCAAGGGGGGCCGCATGGTGGGGGCGACCGACGAGATCGGACTGAGGGCCGTGGAGAAGCCCTACCACGTCCGGGATCTCCACGCCACGATTCTCGACCGGGTCGGCCTCGACCAGGACGCGCTGACCTACCTGCACAATGGACGTGAAGAACGATTGACCGACATCGGCGGGCGGGTGATTTCGGAGCTGTTGTAACCAGGTCACCTTTTGTACAGACACCAGATGGACCCGAAAAAACGATGACCGGTTTCAGGCAGTTGTTTGTTATCGCGTTGTTTTTGACGGGAGCCGGCCCCGTCATTGCCCAGGACGCTCCGGCAACCAAGACTCCGCCCGGGTTGACCATCGCCATCGACGCCGATGTCGTTTATGGCCACAAGTATGGCCTGGCCCTGACCTACGACGTGCTGCAACCGGGATCGGGTCGAAACCGTGCCGCGGTGATGTTCATGGTGAGTGGAGGCTGGGTCTCGCGATGGAGCCCCCCTGAAGACGCCATCGAACGGTTCCGGTACCTGCTTGAAGCCGGTTACACCGTATTTTTGATCCGCCACGGCAGCAGCCCAAAGTTCCTGGTGCCTGAATGTGTCGACGACGTCCGCCGCGCGATCCGGCATGTCCGCTCCAACGCCAGGCGGTTCGACATCGATTCGGACCGAATCGGGGTGACCGGCGGCAGTGCCGGAGGGCACCTGGCGCTGATGCTCGGCACAACCGGAGAGGATGCCAACCCCGGGGCTCGCGACCCCCTGCAGAAACACTCCAGCCGCGTCAACGCCGTCGTCGCCATCTTTCCGCCCACCGACCTCTCCAGGTACCTTGACCCCAAGCTGGGGTTCCTCGAGGCCTTCCCGGCACTGAAATTCGACCCCAGGAAATCTCCAGCAGTTTCACCCCTGCTGCAGGTCAGCAGCGATGATGCGCCGTCGCTGATGATTCACGGCGACATGGACAAGCTGGTGCCACTGTTCCACAGCCAGACCATTCACAAGGCCCTGGGCGAAAAGAAGGTGCCCAGCAAGCTGATGGTGATCGAGGGAGCCGCCCACGGATTCAAGCCGGCCGATCAGAAGCGGGCCAACGCGGCATCACTGCGGTGGTTCAACCGCCACCTGCTCCAGCCAGCCAAGGCACCCGCCAGCAAGAAGTAACCCCCGGAGAGCAGCTCATGTCTCGCACGTTCGACTACCTCCTTGCCGCGATCCTGTTGTTCGGCGTCGCCCAGGCCCAGGCGGCCGAAACGAGGCCCAACGTGCTGGTCGTGCTGTGCGATGATCTGGGCTACGGCGACCTGGCCTGCTACGGCAGCCCCACGGTCAAGACGCCTCACATCGATCGTTTCGCCACCAATGGATTGCGGTTGACCAGTTGCTACGCCGCATCGGCCAATTGCAGTCCCGCCCGAGCGGGACTGCTGACCGGGCGAACGCCCTACCGTGCCGGAATCCACAACTGGATTCCCCTGCTGTCGCCGATGCACCTTCGCCGTGGCGAAATCACCCTACCCGGGCTCTTGCAAAAATCCGGATACAGCACCTGTCACGTGGGCAAATGGCATCTCAACGGTCGCTTCAACCTGGCCGATCAACCCCAGCCGTCCGACCATGGCTTCGATCACTGGTTTGGCACACAAAACAACGCACTACCCAGCCATCGCGATCCCGACAATTTTGTCCGCAATGGCAAGGCCGTCGGGCCCCTGGAGGGTTACTCGAGCCAACTGGTCGTCAACGAGGCTCTCTCGTGGTTGGACTCGGCCCGGGACAAGACGAAACCGTTCTTCCTGTACGTCTGTTTCCACGAACCTCACGAGCCAATCGCGTCGGCCGAGATCTTCGAACGCCAGTACCCCGATCTGAAGAACGCCGCCCAGGTTCGGCACCACGCCAACATCACCCAGATGGATCACGCTTTTGGTCGACTGCTGGCCGGGCTCGACCAGCACCAACTGGCCGACGACACGCTGGTACTGTTCACCAGCGACAACGGGCCGGCCATCACCCGTTATCATCCCCACGGATCCACTGGTCCCTTGCGGGACAAGAAGGGATCCATGTACGAGGGTGGTATCAGGGTGCCCGGGATCATCCGCTGGCCGGGCCGGATCAAGCCGGGCACGACCAGCGACGTGCCGGTGAGCGGTGTCGACATTTTGCCGACGGTCTGCGAGGCAACCGAAACCGCGCTGCCCGGCGACCGCCACTTCGATGGCACCAGTGTCGTGGCACTCTTTGACGCCAAGCCGGTCGTGCGACACCAGCCGTTGTACTGGCAATTTCACGTCGCCCGCAATCGGCCGAAGGTCGCTCTTCGTGACGGCGACTGGAAATTGCTGGCACATCTCAGTGATCCCCAGATCAAACCCTTTGGCGACATCCGTCCCAGCGACCAGAAGGCGATCAAGAGTCAGCGGATCACCAAGTTCGAACTGTACAACCTCAAGGACGACATCGGCGAAGCCCGTGACCGGGCGTCAGACCTGCCCGAACGGACCAGCCAGATGGGTGCCGTTCTGCGGCGGCTGTTCAAACAGGTGCAACAGGAAACTCCCACCTGGCCGGCGTGGACCTGGCCAAGGCTCGAGGCGCAACGGATTGCCTGGTCAGGACAATTGCGTGGATACGGCTGGAGAACCAACGGCAGCGGCAGCCATCCGACCGTCGATGCACCGACGCACTGGAACCCGAAGGAGAACATTGCCTGGGCCACGCCGCTGGCCACCCGTAGCAACAGCCTCCCGGTGTTCACCCGGAACGCCGTCTTCACCTGCGTCGAACCCTTTGGACTGGCCAAGCTCGATCTCGCCGATGGAAAGATCCTGTGGCAACGCACCAGCAGTTATGCCGACATCACCTCCCCGGGCGACTGGATAGACATCCAAAAAAAGGTCAGCACGCTGAAACAGCTGACCGATCGAAAAGCGTCGTTGCAAAAACAGCGAGAGGTACTCGAGGAAAGTCTCGAAAAAGCCACCGACAAGAAGGCGGTCGTCGCAAAGATTGAAAAGATCGAGGCACAGGAAGACGCGTTGCGGGAGAAGATCGACGGGATGCCGCTGGCCGCCCGTTACACGGTGCCGATTACCCAGCCGCTGTACAACGGCTACACCACCGCCACACCGATCACCGACGGCCGACTGGTCTGGGCGGTCTTCGGCAACCGCGTGGTCACCTGCTTCGACATGGCCGGCAATCGGAAATGGGCACGCGTCTTGCCGGACAATCCACAGGTGATGTGGGGCCACTCGGCCAGCCCGCTACTGATTGCCGGGCGGCTGATCGTTCCGATCGAGGACATCGTGGCACTGGACCCCGAGACAGGAAAGGACCTGTGGCGGACCAGCTACGGCCAGACATGGGGTTCACCAGTGCGTGCCGAGATCGACGGCAAGCCGCTGATCCTGATGGCCAACGGGCGAATGGTCCGACCCAGGGATGGCAAGGTCATCGGACGGCTTTCGCCCCTGGAACGCGCCTCGCCGGTGGTTGTCGGCTCGACCGCCTTCTACATCGGTCAGCGGGCCGAGGCTTTTCCGCTACCAACACGACTCGATCCGAAGGCCACCAAGCGACTCCGTCCCAAGGCGTTGTGGGAATCGAGCCCTCCCGGCGGTGGCTTCAGCTCCTCGCCGGTCATCCACGACGGCCTGATCTATTGCGTCGCCACCCGGGGCATTCTCAGCGTGCTCGACGTGGCGTCCGGCAAGACGGTCTATACCCGCAGGCTGAACCTCGGCAACGGGCCGGTCTGGCCCAGCCTGTTGCACGCCGGAGACCATGTCTACGCCAGCAACCGCGACGGAAACACGGTCGTCTTCAAGACCGGTCGCAAATACCAGGAAGTCGCTCGCAACCACCTCGAGGAATTCATCTCAACCCCGGTGGTCCACAAGAACCGGATTTATATCCGGACCTATGGACACCTGTACGCTATCGGAGAGTAGTCTCGTGACCGTGTTGTTCGGTGATTCGATGACAGCCAGGTTGATTGCTGTTTTGCTGACGACGATGTTCCTGGCCGGGTGTTCTGATTCGGCAACGACCGACCAGGTGACTCTCGAAGTCCAATTCCACGAGGGCAAATCGGGGGCGTACCCGGCCGTGATTTGTACCTGCTCGACAGGGACGGCGGACGGCTCGATAGATTTCAGCTCGACCTTTCGGATCGACACCACGAGCGAGGGCAATTCGGACAAGGGGCTGGTGCTTGGAGAAGGGGACCGTTTCACGGCCTCTTTCAGCTCAACCGGTGACGGCGAGTCTTTTACCGCCACGATCGTGATCGTGAACACAAGCCAAACACAACTGATTGCCAGGAGTGGCTTCACGTCGATCTCCGTCGACCGGGATGGGGTCACCATCCCACACGACTCGGCCTTGCCGGCCGGCAAGTACACGGTGACCTTGACTGGCAAGACGCCGCAGCCGCCCATGGGTGAGCCGAAGGACGATGGCTCCGAGGGATAGCTGACCCGGCAAGCTGCCGGATCAGGCGATCACGCCGCTGATCGGTTCACCGTCCAGTGCCGCTCGGTGCTCGCGGCCGGTGCGATCAAAAATGGCCATCTGGGGGTCGACCCCGACCAGCTTGTACATCGTGGCCACGTGATCGGCACTGCTGACCGGAAAATCAACCGGCCAGCCGGCCTGCTTGTCGCTGCGGCCAAAGACCGTCGCGTGTCGCACTCCCGCTCCCGTGTACACGATAAAACCGCACTGGGTCCAGTGATCACGGCCGGCATTCTTGTTCACCTTGGGAGTCCGACCCATCTCGCCCATCAGCACAACCAGGGTGTCTTTGAGCATCCCGCGGCCGGCCATGTCCTCGACCAGTGCCGAGTAACATTGGTCGAGTGTTGGCAGCAGGAAATTCTTCAACAGGCGGAAGTTGTTGCCATGGGTGTCCCATTGGCCCGCCCCGATCTTGCCATTGAGCTGCGACTCGAAGGTCAGGCCGACAAACCGGGTGCCCGATTCCACCAACCGCCGCGCGGCCAGCAGGCACGAGCCAAACAGGTGATCGCCGTAACGCTTGCGGGTCGCCTCGGACTCGCGAGCGATATCAAAGGCGTCGCGGGTTCGTGTGGAAGTGAGCAGCTCCAGTGCTTTCTGCTGGAACACTCCGAGCGAGTCGGACGAGGAGGTGTCACCCAGTTGCCGCCGGACCTTGTCGACGGTGGCCAGCAGGTCGCGGCGACGGCCCAGCCGGGCAGTTCCCAGTTGCGGCTGTTCGTCCAGGGCCGGCAATTGTGGTGTCGCGTAGGGCACCGGTGGATCAATGTGGGCGTTTCGACCCTCTGTTGATTCCCGGAATTCCGGCGTGTAGCTGGTGAACAACGGATCAAACCGCTGGCCCAGGAAACCACCGTAAGGACCGGCACGGTGCTTGCCCTGGCTGTGGCCCGGGTAGGTCGGCATCCAGACATAATTCGGTACGCCAGCCGAGCCGAGACCGGCATGCTGCATTACCGAGCCGACACTGGGATGGTCTGTTGGCTTGAAATGGTTGCCGTTGATCACCGGACCCGAGTAGCCGGTCAGCATGTTGTACGGGCTGTGGGTGTTGTAGAGATGCGAGTGAGTCCGAACGACACACGAGTGATGCATGGTCCTGGCCGTCAGCGGCATCAACTCGCAGACATCCAGCCCGGGCACACTGCTGGGCACCGGACGGAATTCACCACGGATTTCCGACGGGGCCTCGGGCTTCATGTCGAACATGTCGACATGACTTGGACCACCCATCAGGTTGATCAGGATGACCGACTTGGCCGGGGCGTCCGAATCGATACCGCGGACCGCCTCGGACGCCAGTAACGTCGGCAACGACAGACCACCAGCCAATCCCAGCCCACCAACCTGCAACAGGTCGCGGCGCTTGAGACCATCACACAGCCGGCGGTCGGAACCCTGGATCCGCAACATTCGTCGTCGTCTCCAACAAACTCACTCAACGTATTCTAAATCACCTATGCGTTGCCTGTCATCTGGTATCGGCGATTCTATCGAGTTCAAACCCCGTTTTTCTGGATCACGCTAATCGTGCGAGAAGAGATCCGGGGGCGGATTGGCAGGCATTGGGTCGACGAACTCCGCCGCCTGGTCCACCGCTTGGTCTTGGGGTGCCGTGACAGTGACATCGAGCGCCTCAGCCGGCGGATCTGCCGATATCTCTGCCG
>CAZYAZ010000002.1:0-75003 GCA_964646205.1 uncultured Planctomycetaceae bacterium | reverse complement strand
TCTGCCGGCGGGTCTGCCGGCGGGTCTGCCGGCGGGTCTGCGCCGGGCGGAACCCAGTCACCCCAATGATCCAGGTAATGTCCGTATGCGGGACACTCGTCGCGCCGCTCCTCCAGCCACTGCTTTGTCTCGGCCACCAACCGCTGTTCGGTCTCGATGTCCAACCGGCCAATCATGACCCGTGACCTCAGGAACACGAAGTACGTGTCCAACACATCACAACGACAATAATCGTTGATCTCGTCAGTCCGACCTTCGTCATAAAACCCCTGGACCATGGATCCGTCGACACCGGTCTTGCCCGGTTTTCCGATCAGGTGAGCCAGCAGGTTCAGCCCGCCATTGACCCGGGATGCGCCGAAGTTCGACACCAGGTCCATCAGGTCAATGTGGGACTTGATGTTGTATCGATTCCGGGCCTGGTCGTAGGTCCTCGCCTCGACATTGAACCACTCGGGCAACGTGATCCCGTATCGGTATGCCGCCAACTCCAACACCGGCAGGTCGTAACCCCGGCCATTGAACGTCACGAACGTCGGCTGGCTGTAGTGCTTCCAGCCTTTCCAGAACTGATCGGTGATCACGTGGGGCCGGTAGGCGGGGGCGTCAAGAACCGCGAGATCCAATAGCCGGAACCCGCTGTCCACCTTGGCCACGGCAACCGAGATCGGCAACATCCACGTCGGCGGCAATACATCGCTGCCCCGCTGCTCGAGTCGCTCGGCCCGGAACCTCTCGATCGCCTCGCCGGGGGACAAGTCGGCGTCCCCGTATTTCGCCCGGGCGATCAGTTCACCGTCGGCCACGGCTTCCACATCGAACACCAGGTAACTGACCATGTCGGCCATCGCCACTCCCTTCACCATTCCACAGCACGCACCGCCGCTGCCAATCGTCTCGCGGGTACGTTACCATGAACTGTCGCGGCCTCAACCCCGCCTCTCGCTCACTTTTGGTTCTCATTCCTGGTCCCCGTACCTGGTTCCATGACCGATCCAGCCGACGTCACCAACTCCAATGAAGTTGCCGAAGTGGCATCCGACCAGGCTGTCGTCCTGACGGACGGCAACGATGAAGGATCTTCCAGCCGCGAGACGATCGACCAGCTTTCGACCGCCTACGCCCGCATGCGAGAAGAGATCGGCAAGGCGATTGTCGGTCAGCACGAGATTGTTGACCAGTTGTTGATCGCCCTGTTCTCCGGTGGGCATTGCCTGCTCGAGGGAGTTCCCGGATTGGCCAAGACGTTGTTGGTCAGCACCGTTGCCGAGATCCTGGAGTTGTCGTTCCGGCGGATCCAGTTCACACCCGACTTGATGCCCTCGGACATCACCGGCACCGACGTGTTGCAGGACGACCCGGAGACTCGCCAGCGAGCCTTCCATTTCATGCAGGGTCCGCTGTTTGCCAACATCGTGCTGGCCGACGAGATCAACCGCACGCCCCCAAAAACACAGGCCGCGCTGCTCGAAGCGATGCAGGAACGGCGAGTGACTGTCGGCACAAGCTCCTATCCTTTGCCGCAACCTTTCTTTGTGCTCGCCACACAGAATCCCATTGAGCAGGAGGGCACCTACACCCTTCCCGAGGCCCAGTTGGATCGATTCATGTTCCACGTGGTCGTCGACTATCCGACCGCCGACGAAGAACTCTCGATCCTCAAACAAACGACCGGACAAAACACACCCGATCTCGATGCCACCCTGACCGGACAACAGATCCTGGACCTGCAGCAGCTGGTTCGCCAGGTCCCCGTGGCGGATCACGTGTTTGTCTATGCTCGCGATCTGGCCCGGGCCACCAGGCCGGGCGAACCTGACGCGAAACCATTTGTGAAATCCTATATCGCCTGGGGAGCCGGGCCGCGGGCCGGGCAATACCTGGTGATCGGCGCCAAGGCCCGGGCGTTGCTCGAGGGGCGGCTGCACGCCACCACCGACGACGTCAAAGCGGTGGCACACCCCGTGCTCAGACACCGGATCGTCACCACGTTCCAGGCCGACAGCGAAAACATCTCCTCCGACGACCTGGTGGATATGCTGCTACGCGATGTGCCCGTCGAGTTGGCCGAGCGAGCCGCGTCGCGGGTGCCCTGATTCACCGGTGCGGCGAGCCGACAAACCGGGTCCCGATACCCCTTGTGCCAGAGAACTGAACATGCCACGGACGTTTGATATTGCCGTGATTCACGGAGACGGTATTGGTCCCGAGGTGACTCGCGAGGCGATCCGCTCGGTGGAGGCCGCTGCGGTCCTCGACGATGCAACGTTCCAATGGCAGAGCTATCCCTGGGGCACAGACCACTACTTTGAACACGGGTGCATGGCTCCCGGGGACTTTCTCGACACCCTCGCCGGCCACGACGCCATCCTGCTTGGCGCGGTCGGACATCCCGAAGTCCAGGATCACATCACGCTCAATGGGCTGCTGCTGCCCATCCGACGACGATTCGACCAGTGTGTCTGTCTCAGACCGTCCTACCTGTACGACGGCGTGGAAAGTCCTCTCAGAGACAAGCCGCCCGGATCGATCGATCTCCAGGTCTTTCGCGAGAACACCGAGGGTGAGTACGCCAATGTCGGCGGACGGTTGTATGCAGACCGTCCGCACGATGTTGCCGTTCAAACATCCGTTTTCACGCGACACGGTTGCCAGCGGATCATCCGGGCCGCTTTTGAAAAAGCGACCACGAGACCGGCTCGTCACGTGGCATCGATCACCAAGAGCAACGCTCAGGGATATGGCATGGTCCTGTGGGACGAGGTGTTCCAGGACGTTGCTGCCGACTTTCCTGAAATCGAAACCGAGTCGTTGTTGATTGATCGTGCCGTGATGGAGTTTGTCCGTCGACCCGAATCCTTCGATGTTGTTGTCGCCAGCAATCTCTTCGGAGACATACTGACCGACCTGGCCGCCATCGTGGTTGGCAGCATGGGGTTGGCGGCCAGCGCCAACATTGATCCCACGCGGACTCATCCCAGCATGTTTGAGCCGGTCCACGGATCAGCACCTGATATCGTCGGCCAGGGAATCGCCAACCCGCTGGCCGCCATCCTTTCGGCTGGACTGATGTTGGAGCATCTCGAGTTGCCACGTGCCGCTGCCGCGATCAACGATGCGGTCAAGAGCCAACTGGCCGAACGTGGACCCCGGACTCCGGACCTGGGCGGCGACTCGACAACCGAGCAAACCGGCGAGGCCATTGCTGCCCGTATTGCCACCACCGGAGGAGCCACCTCGTGACCTCCAGTTCACTCCCTGAAATCTACCTCGACAACAACGCAACCACCCGGCCATTGCCCGAGGTGATCGAGACCGTGGCCGCGCACCTGGGGGAGAGTTTTGGGAACCCCGGCAGCCGTCACGCCGCTGGCCGGAAAGCCCGCGTGGTGCTGGAAGATGCTCGTGAGACAATAGCCGGAATCCTGGGCGCTGATCCCGGTGAGGTTGTCTTCACCAGCGGCGGCACCGAATCCACCAATCTCGCGCTGTTTGGTTTTGCCGGCGGCGAGCCTGGCGTCATCCTGACCACCGCTGGAGAACATCCTGCAACAACCGAGTCCATTGCAGCACTAAAACAGCGAGGCTGGACCACGCGGGTTCTCGAAGTCGACCAGGACGGACGCCTGAAACCCGACGACGTCCAGGAATTGCCTTGGGATGACTGCCGACTGGCAACCGTCATCCTGGCTCACAACGAAACCGGTGTCCTGCAGGACCTGGAACTTCTTTCGGGGGCCTGTCGCGAGCGGGGGATACCGCTGCATGTTGATGCCGTCCAGGCGGTGGGAAAAATTCCTGTCGACTTTCATCAACTGGGTGCAGCGTCCCTGGCACTGGGAGCTCACAAGTTTCACGGACCGCGAGGAATCGGGGCCCTGTTGCTTCGGGATGGGTGTCGCCTGGCACCCTTTGAATATGGTGGTCACCAGGAAGCGGGCCGCCGGCCGGGAACCGAGGTCGTGGCACTGGCGGCCGGAATGGCCCGGGCACTCGAGTCGTGGAATGCCGACCGGGAGGCCCGCACCGAACGCATCGCCGCGCTCCGCGACCGACTTCAACACGGGCTCGAGCAACAGGCCGGACCCACTCTCGTCAACGGACACGCCGAACACCGCCTCCCCAACACCCTCAATATCGCCTTTCCCGGTCTCGACGGCGAAGCCATTCTTGTTGCCCTCGACCTCGAACAGGTGGCCTGTTCGCTGGGAAGCACCTGCAGCAGTGGATCGGCCGAACCGGCTCCCGCGCTGGTGGCGATGGGCCGAACCGAAGAGGTCTACAAGGCGAGCGTGCGATTTAGTGTTGGTGTCGAGAACACCGCGGCCGAAATCGACGACGCCGTGGAACGGATTGCGAGTGTGGTGAAGCGATTGAGAGAATCTGTCCCTGTTGCCTGAGTGCTGCACGTGAGTGCCGGGAAGATGGGGCCTGGGCGGGAGCATGGGTGATGGTGGTCTCGGGACACGAAACCGAACCCCTGCTGTTGGTGCCGGAAATCCGGTTGGCTCACACGGCTGTTTCCCAGCTGGGATCCCGGAGCCGATCACGACCATCCTGCGTCTATGTCTCTGGCCCTCCAGGAACTGGAAAGTCTCACCTGGCCCGCCTGTTCCTACAGGATGGTGACGGAGAGGGAAAACTGATCCTGGCCAGCGAATTTGCTGCCGAGTTGGCCGAAGCCGCCCAACACAAGGCTATTGCCTCGTTCCAGGATCGTTTCCGACAACTCAACACGCTGGTGTGCGAAGACCTCCAGGCCCTGGCTGGTCGGAGCGAGAGCCAGTTGCAACTGCTGGCAGTTGTTGATGATCTTCTTGGTCGTGGCGGACGGGTGTTGTTGACCGCCTCGCGATTGCCCGGCCGGCTGGACCGATTCGACAGCAAGCTCGTGAGCCGGTGCCGTGGAGGGCTTGTCGTCTCTGTCCGGAGACCTGGTCCAGCCAGCCGACTTCAGCTGCTGGAACATTTCGCATCGCGACACCAGGTGCCATTGCCGGCGGATGCCGCCCAGGTGCTTGCACACAAAATCACCGGATCACCACGAGACCTTTTGGCTGCCCTTGGACAACTGGAAACCCTGGCCCGGATAAGTGGTGGTGTGATCGACAAGAATATGGCCAAAAGCATGGTCTCCGAGGACACCACGGCTGACCCTCCGAGCCTGCAACAGATCACTCGTGTTGTCGCCCGCCAGTTCGGCGTCGCTGTCGGCCGACTGCGCGAGCGGACCCGGGCTCAACACATCGTCATCCCACGGCAATGTGCCATGTTGTTGGCCAGGGAGCTCACCGGAGCGATTTACTCGGACATCGCAGCCTATTTCGGATGCAAAAACCACACAACCGTTTTGCACGCCTGCCGGCGGATGCAGGAACGGCTTGGAGGGGAACCTGAGCTCAGGCGACTGGTCCATTCGATTCATGCCGAATTGACAGGTCGGGAGGAACCCGGTGGTGCATAACCTGTTGATAACATGTGGATCCATGGCGCACAAAACTGCTGGCACCAACACCGACATCAATTAGATGACACTTGTCCCGTTTTTGTACACCGCTGGTGGCCTGTTGTGCCCCCTGTTTTCGGCAACTTGTTGACACAATTGGACGCTGCTTGTGAGTGAATAAACCATGTGGTATCATAGACTTTCGTAGAATTGGCGAGGGTTGTCGACGGTGTTCAGCCACCCCTAATACTACTGCTGCTACTTAAAAGATTAAGAACAGTCTTTTGCGATCAAATCGCTTGGTCTGTTTGTCAATGGAGTGCTTCAGAACCGGCGTGAACCTATGAAACTTCAATGCCACCGAGCCAGCCTGGCCAACTCACTTCAGATCGTTAGCACGGTTGTTCCAACACGAACACCCAAGGAAATTCTCCGGAACGTCAAGCTTCAGGTTGCCAATGGGGCAGTGACCCTGGTGGCGACAGACCAGGAGGTTGGTGTTCGCGTTGAATTGTCTGGAGTTGAGACAGATTCCAGCGGTGAGGTTTTGCTGCCGACAAGTCGTGTCACATCGATTCTCCGTGAGTTGACCGACGAGACTGTTGATATTGACGTGACCGAATCGTCCGTCTGTATTCGATCGGCGGGTAGCGAGTTTTCCTTGGCGTCGGAAGATCCCGATGAGTTTCCGGACGTTGCAGCATTCGAGGGCGATCAGTACCTCGCGATTCCGGGAGCCGCATTCCGAGAGGGAATTATTCGGACAGCATTTGCCACCGACCAGGAGAGCACTCGATATGCACTTGGTGGTGTGTTGTTTGATCCCGGCAACGAAAAAGTGACATTGGTGGCCACCGACAGTCGTCGCTTGGCGGTGGCGCCGTTGCCGGTTCGTTCCGAGGGAGTGACCGAGCCGGTGAATCCTGGTCCGGTGATTCCGGCCAAGGCGATGCGGTTGATCGAGAAGTCGATCAGTGATGACGAGGAAGAAGTCCTGGTGGCCATCAGTGCCAACGACATCCTGATCCGGTGTGGTCAATCGACAATTTATAGCCGGCTGGTCGAAGGGCGATTTCCCGACTACACGAAGCTGATCGACACGGGAGCTTCGCAGGTGGCGACCCTGCAGGTGGATTCATTCCATTCAGCTGTTCGCCAGGCCCAGATTGTCACGAGTGAAGAGAGTCGGGGGGTGAACTTCTCGTTCAGCAAAGGGCAGTTGACGTTAGAAACGATTGCCGCAGATGTCGGGGAATCAAAGGTCGAGATCCCGGTGAGTTACGATGGCGATGCCGTCTCGATCAGTTTTGACCCGCGATTTATCACCGATTTCTTGAGAGTGTTGAAACCCGAATCGACGGTTCTCTTGCACCTGGTGGACAGTGAGAGTGCTGCGGTCTTTTGCACCGACGACGGATACACCTACGTGGTCATGCCGCTTTCCAAGGACAGATAATCAATGCGGGCAGCCCGTGGACCGCAAAGACTGGGCGACGCCCTCTCGGAATTGGTTGCCCTGAAGGGCCTGGCCCGAAGCGGTGCAGCCGAGCAACTCAGCCGGGCCTGGCAGGAAGTTGCCGGTGAACGAATCGCGACCGAAACACGGGTTGTGGCGGTGAAGAACAGATCGCTGGAAATAGAGGTGGCCAGTGCGGCGTTGATGTACGAACTCGATTCGTTTCACAAATCGAGTCTGCTTGAGGCACTCAAACAGACACCCGGCCTGGAGATCAACCGGTTGAAATTTCGGTTGAAGGGAAGCCTGGGAGAATCTGCCGGCAGTGGCCATTAGCTGGGGGGAGTTGACACAGTGAGCGACGCGGTGGACGACACAGGCGCGGGTGGCGCCGAATACACATCGAATCAAATTCGAGCGTTGAAGGGTGTTGAAGGCATCCGGATGCGTCCGGCGATGTATATCGGCGACACCACCACGCGCGGGCTGCATCACCTGGTCTTCGAGGTGGTCGACAACAGTATCGACGAAGCGGTCAATGGTCATGCGACCACCGTCACCGTCATTCTGCACGATGATGGCAGTGTCAGTGTCCAGGATGACGGCCGCGGAATTCCGGTTGGGGCCCTGGAAGAACACGAGGATCGTTCGGCGCTTGAAGTGGTGTTCACCGAGATTCACGCGGGGGGGAAATTCGATCGCGAGAGTGGTTACAAGACCGGAACAGGTGGGTTGCACGGTGTTGGCCTGACAGCGGTCAACGCACTTTCTGAATGGCTCGAGGTGGAAGTTCGACGCAACGAACAGCTCTGGACGATGAACTTCGAGCGTGGCCAGATGACGGCTCCACTGAAGGAGCTTGGCAAAGCCACGAAAACCGGCACCCACGTCAAGTTTCACCCCGACTCGGAGATCTTTCCGGAGACCCGGTTCAGCTTCGACACGTTGGCGAGACGACTGCAGGAGGTGGCGTTTCTCAATGCCGGAGTCAGGATCCTGATCTCGGATGAACGATCCGAGCGGTCCGAGGAATTCTGCTATGAGAAGGGGCTGATCGAGTTTGTCGAACACCTGAACCGAACCGAACAGGTCCTGTTTGGCAACGTGATTTCTATCCAGGGACAACAAGATGATGTCGAGGTCGATGTGGCCGTCCAGTACCACATGGATTTCACCGAGACGGTTCGCACGTTTGCCAACAACATCAACAACATCGAAGGGGGAACGCACCTGAGCGGTTTTCGGAGTGCGTTGACGCGTTCGATCAACCAGTACGGTCGCAAGGAGAATCTCTTCAAGGACGCGACTCCTACCGGTGATGATTTTCGCGAGGGGCTGACGGCGGTGATCGCGGTCAGGGTTCCGGATCCCCAGTTCGAGGGGCAAACCAAAACCAAGCTGGGAAACAGCGAGGTCGAGGGGATTGTCACCTCGGTCGTACACGATGGGCTGACGAAGTTTCTCGAAGCCAATCCGAAAGTGGCGAAGCTGATTGCCGGAAAGGGCATGCGGGCCGCGGAGGCCCGGGAAGCCGCCCGCAAGGCCCGCGAGATGATTCGTCGCAAGGGGGCCCTGACCACCGGCGGACTGCCCGAAAAGCTGCGAGACTGTCGTAGCAGGACGCTCGAGGAAACGGAGTTGTACCTGGTCGAAGGTGACTCGGCCGGCGGATCGGCCGACACCGGGCGTGATTCGGATGTCCAGGCCATCCTGCCTCTTCGCGGCAAGATCCTCAACGTGCAAAAAGCCCGCGAGGCCAAGGTTCTGCAGAACAAGGAAGTCACGAACATCTTCAAGGCGATCGGGGTTCCGCCGGGTGCCCAACTCGACGATGTTGCCAAGCGGCGCTACGGCAAGATCATCCTGATGACCGACGCCGACGTGGACGGCAGCCACATTCGAACCCTGCTGTTGACCTTCCTGTATCGACACATGGAGCCCCTGATCAAGGGGGGGTGTGTCTATATCGCGCAGCCGCCGCTGTACCGTGTGATCCAGGGTCGCAAGAAACCTCGTTATGTGCAGACACACGAACAAATGATGTCCGAGCTGGTTGAGCTGGGTGCCGAGGGCAGCCATGTCGAACTCGAGGAAGGGCAGTCGCTGGAAGGTGACGCGCTGGAATCGGTGATCCGGTTGCTCAACGTGCTCGAGGAACCGCTGCAGACGCTCGAGAGGCGGGGAGTGGATCTCAGGTGGCTGGTGACCGAGCACGCTGGAGATGATGGACAGCTTCCGCGGTACCGCGTTTTTCTGGGACGGGAACAGCACTGGTTCCACTCGACCGAAGAGGTCGACACGTTTCTCGAGTCGGCCATGAAGGAGCATGGTGGCGAGTTCGTCGTGGCCGACGATGAGAAGCCGGCCGACGCGACGGACGCGACGGACGCGGCGGATGCGGCGGACCCGGATGGCAACGGTGATCTTCCCGCAAGTGACTCCAACGGATCAGACAGCAAGGACCCGGAACTCAAGCGGACCAATCTTCACGAGGTCAAGGCGATCAACTCGGCCCTGGCCGACCTGAAGGGGTATGGGATTTCCGCCACGGATCTGTTGCCGGCCGGCAACCGCGATGGTGAGCCATTCTTCCCGTTGCGATTGGTCAACGACGACTCCGAGAATCCACTCTCCAGTTTCAGGGACCTGGTCCCGGCCGTCCGGTCGCTGGGAGAAAAAGGCCTGAAGATCACCCGGTTCAAAGGGCTGGGAGAAATGGACCCCGAGGAGTTGTGGGAAACCAGTATGGATTCTCAAAGTCGGCACCTGTTGCAGGTCACCCTCGAAGATGCCGCTGCTGCCCACGACCTGTTCAGTGTTCTGATGGGTGACGATGTTGAGCCTCGGCGCAAGTTCATCGAGGAGCATGCCCTGGACGTCAAGAACCTTGATGTCTAGACGTCACCAACACCTCTTCTCCCGTTCAACACAACGCTAAACCGATGTTTGCCCAGGCGGACCGACAACGAGGAACCACACCATGCGCAGGCTGTTCGCGACACTCTTTCTCGTGGCTTTTGTTCCGACGATCCAGGCGGAGGTCCGGTTTCCCTCGGTGATCGGTGACAACATGGTGTTGCAGCGGGGTGAACCCGTGCCGGTTTGGGGTTGGGACAAAGCCGGAACCAGGGTCACTGTTTCTGTGGGTGACGCCACGGTGACGGCGACCGCTGGTGCTGATGGCCGCTGGACCGCCTACCTGCCGTCGATGAAGGCCGGTGGGCCGCACGAGATCGCGGTGAAAGGGACCAGCGAGGCAACAATCAAGAACGTGCTGGTCGGCGAAGTCTGGTTCTGCTCGGGCCAGTCGAACATGGAGTGGCGAGTTCGGCAGTCGAATAACGCGGAGGAAGAAATTGCCAACGCGAAGCATCCAGCGATCCGCCACATCAAGTTTCCACACCGCCCGGCGGATAACCCACAGGCCGATATTCCCAGTGATGGGTGGAAGGTGTGTGGCCCTGATACCGTGGCCGATTTTACCGCGGTGGGTTATTACTTCGGTCGATTTTTGCACAAGGAACTTGATGTTCCGATCGGGTTGCTGGGATGCAACTGGGGCGGGACCAGGATCGAGCCATGGACTCCTCCGGCGGGTTTCCGTGCTGTCCCGAAACTGGCCAATATTGCCGGAACACTCGACCAGTTTCCCAGTCGTCGGGGCAATGGCACAATCAACCACCAAACCCCCCTGGCCCTTTACAACGGCATGGTGGCACCAGTGATTCCCTACGGGATCCGGGGAGCGATCTGGTACCAGGGTGAATCGAACAATGGCGAGGGGATGCTGTATTACGAGAAAATGAAGGCCTTGATTGCCGGGTGGCGGGCCACGTGGCAGAAGCCACGTCTTCCCTTTTACTACGTTCAGTTGGCTCCGTATCGCTATGGCAACCGAGCACCAGAGCAACTGGCTGGAATCTGGGAGGCGCAGCTCAAGACACTCTCGGTGCCTCATACGGGCATGGCCGTCACGGTTGATATTGGCAACCGGACTGACATTCACCCCAAGAACAAGCAGGATGTCGGTAAGCGGCTGGGGTTGTGGGCCCTGGCCAAGGACTATGGCAGAAAAAACCTTGTCCACTCGGGGCCTCTCTACAAGGGCATGACGACCAGGGACAACTCCATCGTCATTTCCTTCGATCATGTTGGTGACGGACTGGTTTCTCGCGACGACAAGTCGCTGACTCACTTCACGATTGCCGGAGAGGACCGCAAGTTTGTCGAAGCATCCGCCAAGATTGTTGGCAACACGGTGGTGGTTCATGCTCCCGGGGTGAAAAAACCAACTGCTGTCCGTTTTGGGTGGCACCAGGAGGCCGAGCCAAACCTCTCCAACAAGAACGGCTTGCCAGCCTCTCCATTCCGAACGGATTCCTGGAAGGCTGAATGAATCTCGCCTGTTGATGGTCACTGGTGGCCGATATGATGGATGGGTGGATCTTGATGTGAACGCGCCGCTTGTTGGTGCGTGTCCAGGTCAATAGGAGGCAATGATGAATCTCCAGCAGTGCCAGGGTCCCGGTGTCGGCGTGGGTCGACGCGAGTTGCTTAGAACCGGCCTGGTGGGTTTCAGTGGACTGACGCTTCCCGGCCTGTTCCAGGCACGCGCTGAGACTGCACCAGAAGCGGATGCCGAGCAGACGGCGGTGATTCTTGTCTGGTTGCGGGGTGGTTGCAGCCACCTGGACACATGGGATCCCAAGCCGGATGCTACCGACGCCTACCGGAGTCCCTATCAACCAATTTCGACGAATGTCCCCGGCACACAGTTGACCGAACTGATGCCGAAGATGGCCGCGATCTCTGACAAGTACAACATCCTTCGCTCGGTTGCTCATGATGCGGGTGGCCACCCCGCGGGCTCGTTGAGGGTACTGTCCGGCGATCCTGACCGGGGTGATAAGCCCAAGCCGATTTATCCCGACTGGATGACTGTCGCCAACTTCCTGCGGTCTGATTCACCTGGAGCATTACCGAACTACGTCGCGTTGAATCCCGTTGATCGATACGACGCGTTTCAAATTGCCGGCCCGGCGTATCTCGGGCCGTCGTACGAAGCATTTCGTGTTACCGGTGACCCCAGTAAGCCGACTTTTGCCATTCCGAATATTGGAGTCAAAAAGGACGCTCTTGTTCGCTTGCAGCGTCGGACCAACCTCAGGTCGTCCTTTGACAAGCTGCGGCGGGATATTGACCAGACCGGATTGATGCAGGCGGTTGACGACTTTGAAGCCCAGGCCCTTTCGCTTTTGACGAGCGCCGATGCCCAAAAGGCATTCAACCTGGACAGTGAACCCGATGCCCTGCGAGACCGGTACGGTCGCAACCAGTGGGGACAACAGTGCCTGTTGGCCCGGCGACTGGTTGAAGCGGGCGTGGATATCGTGGCCACCGAGTTCGATGGTCCGTTGTGTGGTCGTGTCAGCAACTGGGACGATCACGCCGTGAACCATCACGTGTTTGAAGCGCTGGCCTGGAGAGCTCCTTTCTTTGACCAGGCAATCAGTGCCCTGATCGAAGATGTCTACAACCGTGGACTCGACAAAAGGGTGCTGGTGATCATTACCGGTGAATTTGGCCGGACACCGCGGATCTCAAATCAACCGTCCAGTGGTCCCGGAAAGGCCAGTCGGCCCAAGGGCACTCGACAGCCCGGACGAGATCACTGGCCCCGGGCCAATTCCATGGTCTTTGCCGGTGGGGGAATGGAGACCGGGCAAGTGATCGGGGCGACTGATCCTCGGGGCGAGGATCCTGTCAGGCGTCGTGTGAGTCCCTACGATTTTCTGGCAACCATCTACGATCATCTCGGGATCGATACGAAGCACACCGCACTCACCGACTTCGGTGGACGGCCGGTTCCCGTGCTCTCCAAGGGCACGCCGATTCCCGAATTGACCAGTGGTGCGTAACTGGTTTCGCTGTAAATCCAGCAAGACAGTGCCATTTCACGCTGCGTTTCCCCCGTGTTGGTAACGCTGTGTTAATTTAGGGATAATGAGGGTAATAAATCATACATGTATGTTGTGCTTGAATTGGCAAGATGCATAACCGAATAAGGCGGTATGCGCGTTTGTTCCAATTTGACCCAACTAACCCACACAGCGGTGAATGACATGTTGATTGCACGGATTGCCCTGGGGCTGGCATGCTTGGGAATCTTGTTGCCACAGGGGCTGTCGGCGGACGCGCCCAGGCAGATAAAGAAGTCCGCAATGTCGGACGTGGTGTTGGGTGTGCGGGGAACGCTGACGGGTCAGGTGGTTGATGGCCAGGGGCGTGCCCGGGTGGGCCGGACTGTTTCTGTCCGCCGTGGGTCGCTGCTCATCGCCCGCGTAAAAACAGACCGCACTGGCCGGTTCACCGTCAAGAACCTGCCCGGTGGTTCTTATGCGGTGACCAGTGGTATCGCCAGCCAGATGGTTCGAGCGTGGGCCGCGGGATCAGCTCCTCCGCGAACAGCTGCACAGTTGGTACTGGTTGATCAACCGTTGATCGTCCGCGGTCAAAACGGTGGCGTGGGCGACCCGGAGGGTTTTCTTGGAATGAGTGACCTGGGACTGATTTCGGTTGGTGCGACAGTGATCACGATCCCGATTCTGATTTCCGAGAGTGATGGCGACGACGACGATCCTCCGGCCAGTCCCTAGAGCGGGACTGCTGACTTTTTGACTTCAGGCACACGAACGGCTCCGGTGCAATTTTGCCCGGAGCCGTTTCTTGCGCGTCTGTTGGGTGACCTGTCGAGATGCCTTGCGTGGTCACGGCCGCGACGCGACCGCATTTTTCATCTGCGACGTCCATCTCACCGCATTCTCGATCAACTGCCAGAATTGCGGGTTCCTGAAGTCTGCTTCGTGGCCCAGTGACGTGTAGAAGATCCGGGCCTTGCCATACTGGTTGGTCCAGGCAATGGGTTCGGCTTTCTGTCCCGGGATCGATCCGGTGAGCAACTCGGTGGTTCCCTTGGCCAGGGGACCGGTCTTGTAGAGTGATCCCTTGCTGGTGAATGACTTGTTGAGTCCGACAAGCACCGGGTGTGGGATTCCTCGTGAAACAATCGTTGTTGTGGGTCCGGAGGCATGATGGTTGTGGTAGTTCCCACCCAATACCTTGGCGTCAAATTCTGGCCACTCGGCATGGTTTTTTGGTCCTGAGCCGCGTGCATCGAACGCGTGGCTGGCCGTGCGGAGGCCAATCAGGGGTTTGCCGGCTGCCAGGTGTGCTTTGAGTGCGTCGAGGTCTTTGCGGGGCAGTGCACGCCGCCGCACCGAAACAACAACCAGGTCAGCCTGCTTCACAGCCGCCGCCATCCCCTTGATCTCGTGGACCCCATCGGCTGCTCCCAGGACGGTGGTCTGGAATCCCAGTCGATCTTCAAACAACCTCCTGGCCAGTACCGGTAGCGTCGATCGGGTGTTGTAGATTTTTTCAGCAACCAGGAACACGGCACGGGGCCGGTGGTCATTTTTGAAAGCAAACGACTTGCCGCCGAGCAGTTGATCACTGGTGATCGTCGGACAAACGAATTTTTCGATGTGTTCGACGATCAGGTCCGTGCCCTGGAAATGGCTGACAAACGGCCAGCGGCCGGGGTTGTACATCGTGTCGGTCATGTCTCTCACAAGCACGACATTCTTTCCGTTCTTGGACATCTGCCTCAGTCCAAAGGGCCGACCGAGAACGCACATGTTGGTGTGCACGCCCACCATGATCACGTTCTTCAGCCCCTTCTGCTCCATGATGCTCCAGACCTCTTCTCCGTTATCAGAGATGTAGTCCTCGTTGGAGATTTCCAGCAGGTCGGTCTGGCTTTTCCAGGGGGCCCTGGGGTTGCGGCCCATTGCCTCGAGCTTCTTGGCCCACTCGCGATGTTCGGCCAGGTCGTCATCCTCGCCGCCATCGGTTTGGTCGATCGGGTAAACACCCTTTTCCTCGGCGGGAATCTTGTAACACCACTTGGCGATTTCATCGGGCAGAGATTTTGATCGAGGGACCGCCTGGGCGCGCTTGCGGGCCGGGTGGCCCTTGTAGGTGTCCATGCAACTGCTGGGAGCATGGATGATCGTGGCACCCTGTCGCCGTGCCAGTTTCAGCAGGTTGTTCATCCTTGGAGCCATTTCGGCTCCACGCCGGGTGGCGTTCAGGCAATGGTGCAGGTCCCACATGTCACAGACGATCACGGCCGTCTGGTTGGCCTGCCACCTGGCTGGTTGAGTGGTTTTCTTGTGTCCATCGCCCCATGGCATCTTGGCCGGTTGCCGCGAACGCAGCGAGAGGCTGAAGACCGTGTCGTCAGCCGACTGGGCCGCCGGGGAAACGAGAAGCGTCAACAGGGTGGACAGCACAAATGTGAAACGCATGGTGAACCTCGCAAAAGAGAGCGTCGGTCGTCGTGACCTTCAATTGTGTCCCCTGAAGGCGGGGCATGCAATCGGTCGGTCAGGGCGTGACCTGGACCTGGTGGGGTCCCTTCGGGACATCGAAGATGAGCAGGTGTTGGCCGGAACTTTTTTCGACCCGATGAGGCACGTCAAGCCCGTCGATTTGAACGCGTGCTGGGCCCCAGTTCGTGTTCCACCACGCGGCGAGTTTTGTGTTGCGATTGCCGGTTGTTTCCAGCACCAACCGCGTATTGGGCACATCCACACGGCCGGTGACCGACGATCCGAGTGTCCCGGACAATCTCAACTGGACGGCTACACCATCCGCTTCAACGATCCAGGCGGGGACCTGGTTGATGGTGCACATGCGGATGATCTCCGGTGGCACGTTAGGCAACGACAACTTCAACCGCGTTTCCGATGGCTTGACCACCGCAAGTCGCGTTGAAGTGAAGTACCGATCGGCCTGCCTGGCGGGGTACTGGGAACCGGCCGTCAGGGCTTTTCGGGCCTGGTGTTGCCAGCAGAAGATGGGCTGTCGGGAATCCAGTCTGGCGCGTGCGAGGTCAATCGAAGCCGTGACGGTCGAGGGTTTCTTCCGGTGAGAGATCACGTTGAGGAACCAGGTGCGACCCATTTTCAGTGTGTAGGCTTCGATTTGTGTCTCGAGATTGTTCCACCAGGCCGGTTCCAACCCGATTCGGACAAACCGGGCGTCACGGAATTCATCAATGACCTCGAACAGCACGCCGTCGTCGGCGCTCTCGGGCAGTTTGCCGTCCACTTCACGGGTCCAGGCACCATCACGGGGAGACAGGGCCAGTGCGAGGCAGTGGTTCTGGTAAACCTGGGTGTTTTCTTCCGGTCCGTTGCTCCACCAGTACAGCGGCACGTGAATCGTACCCGGCACCTGGTAGATCTTGTTCATCAGGTCCATGTCGGCAGCGTCACGCCAGCTCTTTCCGGGAACCTTCTGTGCACCACTGGCTTCATAGTAGGTGATGTCGTAGTAGGCCGAACCGGTTCGAGAGTTCGTCCACAACAGCTTGTCTCGCTGGTGGAGTGCTTCAAAAAGCATTTTCCACCGGTCGATGGCCGACTGGGTCTGGCTGACGGTCCGGCGGTCCCAGTCAACCTGGCCGGCATCCAGGGCGGCGTCCCAGTAGAAGACCCCGGTGCCCAGGTAATCCGATTCGGCCACGATGCCACGGGTCTCGAATTCAAAGACCTCCTTGAGTGGTCGCAGGTTGACCAGGCCGTTGGGTGTCCGTGAGGCGATCCAGTCGGGGTGTTTGACCAGGATCGGCGATTCGTGGTGGCGGTAGATGTACATTCCGCCCATCGATGCGGGGTTCTTCTTTCGCTGTTGTGCAAAGCGTTCCTTCAACTGCTTGCCGGTCAGTGAGAGAACAACCTTCTTCGAGTTTGTCGGGCTGATTTGTTCCAGGCGACTGTCATCAGAGGTCGCAAAGACCCCGTAGCGAAACTGTCCGTTGCCGCCCGACCCGATGTTGATCAGGGATGCGGATGGGACGCGATCACCGGGTCGCAGAAACCTCGCAGGTGTTCCCGGCGTACGGATTTGTTCGAGCCGCAGTTTTTCCCGTGTCTCGTCTCTGAGCTTGGCCAGCTCGGGCAGTCCGAGGTACTCCTCGTGAATGGCCAGGCGATCTTCTCCGAAGATGTGGTATCGCATCTCCAGTCGGTTGTTTCGCTTGTTTTCGGACTTGTCGGCGAGAATGAATCCTCCGGAAGCGATCTGCCAGCCGTTGGCTGTCCAGTGCGTGGGGTTGCGGAGCCCGACGGGATAGACCCAGTGTCGACCGACCCGGTACAGGTACTGGGCAAGTCCGACTTTCCACTTGGGCTGGAAGACATCTGATGCCGCACGTCCCTGTTGGTCATTGCTGTGGTCCCGCCGAACAAGGGGCTTGGTGATCTGCGAGGACCGTATCAGCGGCCGCTGGTCACCAGCGACACCCTGCGGAACGACGTAGTGGTACAGCGAATCCTTGCGGAAGCTGGGAGCCAGGATGGTGTTCGAGACGCTGGTGAACAGCGTGGGTTTGTCGGTCGGTGCGGTGATGGAAATCGAGCGACAGACGATACGCTGTTCTTCCCCGACGAGTGCAAAGTAGTAACTCTTGCGAATCTCCGAACCGGGAATCTTTGGGTTCCGGGCGAAGTAGACCATCGCGTTGCCCCAGCGCGGTCGGTTGGGTGGGGGGGCGGTGGATATGGCCGAGTGAACCACATCATCTTTTTCACTCACGGTGATTGTCTGTCCGTCCCGCGTGGTCAACCGGTAGGTCTCGTAGCTCTCCTGGACAAGTCGCCGTCCCGAGATGTTGTCCCAGATGCCGCCGACATGCCCCGAGTTCAGTCCAATCACGCAGGTGGCCCAGTGGTTCCGCAAGCGGCCGCCGCCGGGGGGAATCGGATCGCGTGGCGGTTCGGCCGCCAGCACGGTGCTGCCCAGCACCAGTGTTGAAAACAGCAGTTGCAGGACGGGTCTTTTTTTCCGGACCAGGCTCACGACAGGATCTCCTGAACAACACGACCATGGACGTCGGTGAGCCGGAACTGGCGGCCCTGGAACTTGTACGTCAGCCGTTCGTGGTCCACTCCCAGGCAATGCAGGACCGTGGCCTGCAGGTCATGGACGTGGAATCCATCAGCCGCCACGTTGTAGCTGAAGTCGTCGGACTTGCCGTACGTCGTCCCTCCCTTGATTCCGCCACCGGCCATCCAGAGACAGAAATTTCGCGGGTGATGGTCACGACCGTGTTTCTGGCGATTGTTCATATCCCCCTGGCAGAAAACGGTTCGCCCGAACTCGCCTCCCCAGATCACCAGTGTCTCGTCGAGCAGTCCCCGCTGTTTCAGGTCCTTGACCAGGGCCGCGGAGGGTTGATCGGTGTCGCGACATTGCACGGCCAGTTGTGTGGGCAGGTTGCCGTGCTGGTCCCAGCCGGCGTGCATCAACTGGACAAATCGCACGCCGCGCTCAGCCAGCCTGCGAGCCAGTAGGCAATTGTGAGCGAACGAGCCACGGCGTCCCACGTCGGGTCCATACATCTCGAGGATGTGCTTGGGTTCGCTGCTCAAGTCGGTCAATTCGGGCACCGACGCCTGCATCCGGTACGCCATCTCGTACTGGGCGATCCGTGCCTGGATCTCCGGATCCCCCACGTCACGGGCCCGTAGCCGGTTCAGTTGTGCCAGGTCATCCAGCAGTCCCCGCCTCAGCTTCCGATCGACTCCAGCCGGGTTGGACAGGTAAAGCACCGGGTCACCCGAGCCGCGGAATTTCACTCCCTGGTGTCGGCTTGGCAGGAATCCGTTCCCCCAGTACCACTCGTAGAAGATCTGGCCGCACGAGGCCTCCTTGTCCCGCGAGGTCATCACGCAGAAGGTCGGCAATTCCTGGCTCTCGTGTCCCAGGCCGTACGAGAGCCAAGCTCCAAAGCTGGGGCGTCCGGGCTGTTCGGCTCCAGTCAGCCACAACGTGATTGCCGGAGCGTGGTTGATGGCTTCGGTGTGTGCCGAGCGGACCAGGCAGATGTCGTCCGCGATTGAACCGGTGTGCGGCAGCAGTGTGCTGATGTGCGTTCCGCATTCCCCGTAACGTTGGAATTTCCACGCCGAGGGCAGGATCTTTTGCGATCGGCCCTGGGTCATGGTGGTCAGTCGCTGGCCCCCCTGGACCTCCTTGGGCAAGTCGGTACCGCGAAACTTTTCGAGTTGTGGCTTGTGGTCAAACAGGTCCACCTGGGTGGGAGCGCCGTTCTGGAACAGGTAAATCACCCGTTTGGCCGTGGGTGCAAAGTGACTGACAAGCTGGTCGGCCACTGACTCTCGATTCAGCAACGTGGCCAGCGCGGCGGTTCCGATTCCCACGGCCGAACGACCGAAGAAACGGCGACGAGTCTGTAACTGGTGATGATCAAAAACAGGTTGCATGGTGAGTTCTGCGGGAACGGGTCGTGGAGTCACTCGCGGGTGATTGCCTCGTCGGAGTTCAGCAGCACGGATGCCACGGCTCCGAAAGCCGCGACCTGGATCGGATCGAGACCGGCACCGGGGGCGTGGCGGCCGACGGTGCCAAAGGCTCCGGCGTCCTTGGGATGAGCCCGGTAATGTCTCCTGGCCCGGTTCAATGACGAGGTGATCAGCGACAATTCCTCGGGAGAGGGAGGGCGAGAGAGGACAAGGCTGAATGCCCGTCCCAGTCGTGAAGCGTCGTCGCCTGGAGACGCCAGTATCCTCTCGGCCAGGACCCGAGCCGACTCGGCAAACGCCACGTCGTTGAGCAGGGTCAGGGCATGCAATGGTGTGTTGGTTCGCTGTGGCGTCACGTGGCAAACGTCCCGGGTCCCTTCGTCGAACATATTGGGTGGGCCCAGGGAACGTCGCCAGAAGGTGTACAGGCTCCGACGATACAGCTTGGCACCGGAGTCGGCTGCGTAACGGATTTTGCCAAAACTGAAATCGGCCCACAGTCCCGGTGGCTGGTACGGTTTGACAGACTGCCCGCCAATGGTCTCGACCAGCAATCCCGAGACTGCCAGTGCCTGGTCACGGATCACGTGGGCCGGCAACCGGTGACGGGGACCCCGGCCGAGGAGCCGGTTGTACGGATCGGCTTCGAGTTGGCCAGGGGTCACTGATGAGGATTGGCGGTAGGTGGCACTGGTGACCAGCAGTCGGATCATTCTCTTGGTGTCCCACCCGGTTCGGATGTACTCGGTGGCCAGCCAGTCGAGAAGTTCGGGATGGCTGGGTGGGTCCCCCTGCGATCCAAAATCCTCGCTCGTCTTCACCAGGCCCGTTCCGAAAAATGTCTGCCACAGTCGATTGACGGCAACCCGGGCAGTCAGTGGGTGGCCGGGGTCGACCAGCCACCGGGCCATCGCGAGGCGATTGGCCGGGGCGCCTTTCGGCAGTGCGGGCAGTGCAGCGGGGATGCCATGAGCCAGCTTGTCGTTGTCCCGGGGCTGGTCGTAACGGGCCAGGTTCAGGACATACGTGGTTCGAGGTGTTTTGCGGTCGCGCATCACCATCGATTCAATCATGCCACTCTCCAATCGCTGTCGCGCGGCACGCTGGATCGAGTGCTGTCGATGTGCGTTTCGCGATTGGTCGGTGGTGGCACGGTGGAATTCGGCCAGCCGCTTTTGGTGACCGGCGTTGAGTGTGTCGGCCGGTTTTCCAACAAGTTCCAGTATGTCGGCGGGTGGAACCGTGGCGGTGGCCAGGCCGGGTTGAGGGATGCCGGTGAACGAGATCCGGAATCGGCCAAGCAGGTGTTCCTTGAAACGGGATTGCTGTTTCAGTCGAAACACCAGGGTCGAACCCCTGGTGATGTCCATCGTTTCCTTCAGCCGGAATACTGCCTGGCGATCCTGGGCGGTTTCGTGGACTCCGTCCCAGACCCCCCAGCCGGTGGTCGGCGATGGATCGATCGCTCCCATGACTTTCCAGGACTCCTCGCTGTGGTCGGCCACCACATCGGCGAATGGGAGGTTGTATGGTTTGGCCCCGGCCTGGTGAACGGTCACGCTGAAGTGTGTCAGCACGAAATTCGACTTGCGGCCCGGCCCCTGGAATCCAAGGCTACGGTGGGTCAGGGCCTCGAGGCGGAACCCGGTGACTGGGCCGGGCGGAACACTCGCCTGCACCTCGTAATCATCCACGGCCGCCATCTTCCCGCTGACCAGCAGGGAGTGGTCTGGTTGTAATTTGAGTAGAGCTCCCGCCTTTGATTTTGCGGTTGTCGGGCGGAGGGTGTGCCATCCCGGGAGCATCTTGTCGGCGACTTGCTGGCGGGTCCGTGCGATCCACGCTCGCCGCTGGATGGCCAGGCTGTCCAGGGGTCGATCGAGGATTGCTCGTTGTTGATCGATCAGCGAGTCAATCCGGTGCAACCTGGTCTGCTGGGCGCGGGTCGTGACCCTGGCCACCGGGTTGGCATTCCCTCGCCTGTCGACCCGGCCGGATTCGTCAAGGCTGTTGAAGTATGCCGAGAACCGGTAGTACTCCTTTTGCGAGAGCGGGTCGAACTTGTGGTCGTGACACTTTGCACAGGCAAGTGTCAGAGCCATCCAGACGGTGGCGGTGGTGTCGGTGCGGTCCAGCACGTATTCCACCCGGTTCTCCTCGGCAATCCGTCCGCCTTCCCCATTGAGTGGATGGTTGCGGTTGAACCCGGTGGCAACCAGTTGTTCGGGTGTGGTTCCGGGCACCAGGTCGCCGGCCAGCTGGTCGATGGTGAACCTGTTGAAGGGCAGGTTGTCGTTGAACGCACTGATCACCCATTCACGCCACGGCCACATCACCCGGGTCCCGTCACCCTGGTACCCGTTGGTGTCGGCGTAACGACTGGCCACCAGCCAGTTCCAGGCCATGTGTTCCCCAAACCGGGGTGAATTCAACAGGCGGTCGATGGCTCGATTCCAGGATCCCGGAGCGGTGTCGGCAAGGAACATGGCGAGTTCGTGTTCGGTGGGAGGCAGTCCGACCAGGTCGAAAGTCAGTCGCCGCAAGAGTGTTCGGCGATTGGCCATTGGCGACATTGGCAGGCCGGCGGTCTTGAGCCGGGCCAGGATGAAGGCGTCAATGGCGTTGGCTCCCAGCACGGTGTTCAGAACCGGTGGCGGTTGTCGGACTGGTGGCACCAGCGACCAGTGATCACCGAATTCTGCACCTTCGGCGATCCAGCGGCGTATCAATTCCCGTTGCCGGTCGCTCAGCTGGCGATTGGACCCTGGCGGTGGCATCCGGATGTCGGGATCCTGGCTGGATATCCGTTTCCAGACCACGCTGTTGTCCGGTTGTCCGGCGACAAGAACCGGTGGATCATGACCAAGAGCCTCGTCGGCGATGTCCAGCCGCAACTCGCCCTTGCGAGCCCTGGCATCGGGCCCGTGACACTGGAAACAGTTCTCCGAGAGGATCGGACGGATGTCGCGGGGAAAGTTGATCGCGTCCGCGTCCTCGGCGGATGCCACCGGTGTGGCCAGCAGGAACAACAGTGGCAGAAAATGTCGCGGATTCATGGCAGCTGATTGTAACAATTGCCCCGCCGTTGCCGCTTGTCGGTTGCTCCCCGGGACCGATTGCAAAACTCATGCTGGGGGTCTTCAATGGCCCACAGACATCTCGATTGACCGAGGCACCTCCGAATGCACCGTGTGACCACCCGCATTGTTTTTTCGACCGTCATCGCCGCCATGCTCGGCCTGGGTTTCCAGGTGTCGGTGAGCTGCGCCGCTGAAGCGAAGAGCCGGCCAAATATCCTGTTCCTGTTTGCCGACGATCAACGGCCGGATACGGTTTCCGCCTACGGCAACCCACACATCCGCACGCCGAACGTCGACCGCCTGGTCAACAGCGGGTTCAGCTTCCGCCGTGCCTACTGCATGGGGTCCACTCACGGGGCTGTTTGCCAGCCGAGTCGCGCGATGTTGATGAGCGGCCGAACACTGTGGCATGTTCCAATGAACCTCGCCGGGGTGCCACTGATGCCCGATGTCCTGGCTCGCAGTGGCTACATCACCTTTGGAACCGGCAAGTGGCACAACAGGGCCAATTCGTTCATCCGGGCATTCCAGCACGGCAAGTCGGTATTTATTGGAGGGATGTCCGACCACACGAAGGTCCCGATTCGCGACCTGACGGCCGACGGGACGCTGACGCCACCACGGGTGACCAGGCAGTTCTCCAGCGAGATGTTTGCCGATGCGGTGATCGGGTTTATCGAGAGCCGAACGGGGAAAACCGACAAGCCGTTCTTTGCCTACGCGGCCTTCTCGTCGCCTCACGATCCCCGGCAACCTCCGAAGAAGTACGCCGAGATGTACTCGCCGGCCCGGGCCAGGTTGCCGTTGCCCAGGAACTTCATGCCGCAGCACCCCTTCCACAACGGTTGGATGACGGGGCGTGACGAGTCGCTGGCGGCATGGCCGCGGACGCCCGAGGTGATTCGCAGCCAGCTGGGTGAGTACTACGGGATGATCACCCATCTCGACGAACAGGTGGGACGGGTGCTCACGGCTCTCGAAAAAAGCGGTCATGCAAAGAACACGATCGTCATCTACACCGCGGACCACGGCCTGGCCGTTGGCAGCCACGGGCTGCTGGGCAAACAGAACCTCTACGAACACAGCATGGGCACTCCGCTGGTGATCACCGGGCCGGGCATTCCCCGGGCCAAGTCCAGTGATGCCCTGGTCTATCTCTACGACCTGTTTCCCACCATCTGCAGTTGGGCAGGGGTGGCCGTGCCCGAGAAGGTCGAGGGGCAGAGCCTGGCGGGGGTGGTCACCGGGGCGAAGCCGTTTGTCCGCAAGACGCTGTTCACCGCGTACGAGGACAAGATGCGGGCCGTGCGGGACAAGCGCTACAAGCTGATACGCTATCCGCAGATCAACCACACCCAGCTATTCGATCTCGAGTCGGATCCACACGAACTGAAGAACCTGGCATCCATTTCGGCCCAGGCCGATCGGGTTGGTCGCATGATGAGCCTGTTGGAGACGTGGCAGGATCGCACCGACGACAAGACTCCGCACACGTCAAAGAATCCCAAGACGAAGACCATCGACCTGAGCGGGCGGAAGCGAAAACCGGATCGTCACCAACCGGAGTGGATCATCCGCAAGTACTTCTCGAATGCGACCGCGCGTTGATTGGGCAGGAGTGTTTTCATGAGACTTCATTTTGCGGTTCTGTTGTTGGCCCCCTCGATGGTGCTTGCCGCCGAGCGTCCCAACATCATCTTCATCATGGTCGACGACCTGGGCCCGGAGTGGATTGGGTGTTATGGCGGCCGTGAATTGAAGACGCCGCACATTGATGCGCTGGCAGCCGGCGGCATGCGGTTCACCAATGCGTATTCGATGCCACAGTGCACACCCACGCGGGCCACTCTGCTGACCGGCCAGTACCCGTTTCATCACGGCTGGTGCAACCACTGGGATGTGCCCCGATGGGGAGCTGGTTGTCATTTTGATCCGCGGCACAACCTGACATTTGCTCGCGTGTTGAAACCGGCCGGTTACAAGACGGCCATCGCCGGCAAGTGGCAGATCAACGACTTTCGCGTTCAACCCGATGTGCTCAGGCAACATGGTTTTGATGCCTGGTGCATGTGGACTGGATACGAAACGGGAGTGCCAGCCAGTGGCAAGCGGTACTGGGATCCGTACATCTACACCAGCGGCAGCAAAAGCCGGACTCACCGGGGGCGTTTTGGCCCGGATGTGTTTACCGATTTTCTGGTGAAGTTTCTCGAGGACAATCGCGAGAGTCCGATGCTGGTCTATTTCCCGATGGTGTTGACCCATGGGCCGGTCGTGCACACGCCGGCCGAGCCGAAAGCGAACACGCCGCTGGAAAAACACAAGGCGATGGTCCGCTACACCGACAGGATTGTGGGGCGGCTCGTGTCGACGGTCGATCGCCTGAAACTCCGTCGTCGAACGGTGATCTTCTTCACGACCGACAACGGCACGTCGAAGCGATTTCGTGCACGGATGGGTGATCGCGTGGTTCGCGGTGGGAAGGGTCTGTTGACCGAGAATGGTCCATGGCAACCTTTTATTGTCAACGCCCCCGGCATTGTTCCGGCTGGTGTTGTCACCGATACCCTGACGGACTTCACCGATATGCTGCCGACATTTGCCGATCTGGCCGGAGCCCGGATTCCAGCGGGAGCACAACTCGATGGCCACTCGCTGGCTGGTGTGCTTCGCGGCGAACAACGCGACGGAACCCGGAAGTGGATTTTGGCGATGGGCCGGGGACCGGCGGCGTTGGATTCTCGCGGTGTCCGTCCAATACAGGTGTACACCGATCGAGTCCTTCGCGACAAACGGTTCAAGGTCCATGTCCAAAAGGGACGCATCACGCGACTGCACGACCTGAAAGCCGATCCGACCGAGGAGACCAACCTGCTGGGGAGCGCGCGGCCAGCACACGTGGCGGCCCGCAAGAAGTTCTCGACCGTCATTTCCGGTTTCCCCAACAAGGATCCCAGGCCACGATACACGCCGACACCTCCACAGCCGTGGGATCGCAAACCCGATGTGCCCTGAGCCGGTTTTCGAACCGGTGTCAAGCACGCGATCTTGTAGCTGCCGCTTTCGGTTTCGAATGTTAGGATGGAGTGTCCCATCTTTTTCGCATCTCTTTCTTCAGGAATTGGCCCGCTCATGAAACTTTCTGTCGTCATGGCCTGGCTGCCCTGTGCAGTGTTGTTGTTCTCGGCGTCGACCCATGCCGCCGATCCGGCCCTGTCTCCGCGAGAACAGGTTGATTTTTTCACCCGGATGGTCAAACCGCTGTTGGTGAAGAACTGCTTCAAGTGTCATGCCGGGGGCAAGGTGAAGGGTGGGCTTCACCTGGACAACCGTGCCGGGTTGATGAAGGGCGGTGACAGTGGCCGGGCAGTGAACCTGAAACGTCCGGAAAAAAGCCTGTTGCTGGAAGCGATCAACTACGAGTTGGAGGGCTATGAAATGCCCCCCTCGGGCAAATTGCCGGCCGAACAGATTGCCACTCTCAAGCGATGGATCCGCATGGGATTGCCCATCAGTCCCGATTTTGCCGGCAAGATTGGCAAGTCCGAGTCCAAGTCGCCACGGGTCAATGCCGAGACGAAGGCATTCTGGAGTTTCCAGAAAGTGACTCGTCCACAACCGCCCAGGGTCAAGGACACTCAGTGGGTCCGGAACCCGATCGACCGATTCGTGCTGGCCCGTCTCGAAGAGGCGAAGCTGGCTCCATCGGGGCCAGCGGAAAAGACGGCATTGTTGCGGCGCGCCACCTATGACCTGACCGGGCTGCCCCCGACACCGTTGGAGATTGATGGGTTCCTGGCCGACGATTCCCCCCGGGCCTTCGCGACGGTCGTGGACCGCTTGCTGAAGTCGCCCCAATACGGTGAAAAATGGGGCCGACACTGGCTCGACCTGGTTCGCTATGCCGAGTCCAACAGTTATGAACGAGACGGGACCAAGCCACATGTCTGGCGATACCGCGACTACGTGATCCGTTCCTTCAACGCCGACAAGCCTTTCGATCAGTTTACGACCGAACAACTTGCCGGCGATGAACTGGAACAGGTGACCACCGAGAGCAAGATTGCTACCGGGTATTACCGGTTGGGAATCTGGCAGGATGAGCCGGTTGACCCCGAACAGTCTCGTTTCGAAGACCTGGATGACATCCTTCGCACGACCACGGAGGTGTTTCTTGGTCTCACGGTTGGCTGCGCGCGTTGTCACGACCACAAGATCGATCCGATTCCCCAGACGGACTACTACCGGCTGCTGGCATTCTTCCGCAACATCCGTCGGTACGGCGTTCGTGGCGGTCGTTCGGTTGAAGATGCCAGCATCACCTCGGTTGCGACTGCCGAGGAATTGGAGCGGAACAAGAAGGCGGTCGACCGACACAAGGCCGAACTGGCCGGTGTCCAGAAGGAGCTCCAGGCGCTCAACGTGGTTTACAAGCGGTTGCTCGAAGGAGGCGAGGTCGACGATTTCAAGCGAGACCAGAACCGGGTTTCGATTCTCCGCAAGAAGGTTCCCGGCAAGCTGTCCAAGGACAAGTTCGAGGCGTACCAGAAACTGACCGATCGTCGCAACCGGCTCCGCAAGTTTCGACCCCCGGGTTTTTCGCAGGCGCTGGTTGTCAAGGAGTTCGGACCAAGTCCACCGCAAACGTTTGTGCAGATTCGAGGCAATGCCCATGCCCGGGGTGAGAAGGTCGAGCCAGGTTTTCCGCTGGTGCTCTCTCCGCCGGAACCCAGGATCGATCCACCCGCCCAGGGCACGCGAACGGCCAATCGGCGTCGGGCTTTGGCAGCATGGATTACCGGCCGCGGCAACCCGCTGACGGCTCGCGTGATGGCCAATCGACTCTGGCAGTATCACTTCGGCCGTGGCATCGTGGCCAGTTCGAGCAACTTTGGGTTCGCCGGTCGCAAGCCCACCCACCCTCAACTGCTCGATTGGCTGGCTACTGAACTTGTTGACGGAGGCTGGACGCTGAAGCGGATGCACCGCCAGATCATGCTCTCGTCCACCTACCGCATGTCGTCCCGCGGCAACGCGAAGGCTCTCGCTGCCGATCCCACCAACCAACTCTTCTGGCGCTACAACATGCGTCGACTTTCGGCCGAGGAGATCCGCGATTCGGTGCTGGCCGTCAACGGGGCACTGAATGTGAAGAAGATGTTTGGACCGAGCGTGTTCACGATCATTCCTCGGGAAATTCTTCAAGGACAGTCTCAACCGGGTGCCAACTGGGGGAACTCGTCGCCCACGGATCGGAATCGCCGCAGCATCTACGTGCATGTGAAACGGTCGCTCGTTGTGCCCATGTTCGAGAGTTTTGATGCGCCCGATCTGGACAACAGTTGTCCGGTTCGTTTCACCACCACCCAGCCCACGCAGTCACTGGCATTGCTCAACAGTCTCTTCAGCCAACGCGAGGCTGCAGTCTTTGCCGAGTATCTGAAGAAGGAGGCTGGTGAGGACACGTCATCCCGGGTGGCCCTGGCGCTGAAACGGTCTCTCCAGCGGCCCCCGACCAATGTGGAGATCCAGCGAGGGGTGTCCCTGATCGCAGCCCTTCAGTCGCAAGACAAGGCGAACCCCGATTCGGCATTGAAGTCCTTTTGCCTGCTGGCTCTGAATCTCAACGAGTTCCTTTACGTGGATTGATCCTGGCAGCAGTGTCCCGGATCTGTCGCTTTATTCTCCCAATCAATTCAGCAGTGCCATGACTCATTCAAAACATCAGAACAACAGTTTCTGTGGTCGCACCCGCCGAGAGTTCCTTTGGGAAACTGGAGCTGGTTTCACCGGCCTGGCTCTCTCGGGTCTGCTCGATTCCGATTTCCTGTCGCAACAGGCTGTCGCGGCCGATGGCAAGACGAAATTCGTCAACCCGCTGGCGCCGAAGGATCCTCACTTCGATTCCAAGGCAACCAGCGTCATTTTCCTCTACATGTACGGCGGCCCGAGCCACATCGACACCTTCGATTACAAGCCTGCAATGAAGGGGATGGATGGCAAAACAATCGATGTGAAGACATTCGGGCGTGGTGGTCGCAAGAGCAAGGGCCGGGTTGTCGAGACCCGCTGGAACTTCAAGCAGCATGGGGATTGTGGCCAATGGGTCAGTGATCTGTTCCCCAACTTTGCGACCTGCGTCGATGATGTGGCGTTCCTGCACTCGATGACCGCCGACAGTCCGATTCACGGGTCGGCGATGCTGATGATGAACTCCGGCAAGATCGTGTCGGGCAGCCCCTGCCTGGGATCGTGGGTCAACTATGGACTGGGCACACAAAACGAGAACTTGCCCGGGTTCGTCGTGATGCTCGATCCGCGTGGTGGGCCGATCAGCGGTGCCAAGAACTGGTCGGCCGGTTACATGCCTGCCAGTTTCCAGGCGACGATCATGCGTTCCCAGGGCTCACCAATCCTCAACCTGAGGCGGCCCGATGGGATCAGCGAATCGATGCAGCGGCGGTTGTTGGACTCGCTGCAGGCTTACAACAACGAGCACCAGGTGCAGCGGATCGACAACACCGATCTCGCCGCACGAATTGCCAGCTATGAACTGGCGTACAAGATGCAATCGTCAGCGCCGGAGGCAACAGACCTGGCCTCCGAGACCAAGGAAACGCAGGCGGCTTACGGGCTGGACCGAAAGGAAAGCTCGTACTTTGGTCGCCAGTGTCTGATGGCCAGGCGGCTGGTTGAACGCGGGGTACGATTTGTCCAGGTCTATTCCGGTGGCAATCACAACGACGCCAACTGGGATGCTCACGGCGACCTGAAACGCAACCATGACATGCACGCCCTGGAAACCGACAAGCCGATCGCCGGTTTGATCAACGACCTGAAGCAGCGTGGACTGTTCGAGAAGACGTTGATTGTCTGGGGCGGTGAATTCGGGCGACAGCCAACAGCCGAATACGCCAAGGGCACCGGCCGGGACCACAACTCGTATGGCTTCACGATGTGGATGGCCGGCGGTGGCATCAAGGGTGGTGTCAGCGTGGGCAAGACCGACGAACTGGGCAGCGCTGCTGTCGAGAATCGGTTCCATGTCCGCAATCTTCACGCGACCGTGCTGAACCAGATGGGGCTGGATCCCAACCGGTTGAGCTACTTCTTCAACGGCCTCGACCAGAAACTTGTCGGGGTTGAAGGTGCCGAGCCGATCCGCGAGATCATCGCGTGATACCGGGTATCGAGGATTCTTCCATGCCGCTTCGCCATGCACCCTGGTTAATTCTTGCGCTGGCTACAACGGCCCTGGCCGCGCCGCGTCCGAATATCATCTTGATCATGTCCGATGACATGGGGTACTCGGATATCGGGTGTTACGGAAGCGAGGTCGCCACGCCAACTTTGGACAAGCTGGCTGCCGATGGACTGCGTTTCACGCAGTTCTACAACACGGGCCGCTGTTGCCCGACACGGGCCAGCCTGATGACGGGGTTGTACCCGCACCAGGCCGGTATCGGCCACATGATGAACGACCGTGGTCACCCCGGCTATCGTGGTGACTTGAACAACCGTTGCGTCACCATTGCCCAGGTGCTGGGCACATCGGGCTATCGCTGTTACATGACCGGCAAGTGGCATATCACCAAGACGGTTCGACCGACCAACGAGGCGGGCAAGCACAACTGGCCTCGCCAACGCGGATTCGATCGTTTCTATGGCACGATTCACGGGGCCGGAAGTTTCTTTGACCCCAACTCGCTGACCCGCGACAACACGCTGATCGCTCCGGAGGATCCCGACAACTATTACTACACCGATGCGATCAGCGACAACGCGGCGAAGTTCATCACCGAACACGATGACGACAGCCCGTTTTTTATGTACGTGGCTTACACCGCCGCTCACTGGCCGATGCACGCCAAGCCGGTCGACATTGCCAAGTACAAGGGCCGCTATGACAAGGGCTGGGACGTGCTGCGGGACGAGCGATTCGCCCGGATGAGAGAAATGGGTCTTCTCGACCGGGCCTGGCCACTCTCGCCCAATGTCCAGGATTGGGACCAGGCCAAGAACAAGCCGTGGCAACGGGCACGGATGGAAGTCTACGCAGCCATGATCGATTCGATGGATCAGGGAATTTCGCGCATCGTGGGAGCCCTGAAGAAGAGCGGCCAATTCGACAACACGCTGGTCCTGTTTCTACAGGACAACGGGGGTTGCCAGGAGGAGTTCGGAAGTCGTGGTGCGGTGCGGCCGAAGAACCTGGAACGACAGGCGGCGATGAAACCCGGCGAATTGCAGTTCTCGATGGTTCCGCGGATCAGCCGAGATGGCCGACCGGTCCGGCAGGGTTTTGGTGTCATGCCCGGTCCAACCGACACGTATGTTGCCTACGGAATCCAGTGGGCCAACGCCTCCAACACTCCGTTTCGCGAATACAAGCACTATGTCCACGAGGGTGGCATTTCGACACCCCTGATCGCGCATTGGCCCAAGGGCATCCGTGAGCGTGGTGGGTTCCGGCATGAACCGGGACACCTTGTCGACATCATGGCGACCTGTGTCGATCTGGCGGGTGCACGGTACCCCGCCGAATGGAAAAAGAGTCCGGTTCGGCCAATGGAGGGCAAGAGCCTGGTGCCGGTCTTCGGAGGAAAAGATCTGCCCGACCGCCCGTTGTACTGGGAGCACGAGGGAAATCGGGCTGTTCGCGTTGGAGACTGGAAGTTGGTCGCCAAGGGCCGGACCGGTCCGTGGGAGCTGTACAACCTCAAGGCAGATCGCAGTGAATTGAAGAACCTGGTCAAGACCGAGGCCGAACGTGCCAAGACTCTTGAAACACTCTGGGACACATGGGCGGTCCGGGCCAACGTGCTGCCATGGCCCAATTCGGGAAACACCAGGAAGACCAGCAACAAGAAGCTGACCCGGCTCAAGGCCGGGGCCAAGCTTCCCCAGGACGGTGGAGTCCCCAACGTGAAAGGTTGCGGTTTCACAGTGTCGGTGACAATCAAACAGCCCGGAGATGGTGTCCTGGTCGGGCATGGAGGCACCGCCCACGGATGGTCACTGTGGATCAAGAGCGGCAAGCCGGTGTTCTCGTTTCGCCGAAACAGCAAATTGACCGAGTTGAAATCTCCGGATGTCCTGGGCAAGGCCCGAACAGTTTCTGCGCGGGTCGGCACCGACGGTAGCCTGGTCTTGCTGGTTGGCGACCGCGAGGTGGCGCGGGGCAAGGCCGCCGGCGCACTGACCCAGGTGCCCCAGGATGGCCTGGAGGTCGGGCAGGACCTCAATGGAGCCGTCGGTGGCTACAAGGCCCCCAACCGTTTCAACGGCCAGGTGGCAGAGGTCACAATCCGGCTGGAAAAGTGATGGCGATGACCGCCGGCATCATTTCTTGCTGAAAGCCCGGTGTCCGGGATCCCCACCCGAGCGGATGTAGGCGATGAGGTCGAGAATCTCGTCACGGGTCAGCGTGTTGAGCAGCCCCTCGGGCATCAGTGATGTCTTGGATGGAATCACTTCCTCGATGGTGTTGCGTTGAACCGCCGTGAACTTGCCCGGTTCGAGCATGTTGGTCATCACCATGATGTTCTGGCCACTGAGATTGGCGACCCGGCCGATGACCGTCTTGCCATTGGAGAGAACGAACATCGAGGCCTGGTACTGGTCGGAGATTGTCCTGGAGGGGATCGTCATCGAATCGAGCAGATCCTTGTTGTTGAATCGCCGACTGGCGGCCGTCAGATCCGGCCCGACAATTCCTCCCTGGCCGCGAAACCGGTGGCATTTGAAACAACTGGCTGCAGCGAACAATTGCTGGCCTTTTTCAAAGTTCCGACCGGTGAGCGGTTGGGCCAGTGCAGGCAGCAGTGAATCGGTGGTCCACTTGCGGACGAACTTCCGCTTGGTGGCGTCAGGGGCGACGGAGTTGGGTTTGACGACCGCGGCGAGTGTCTTGGCAAGAGCTTGCTTTTCGGACGCTGGAAGCGCCGCAATGGCCTCATTTCGGATATTGGCCAGGAACCCGGCGAAGGAGTGTCCCCCACGAGCCGCTGCCGCGGCATTGAACGATTCGAAATACGCCTTACGACCATCACGCGTCCAGCCATTGGTTTGTTTCCTCAGCAACAGCGCGTACTGCAATCGGTCCTGTTGGGTTCGAGCTGCGGTGAGCAGCGCCAGGGTTCGTGGCACAACCGCGGGTGCGTCGAGGTAGATCAATAGCTGGGCGAGTTCGCGGTTCAGCGATGCTGATTCTGCCGGGAAGAGGTCATCGACGTGATCGAGAATCGTCTTCCGAGTTGCACCAGTTGGCCGACCCATCCGCAGTGCGGCCAGGCCGTAGGCGCGGAGCAATCCGAGTTGACCTGCCCGGTCGAGCGAGGAGAGTTTTGTGCGGGACAACGAGGTAATCAGTGCGGCCTGCAGGGACTTGTCGCCGTGACGAGCCAGGGCAATGGCCGCTTCGATGCGTGCTCGTGGACGGGTTTCCGAGAGAGCCCGGCGGGCCCACCGCTCGACGGGCTGGTGTTCAATCGCAACCCGTGCGGCAAAACGGATGTGGCGGTCTGGACTGGCCAGGTGTGGCCAGAGAGATTCGCTGACACCGACGGGGCCGGGTCGTTGCAACGCCTCGAGCTGTCGTCGTAGTGTCCGCTCTTTTTGGCCGTCGGCGTTTTTCCCGTCGACTGCCACGGTTGATTCCTTTCCCGAGTAGGTCACGCGGTACAGGCCCGACTGGGTGCGGCGTCCCCCGATGGTGAAGTACATCGCTCCATCGGAGGGGTTGATCAACACGTCGGTCAGCTGCAGGGGTGCCGCGGAGAGGAATCGTTCGGCGGTTCCCGAGTAGGTCGATCCGTTTGGCGTCAGGTGCACCGCGTAAAGGATGCCGTAACTCCAGTCGGACAAGAACAGGGCCTTCTGGTACTTGGCGGGGAACTTGCCGCCGGTGCCAAAGGTGATGCCGGTGGGACAGCCCGGTCCGATGTCGACGACGGGGGGCAGGCTGTCGGGGTACCAGGTGGGCCATTTTCCGGTGCCGCTGCGCCAGCCAAATTCACTGGCGGCTGTCACATGGCAGACGCGGGTGGGACGGTACCAGGGCGATCCGATGTCCCATTCCATGTCGGCATCGAAAGTGAACAGTTCTCCGTCGGCATTGAAAGCGATGTCGAACTCGTTTCGGTACCCGACGCTGATCAATTCCCAGACGGTGCCTTCCGGATTGATCCGGGCAATCCAGCCTCCTGGAGCCATCTTGCCCACCGCATGGCCACCGGCGTCCCACATCCGCTCGTGCAGGATGTCCTCCTGCCAGTTCCGGGGCACCACCGATTTTTCCATTTTCGGCAGGTTGGTGTGATTGCCAGCGCAGACGTAAAGCGACTTGCCGTCTGGGGCGAGGATAACGGCATGGGGACCGTGTTCGCCGCCGCCCGGCACGTCGCGGAGCTTCTTGACCGTGTCGAACTGGTCGTCGCCGTCACTGTCGGTGACACGGTACAGCCCGGCTTTGGGACCGTTGGTCATGACGTAGAGGCTGTCGAAGGCGTAGACGATGCCATGGGCCATGCCGATGTCGGCGGGGATGGGCTCGAGCTTGATACCCTTGTCGGCCTGGCCGATCGGTGGTGGGGTGACACGGTACAGCTTTCCATACTGGTCGGAGGTGATCAGGCGACCCTTGGGGTCGGTGGCCAGGGTGACCCAGGAACCTTGTTGTTTGATCGGGACCGAGTAGAGCAATTCCACCTGGAATCCCGGGGGCGCGGTGATTCGTTTCACCGGGGTCGCCAGGGGTGCGGGAGGCTGTTTTCGCTCCAGGGAAATCGCCGCCAGTTCGACGCGGCCTTTCCGGCTGCGCGGGTCGAGCCGCAATTGCACCAGATCGCTGTCGCTGTGAAAGAACACGTGGTGGTCGGTCCAGTTTTCGCCATTGGAGCGGAATTGGAATGTCTCGGACCGGGCCTCGCTGAAGCCTTTCCGGGTTTTGGTTTCCCAGAACACCTGCCCGTTGATGCGACCGCGGAAACGGGCCCGCAACGTCAACCGGTGCCAACCGGCCGCGACCGTCACCGGGACGACCATGTGCGGATCATTTCCCGTGCACTGAACTCGCAGCACACCGTCGGTCACCTTGAGGCTGCAATCCTTGATGGCGGTCCAGCCAGAAGAATCCTGCTTGAAGCTCCAGGCCGCCAATGGCTTGGTTTCGTCGGCCAGGCCGGTGGAAACTGTTGCGGCAACAAACAGCAAACAGGCAGTCAGGGCAGGTCGATGGGGGCGCATGGTGGCTCCAGCAGTGAATTCATGGTCGTGTCGAGACCCTAGAGTAAGGGCCGCAAGTCGGGATGGTCAATCAGCGGGATGGGTACGGGACTCTCGGGTTCATGAGAATGCCTGTGCGAGGGGACGTCCGTTGTCGGTGATGGGGACCGGGCGGACACCGTCGTAGATTTCTTTGGCCGGGTTGATCTTCAGTGCCTGGTAGATCGTGGCGTGCAGGTCGGGAATCGAGATCGGATGGTCCAGGATCTTCTTGCCCAGTTCGCCAGTGGTTCCGATTGCCTGGCCCGTCTTCAGGCCGCCGCCGGCCAGCATCACGCTGAACGCCTTGCTGTAATGTCCGCGGCCCCCACCGCTGTCGAATTCAGGTGGCCGACCAAATTCCGATGCGATCACGATCAGAGTTCGCTCCAACCGTTTTCGTTTCTCGAGGTCGGTGATCAACGTGGCGAAGGCCTGGTCGAGTTGGTCAATCAGCCGGTGCTGTTGTTGCTGGCCCTGGTTGTGAGTGTCCCAGCCGGTGCCGTTGATGAAGTTCAGGTTGAATGCGACCTCGACAAACCGCACCCCCGATTCCACGAGCCGGCGGGCCAGCAGGCACCGTTGGCCAAATTCCGACCCGTAGGCTTCGCGTAACGTGTCGTCTTCAGATTTCAGGTCAAAGACACTCATGAATTGAGGCCCGGCCAGTTTCAAGCCCTGGGCCGCCGCCGCCGAATAGTCGCGGACGCGGACGTCGTCGGGATTTTTGCCGAGAAAACGATTTCGAATCCGGCCCAGGAGTTTTTCTCGACGGGCCTGTCGTCCGGGGCCGATGGTTCCAGGACGTTGCAACCCGGCTGGTCCGGACTTGGTGTCGGTCAAGTAGAGATAGCCGGATGCCGCTCCCAGGAATCCCGGGCCACGACTGGGGCTGGGATATCCCATCACCACGTAAGGTGGCACGCCATCCCCGGCTGTTCCTCGCTGGTGGGCGACCACCGAACCGATGGAGGGATAGATTGTCGTACCCGAGGGGGGTCGGCCGGTGTGCATGCGATTGGTTGCCGCAGCGTGTTCGTCGATCACCTCGTGGTGAACGCTTCGCAGCAGGACGCATCGGTCCAGTAGCCGAGCGGATCGTTTCAGGTGTTCGCAAACCTCTACGCCGGGGATCGCCGTGGGGATCGCGTCGTAATAGGAGCCGGCAATTTTCTTGCCATCACCTTTCCGCTTGGGATCCCAGGTGTCGATATGACAGGCGCCGCCTCCCAACCACAACAGGATGCAGTTGTCTGCCTGGCCCACCAACGGCGATGCGATGGGCTTGTCGGCCGCGCTGATTGCTGGAGCCATGGCCGCCGCGGTTCCCGCCAACTGCAGGAACTGTCGTCGCGACCCGGACTTGGTACTTCTGATGTTCGTCATGGGGTAAACACAAACTCGGGAGAATTCACGAGGGCCCAGATCACGTCCTCGGCCCGTTCGCGCCAACCGGCACTCAAACGCTCAGTCGGTGGATCCCCGGCACGGACACGGTGCTCGAGTGCGAGCTTGAGACGGGTCGCCTCGGGATGAAGATGGTTCGACCACGAGACACGGGTCAATCGACGGCTGGTTGGCGGATGGCGTTTGGCACCTGTCACGTGGCGGCGAGAGTACCCCGCGGTCAGCAATCCAACGATCTCGTCGGATTCTTCCGGTGTCGCGGGTCGCGAGAGGATGTGCAGGTAGAGCCGGTTGGCCAATTCGGGCAACGACAAGTCGGTGAGCAACAGGTCGGTCAGGACGTGGTCATCGGAGAGCACGACGGTGCGGTGCGAGGCCGAACTGTTGGCCAGGGCCAGCGGTTGCAGAATTGTCGTCGTCCCGTCCCGGAGTGTTGTTGGATGGGGCCGACTGGCTCGCCAACCAAATGCCAACAGCACGTCGACAACACTCTGTGCGGCCGGCAATGCCAGTGCTGGACGATCGCGCTCGTTGGACAACGCCACGAATTCCCAGGAGCGGCGTGGGACCCCCAGGTTCAGGAACGTGTTTGAACCGCGGCGCCCCTGTGGGTCCAGTGTCAGGTACTCGGTACGCATCGCTTTGCCGCTGACAACGAACAACGAGTCGACTATTTGTTCGGCTGCCAATCGTCGTCGGACCGGAGCTGCAGGCCGGGGCGCTCCAGCTGCTTGCGATGAGGCCGGCCGGCTGCGTCGCTGGTAGGCACGAGAACTGAAAATCATCCGTGCGACGTGTTTCAGATCGTATCCGCTGCGGACCAGCTCTCGTCCCAGGTAATCCAGCAGCAACGGGTAGACCGGTTCCTGGTCGTGCCAGTCGTCAACCGAATCGACGAATCCCCAGCCGAGATACCGTTTCCAGAGTCGATTGACCACGGCACGCGGAAAGCGGTGATTGGCCGGGGAGGTCACCAGCGTGGCCAATCGCTCCCGGGCGTCGCCACGGTCTTTCTGTATTCCGCGAGGCAGGTCTCCGCGTGCCAGTTCAATGAATGGCCAGGTTGGTTCAATCGAGTCGCCGGGCTTCAACGTGACCTTGACCACGGAATCGGCCGACGGCGGACCACCGGGCAGCGTGCTGGTTTTGGGCAATTTCAGTGGACGTCGATTGAGCATCGCCGCGAGGTTGAAGAGTTGTTCCTGCCGGAACGGGTGATACGGCGCGTCGTGACAGCGAGCACACTTGAGCTGGATTCCCAGGAACGCCGTTCCCAACACATGGGCCTTGGCCGCCATTGGAACGTCGTTCTGGGTGGCCATTGCGAAACCGGCCGGACCTCCTCCGTAGCGACTGCCCTTCATCAGGACCAATTCGGTCACGAACCGGTCGACCGGCTTGTTGTCACGGAATGACTCGTGGATCCAGAACCGAAACGGCCCGGTGTTGTTCAGCTTGGGTTTGAGAATGCCCGGGTTTTCGGCCAGGACGTCCTGCCAGTACCCGGTCCAGTGGTCTGCCCAGCGGGGGTCGGCCAGGAAACGGGAGATTGCATCCTGGCGACGGCTGTCGGCCGGCCGCCGGGAAAACCAGTCGATTTCGGCCAGCGTTGGCACAACCCCGGTGGTGTCGAGTACCAGCCGACGTAAGAACGTGTGATCGTCGGCGACCGGTTCGTCGGACCCGGTGGCTCCCGCGGCTTTCAACCAGCGGTCGACCGCTGCGAGCGAGGCATCGGTCCCGGGAAGTGGCAACGGCTTCACCAATTCGCGGGCCAGTTGGTGCCGTCGCCGCCAGTATTCCTGTTCAAGCGGATCACTGGCCCGGCGTCTCTGGTCGTTGTGGACAGCCAGGTGTTTCTCGAAGGTCACCACGTAGCGATCCCATTCGGTTTCCGAGAGCCCGGTTGAGCTGGTGGCGTCTGGCGACAACAGGCGGAAGGGCTGGCCCTGGGGAGCGAAGCCCACCAGCAACTCGCCCAGTTCAGTCCGCACACCGGCGCCACCGACAAACGACTCGAGCAACACCAGGTGCTCTTTGTTCGCGTCGGCTTTGAAAACGATGTCGACCAGTGCCTGGTTGTGACCGGGAGACAGATCGGCAAGGTCGTCTCGATCGCTTTTCACTTCTGCGGGAACGGCTTCATGACCACTCGCATTGCGACTGAGAAATCCGGTCGAGGCAATCAGTCGGCCATCGATTGAAAGCCGAGCGGCGTTTCGGGCTCGTAACACGAACTGGTACTTGCCGGGGGCCAGGTGAAGACGTGTCCGGGCACGCAACAGGAACGGTGCGGGGCGATCGATGATCAGGCCATCCGTGGAGTAACGTCTTGGCAGTCCGACCCACCCGGCCGAGTGTTGTGTCCAGCGTTCAACAGGTCGCGTGCGGGGGAAGTCCCAGGATGTCTTGGCCGGGACACCCTCGAGCAACTCGACCAGCACTTCCGTGGCGGGGAGTTTCGAGTCGGGAATCTCGACCAGTCGTGGATCGGGCCGGGTGGACTGGAAATGTGCTGCCATCCGTTCGGGGGCCACGCTCTTGCGGTAGATGGCCACCTCGTCGATTCGACCGGGCAGTGTCGTGGCGGTGTTTCCGCCCAGGCTGCTACCGATCCAGACCTCGTCGTTGTCCACGACCGGGGGTTCGGTTGTCTTGCCACCCAGGTCCCACGTTCCGGCAACCGGTTCTCCGTCCAGGTAACCCCGCAGGCTTTCCGGCTTGCCGAAAACATAAGTCACCGCGATATGGTGCCAGGCCTCTCCGGGCAGGAAGCCGGTGGAGGCGATCCATCTGTGGTAGTCGCTGCGGACGCCGGCCTGGTTCCCGGCGTTGCGAAACAGGAAACTGATGCGGGCGGTGCCCTGGCGACCCGACAGTCTCAGTGCCCAGTTCTGGTTCTCGGGCTTTTGCCCCTTGTTGTTGGTCCGGCCCTTGCCGATCACATAGATGTTCTGGTCACCGGTGATCCGGTTGAGCTGCACCCAGGCCTCCAGAGTGATCGCGTCGCCGTTGGTGAAATCCAGAGGACTGTTGTTTCCCGGGTCGGCCACCACCAGGTGGTCGCTTCCCGAGAGTCCGACCGATCGATTGGTTGGGGCAAACAACGGATAGAAATGGGGCCGGGGACCAACGGCGCCGAGTTCAACAGATTGGGTTGGGGCGGCCGGTAACCCCTCGGTGCCCTGGCTGGTGAACGGAGCACGGGCGGAGTCGAATCGCCACCAGGCCGTCGGCTTGTCCCGGGAGACCTCGACCGCGTACCCATCGACCGGTTCGGCCGACCTGGCTGGTGGCAACCAGTTCACTCCGGTCATGGTGAGCAGCATCGCGAAAGCGATGGACTTGTTCATCGAGCAGGCTCCGGCGGCTGGATCTCATGCTCCAGAATAGACTCGCTGCTGATGACCGGTCAATCTTCGCGAAGCCGACCGGGCCGGCTCGGTAGGCTGCCCGGCCCGCGACAGGTTACTATCGTCCGGATGTCCTTCTCCGAATTGCATTTCCCGGAACTCCGAGGCGGGTTCATGTTTCTTGCACGCACACACCAGTTTCTGCTTCTCGTTGTCGCCTCACTGGTTGTTTCACCGGTGGTGGCTGAAGAACGTCCCAGTATCCTGGTCGTGATCGGTGACGACATCGGCTGGAAGGACTACGGCTGTTACGGTCACCCATCGATTCGCACTCCGAATATCGATGCCCTGGCAGCGGCAGGATTGAGATTCACGAACGCATTCCTGACCACTTCATCCTGCAGCCCGTCGAGGATCAGCATTCTCAGCGGGCGGTATCCTCATCAAACCGGAGCCGAGGATCTGCACATGCCATTGCCGGCCGGTGGGATCCTGGTGCCGACTCCGTTGAAGAAGTCGGGGTACTTCACCGGCCACATGCTCAAGACCCACTACGGTCCCAACGGCATGAAACAGTTCGATTGGTACGGGAAGTCGGTCGGGCAGTTCTCGAAATTTCTCGACCAGGCGGAGGCGGCGGGTGACCGTCCGTTTTTCATGTGGGTCGGTTTTCGTGATGCCCATCGCCCGTACAAGGCAGGAGCCCTGGAACCGCCCCACGATCCGGCCAGGGTGGTTGTGCCGCCCTATCTGTTGGACACGCCGGCGACCCGACGGGATATCGCAATGTACTACGACGAGATCGGCCGGATGGACAAGGACATTGGCACGATGGTTTCGGAGCTGAAGAAGCGAAAACGGTTCGACAACACCCTGATCGTTTTCCTGGGCGACAACGGTGAACCGTTTCCCCGGGCCAAGGGGACGGTCTACGATTCGGGCATCGGCACCCCGCTGGTGATGTGCTGGCCGAAACGGATCGCGGCCGGTGGCGTGCACACCGGCCTGGCCAGCGTCATTGATCTGGCCCCGACGTTTACAGCCGTGGCGGGGCTGGACCAACCGCCGACAATGGTGGGTCGCAGCCTCGTTCCGGTGCTCGAGGATCCAACCCGTGCCGGTCGTGAGTACGTGTTTGCCGAGCGGAACTGGCACAACGCCGATGAGCACATCCGCTGCGTGCGGACGAAAACCCACAAGTTGATCGTCAACGCGTACCTGGACCAGCCGTTTGGACATCCGGCCGATTGCAGTCGGTGCCCATCCTGGCAGGATCTGGTCAAGGCTCGAAAGCAGGGTCAACTCAACAGCGATCAGCGACAGGTCTTTGCCGTGCCGCGACCAGCGGTGGAACTCTACGACGCACGAATGGACCCCGGCGAATTCCGCAATCTGTCGGATCAACCGAACCTGGCCAAGATCCGGGGTCGACTCGAGGACGTGTTGCGGGATTGGCAGAAACGGACGAACGATTTTCCGGCGAGCCGGCGGCGGCGGGCGGACAACGTCGATCGTATCACGGGGGTGAAGTTCACCCGCAAGATTGGCCCGCAGGTGGAACAGGGAGTTCCCAAACCATTGCGGTAGCGGCTACTCCTTGCCGACAGCGATCAATTGAGAATCGGTTCTCAACAACAGTTTCCCGCCCGAGACGGCTGGAGTGGCCCGCGAGGGTTCGCCCAGAGCGTTCTTGCCCAGCAGCTTGTATTCGGGGCTGGCGGCCACGACCACCACGGTGCCCTTGGAGTCGATGGCGAACAGGCGTCCATCGACGCAGATGGGTGAACCGAAGAACTTGCCCCCTATTCTCTCTCGCCACACCGACTTGCCGGTTTTCATGGAAACGCATGAAACGATGCCGATGTCGGCCCAGAGGTACATGTGATCCTCGTAGACCAGTGGGGTGGGAATGTGTGGTACGGACTGCGAGACCCGGAAGGCTTCGGCGACGTCACCGAGTTTCTTGCCGGGACGGACAGCGACGATGTTCTTCCGGGCCGTGGTGAAACCACTGGAGCCGATGACCAGGTCGCCGGCGATTACTGGCGAGGCGATGGCTCGCTGTTTGAATGTCCCGAAGACATCGATTTCCCAGTTCTTGGTTCCCGAGTCGGCCGACACCCCCCAGATGCCCTGGTAGGAGTGGACAAAAATGACCTCGGTTCCGTGTCCGGGCCGGCGGAAAATGCAGGGAGTCGAATAACAGGCTCGCTTGCCGCTGCGGGGGACCTTCCACTTGATCTGTCCCGTGGCGGCGTCGACGGCCAACAGGAAACTGGGTCCCTCGTGGTCATTGCACAGATAAACGACGCCGTTGTGGACGATCGGTGATGTGGCCGGCCCGTGGCCACCCTTGAACGGTCCCAGCGGAACTTTCCATGCGGGTGTGCCGTCATGGCGGTAGCACAAGAGTGCCGAATCGACCTGCGATTGCCAGATGGTGTAGACCCGCTGGGCGTCGACGGCGGGTGTTGCTGAAGCGAATGTGTTCTGGCGGTGCTTCCTGTGGCTGGCAAAAGGCTCGTCCCGCTTCCACAACTCCTTGCCGGTGGTCAACGACAGGCAGACCAGGTGTCGACGACCGGACTCGGCATTCGCGGATGTAACGAAGACACGGTCGCCCCAGGCGACTGGCGAGGAGAGTCCGGTGCCGGGAAGCCTGGTCTGAAAAACGTACGCATCGGTTGTCCAGGTCGAGGGGATTCCCTGCGTCGTGCTGACGCCCGTGCCATTGGGGCCTCGGAAACGGGTCCACTCCTGGGCGGGCAGATCGGCCTGTGACAACAGGCAGGTGGTGGACAACAGCAACAGGGTGTGGCGTAACATCTTGATGAGGTCTCTCGGTAGACGAATTGCCTGGCCAGTTGGAGGCAATTATTGAAAAGGGGAGCGATCGCGAGATCAGGTGAGTTCTCGGATCGGATGGCCGGAGGGCAAGATCGGCATTGGCCGACCGCTGTGGTCCGGGAAGGTCCACTCGGGGTCGATCCCCAGGTGGCGGTAGACGGTGGCCCACAGGTCGCCCGGCTCCAGGGGTCGATCATGAGGATGCTCGCCGCGTGAGTTGGTCGACCCAACAACCTGTCCATTGGTCATTCCGGATCCGGTGGTCACCAGGCTCATCGCCTGTGGCCAGTGGTCCCGGCCCGGCTGGTCCACTTTTGTTTGGGTGCCCGGGCGAACCGTCAGTCGTGGTGTTCGTCCGAATTCTCCGGTGACGACCAACAGGACCTTGCGATCGGCCAGGCCCCGCTGGTGCAGGTCCTCGACCAGGCCGCTGATCGCATGATCATAAATCGGCAGGCGAACCTTGGCATCCTCGAAGATGTGACAGTTGACCGCGTGCGAGTCCCAGTTGTAGGTACCGGCTTTCAGCGACGGGATACCCGATTTGTAGGGGTTCTCCAGGACCACGGTCACGAAGCTGCAACCGGCCTCGATCAGTCGTCGCCCCAGCAGGCAACGGTTTCCCCAGCAGTGACGTCCGTAGAGGTCGCGGACATGGTCGGGTTCCTCGGAAAGATCAAACGCCTTGCGGGCCTTGTTGCTGGTCAAAAGCGACAGGGCCTCGGTGTTGAACTTGTCGAGAGAATCGAGTGCGCCTTTGCGGTCGATGTTGCTTTGCAGGGTGTCGAGGCCCTTGAGCAACGACACACGGTCGTCCAGTCGGTCTTCCAGTGCCCGCGACAGGCCCAGGTTTTTGACCTCGAATTTTGCGCCGCCCGGATCTCCGGGCACGGCAAACGGGACGTAGCTGGGTCCGAGATAGGCGGATCCAAAAGCAAAGACATCGGTCCCCTGACGCCCGTTGGGGGTACACGAGATGTAGTTGGGCAACCCGACCTCGTAATTTTCACGGGTCTTGGACACGATGGACCCGGTCGAGGGAGCGTCGTTGACGGTGCCGGTTGGCGTGGCCGGTTTGCGTCCAGTCTGCAGCCGCTTGTGGCCACCACCGTGGTCGGCGAAGGTGTGGCTGATCGAACGGACGACATTGTACTTGTGGGCCATCCGCGCGTGCCGGGGCATCAATTCACAGACATCCAGTCCCGGAACCGTGGTGGGAATCGGGTTGAAAATGCCTCGATAATCAGCCGGCGCGTTCGGCTTCATGTCGTACATCTCCATGTGGGGCGGCCCACCGGGCAGCCACACAAAGAGAAACGATGTGTCCGGGTCGGTCGTGATCCCCGCCTCGGCCTTCATCCGCATCACGTCGGCCAGGCCGACACCGGAAACGCCCAGCGTTCCCATGGACAGGAACTGGCGTCGAGAGAATGGTCCGGGGCAATGAGACACGCGATGCTTCATTGAGGCACTCGGGTAGAAACTCCGGTGACTGTTGTTTCTACAATTATATGTCGGTCGATTGAGCGGTGGGAATGCACACTGGAGGTTATTGACCCACCCGGCGGGTTGCCGGGAACGAGCCGGTTTACTGATCGTCGAGTAGCAGGTTGGTGCTGATATCAGCCACGGTGCGGCAGCCGCAGGAGATCATGGCGTTTTCGAGCTCCTCTCGGAAAAACGTCAACATTTGGCTGACACCCTGTTCACCCTTGGCTGCGAGACTCCAGGCCTGGGGTCGCCCGACCAGGACCGCTCGGGCTCCAAGGGCAATCGCCTTGAGCACATCGGTTCCACGGCGGACTCCGCTGTCCAGCAGCAGTTCGGACCTGTTGTCGACGACTTCGGCAACCCGTTGCATCCGGTCAATCGTGGCGGGCATTCCATCAAGCCGTCGTCCACCGTGATTGCTGACGACAATCGCATCGGCGTGTTCCGCGACCGCTCGCCGGGCATCACCGGCAGACAAGACCCCCTTGACCACCAGCGGCAACTTGGTGATGCCCCGCAACCAGTCCAGGACATCCCAGGACATCGACAACCGCCAGGCCCCCAGGTTGAAGGCTTCGAGTTCGGCGTCGCTGATCGTGTCGGGCAAGGGATGTCCGATGTCGCGGAGGTGCTTGAGGAGGACCTTGCGAGGGACACTGAAGACGTTGCGGCGGTCGGCGTCCTTGCGTTCTCCCAGGTCGACGGTGACCACCAGCGCCTTGTACCCGGCGGCCTCGACCCGCTTGACCAGCGCCCGGGCCACACCCTTGTCCTTGGGCATGTAGAGTTGAAACCACTTGGGACCAGGACTGGCCGCGGCCACCTCTTCAGCACTGTTGTGGCAGCTGCTGCTGACGGCACAGATGGTTCCCGCCGCGTGAGCGGCGCGGGCCGAGCCCAGTGCGCCATCGGGATGGTACATTCTCAGTCCGGCGACCGGTGCCAGCATCACGGGCAGGTCGATCTTTTGGCCGAGGACGGTCGTGGAGAGATCGGCGGCACCGACCCCGTGAAGGATCGGGGGCAGGAGGCCAATGCGACGAAATGCGTTGACGTTTTCGGCCAGCGTGACCTGGTCCTCCGAGCCGGTGGTGATGTATTCCCACGTGGCCTCGGGGAGTTTCTGGCGAGACAATTCGATAAAGTCCCCAACCCAGACCGCGTCGGGCTGGTCACCGGCCTGTCCTTCGGCTGACCCGACCGGGGGCTTTGGCTGGTCATCGGCCTCTGCAGTTTCGGGTTGTCCGATCAACTGGCTGCCGGCGCCCAGGGCCAGCAACTTGGCGAAGGATCGTCTTTGCATGGGAGACTGATGTCCTTTTGCGAGGCGAACAACGTGTTCAATTGGCGTGTTCGCCGGGGATCCAGAGAATGTCGTTGTTTCCATTGTCGTTGGCTGCCCGGGCAACCACGAACAAGAAGTCGGACAGCCGGTTGAGATACGCGAGCACCTGGTCGTTGATATTCTGCGATTCGGCGAGCCGCAACACCTCGATCTCCGCCCGGCGGCACACGGTCCGCGCGTGATGCAAGGCGGCGGCAGATGGGGATCCACCCGGCAGCACGAAGCTGGTCAGTGGTTCCAACTGTTCAGTGAATGAATCGATGGCCGATTCAAGAGCCTGGACCTGTTCGGGCAGGATCCGCAATCGTGGACTCTCGGACTCATCGGAATGTGGCACCGACAGGTCGGCGCCCAGGTCGAAAAGCGTGTTCTGGGTCTCGGCAAGGCTATTGCCAATGGGTTCATTGGCGAGAGTGCGGGCCAATCCGATGGCGGCATTCAGCTCGTCCACTGCTCCCTGGGCCACGATCCTCTGGCTGGTCTTGGGAATCCGACTTCCGTCACCCAGTGACGTTTCTCCCGCGTCACCTCCGCGAGTGTAGATTCGATCCAGGTAGACCATTGCGCGAATCAGCTTTCCTGCCGCTTGACGGGCTTCTTGTTGGCTGGTTTGGTTCCCGGCTTGACGGTTTTCTTTGTCGCCGGTTTTGGTTTCGGCTTGGCTGCCGGCTTTGGTTTCGGCCTGGTCACCCGTTTGAGGGCCTTCTTGACTGCTGGCTTTGTTCCCGGCTTGGCTGTTGGCTTGGCTGCCGGGGTCCCAAAGATCTTCTTGAATTCCGGATAGGTCCGAACCGCCTTGAGGTCGGGGTCCTTGTTCAGCCAGGTCTTGTCCCGCCATCCGTACTTGATGGCCAATTCGAGTTGGCTGAGTGCTTTCTTGCGGCAGGAAGCCAGCTTGTTGTCCCGATCGCCAATCTTGTCGTCCTTGACGATCAATTCGATGGCCCGACTGTACACGCAGGCGAGGTTGTAGGCGTACATGCGTTTGATTGTTGTGCTGCTGGAAATCGCCTGTTTCTGTGAATCCTCGGCGTACTTCAGGCCGGCATCGAGCTTGCCTTCACGGAGCAACAGGATGGCCATGCCGGTCATGGCCTGGGAATTGAACGGGTCGAGTTCGACGGCCTTGAGGAAGTCCTTGCGGACATCTTCGAGTTTCTGATCCTTCATCTGCAGGCGGGCGTTGCCGCGACCGGCGTAGGCTGCCGAGTGCCTGGGGTCGATCTTGATGGCCAGGTTGTACTGGGTGAGTGCCTGTTTCCAGTCGAGTTGTTGCGAGTAATGTCGTCCCATCGAGATGTACTGGTATCCCGGTGACCGTTGCATCAAGGTTCGCAGCGCGTTTTTCGCGTAGTTTCTCTTGTTGGCGTTCTTGTCGGACCGGGCATTCTCGAGCACCTTGCGGGCCTCGGGAGTACCGACGGCGGACAGGGCGTTGGCGATGTAGTTCAGGGCGGTCGAGGAGTTGGTCGAATCGAATGCCTTGACAAGCATGGCAACGGCCTCGGGCGAAGCGTCCTGCTGGAGAGTGGTACACGCCGCGCTGATCAGCGAGCTGTTGTTGGAGGCCAGTGCGTCGGGGGCGAGCTTGCGGAAGGTCTTGATGTCGTTGTTTCCGATGGCTCGCAGCACAGTGGCTCGTTCGGTGGTGCTGAGCTTGGGGTAGTGCTCCAGCAACTTGGCGGCAATGTCCTGGTCGCCGATCGCGACGAGCGTTTTGACCAGGTTGCCGCGATTGGCCGTCGAGTTGGTCAGGTGTTTCAGCAGCATGGGGATGGCCCGGGGGTCTCGAGTTCGCAACAGCAGCGCATTCATCGTGTTGTCCGGGGGAGCTGTTTCGAGCCGTTTCAGCACGTGTTCCATCGCGAGCTGTTGACTCTTGCGATCGGGCCGCGTGACAAGAATCGTCAGTGCGGTGTCTCGCCGTGCCGGGTGGCTGCCTTGAACCGCTTCCTCGAGCACTGTTATCAGGCCGGGGTGACCGATCTGGGCCAGGGCCTTCATCGCGACCAGCGAGAGCGTGGCATCGGTTTCGGCATCCGTGGCGAAGCGGTGGATGGCGTCGGCGAAGGCCGGACGGGGGTATTGTGCCATGGTGCTGACGATTTCCTTGCGGGCCTTGATGTCGGATTGGGCCAACATCTTCAGCAGGCTCTCGTGAGCAGCGGGGTACCGCGAGGCGGCCAGGCTATCAAACGCCGTGATCGAGAGACCCGGTTGATTTTGCAGGGCCAGGCTGCGGAGGCGGCCAACGGCCGCGGGTTCCCCGAAATGTCTCAGGCTGACGGTTGCCGCCTGGGCGATCACCTGCGAGTCGTCATTCGTGAGCGACAGCAGCAGCGGCAGGTCCTCGGTTCGCAATCGACCGCCACCCCAGGCCAGGGCCGCCGGTCGTGTCAGCGGATCGCCCTGCCGGATCTCCTCGAGCAATTCGCCGCGTGGCAATACCCGGTAAGCCGAGGCCAGCGACGCGGACACCGCGTGTTCGACCGTCTTGTGCACGCGGACCCGATTGTTGAACGGGTTCGGAGAAACCGATTTCTGGATCATCATGACCCCGGGAACGTTGCGGCGGACGGTGGAACTGGTTCTCGAACTGTTGCGTTGATTGGGAATGGCGGCGAGGTGCAGTTCGCGGATAGCCGCCGGGATTCTTGGGAATGGAGTGTTGCCCGTGGCGGTGCCCTGTCCGGCCAGTGAAGCGGCCTGGTTGAGCCAGCTGTAGATTCTCGATTCGATCGGTGGCGCCTTGTCGGTGAACTGGATGACCGAACGGACGACACCGGCGGTGACGAGCGTGTCGAGCTGATCAACCAGCTCGGCGATATTGATCGTGTCGACCGGGCCACCGATGGTGACCAGCCCCAGGCTGCCGCGTGGTCCAATGCGGCGAGTTGACATTGCCAGCTTGGCACGGGCGCGGGCATTGAGGTCGATCGTGACCGGTGTTTTGGCAATGCCCAGCGAGAGGCTGAGCTTGGGAACACTTGGCCCCTGGGGCAGCTGGGAAAAAATGACCCAGGTGCTGCCGCTGCCGCCGGCCGGCAGTGTGATTTCGTTCAACCATTTCAACGAGCTGACCTGAAAACTCTGGTTTCCGACCTGGAATGAGGCCGTACGAATGGTCGAGGGAATCGCCGTGGGCATCACGTGCTGCTTGCCGTCGACTTTCAGCCTGGTGGCTTGTCGCGAGACCGTCAGCGGTGTGTTGGTGAGATTGACCAGAACCAGCTTGGCGGCGAGAAACCTGTTGCCGGTGGTGCGGTAATACGGAGCGCCCAGGAATGCGGATTCCACCATCGCCACGACCCGTTGCTTGGCCGGGTCGGTTGGGACCACGGTCTTGCCCGCCTGGCGGAGCTTCCCCAGTTCGATCTCGAGTGTTTCGACGCGCTCGATCAGTTTTTGGATCAGCGTCCGGTTGCGAACCGATGGCTCGGGCTGGGAAGTCGTTGCCGGCTGGTCCTGGCCCAGTGCCGTGGAGGCCAGGGTGGCCAACGAGACAAGGCAGGCCAGGCAGTGCCGGAATGAAGGGAGGGCCATTGGAAAGACTCTCGTCGGGACAATGAAATAGTGTCGTGGGGAAACCGGTTCAGTCTACCACCGCATCGACCTCGAGGGGACCGGTGAACAGCGACAGCCGGGTTTCCCAGGTTTCACCGGCTGGGAGAACCTGCCAGCCGGACTCGGATCCGGACGGGTCGAGGTTAATCGCATCGGTGACACAGGTGTAGGGTTCCAGGCAAACGGCATTGCGACCCGGTGGTGTGTAGACGACCACCTCGCGGAACAACCGGCCGTCGCATTGCTGCGTCAACCGGCGGCCGTTTTCACCGTCAGCAACGCTCATTGCGAGTTCGTCGAGTGGCTGGCCGTGATCGTCGGCAATGGCGGTCAGAACATGGTCGAGTTGCAAGTCGCCAAATGTCCCGCCAGTACGCAAATCACACGATGGATCGACCGGCAGACGGCGTCCCGAGGGAAGGCAGGCGTCCAGTTGCCACTGCTGGTGAGCTGGCACGTGCACGCGGCAGTCAAGGGCGTTGCCAGCTGGACCCAGGGGCAGTCGGAAGTAGGGATGCGTTCCGAAGCCAAAGGGCAATGGTTCCGGGTCGGGGTTGTCGATTTTGATATCGGCCAGCAACTGGTTGTCTTCCAGGCTGTAGGTGATGACGATGCGGGCGTCGGTCGGCCACAGGGAGCGGCGATCGGCCGCGTCGCGAGACAGGACGAATTCGCCGGTGACGCTGGAAGAGTCCTGCGAGATCACCTGCCAGGGACGGTCGAGACAGAACCCATGAATGGCATTGCCCTGGCCGTCGTCGGGTGCGATCCCGGCCGGCAAGTGGTAGGACGTGCCGTTCCAGGAAAACTGACCGCCACGGATCCGGTTGGGGAAGGGGAACAGGATCGGTATCCCATGGCCACTGGGGCGTCCGGCTCCGTCGGCAAAACCGGGTTCCGCATCAAGCACCTCGTGGTCATCGACAACAAACGAGTAGCAGTTGAAACCTCGATCGACGGCGACGCGGGCCACGGCTGTACCCGTGGCGTTGGTGAACTCAACAATCCCGGTCATGGTGTCGTCCAGGTCTTTCTCGAGGTGTTCAGTTCCACTCGGGGTTGCCCGGTGTGGATGGAATGGTCCGGTTGGTCTCGTGGACCTGTGCCACCAGTTCGTCCCACAACTTGTAGGGGTCCGGTGGAATGACCTGGGCCGCCACGGCCGGCAACAGGTGCCAGTCGCCGCGATCGAGTTCCCCGTCAAGCTGGCCGGGAGCCCAGCCGGCACAGCCGGAAAACACTCGAAATGCCAGGTCGTTGTTGCCACCGGCAACCTGCTCGATCACCTGCTCGAACACGTCGGGGCTGCTGCCCACGTAAATACCCGGGATCACGTCGGAGGTGCCTTCCTCGAACTCCCCGGCGCTGTGCAAGACGAACAGGGCCGACGGTTCAACTGGCCCGCCGACGTAGACCAGGTGATCTGACTCGGCCAGGTCAAAATGGTCCGAGAGTGCGCGAGCAACCGACACGTTTGATGGCCGGTTGACGACCAGGCCCATCGAACCCGACTCGTTGTGTTCGACCATCAACACGACCGCGCGGTGGAAGCTCGGGTCACGCAACTGCTTGCCGGCTATCAGGAAATGGCCGGTGATCGAGTTGCTGGGAGTTGAGGGTGTACTCGACATTTCGATCGCTACGTGGTGGCATCCGGGGTTCGCACATCAGATTATAGTTGGCGACGGATGGCGTGTCTCATCGGAGAAGGGAAGTGATATGAGTTCAAAGTTGGTGGCAGTCGATGTGCCCTGGCTGGATGAGGTCACCCGGGCCCCAAAAATCGTACCACGTGGAAAGCTGAGGAAGCTCGCGGATGTTTTTCACCGGGCCAATTCGACGCCCGTTGTGACACGCCGTGACTGGACCCGTCACCGCCAGCAGCTGAGAGCTGCCTGGGTGGAGTTCCTGGGCGAGATGCCCGAGCGGCCGATTTCGGCGGGGTTTGAGGTCCTGCGAGAAGACATGCTCCCGACCGTGCGGCGGCAGTTGATTCGATACGAGGCGGAGGCGGGTCAGCCGGTCGAGGGCTACCTGCTGACACCGTTGTCAGATTCGAATCGACCCCGGCCCGGAATTGTGGCCATGCACCAGACGACCCGGGATACGATCGAGCAGATTGCCGGAGTCAAGGGGCCGCCGATGCAGCAGATCGGGTTGCAGCTGGCCGAACGAGGATTCGTGGTGATCTGTCCGCGGAATTACCTGTGGCAGAATGTTTCGAAGTATTCCGAGGCGGTTGACCGGTTCAAGCGACGGCATCCTCGAACGCTGGGCATGCACAAGATGCTTTATGACGCCCAGCGGGCTGTCGACATCCTGGTGGAGTTGCCGGGAGTCGACTCGGGCCGGATCGGAGCGACCGGGCATTCTCTTGGCGGCAAAGAGGCTCTCTACCTGGCGGCCTTCGATGAGCGCATTGCTGCTGCGGTGGCCAGCGAGGGTGGGATGGGTTTCCGTTTCACCAACTGGAACGCACCGTGGTACCTCGGCCGGGGGATCGAAGATGAACGATTCCCATTGAATCATCACCAGCTTTTGGCCCTGGTGGCACCTCGCCCGTTCCTGATCCTTGCCGGAGAGAACTCGAGCCCCTCGGCGTCGGATGGTGACCGCACCTGGCCACTGGTCGAGGCGGCTCTTCCCGCCTGGCGGTTGTATGGGAATCGTCCCAGGCTGGGGCTGTACAACCACCGTCGCGGACATGCGATCCCACCCCTGGCTTTTGCCCGGATGAACCAGTGGCTCTCCACGTACCTGCGGCTCGGGGCAAACGGATGAGCGACGAACAGGTGATCAAGATTGAACGGGCACCGGTGTCGGCCGGACTGGCCGACGAACTGGCGGCTTTCTGGGAAGAGACGTTTGGGACCTCGTTCGAGGAGACCCGGGAAGTGCTGGGCAACGGCATCGAGGTGGGCCGCAATCGTGACACGGTGTGGTGCCTGAGGCGGGACCCGTCGCCGGCGACCGCAGGCGCGGTCGGGCTGGCAGCGACCTGCCAGTTGACGGTGTCGGTTGAGCAGAAGGAACTGGGCGGTGTTGGCGGAGTGGCCACGGCGGTGGATTGTCGTCGGCAGGGGCTCGCCGAGCGGTTGTGTCGTGAGGCGAGGAACCTGTTCCGTGACGAGGGCGGCGAGGCGTTGTTCCTGGGAACGGTGAATCCTGCTGCCGCGAGGGTCTACAACCGGTTGGGTTGGCGGCGACTGGCCGGCAGCACGGTGTATGCGAACGTCACGGCGGATCTCTCGCCCGAGGAATTCCTGGTCGACTGGTTTCGTGGTGCTGCCGGTCCGGTGACCATCAGTCCCGGCACGGCCCATGCTCGCATTCCCGTGATTCCGCTTCTGTTGACGCCTCACAGCGAGCAGATCCTCGACGCCAATGTCGGGTTGTTGTCGACGCGCTACACACGGCAGGATTCCTGCATGGGTTTGTATCCACGGTACGCCGAATTGGCCGTGGGTGGTGGGGCGTGGTTTTGCGGCTGGAGCGAGAATCGTCGCCTGGTGGGGTTGTGCAGTGTCAGGCCACTGGCGGTGACGCAGGGCGAATCCGGGTGGACAGCACAGGTCGATGGTTTCGTACACCGCGTGGCGCGAGCGGCCTGGCGAGACTTGATCGAGGCAGCATTGGCATGGGCCATCAAGGAGGGTGCGAGCGAGGCCCTGGTGGTGACGTCGGTCGAGGATGAACTCAAGAGGATCCAGTTCGAGGCGAACGGGTTTTGTTCCGACGGGGCTGGTGACGAGATCGACATCGATGGCCGCCGCGTTGGCACGGTCCGGCTCAAACGGAGGTTGTAGGAGTTTCTTTTGTTCCGGATGGCAGTTCTGCTGCTTCTGGCGGTAGTCTTTGAGGAATCATGACCGAGCCCGACCATCAACAGCTGTCGGAGTCGACCGTGGAGCCAGGCAAGAAACCCGGCGGTGCACTCGAGCCGTGGGATGTCGGCAACCTGCCGGCACCGCCGGTGATGAACTGGAAAAAGCTACCGACGTTGATCGGTCCGGGAATCTTGATGGCGGGTGTGGCGATCGGGGCCGGCGAATGGCTCTTCGGGCCGGCTGTCAGTGCCCAGTACGGTGGCACGTTGCTGTGGCTGGCCACGCTCTCAATTCTTGGCCAGGTCTTCTTCAACATCGAGGTGATGCGGTACGCGTTGTACTGTGGCGAACCGATCGTGGTGGGCTATTTCCGCACCACGCCGGGACCGCGGTTCTGGTTGCCGATTTACCTGGTACTGGAAATCTGCAACATCTGGCCGTTCATGGCGGCCAATGCTGCAGTGCCCTTGGCCGCCGCGGTTTTTGGCCATTTGCCGACCGACCTGGATTACACGCTGCTCGGAATCACGATGACCGAGTCGGAGTGGGTCAAGGTGTTGGGGTACGTGATCTTTCTGCTGGCTTTTCTGCCGCTGATCTTTGGTGGAACGATCTACCGGGTGATTGAAAAGATGATGACCTTCAAGGTTGTTGTCGTGCTGTTGGTCGTGGCGGTGATCGCCGTGTTTCAGGTCAGCTGGGACAACATGATCGAGGTGGTGACCGGGTTCGGCCGATTTGGCCAGGTGCCCGACCGGGCCGAATCGGTGATCGCGGGGCGTCATTTCTCGGTCAACCGGCTACAGGATGGCCACACGTTCACGCTCCGTGGAACCATTGGCAAGAACACGCCAGATTTCATTGAGCTGTTGGTTGATGGATCGAAGGTCAACCCCGAGGAAACGGCGCTGGACGAGGAGGTTCGGACAGTGCGAGACAAGCTCGAGGCCCTGGTGCGGAGCGAGGCGCGGGAGGGGCGGTTTCGGGTCGAGGACCTGGACGGCAAGAGGCGGTTGCTGGTTCGCGGGTCTGTCCGTGATCCCTTGAAGAAGAGCCGGTCCGAATCGGCCTGGTTGGCCGAGTCGTACACGCTGGTTGCCGATGACGGGTCCAGCCAGACGTTCGCCGCCGCCGACAAGATGCCCGGAGATGTTCGCGAGTGGGCCGATGAACTGGTGGCGTTACAGGGAATGAGGCGCGTGGGGCTGGTTGCTTACATCGGACAACATGGCAAGCTGCCCGATTTGAACTGGGCGATCATTGTTGCGTTTGCGGCGATTGCCGGCGCCGGTGGCCTCTCCAACACGCTGGCGTCCAATTACTCGCGAGACAAGGGCTGGGGGATGGGACACCACGTGGGTGCGATTCCCAGCGCGATCGGAGGGCACGAGGTCGAACTCTCGCACGTCGGCATGGTCTTCGAGGTCGATGACACATCCCGGCGACACTGGAAGGGCTGGATCCGTCATATCGTGCGGGACCAGGCCGGTGTCTGGTTGGGTTGTTGTCTGCTGGGAATGGCGCTGCCGTGCATGATGTCGTTGGAGTTCATCCGCAACGTGCCGGTCGAGGGGAACCGAGCGGCCGCGATGACCGCGGTGGGACTCGCCGATCACCTGCCGGATTACCGTGCCCTGGTCTGGACCTTCATGCTGATGGTCAGCTTCCTGGTCTTGGCACCCAACGCCGTGTTCACCGGTGAACAGATTTCGCGGCGATGGACCGACGTGATCTGGACCATTAGCCCCCAGGCCCGACGACTCGAGGGCGGGCAGGTTCGACTGATCTACTACGGCATCCTGTCGCTGTATGGCGTGTGGGGCCTGTTTGCACTGGCCTTTTTTGACCCGTTGCAGATTGCCATCATTGGCGCCGTGCTGCAGAACGTCGCACTGGGTTGTGCTGCGATGCACACGCTTTACGTCAACCGCACGCTGCTCCCGCGCGAGATGCGGCCCAACCGGCTGATGCAGGTCGGGTTGGTCTTTTGCAGCGTGTTCTTCATCGCGATTTCGGTCGTCGTGCTGGTGACACGGGTGTTCTAGGTCTGGTTGACCCGGATCTACCTGGCGAACATCAGGTCTCCCGGGTTGCCTCGCGACAACAGGTAGGCCATCAGGTCCAGCAGTTCGTCCTTGCCGAGGGGATGCAGCAGTTTTTCGGGCATCAACGATGTCTTCGAGGGCCGTGTTTCCTCGACATTGGCTGCCGGCACCGTCGTGATCTTTGATGCATCGAATGCGTCGGTCAGCACGGTCAACGTGCCCTTGTTGTCGTTGACGATGCGACCGGTGACCACCTTGCCGGCAGTCGTCAGGACCACGCTGGCCCGGTACTGATCGGAAACCACCTTGCTGGGCACGATCAGCGATTCGGCCAGATCCTTCACACTGAAACGTCCGGCGACGTTACTGAGATCGGGGCCGGTGGCTCCGCCGGCTCCATCGAACCGGTGGCAAGCTCCACAACGAGCAGCCTGGTAGGTGCGTTGGCCGTTGGCAAAGTTGCGTCCCGAGAGGCCACCACGGGTGGCCTGGACCACCTGGTCGACGGTCCACTCCTGTCCCGGCCCCCTGGGCTTGGGCAGCGTGGTTAGTTTCACGGCGGGAGGCGCCACTGTTGCGGCCAGTGATTTTTTTTCGGCTTCGGAAACATTGACCAGGGCTTCCTTGCGGATGTTGTTCAGGAATCCCGTGTAGCTGGCTCCTCCACTGCGTCCGCCGGCGTCGCCCAGCCACTTGAAGTACTCGCGTCGCTGGTCGAGCGTCCACCCGTATCGCATTGTCCTCAGGACGAATGCGTAGTGAATCTTTTGCAGCTCGGGGTGATTGGAGAGCATGCGGGCGATGGTGCCCCCGTAGCCGCTGTTGCGCGACAGCAGCTTGGCAAGGTCATTTCCCACCTTCGGGGACGGCTTTTTCATCAGTGCCAGGGTCTTGTCGATCACCGTTGGCGAATTGACATAGGCCAGCAGCTGGGACAGGTCACGATCGAGGCGGATGTCTCCGGCGGGGAAAGCCTTGTCGAGCTGGGCGAGGACCGCAGTTGCGGTTGCCTGGCCGGGAGCACCCATGCGGATGAAGGTCAACGAATAGGCACGAAGCAAGGCGAGGCGGTTGTCGGTTTTCAAACTGGCCCAGTCCAGTTGAGCCAGCGACTTCAACAGGCGAGGCTGCAGGGACTTCTCTGCCTGGCGGGCCAGTGCGATGACACCAGTCAGCAACGCGGTGGGATTGTCCTGATCGAGGACGTCATCCTGCCAGGAAGCCACCGGCTGTGCTTCCAGTGCAATCCGGGCGGCATAGCGGATGTGGCGATCGGCGTGGCCGAGGTGTGTCAGCGCGGCCTGGACCGCGGCCGGATCCTGTTGGCCATGGAAGGCCTCCAGTGACCGTCGCAGCTTGCGGAGACCCGCGAACTTGTCCGAACCCGGCCGGGCTGGTGCGGTCGAGTCCTTGCCGGTGTAGGTGACCCGGAACAATTCCGACTGTGCCCCACGACCACCGATAGTGAAGTACATGGCCCCATCGTCGCCGATGGCCACGTCGGTCAACGGCAACGGAGCGCGGGCCACGAATTCTTCACGGATTCCGACGTAACTGGCGCCCCGCGGTTGCAGGTGTACCGCGTACATCGTGCCGAACGTCCAGTCACAGAGGTAGACAGCTCGTTGGTATTTTTCCGGGAACCTGGCGCCCGTGCCGAAATTGACGCCGACCGGTGAACCGGGTCCGATGTCGACCACCTGGGGCAGGCTGTCGGCGTACCAGGTCGGCCACTTGCCGGTGCCACTTCGCCAACCGAATTCGCTGCCGCTGACCGCATGGCACAACCGCGTGGGACGATACCACGGTGACCCCATGTCCCATTCCATGTCGGCGTCGTAGGCGAACAGTTCGCCCTCGGCGTCGAAGTCCATATCGTAGGCATTGCGGTAGCCGGCACTGATGATGCTCCAGGTTTTGCCGTCCGGGTCGGTCCGGGCGATCCAGCCGCCGGGTGCCATGCGGCCACGAGCGTGGCCTCGGGCGTCCCACTGCCGTGGCAACAACAGGTCCTCCGACCAGTTGGATGGCAGGTGGTTGGCGCTCAGCCCACCGGGCGGGTTGGTGTGGTTGCCAGCGATCAGGTAGATCGACTTGCCATCCGGCGAGAGTCTCAGGGCGTGAGGCCCATGCTCTCCACCACCGGCCAGTGACTTGAGTTTCTCGATCTTGTTCCATTCACCGTCCTTGTTGGTGTCGACGGCCCGGTAGAACCCGCTGCCTGGACCACCGTTGACCGAGAAGTACAGATGTCCGAAGGCGACCAGCATGCCCTGGGCGCTGCTGATCGGCAGGTTCAGTTTTTCCACACGGGTGGGTTCGCCACTGCCAATCTTTGGAGGAGTGATCCGGTAGATGCCACGACCGCCCTGGTCGCTGGCCAGCAGTCGTCCCTGGCCATCGCTGACCAGGCAGACCCAGGACCCCTGGGTGGGCTTGGGAACCGTGTAGAGACGTTCGATCTGGAAACCCGGTTGCACCTGGAACAGGCCTCGCTTGGTGGCCGTGCGACGGCCACCGGCGAAGACGTTGCCCCACGGGCCAACTCCCATGGTGCCCAGGACCGTGGCGGCGGATGTGGTCTTGGAGTCGCGCGTGGTGGCGACCTGCCACGTCTTGTCGCTGACGATTGTTGTTGTCTTTCCCGCCGTGTCGCGGAAGACCAGTTTCACGGCCAACCCGGCCGGGCCCCCGGCATTGCGGCCCTCGACCTCGATGAGATTCTCACCCGGTAGCAGGTGCTGCTGGATGTCGGCGGTGACCGGTGCGTTCCAGTCATCACTGGCCAGCAACCGCTTGCCATTGATCCACAGCACCAGGTGGTTGTCACAACTGGCGATGATCCTGGCTGCCGTCGTCTCGGTCGTCGCTTTGAAGGTTCTCCGGAAGTAGAAGCGGTCGTTGGCTCCGGCCCGCTTTTTGCCCCAGATCCAACCGGCCTTGGGACCGGACTGGAGGTTCAGTTTTTTCGAGGACGTCTTGGCGGTGGCCGGCTTCTTTGGCGTTTTTGGTGCACCATTGATCTCGACGGCTACCACCTCGGGCTTTTGCGTGAAAACGTCATTATCGGCACCGGCGACATCCCGGGTCGTGAAGGAGAACAGGAACGCGAACAGGAACGCGAACAGGGCAAAGCGATTCATGCGAGAGATCTCGGTAGTGGTTTCTTGGGATAGTGGAATCTGAGGCTCAGGCCACCAGGTCGGGGACGACTTCACCGTGGACGTCGGTCAGCCGGAAGTCGCGTCCACTGTAGCGGAAAGTCAGTTTCTGGTGGTCGATTCCCATCAGGTGCAGGACCGTGGCATGGAGGTCGTGGAAGTGGACCTTGTTTTCAACAGCGTAATAGCCGTATTCGTCGGTGCGCCCGTAGACAAGTCCGGGACGGATACCACCTCCAGCCATCCACATCGTGAATCCGTGCGGGTTGTGGTCGCGGCCATTTCCGTTCTCGGCGGTTGGTGTCCGGCCGAATTCACCGCCCCAGATCACCAGTGTCTCGTCGAGGAGGCCACGGGCCTTGAGGTCGGTCAACAATCCGGCGATCGGTTTGTCGACTGAACGGGCCATGCTCTGCATCGACGATTCGAGCCCGGAGTGGTGGTCCCAGCCGTTGCTGTTGCACTGCACGAACCGCACCCCTCGCTCGGAATATCTCCGTGCCAGCAGGCATTGTCTCCCGAAGTCCTCGGTCGTCTTGTTGTCGATGCCATACAGGGCCTGCGTGGCCCGGGATTCGGTGTCCAGCGCCTGCACCTCGGGGGCCGCCGACTGCATGCGGAAGGCGAGTTCGAACGAGGCAATTCGACCCTCCAGGGCGCGGTCCGACCCGGTCAACTCGAGCTGATTCTGCCCGAGTCGTCGAATCATCTCGAGTTCGCGTTTCTGCACGTCGCGGGATGCGGCCGGCTTGATGAACGGGAATTTTGCCTGGGAAGCGGGTGTCCCATCGCGACCCAGCGGCGTGCCGCCACACGCCGCCGGCAAAAAGGCCGAGCTGAAGTTGTTGGCTCCGCCCTGGGAGAGCGCCTGGCAGATGGTCACATAGCCGGGCAGGTTGCGATTCTCGGTGCCCAGCCCGTAGACGAGCCAGGACCCGAGGCTGGGGCGAATAAAGGTGTCTGTGCCGGTGTGCCATTCGAGCACGGCTCCACCGTGCCGCGGATTGGTGCAGTGCATCGAATTGACGATACAGAGATCGTCGACGTGACCGGCGACCTCGGGGAACACCTCGCTGACCGCCGCACCCGATTCGCCGTGACGACGAAAACCAAAGGGCGATCCGACCAGGTTGCCATGGCGGAGTGGGAACGAGAGGACCCGTGGCTTGGCAAAGGGAAGTGGACGGCCGTGCTCGGCCACCAGGCGGGGCTTGGGGTCAAAACTGTCTATATGGCTGGGGCCGCCGAACATGAACAGCATGATCACCCGCTTGGCGCGCGGAGCCACCCTGGATGGACGTGGGGTGAGTACGTCACCGCTGTCGACCGCCATGGCCTCCTCGGCCAGCAATCCGGCAAGTGCCAGGGAGCCAAATCCGGCTCCCAGGCCTGACAGGAATTGTCGTCGGTGGCTCATTGGTGGATACGCCATCTACTGGATGTAAACGAACTCGTTGGATGACACCAGCACCCGACAGACACTCTGCCAGGCTGACAGCGGTTCGTCGAAGCCTGCGAGAAAGGTTCGCCACGCTCGCTGTTCGTCCTGCCGTGGTGGCCGACCCAGTGTCAGGTGGTAGGCACGCGCGAGGCGGTCGGTGTCGGTTGGTTCGGTTTGCAGGGCGACGGCCATGGCCCGGGTCGCCTCGGTGACCAGTCGACCATTCATCAAGAACAGGGCCTGTGGGGCCACGGTGGTCTCGTCACGGCGGCCACTGGGGACAGCCGGATCGGGAAAATCGAATGCCTGGAAAACCTCGTAAATGGCACTCCGCAGTACCGGCAGATAAACGCTGCGTCGCGGTGCATCGAAGCCAAACGTTGACCGGGGTTTGCTCGAAAGGTTGTCAAAGGCCCGGGCATCGATGGGTTGTCCACCCATGGTCTCATCGAGTTGGCCAGACAGGGCCAGCAGGGAATCACGGAGAACCTCGGCGTGCATCCGGCGGCGGTTCATTTTCCACAACAGCCGGTTGTCCGGGTCGGACAAGCCGGCCTTCCGCCGGGTCTCTGCGTCGGCGATCGTGCTCATTCGGTAAGCATCCGAATTCATGATCCGCCGGTGCAATTGCTTGATCGACCAGCCGTCTGCGACAAACCGCAAGGACAACCAGTCCAGGAGTGGCTGGTTGTCTGGGCGCTGGCCGAGATGACCGAAGTTGTCGGGTGATCGGACCAGCCCGTGCCCGAAGTGGGCCTGCCAGATACGGTTGACCAGCACGCGAGCCGACAGGGGGTTCCGGTCGGACCCGACCCAGCGAGCCAACTCGAGTCGTCCACTGCCAGGCCCCGCCAGGGGTTGCTGGCTGAAGCCGGCGGCGATCCGTGGGAAGCGTCTCGGGACACGGGGACCGCGGGTCAGGTGGTTGCCACGCAGAAAGATCTCGAGATCCGCCCCGGTCCCATCGTTGACGGCCATGGCCTTGGGAATCGCACGGTAGGCGGTGCGAGCGGCCTCGAGTTCGTCCGAGTAGGACTTGCGCAGTTCCGGGGACATCTGTTGCTGGTTGCCAAGTACCAGGATCCGGTCGAGCCGGTCGATGGTGCCTTCGAGCTGGCTGAGCTGCTGTTCGAGCGAGGCGGGTCCCAGGGCCCGGGCGTTCCACTTGGAATCGACCCGGAAACTGAGCATGACCTGGGTGCTCTTGAAGATCCCGGCCAGCGCGTAGTAGTCGCTGGTGGGGACAGGGTCGAACTTGTGGTCATGACACCGAGCACAGCCAAGCGTGAGTCCCAGGGCAGATCGGCCGAGCGTATCGATCTGGTCGTCGACGATGTCCATCTGCTGCTTGGTGGGATCGTCCTCGGCCAGCATCTTCGGTCCGAGTGTCAGGAAACCGGTGGCAATCACTCGCGCGTGACGCTCGGATGCCGCCTCGTCCGCCGTGCCCGGGACCAGGTCACCGGCGATCTGTTCGACCAGGAACCGATCAAATGGCCAGTCGTTATTGAAGCGGTCGACGACCCAGTCGCGGTATCGCCAGGCGTCGGCGTAGTACAGGTTGTCGTCCATGCCGTTGCTGTCTGCGTAGCGGACGACGTCGAGCCACAACCGGCCGTAACGTTGTCCGTAATACGGCGAGGCGAGCAGTCGATCGATGAGACGCGCGAAAGCTCCCGGACGGTTGTCGGCAAGAAATGCGTTGACCTGGTCGGGGGTGGGTGGGATGCCGTGCAGATCGAATGTTGCCCGGCGAATCAGGCTGCGGCGATCGGTTTCGGGAGCCGGCCGGAGTCCGGCCGCCTCCAGCCGCACCAGCAGAAAACGATCAATCGGTGACCGGATCTGTCGCGTGAGATTGATGTCGGGAGGACTGACCGGTTGCGGTGCCAGGAATGCCCAGTGATCCCTGGCGGCCTGGTCGTAAGGAAAGGCATCGGGGTCTGTTGCCGGGAGGACCCTGGTACGGACTGCACGTTGCCCGGGCCAGGGGGCACCCCGCCTGATCCACTCGGCCAGGTCAGCCACCTCGGCCAATGGCAATTTGCTCTTGGGTGGCATGTCGGGAGTGGCCGGGTCGTGCCGGATGGCCAGGACCAACAGGCTGTTGTCGGGATTGCCGAGCTTGATGGCTGGACCCGAGCGGCCGCCGGTCAGCAGCGACGCCAGCGAATCGAGTTTCAGTCCGGCTTCGTTGTCGGTTTCGGGGCCATGGCAATCGAAGCACCGGCGGACCAGGACCGGTCGCACGCGGGTTTCGAAAAATGCCGCGTCCTCGCGAGACACCGTGGGCGGAGCTGCTGGCAATACACCAGCAAGCAGGATCAATACCACGAATGAAGCCGAGAACTGCATACCGCCAATCTACAGCAACAGGAAACCGCAGGGCATGCTCGGAGCGGTAAACCGGTCTGCGGAGGCCTTCCCGCTTTGCAGTCGACCTGCCGTCGTGGTTAGTCTGGCGGCAGTAACAACACACATGAGGATTGATCGATGATTGGTCGACTGCTCGTCCTGCTGCTCACGATCACGCTGCCTGCTGGCCTGGCGAATGCGGCCGAATGGACCGGTTGGCGAGGTCCCAACGGGGACGCGAGGGTCGACTCGGGCCATCTGCCCACCTCCTGGGCGGCTGGTAAGAACGTGGTGTGGAAGACCAAAACGCCTGGCCCGGGCACCTCCTGCCCACTGGTTGTCGGCGAACGTGTTTACGTGACCTGCTACACCGGATACGGCTTGGCTGCTGGCCAGGGGGATCAGAAACAGTTGCAACGGCACCTGTTGTGCCTGGACCGCAAGTCGGGTGACGTGTTGTGGACCAGGATGTTCGAGCCGAAATTGCCTGAGCACAAGTATGCCGGCGAAGGAGCCTACCACGGGTACGCAGCCAGTACCCCGGCGACCAACGGCAAGCGGTTGTTCCTGTTTTTGGGCAAGAGCGGGGTGTTCTGCCTGGACCTGGATGGCAAGCAGGTGTGGCATGCTGATGTGGGTGGTGGCATCAATCGATGGGGGTCCGGCACGTCGCCGGTGCTTCACAATGGCCTGGTGATCGTCAACGCGAGCGTCGAGAGTGGTTCGATGGTGGCGTTGGATCAGAAGACCGGTCGCCAGGTGTGGAAGACCGGCGGGATGTCCTCGTCGTGGAACACTCCGGTGATTGCTCGCTCGACCGGTGGCGGATCGGAACTCGTGGTCAGCATTTCCGGCCGGGTGTTGGGCCTGGATCCCACCTCGGGTCAGAAACTCTGGAACGCTGATGGCGTACACCGCTACGTTTGTCCCAGCGTGGTGGTCAACCGGGGGGTCGCTTTCATCATCGGTGGTGGGCACACGTCGTTGGCCGTCAAGGTTGGTGGTCGCGGAGATGTCACCAAGACACATGGCGTCTGGCGGCTCAACAAGGGGTCCAACGTCTCCTCGCCGATTTATCACCAGGGTCACCTGTACTGGGCACACGACAGCAATGGCGCCGTGTTTTGCCAGGATGCAGCGACCGGCAAGATCGTTTACCAGAAGCGACTCGAGCCACGCCCGGGCCGAATCTGGTCTTCGCCAATTCTTGGTGACGGAAAAATCTATTACACCTCACAGCACAATGGCACGTTTGTTATTGCGGCAGGAACCAAGTTCGAGCAATTGGCCCACAATGTGTTTGAAGACGACAAGACGCGGACCAATGCTTCGCCTGTGCCGTCGCAGGGTCAACTGCTGATGCGGAGTGACCAGGCGGTTTACCTGTTGGGAACCTCTGTTGCCAAGTAGGCCCGTTTCAATCGGTTCTACACTCGATACGTCTTGGTCGTTTGGCCGATAAACCTGTTAGAATAAGTCGACGTTTATGTGAGGACTCATTTCTGGGGTCATCGATGCACGCTCACGATCACGCTTTTACCAATCTCAATCCACGTCGTCGGGAAGGTCTGTTGCACCTGGACCGTCGTGGCATGATGAAGGTGTCGATGGCGGGCCTGGCCGGATTGAGCCTGCCCGGGTTGCTGGCCGAGCGTGCTCATGCGGCGGAGACGGGTCGACAGATGTCGAGCCGCAAGTCGGTGATCCTGCTGTGGATGTGTGGTGGCCCCAGTCACATCGACACCTGGGACCCGAAGCCGGAACGGCCGTTCAACAACCGGGGTCCCTTCAGCGTCATCCAGACAGCCCAGCCGGGCATCTTCATCTGCGACCGCCTGCCCAAGCAGGCCGCGATGCTCGACAAGTTCACGGTGATGCGGTCCGTGGACGCACACAAGAGCGACCACGAACCCAACATGACGTTCCAGACCGGCCATCGCGCCTCGGCTCCGCGTCGGAACAAGGATGGCCGGATGTATCCGGCCATCGGTTCGTTCATCTCGAAACACCGTGGTGCCAACGATCCGGGGATGCCCTCCTACGTCGCGTTTCGGAGACACCCCTGGCACACGGCCATCGGTGGCTGGTTGGGCAAGCAGTACGATCCGTTCATTGCCAACGAGGCCAGCAAGCTGCCGGTATACGACCAGGCAGGAGTGGACACCGGGAGGATGTCCGGGGCGGATTTGTTCCAGTTTCCCGAGGGCGTCAGCGTGGGTCGAGTCCGCAATCGCCAGGAACTCGTGAAACGTTTTGACCGCCTGCGTCGTGATATTGACCAGAGAGGGTCGCTCGACGCGGTTGACACCTACCGGGCCAAGGCGGTCGACATGTTGCTGGGCCGGAGTGCTCGCGACGCGTTTGACCTGTCCAAGGAAGATCCGGCGACGGTCAAGAAGTATGGCAAGCACCTCTGGTGCCAGCAGGCTTTGTTGGCCCGGAGATTGGTCGAAGCCGGGTCGAGTTTCGTGACCCTCGATCTCAGTTACCACACCGCCTCGGGGACGTGGGACACCCACGGGATTCCCGGATGTGTTTACGGGGGAATCACGAAGGGGCTCGGCGGCCTGTTGCCCTTGTTCGATCACCTGTTGACCACGCTGGTGACCGATCTTGAAGAGCGTGATCTGCTGGATGACACGTTGGTGATCGCGATGGGCGAGTTTGGACGAACACCGAACATGGGCACCCAGGGCAGTACCGATGGCCGCAACCACTGGCCGGTGGTGATGTCCATGTGCATGGCCGGTGGCGGGTTGAATCACAACCAGACGCTCGGTTCCACGGTCCAGGACGGCAGCCATCTGAAAGATCGCCCGATCATCCCCGGTGATATCGCGGCGTCGATCTACAAGCACATGGAAGTGCCACTCGACTCGCAGTACGTCGATCCGCGTGGCCGCCCGAGATTCCTGCTCGAGGACGGTGGCGCGCCAATCGCCGAGTTGTTCTGAGCCGGACGGCGGTCACCGCGTCGGGGCCAGCACCCGCCGCTTTTTCATGTTGTAGCGGGCACCCAGTTTCAGCGAGATGAATTTCTGGGCGTCCGGTGTTTCGCTGGTCCATCCACGGGGATCGTAGATCAGCACCGCAGCATCCGGCTTTCCGAAGACCTCGAACGTGTTCTTGTGGACGATGATCGCGGTGTCCTCGTCGATTCCGATTCCCAGCAAATCCTCGCGATCGAAACGCTTCAGCATCTTGCCTTTCGGATCGGTCAGCACCTGCACCAGCCCCATCTGGCGACCCCGCTTGACCACGTGCTGATCGATGGCACAGTTCTCGAGGAATCCCAGTCCACGCTGGTGATCGCCGATCATGATGGTGTTGGTTTTCGAGTCACCGCGGACCAGGAAATCGGCCTGGATCGATGCTCCGGCCGAAGAACCACCGATCACGCCTCCACGTTTCAGGACGCGGTGAAATTCCTTTTCCGATCGCGTTCCCAGGTACGAGTCGGCGAAACGCCATTGTCGTCCCCCGCTGAACCACACTCCGTCGGCTGTTTTCAGAGGCTGCACGAATTCCCGGGTGTCCGCTTTCAGGCGATCGTGCGTGTGCAACACGGTGACGTGCTTCAGTTTCAGCGTGTCTCGGGCGAACCGTACGGTCCCCATGTTCTGGTAGTCGTACTTGGGATCCGAGGAAATCGCCGTGGGCACGATCACGATTTTCGCATCGTCGCCCCCGGCCAGATCAACGAATTTCCGGAAGATCGCCGCCGCGTGCTTTCCGCCCCCACCGGCAATCAGCAGGGTGCCCCGCTTGGGACCCTCGGTGTCGTCGGCGAGTGCCGCGGGGGGGACTGTCAGAACCAGCGCCGTGAACCAGGTGATCACGGACAAGAAAAGAGTCGACAATTTCACGACGAGGGCTCCTGTTGTGTGGTGTCCGGGGAAGCGTGGTTTTCGGCTGGTGCGATTTGATCGACAAACTGCTCGAACGATTTCGCCGGCGGGTTGTGGCCTGGATTGGCTTGAGAGGGCCGCTGTCCGAGAAGTGCCAACTGTGACTGGATGGTATCACGTCGCTGAATGAGGAACTGGAGCTGTGAACAGACATTCTGGTACTCGTAGTCGGCCGAGGCGGCAACCTGCGAGAGAACCAGTCGGCGACGGTCCAGCAAGCTGTCGGTGGGGAGCAGGACCAGAAGCGTGAACAGGCAGCCGGCGACGACGGCCGTGGTGGTGACGGCTGTTGCCGTGGAGGACGATTGGCGAGTTGCCAGGTATGCGATCGCAACGAACAGCGAGGTGCCGATGATCAGCACAAATGTGCGCCAGAACACGTCTGGAATCTGTTCGCGCAATCTCAACAGCGGAAGCACCAGTTTCAGTTCGCCATTCATGCGGCCTCGCGTCCAGGCCCGCTGTCGCCTCATCGAACGCAACCGCTGGATCTCCTCGCGACAGCTGGCCAGCCGGGCTCGTGCGGTCGTCAACTGCGCGTCAGTGGAATCAACATTCGCGCCGTTCACGACTCGTCCGTCGTTGTTGTCGGGTGGTCGTCGTCCGGAGGAACCGGGTCAGCCTCGTTGTGGGAGGGTCCGGGGCAGACAAGCTTCCAGGCGAGCAGTGCGGCGGGAATGTACAGCAACAGGTCAATGGCGTTGAACCACGCCGGATGCGGAATCAGCATCACGTTGGAGACGCCGCCCAGCAACATCAGGCCCGCGACGATCGAGGCCGGGATGATGTGCGCCTCACGCGAGATTCGCACGGCGGTGAAGGAGCCAAAAAATGTGCCCGCGGCGTGCGTGACAATGACCAGGACCAATTGCAACGGGTGCTCTGGGAGTTCCCTGGCAAAGATTTCTCTTGCCTCCTCGATCACCACCGGATCCTGGTCATAGATCTTGCGGATGGCATCGTTGAGTTCCCTGGAGGGCGGGTCGATCGAGTGAACAACCAGTTGCAGGATCATCGTCAGGATCACGGCAGCAATTACTCCGACCAGCGCGGCCAATCCATTGCGGAGCATCGTTGTTTCCTTGACGCCGAAATTGGCAGTGAGTCGTGGGCACTCAGCGGGACGCGGTCGTCGAGTTGGGCTGGCAGCAGGGTGTGCCGACGGCGACGACGTGCCCCTGACCCCGCAGGATCAGCAGCCCACCCGAGAGTGACGGTGTCGCCATGCACTGTTCACCCAGTGGATTGGCCGCCAGGTGCTTGTAGGTTTTTCCGGCCGCCACGACATGAACCTGGCCATCCTCGCTGGGGAAAAACAGCTTCCCGTCACCGGCGACCGGTGAGGCGGTGAAACCGACTCCCCCATCGATTCGTTCGCGGTAGATGCGTTCGCCGGTTTTTGGCAGGTAGCAACTCAGCACCCCGTTGATCCGGCATGCGTACAGCAAGCCGTCGTAGAGGATTGGTGTCTGCATGTAGATGCCGTCGCGCGGCAGGGACCAGGCGATGTGTTCGGTCGACTCGGAGGGCGATCCGGGCGTGATGTCGCCGGTGGCAGAGAATCGCACGGCTCGCAGTGGACGACTGGGTCCGTGTGCGGAGCTGAGGATGACAAGGTCATCGGCGATGATCGGTGTGCAGACGGGGATGTCACCGCCGCCGGTCAACTTCCAGAGTTCGCGGCCGGTGCGGGGGTCGTAGCCACCGGAGTGGTGATAACCGGCGACAACCAGCTGGGTTTTTTTTCCGTGGCGCCAGAGTGTCGGAGTGCTCCAGGTTGGCACCTCGTCGCGGCCAATGCCCCACAACTGCCGCCCGTCGTCCAGCGAGAATGCGGCCAGGTGGGATCCCTGTTGGACATCGCATTGGATGATCACCGTGTTCTCGAACAGGATCGGTGAACTGCCGAACCCCCACTGGGCGGCGGGCACCTTGTAGTATCCCGAATCGAGAAGACCCAGCTCTCGTTTCCAGAGCCGTTTGCCATCCAGGTCGAAGCAGTGGAGACCCTCGGATCCCAGTGAAATGACGATGCGACGCCCGTTGGTGACCGGAGTCGAATTGGCGTGTGTGGCCTTGGTGTGTCTCTTGATGCGGGGGACCCCCTGGTGCAGACAACGGTTCCAGAGGATGGCTCCGGTGTTGCGGTCCAGGCAGTAGAGTCGCCATGAGTGAGATGTTGTGTCCTCGACCGAGGCGATATTGCCGTAGATGCCGACCTTGACCCCGGCGTCCTCGAGACCGCTCACAGCCGTGGTGACAAACACCCGGTTGCCGGTGACGACAACGGCCGAGTGACCCAGGCCGGGAATGCGGGTTCGCCAGGCGACCTCGTCACCCGTTTCGATGTTCCACGACCCGGGCAGTGGAAATCCGTGGCCCACTCCCGAGGCCGCACCTCCACGAAATTGTCGCCAATCGGTTGCCGCCGCCGGTTCTCCGGCAGCAACACTCGTGACGGTTGTCAGCAGTGCCAGGGTCAGCAAGGGCAGGTGACGTGTGCTCATGGTCGGTTGAGTCGCTTGCGGGGAGTGTGAGAAGACGTTCTGTCATCGTCCCAACCGGCAGAGGCTGGTGCAAGGCGTTGAACAGACTTGGGGTTGGAGCACGAATAGTGAATAGTTAGTGGAGGATTTGTGGCTATTGTTAACCAATCACATCCTGGACCTGTGGTTCACCGATGAACTGGAACCGACTGCCTGCAACGCTGCTTCTTGTGGTGGCAATGTCCAGCCTGGCCTGGTCTGCAGAACCGGTGAAGCCGGCTGTCACACAGCACGATGTCCAGGCAATCCTGTTGCGGCATTGCACGGTGTGTCACGGTCGTCGGCACCAGGAGGGGGGGTTGAGCCTGCTGGATCGGAAGTCGCTCTTGAAGGGTGGCAAGTCGGGCCCGGCGGTGATCGTGAAAACGGGAACGGCAGCCCAGCAGGCTGCCGCCCTGAAAGCGGCCCAGGCACGATTCGATGCAGCGAAGAAGCGGTTGCTGGGCCAGGTTCCGGAATTGGCGAATCGTCTGAAACAACAGTTCCCCTCGGGAAAGCCCGAACCGGCATCTTTGGGGCTGATCGCCCATTTCCCGCTCGACGGTCCCCCGGCACAAATCGTCAAGAACACCCACTCGAAAAAGGATGCCGTGTTTTTTGGCCCGGGTGCTCTCAGGACCACGGCGGGACACGATTCGCAGAACGAAACGCACAAAACCGGCGCTCTCTTGCTCGACGGCACCGGCCAACACCTGGACGCCGGCCAGGTCGCCAATTTTCGCAGTGATCAGCCGTTCACCTGTTCGGCCTGGATCAAGTCAGCCAACAAGGCGGGTGCGATTCTCACCAGGATCGACGAGAACAAAGACTTCCGCGGAATCGACTTCACCAACAATCACGGCCTTGTTGAGGTTCACCTGGTCGACAAGTGGCCTGTCAACGCGATCAAGGTGGCCCCCGAAACGGTCCGGATTTCCACCGATCAATGGCACCACGTGTTGTTCTCGTACGACGGCTCCAGGAAAGCCAACGGGGTCAAGATCTATATCGATGGAGTCGAGACGAAGCTCACGATCTTCTTCGACACGTTGAAAGGGGATTTCAGTGTCCCCGAACCATGGCGAATTGGACGTCGCAAGTCGTCCGCGTTTTACGAGGGATCAATCGATGAGGTGCGAATCTACAGCCGCGTTCTCACCGATCCAGAAGTCATGCTGTTGGCCAACGACAACGACCAGTTGAAACGTGTGTTGACGATCGTTGGACAAGAGGAGGCCGGGCGGACACGAGCCGACACGCAAACACTGCTGGAATACTTTGGTGCCCGCGACAAAAATCTCGCAAAACAAAAACGCGAACTTCAGCACTTGAGAGCCAGGCCGGAAGACAGCCTGATCCTCAGGAAGATTCGCTCGGGTGAAATGCCGCCCAAGCCGAACCTGCTCAATACCGGTACTCGCCCGATAAAAGCACGTGACCTCACCCGGCTCGAACAGTGGATCAAGTCGGGCCTGCCCGAGATCGAGTTGCCGGCCGAGACGGCCGCAACGGCCGATGATCCGCTTGTCGGCGATGACGATCGCAGCTACTGGGCCTTCCAGGCCCCGGGCCATATCCCGGTCCCCCAGGCCCCGGACAGTTCGAACGTCAGTCCCATTGATGCGTTTGTTGCAAAACGGCTCGAGGAGGCGGGACTGAACTTTTCGCCGCCTGCCGAACCGGTCACGCTGGCGCGGCGGGCATTTTTCGACCTGCACGGGTTGCCACCGACCCCGTCGCAATTGCAGCAGTTTCTTGACGATGATCGTCCCGGGGCGTTCGCTCGCCTGGTCGATCGGTTGCTCGCTTCACCCCGCTACGGCGAACGCTGGGGTCGTCACTGGCTCGACGCGGTCGGCTATGCCGATTCGTTCGGCGGGAAGCTCGAGGCCGACCACATGAGGCCATACGCGTGGCGGTATCGGGACTATGTGATTCGCGCCTTCAACGGCGACAGGCCCTACGATCGCTTCCTGGTGGAACAGCTCGCAGGTGACGAACTGGTCGATTACGAGAATGCCAAGAGGATCAGCCAGGAGATTTACGAGAACCTGGTGGCGACCGGTTTCATGAGAATGGCACCCGACAGCACCAGTGAACGCGAGGTGGCGTTCATCTCGGACCGGCTCGACGTCATTGCCGACCAGATCGACGTGTTCAGCACCGTCGTGCTGGGCCTGACCGTCAAGTGCGCAAGATGTCACGACCACAAGTATGACCCGATCCCGCAACGGGACTATTACCGGCTGGCCGCAATCTTCAAGGGAGCTTTTGACGAGAACGACTGGCTGAAACCGGTTGGAGGTACGGAGAAACGGTACAAGTTCGGCATCAGACGACTGAACATTGTCACTGACGAGGACAAGACCGAGAACAACCGTTTGCAGGCCCTGATCAACAACGTGCAGCACAGGGTGAACGTGGAGGCCGAACGGCTGCAAAAGACGCTTCCGGAGAAGGAGAAGAAACTTGGCCGCGACAAGCTGATCGCCCACCTGCTGAAGAACAACAAGGAGTTCAAAGCGTTTGCCGATCCGTTGTTGAAGCAGGTCAAGGCGCTGGAATCGCAGAGGCCCCCGGCCCAGGCGATCCAGGCTCTGTGGGACCGTGGCACTCCGTCACCGACCTACATCCTGATCCGGGGCGACCATGACAACCCGGGCCGCCCGGTTTCACCCGGTGTCCCCGCGGTGCTCAGTGACCCTGGAAAGCCGTTTGTCATCCGGCCTCCATGGAAGGGTGCCACCCAGACTGGTCGTCGGTTGGCCCTGGCCCGCTGGGTCGTCGACCCGGATCACCCGTTGACCTCGCGCGTGATGGTCAACCGCATCTGGAAGCACCACTTTGGTCGTGGCCTGGTTGTTTCGGTGGGGAACTTTGGCCAGACCGGCAGCGATCCCACGCACCCGAAGCTGCTCGACTGGCTGGCCGGCGAATTTGTCGCCGGTGGCTGGAGTGTCAAGGCGATGCACCGGTTGATGATGCTCTCGACCACCTATCGCCAGGTCTCCTCGTCGACCAATCCCGACAGCGGACCGAACGAGTCGCAGCAAAAGGATCCGTTGAACGAGTGGTACTCGAGAATGCCTCTGAAGCGGATGGAGGCGGAACTGGTCCGCGACACGGCCCTGTGGGTTGCCGATCGGCTGGACAATTCCCAGTTCGGTCCGGCCGATCCGGTCAGCGTCCGCAAGGACGGGCTGGTGACCGCCAAGCCGGTGCGGGGTGGATGGCGACGGAGTGTCTACCTGAGACAACGACGGAAGGAGTTTCCGACATTCCTTTCGACTTTCGATCTTCCCAGCATGACGCCCAACTGTATCCAGCGTCCCGAGTCGACCGTGGCGACCCAGGCACTGTTTTTGATGAACAATGCCACGATCGACCAATTGGCGACATCGTTTGCCGAGCGAGTTGAGCGTGAAGCGGGGACGGAGATCGATCGGCAGATCCAGCGGGCTCACCTGGTTGCCTTCAGTCGCCGACCGCGAAAGGCGGAGTTGGAGATTGGCCGTGATGCGCTGGGACAGCTCCTGCAGCATTGGACCCGTCACCTGGAGACCGAGGCCAAGGCGGGACGAAAGAACAGTGGGCCACCGGCCAACCAAAGGGCACTCGCCTCGTACTGCCACGCCCTGCTCAATTCCGCCGCGTTCCTTTATATCGACTGACACCGTCACCCCGGATTCATCCCGACATGACTCGGTTATCACTTCCTGTTGGTCAACTCAGTCGCCCCGCCGATGTTGCGGGACGTGTCACCCGGCGTCGGTTCTTCGACCGAGTCGGTGACGGGCTGGGCGGCACGGCCCTGGCCTGGCTGTTTTCCCAGGATCTGTTTGGTGGTTCGGGGTTGCTGGCCCAGGAGGTGGAACCCCAGCAGCTGGACGTGTACGACGTGGCCCCCAAGACGCCACCGAGTCCTCCCAGGGCCAAGGCCGTCATCCAGTTGTTCATGCAGGGGGGGCCCAGCCAGATGGACCTGCTGGACCCGAAGCCAAAACTGGACGAGCTACACGGCGAGGGATATTTCGACAAGGTGGCCGCCGATCTGACCGGCCCCGAACAGGCGGGCAAGTTGTTTCGCAGCCCTTGGAAATTTCACCAGCACGGTGAGTCCGGCCTGGCAATCTCGGAGCTGCTGCCGCACCTGGCCACCGTTGCCGACGAGCTGGCCGTGGTGAGATCGATGCACACCACGCACCCCAACCACGAGCCGGCGATCTTCAAGTACCAGTCGGGGCGATTGATCCAGGGTTTGCCGTCGCTGGGGTCGTGGGTCGTGTACGGGCTCGGGACCGAGAACCAGAACCTGCCGGCGTTTGTCGTGTTGGCAGCCGAGGGAAGCCCACCGGTCAACGGGACGCAGAATTGGCACAACGGGTTGCTGCCGCCGGTGTACCAGGGAACGCCCCTGAGAACGCAGGGAGCGCCCTTGCTGAATCTCTCGCGCGAGGTGTCTCAACCCGAGGGAGCCCTGGCGGTCGAACGCGACTTGCTGAAACGGCTCGATCGCATCCATCGACGTCGTCGACCCGGCCACCTGCAACTGGATGCCCGGATTGCCAGTTACAACCTGGCCGCCCGGATGCAGCTCGAAGCGACCGATGCCCTGGATTTGTCTCAGGAAACCAAGCCGACGCTCGAGGCCTACGGGGTGGGCAACAACACGACCGACAACTACGCCCGACGTTGCCTGATGGCACGGAGACTGGTTGAGCGAGGCGTGAGATTTGTGCAGATCTGCACCCAGCGCCAGATCTGGGACAACCACAGTGGAATCGTTGGCGGATTGAAGAAGTGCTGCGGTCGAACCGATCAGCCGATCGCCGCGTTGCTGAAGGACTTGAAGCAGCGAGGCCTGTTGGAAGACACGCTGGTCGTGTGGGGCGGAGAATTCGGCCGAATGCCGATTGCCCAGATGCCCGACAAGAAGAACCTGTCGACTGCCGGTCGCGACCACAACCCGCGAGGCTTCACCGTGTGGCTGGCCGGCGGCGGCGTGAAAGCCGGCAGCGTGTACGGGGCCACCGATGAACTGGGGTACGAGGCGGTCGAGAACCGTGTCAGTGTGACGGACTTCCATGCCACCTTGCTGCACTTGTTGGGGATGCACCACGAGGGGCTGTTCTTCGATCACAACGGCCTGGAAGAAAAACTGACGTCCGTGTTCGAGGCTCGCGTGGTCCACGAACTGCTGGCCTGATTCGGGCGTTTCGGAACCAACGCTGCGGCTGCCCAACACGGTGGATGTGAAAACAGGAGCACTCGAATGACAGGCACGCCTCCGCAAAGTCCCGGGCTGTCCCGGCGCGAGTTACTAAAGGTTGCTGGAACCGGTGGTGCCGGGGTGTTGGTTGCCGGGAGTGGAGTTGAGGCCGACGAGGAACGGTCTCGACCAAAGATCGACACATCCCCGGGCGACCACGTGCTGGAATTTGACCTGCCGGGCGTGCTGATTGGTTCGGCCGTCTACCCGGATGGGCCAACCGGATGCACGGTGTTTCATTTTCCCAAGAGAGCCACGGGGGTTGTGGATATCCGCGGCGGATCACCAGCCACGTTCTGGACCGATGCGATGCGGCGTGGGGCCGCTCCGGTTGATGCGATCTGCCTGACCGGTGGGTCGATCTATGGGTTGGAGTCTGTCGCTGGCGTTGCGACCGGTTTGCTGAAACGCAAGGAGTACGCGGCCCGGTTGGGACGCATTGCCCTGGTCTCAGGCGCGGTCATCTACGACTTTGGTGCTCGCACCACCTCGGTGTACCCCGATCGGGAACTTGGACGGGCTGCTCTGAAGGTGGCACGCCCGGGTCGTTTTTCCCGGGGTGCCCATGGTGCCGGTGCCTCGGCCAGTTGCGGCAAGTGGCTGGAACCAGCCGTGAAGCGAGAACTGGCCGGACAGGGAGCCGCATTCGCCCGGCAGGGGCCAATCCGGGTTGGTGTCTTCACGGTGGTCAACCCGGTCGGCGCGATTGTTGATCGGGCAGGGAAGGTTGTCCGCGGTCATCTTGATCCGAAAACCGGTCGCCGACTGATGTACAACGCTCCGGTTCCCGGTGCTGGTGAAGCGACACCCGAGGGGAACACAACACTGACGGTGGTCGTGACCAACCAGAAGCTCGGCGATTGGGAACTCAGCCAGATCTCTCGCCAGGTCCATACCTCGATGGCCCGGGCCATACAGCCGTTTCACGCGCTGATCGACGGAGACGTGCTGTATGCGGTGACGACCGGTGAGGTGGGCAAGGCCACCGACCGGAAGGCCACACGAACGGTCGTCGACATGGCGACACGATTGGCCTGGGATGCGGTGCTCTCATCCTTTGTCGGGCGATCCGACAATCCGAAAAAATCGTAAATTGGGCCAAGGAGACAGAGACTTTTTGTCCCGAAGTAATCTATATTTTCCGCGACCTCGTCACACGCGAGTGGTTGGAGTTCGCTGGTGACAAGAGCGAAGTAAGTGGTTCACTGAACGAGAGGATGATCTGATGCTGCCAGCCGGTGACGCGTTGCAACGACTGAAGGATGGAAACGCGAGATACGTCCGGGGTGAGAGCATTCACCCGTGTACGGAGGCCAGTGCACGAGAATCGCTGGTTGATGGACAGAAGCCTTTTGCAGCGATACTTGGTTGTGCCGATTCGCGAGCGGTTCCGGAACTGGCATTCGACACGAGCATTGGTGAACTGTTTGTTGTCCGCGTTGCGGGCAACGTGGCGAACCCGGAAAACAACGGCAGCCTGGAATACGCTGTTGCCCACCTGGGCGTGCAGTTGATTGTTGTCCTGGGTCACCAGAATTGTGGTGCGGTCACCGCGGCCTTGCAGGGATACGATGGCCCCGGGCAGATCCAGTCGATCGTGGAAGCGATTTCTCCGGCGGTCGACGAGGCAAAAGACCTGGATGGTGATCCGCTGGACAACGCTATCCGCAGCAACGCCAGGCGAGTGGCCGGCTTGCTGGAACAGCAGGACCCGATCCTGTCACAGGCCGTAGAGTCTGGCCAGTTGTCAGTGGTTCCTGCCTGTTACCGCCTCGACACCGGCGAAGTGGAGTTCCTGGAGCCGTGAAGAGGGTGGTTGGTTCACCG
>CAZYAZ010000001.1:202029-276732 GCA_964646205.1 uncultured Planctomycetaceae bacterium | reverse complement strand
CCGGGTCCCCAGGCGTATGGACGGCCTGAAGCACGGTAGTCGTAGTTGATGCCATACTGCATCGGCAGGATGTTGTGCGTGTGCGTGTAGGACTGCAGGTACGGTCCGTACGCACGCGACCACTTCCGGAACGGTGTCTCGATCATCAACATCGTGCCCGAGGCACCGTCATAGGCTGCCATGTCGCTCAACTTCGCAGCACCGTTCTTGCCAAAAGCACTTTTCAGGTACTTCTTGGTCCAGGTACCGCCGGAGTACTCCCATCTCCAGCCAATGTCCATGCTGTAGGGCGCGTAGATGGCGTACTCGTGATGACGGTGAACAAAACCGTAGCTGACCCGACTGGCGTTGTGGATGGTGTACATGTTCTGCCATCCGTACGTGTGTGGGTCATCGAAGTTGGCATCCGAGGGGCATCGCAGCACCTCGAGCCTCTTGCCTTCGATCGCCGGTTGCCGTTGTCCACCACCACGGCTCCGCCAGTCAGCCATTCCCGTGGCGAACCGGAAGTCGATGGCGTTGTACATCGGATCCTGGTCGAGGTAGGGCAACATCAGCAGGTAACCGGTGTGATTCTTGATCTGTCCGTAGGGCAGATACGTGTAGGCGCGAACCTCGCCACCGTTGACGTACGACGGCGGAAATTCTCCGAATGATTCGTGATAGTTCATCAGCGCCAGACCAAGCTGCTTCATGTTGTTACGGCACTGGCTGCGGCGGGCGGCTTCACGAGCCTGTTGCACAGCCGGGAGCAGTAACGCGATGAGAATGGCGATGATCGCGATCACCACCAACAACTCGATCAACGTGAAGCCACGTTTTCTCGATCGTTGTTTTCGCATGGGAACAGTCCTGTTTTTAAGTAGCAAATCGAAAATGTTTCTGATCAGAAAGACGAAGTCCGTTTCAATTGCCTCGCGGACCATTCGGGCCGGAGACAGAAAATCCTACGCCTGTTGGCAGTGCGACGAGTGCCAGTTGGGCACTCGCACATCCGCTGGAGGACACCTCGGCTATTACCGACAAAAAAATGAACAAGAAAACGGGATGGCAATAAATTGGGTCACTCCACGCCAAACCTCATCTCGACGGATAATCGTGTTGCCACGGGATAAGAAGAATGAAAGGTTTGTCGAATTGACTTGGACAATGGAGTCCTTCAACAGACAGCTCAAAAATTCCTGGTTGCCGGAAACGGTTCGTTGATTTCAAGAGGATCTGGAAATCGACCAGCTCAACCACTTCCTTTCGGTAGTTAGTCACATGTTGCGCTGATGATGCGCAGTGGCTGTCCCGAACCCGGAGCGGCAATTCCCCTTTCTGAAAACCGGGATTTGTGTTGTGAGGAGACCAAGGTGGAGAGAACCTCCACCTTACGTGAGAACGTTCTCTCAATATTGTGCCGCTGTCGGAACGTGGTTGTCAAAGCCAAACGCGGTTGAAAGAGGAAATCCGGAGACGTCTTTTGTTGGGTGAGTCCACAAAAAGAAAAACCGGACACGGGCCCTGTTTGACCCATATCCGGTTTCTGATCGTTGATTCCGTTCAGGCGGGCGACCCCGACTCAACAGGTTGTCTAGGGTGTCTCGATATTGGGTTCACGTCCCTTGATGGTTGTCAACGCGTTCAGCGTTGCCTTGTTCATCGTCTCATTGACGAATGTCACGCGACCATCGCCGAACAGAACGTGACAGCCACCATCGTGACGACTGCCCGGACCCCAGGCATAGGGGCGGCCCGATGCACGGTAGTCGTAGTTGATGCCGTACTGCCTGGGCAGGATGTTGTGCGTATGCGTGTAGGACTGCAGGTACGGTCCGTACGCACGCGACCACTTCCGGAACGGTGTTTCGATCATCAACATCGTCTGGGATGGACCGTCCTTGATACTCGAAAGTTTTGCCGCGCCGTTCTTGCCGAAGGCGGACTTCCACCACACCGTGTCCCGTCCATAGGTTCGATAGATACCGTACTCGTGCGTCCGGTGAACAAAACCGTAGCTGACCCGACTGGCGTTGTGGATGGTGTACATGTTCTGCCATCCGTACGTGTGTGGGTCATCGAAGTTGGCATCCGAGGGGCATCGCAGCACCTCGAGCCTCTTGCCTTCGATCGCCGGTTGCCGTTGTCCACCACCACGGCTCCGCCAGTCAGCCATTCCCGTGGCGAACCGGAAGTCGATGGCGTTGTACATCGGATCCTGGTCGAGGTAGGGCAGCAAGAGCAGGTAACCGGTGTGGTTTTTGATCTGCCCGTAGGGCAGATACGCGTAGGCGCGAACTTCACCACCGTTGATATACGACGGCGGGAACACGTTGAATGTCTCGTGGTAATTCATCAGCGCCAGCCCCAACTGCTTCAAGTTGTTACGGCACTGGCTACGGCGGGCGGCTTCACGAGCTTGTTGTACAGCCGGGAGCAGTAACGCGATGAGGATCGCAATGATTGCGATCACCACCAGCAATTCGATCAACGTGAATCCACGTTTTCTCGATTGGCGTCTAAGCATCGGAGACGTCCTTTCTTGTGCCCCCACCCAAGGGACCCGTAAGTCGCAGAATAAACTTGATAAAACAGAAAAGTCTTCGTGAAGACTAGGTATTACTTGGGGCAGTGGTCAACCGATTTTCGGGACCCTGTCTCCATCCGAGGAGGTCAGCGTAGGGCGACGACAGACATTCCACTGACAGTCTCGTGCTTTTGCACGTTGTCCGTCAGCGTTGCTGTCGATGTTATGTTGTTCTTGTGTTAGAGGAGAGCCGGCCGAGCGGAGAACCCACTCGAACGTTTTGAGACAAACCGGCCATTATTGTGTCGACAAGGTGACGCGAATGTCAAAGCCAATTGAGCCCTCCACTGGAAAGGAAAAGCCTGTTGGTAGCCGTAGTCGATGGCGAGGCTGGTGGCGGTTGGTTTTGTTGCTTGTGGTGGGGGTGGTCGGCTTTGTTTTGTGGACCAATCCGGCTCGAAATCCAGTGGCCCACCTCGCACAGGCCCGTGTCCTCCTCGCCGACGGTCAAGTTGCACAGGCCGTTGACTTGGCCAAATGGGCTTTCAACCAGTCCGAGGGAGATTCGGTGACCCGGGGTGGGGCGGCGATGCTGTTGGCTCACATCGCCGAGCACAACGACGATCTCGACGAGGCCGCTGCCTGGTATGACCGCGTTCCCGTCAGGGCTCCGGAATTCTCCAGTGCCCAGACGTCGTCTGGGGTTCTCTATGCTGACAAGCTGCACCGTCTTGGTGATGCCATTGATCGATTTGCTGCTGTTGAGCAGCGTGACCCGGGGAGCCTGCTGGCTCGACGTCGATTGGCCCAAATGCTGGGACTGGCCAACCGCACCCACGAAGCCCAACCCCACCGGGTGGCCCTGGTTCGATTGGGAAATATCTCGCACCTGGAATTGCTGCTGCTGGTCCTGGGCGAGGAGACGATCGATGATGCCCAGGTGCTTGAACGCTATCGAGCGGCGGCTCCGTCCGATCCACATCCGTTGATTGGCCTGTCCCGGCTGTCGGCCCAGGCCGACGACACGACCAGGGCACGGAAGTTGCTTCAAGAGGCGATCACCCTGGACGGCGAACTGGTTGAGTTGGTGGTTCGACTGGGTGCATTGCTTGTCGAGACGCGTGATTTTCGGGGGCTGTTGGACTGGGAACAACGACTTGTTTCGACGGGAGTCAAGCAGCATCCGGGTGGCCAGGTGGTCCGGGGTGACATGTTTCGATTGATCGATGCGCCCCAGCGGGCAGCCCGCTGTTATCTCGAAGCGGTCCGGCTGGATCCGAATCGCCCCGAGGCGTGTTACCGGCTGGGTCGGATTCTGGTCCAGTTGGGACAGCCTGACCAGGCGGCTGAGTTCTTGCAGAGGGCCCGGCAAGTGGAGGCCTACGTTCAAGCCGCCAAGGTGGCCAACGCGGCCGAGAACATTGCCGAGGTGGCCCGACAGGCTGGCGTGTTGTCGTTGCCGTGGGAGGAGTACGCCTGGACGGCACTGCAATCCACCACCGATCCCAACAATCGTCAACTCGTTGAAAAACTGTCCCGGCTCAAGGAGGCACTTGCCGGGTTGCCCGACCAACGCACTCGGCCCGGGTCAGAACCCGCCCAACGACTGGATCTCACCACCTTTCCTGAACCGGAACTCAACGAGGCCCTGGTGTCACGTCTTGAGCACCGGGACGTCGAGGGTGCCGCGGTGGTGGACCGGGGAATCCGGTTCGAGGAGGTAGCAGAATCGGTGGGGCTGGACTTTCGGTTCGTCAACGGGGCCAGTCGTCCCGAGGACATTCGTTTCATGTACCAGACAACCGGTGGTGGAGTTGCCGCCGTGGACTTTGACCGCAACGGATGGCCGGACCTGTGGTGGACCCAGGGGGCTGAGACACCAACCAGCCGTGATGGAGCGCACTCCGACACGTTGTTTCACAACTCCGGCGACGGCCACGTGATCGATGTCACCGTCCAGGCGGGACTGGCCGAGAATCGGTTCAGCCAGGGTCTGGCCGTCGGGGATGTCGATTCGGACGGGTTCCCCGACATGCTGGTCGCCAGCCTGGTAGAGAACCGGTTGTGGTTGAACAATGGAGATGGAACGTTCACCGCCACGGAACCCGGCGGCCCCGGAAAGAACCGGTGGACGACCAGTTGCCTGGTCGCCGATCTCGATGGCGACGGTCTGTCGGACCTGTACGAAGTCAACTACCTGGCTGGCAGCGATGTCTTCACCCGCCGGTGTCCGGAATCCAATGGAACCGCCGGTATTTGTACACCCCAGACCTTTTCAGGTTCCGCCGACCGTGCACTCCGCAATCTCGGTGACGGTCGTTTCCAGGACGTGTCGTCTGGCTGGGATCTGCAACGTCCGGGTGGATCGGGATTGGGTGTCGTGGCCGCACGGTTGGGCGAATCGACCCCCCCGCGTCGACTGGACCTGTTCATAGCCAACGACACCCGGGCCAATTTCCTGTACCGGCCTCGTGCCTCCGTGGAGGACGGTTCGTCGTTGGCCTGGCGGGAAATCGCGCTGGAGCAGGGCCTGGCACTCAATGATGCGGGTCGGGCAGAGGCTTGCATGGGGATTGCTGTCGGGGACGTGGACGGCGACGGCCGACTGGACCTGTTCGTGACCAATTTCATCGACGAAACCAACACCCTGTATCGCCAGAACGAACGGGGTGGTTTTGCCGATCGCACTCGCGTGGCCGGTCTCGAAACTCCCAGCCGGCCACAACTCGGTTTCGGCACGCAGTTCCTCGACATGGATCTCGACGGGGTACTGGATCTGGTGGTCACCAACGGTCACATCGAGGCGAACAAGATGGAGGGCCAACCGTTCCGGATGCCTCCCCAGGTGTTCTGGAACGACGGATCCGGACGATTTCACCTGTTGGCTGCAGAGAAACTGGGTGCATTTTTTGAGGGCAAGTACCTGGGCCGGGGGCTGGCCCGGCTCGACTTCAACCGGGACGGGGCGCCCGATGTTGCCATCAGCCACGTGGATCGGCCCGCTGCGTTACTGATCAACCGAACGTCCAAACGCGGTCATCACGTGGTGGTGCGGTTGGTGGGGACACGGGGCAGCCGTGACGCGATTGGGACGACGGTGATGTACCGGTTGGGATCGCGTCGTGTGGTGAGACAGTTGACCGCCGGTGACGGGTTCCAGGCGAGCAATCAGCGAGTGCTTGTGCTGGGCCTGGGGGCATCCCAGGTGGTGCCGTCTGTCGAGGTGACCTGGCCGTCGGGAAAACGCCAGGTGTTTGAAGGGCTGCCGCTGGACGGCGAGGTGGTGTTGGTGGAGGGGCGTTCCCGGGCGTTTCGATTACCGGGACCGGAACCCACCGGGAGGTAGCCGTCGGGCCTCGGCCCGGTGTTTTCGGGCCTTGTCGGAGTCGCCGGCGCGTTCGTACAGCGGGGCCAGCGCCTTGTGGATTGCTCCCTGGCCCGGGGCGATGACCAACACCTGTTGGAAAGAGGAAATGGCCCCGGCGGTGTCCCCGGCCAGGGACTGGCAGTGTCCCAACTGGGCCCAGTCCAACGGATCGCGCCTGATGGTGGTCAGTTCCCGGATGAGTGGAATTGCCCGTTTGAGATCACCCCGCTCCATCAGCACCTGGGCTTTCACGTGTAGCGCCATGGCCCGGATCGACGATTCGACATTTTTCATGTCCAGGACACGGTCGGCCCATCGACTGGCAGCGGGGACCTGCCTGGTCTCCCAGGCGATCTCGGCCCGGGCCGCGTCCAGGGCCGCATCTCCGCGAATCGTGGTCGCCGCAGTCTCAAGCAACTTGTTGGCCCGGGCCAGGAACTCTCCGTGCTGCCAGGGTCTCTGGAAGTGTAGCCGGTAGTAGGCCAGGCCCAGCATCCGGTCCTGCTCGGCCTGCGAGAATCGCGACAGGTCCTGGATGGTCGTCAGTTGATCCACGGCTGCCAGGTTGGGCTCGGTGTCGCCCGTGTCCTTGATTGTTTCGGCCGGGAAAACCGCGATGCGATGGTGTCGGAAAGCGATGTGCGGGATGTCGGTATCGACCCGTGGCATGTGGCAGCCGGCGCACGAGTCGGCCACGGGCTGCGTGGCCATCCGGGTGGATTTTGCCTCGCCGCAGTCGCCAGCTTGGTGGCACTGTAGGCACTTGGTGCGTGCCAGCCGGTCTCTCGCGGCGGCGGTTTTCGGCCGGTGAGGATTGTGCGAGTCGTGGCAGGTGACGCACGAGAGGCGTGGGTCCTGCTGGTAACAGCGACTGGCCCTCAACTGGTCGACGTGGCCGACAACGGTCATTTCCAGACCCGAACCTGTCAATCGGTACTCGATGCGTTCGTCGGACAGAGGCAGTCCGGGTCGGAAGTCACCCGGCCTTCGCCCTCGAACCGTCACCTTGACATCGGCTTGCAGGTGGCATTGCTGGCAGATTGCCTCGGCCAGCGGGCGATCCAGTCGCCTGGGATTGACGATCGAGAAGTCGGGCGAATCCCGGCTGGTGTTGCCGGTTTCCTGGTCCGTCGCCGCGTGATGGGCGACGTGGCGTGAGCCGGGACCATGGCAGCGTTCGCATCCGATGGAGATCTCGTTGTGCGGAAACGTGAAGCCGCGGGGGGGGCTGGGGTCAACCAGGCCGGCGTGACACAGCAGGCAACTGTGGGTGGCCCGTCGACGAAACGACCGGTGCACCCTGTAGTCGTAGCCCGGCGACATGTCCCATGCCTGGCGCTGTGCGTACCAGGTCACCGGGGACTCGACGAGAGTTCCCTCGAGTTCAACGAGGTAGGTACGAGAGAAACGGCCCGAGCCGACCAAGAATTCCAACGGGTGGTCTGACAGGGGGACTTTCGTGCCGTCTCGCAGAATCAACGATTCGCGGTGTCTCAGCTTCGATTCAACCCGCAGCACCTCGTAGGCCCGTCCGCTCTTTTTGTGTTCGAACGTCGCATCGGGCGGTTCGTCGTCCGGGGACACCCGGATCATTGATCGTGCGTGCGATGAGGTCTTCCACGTGGCGTGCTGTTCGGTGTGGCAACCGGCACATTGCCGGGACCCCACGTAGGTCACCTCCTCGCCGGTGTTCTGGAATTCCGATTCTGCACGCGGTGGTGCAGGTGTGGCCACTCCGGGGTCTTCCGGAGAGGTGTTGCCCGGAGGGCCTGGTTGGTTCTTGTCGCCGCAACCACATGCCAGCAGTATGGCGACGACCAGCGTCACCGCGGTCGGATTCGAGAAGTGGGGGGCCATGATAGAGAACTTGCGTGGCGGGCGGATCAGGGTTTCATGTCGACAATCAAAGCTCCACGACCCTCGATGACTTTCAACGTGCGGTCGGTTTCCAGCGGTCCGAGATCCTGCTTGAGGCCCGATGGCCAGTGAATCGAGACCTGGTCGAGCCGGGTGATTTCACCGGTGCCGATGACCAGTTGTCTCTGATTGCTGACCAGGTATCCGTCGCCGGCGGTCAACTGGGTCACCCAGGTCCGTTGCCCGGCCCGGGCGGTCACCGTGGCCCCGGTGGCATCACGTGACGACCGGGTGCCCACGAGCCTGAGAACCAGGTGATGTCCGGTCCTGGTTGTGGTGTTGGTCAACAGGGCCAGTGGCGAGTCGAGGTGCGTGATCACCGCGTCCTGTCGTCCGTCGTTGTTCCAGTCCAGTCGAGCCAATCCGCGGCCGATGTAGTTTCCCTGGAAGTATTTTCCGAGTTGTTTGCCCTCCAGCGTCGTGAATTGGCCGCTGCCCGAGTTGCTGTAGCAGCGAGGTGGCATCTCGAGCTGCTCTCCCTCGTGGACATTCCCGGCGACGTGTCCGTTGGTGACCATCAGGTCGAGGTCTCCATCGAGATCGGCGTCGAGGAATTCGGTCCCCCACCCGACAAGCGTGAAACCGTCGTCGAAGAGCCCGGATTGGCGTGTGCGGTCCAGGAACAGGCTGGATCCCACCGCGGAACCCCGCGAACGCTTCAACGAATAGAGGGTGTTGGACTGGCCGATGTAGTTGGTGACGAACAGGTCGAGGGTGCCGTCACCGTCGACGTCGCCGACGGCGATCCCCATGCAGCCCTCGGGTTCGCCGGCCGCGCTGAATGCCACTCCGGCACGCGGGGCGGTGTTGATCAGCGTGAGACCGTTGCTGTCATCTGCCGGCTGGTTGCGGAACAGGAAGTTGGGTCGGGTGTCATTGGCGATGAACAGATCGAGTCGCTGGTTTCCGTCGAAATCGGCGGCGATGGCTCCCAGTCCTTTCCCTCCCGGGTGAGCCACTCCGCTGGACTCGGTCACATCGAGGAACCGGCCATCGCCGGAGTTGACGTACAGCCGGTCCTGTGCGGCGGCGAAATCTCCGGGGCCACAGGGGCGGCCGCCGCGCGAATTCGGTGGACAGAAGGGCATGAACACGTCGACGCCGGCGAGATAGTTGACGACATAGAGATCGGGCAGCCCGTCCCCGTTGAGGTCGGTCAATACGCCGCTGACGGACCACTCGTTGCCGGCGACAGCCGCCCTGGCTGTCTCGTCACTGTAGGTGCCGTCGCCATTGTTGATCAGCAGTCGGTTGCCACCGACGTTGGCCACGTGGACATCGGGAAACCCGTCGCCGTTGATGTCCCCGATGGAGACGCCCTGACCGTAGGCGGTCTGGTCGATCCCGGCCTGGAGAGTGATGTCCTCGAAATGACCATCACCGGTATTTCGAAACAGTCGATCCCGCGGTGAGGTTTTCGGTGGCGCCACCGGCGACCGGTTGGTGAGGTGGCTCGAGTCGATCGGGTGATGACTGCCCTGGGCCAGGTAGATGTCGGGCCAACCGTCCCCGTCAAAGTCGACCACCCCGGCTCCCCCACCGATCGTCTCGGGCAAACGGCTCGCCGTGATTTCCTCGGCCCGGTCGCTGTAGTAATTGAATTGCAACCCGGTTGCCACGGCGTCGTTGCGGAAACGGATCGGTCCGAATCCCGGCTTGGCCACACCACCGGCGGGGTTCTGCGTGGTGGCGTCGGTGGTCCAGTTGGGAACGGGGAGGTTCGAGAGGTCGATGGAGGAGATGGCACTGAGTTTCTCGACCGTGCGCGGCATGTCACGTTTCGTGATGTAGGGCCTGAGGTCTTTCAGGTAGTCCTGGGGCCACTGGAGTGACTCGTTGTTCTGGAGGGCAAACATCGACCAGGCCACCGCCTCCCACGCTCGTCCCAGTGTCTTGTTCAACTCGACAACTTGCCGGACTCTCTGTTCGGTTCGCTCGTTGCCGTATCGTGGGTTTCCCGACAGGCCACGAAGCAGGGTCACCAGTTCCGAGAGTCGCTGGGCTCGCTGCCGGAAGCGGGTGGATTGCACAGGTTGACCGAGACGGTCCAGTGCCTGTGCCAACTGGTGGTTGGCGGCCAGGTGGTTGGGGTCGCGCCGCAGGCATTCCCAGAGGCAGCGGGTGGCCACCTGGTCTTGGCCAACGTGGCTGGCCCAGGTCGCCCGTGCGAACCAGGTCCGGGCGTCCCTGTCAGCGGTCTTGGGCACCCGGGCGTGCCAGTCCAGGAACCGTGATGCGTCACCGGTTTCGGCCAGCAGCAGCCCCAGGATCGCCCAGGCCTCGTTTTGTTCGGGCAGCTTCTCGAGGACCCCCTCGAGGAGTTGGATCGCCCGGTCCGATTGGTTCTTGATTTTGGCCAGGCTGGCCAGGCCGATGTCAGGAGTCGGATCATCGGGGACTGACTTGCGGGCAAGTTCCAGGAACCGGTCTCGCTTGATGCGGGTGTCGCCCTGGCGGGTCTTGAATGCCAGCGATTCGATGACCCATTCGGAATTGCCCAACAGGAACAGGTGTTGTTCGGTGTGCTTGTTGTCTCGCACGACACTCATCAGGACATCTTCAGCCGCGCGGCGGCGTCCCTCGGCCGCCAGCAACGTGATCAATCCCCGTCGAGCGTTGTCGTTCTTGGGGTCCAGTTCCAGTGCCTTGCGGTAATGGTCCTCGGCTTCGGACAGTCGGTGCAACTGCCGGGAGAGCAGGTCGCCGGCCAGCGCGTGGCCGATTGCCATTTCGTCGGGCTTTCCGCCCGGTTCGATGACACCCAGGAAACATTTCACGGCCTCCTGGTACCGTCCCTGCTGTACGGTGGCTTCTCCGGCGACGATCCATGCTCCGCTGCGGACCGTCGTGCCCTGGTCCAGCGCGTCACGTGCCAGCTTCTCGGCGGCGGGGTAATCCCGGCGATCGAGAGCTTTCTTGGCCCGGGCCAGAAGGATGTCCGCGTCGGAGAGATCGGGAGGACGTTCGATCAGGCCCGCGCACGAGAGCACCAGTGCCGCACCACAGACCAGGACCAGGGAGGTGACGATCAGCGGTCCACGAAAACGACCGGCCATCTGGTGCTGCTCCAGCGGGTTAGCCCGCTCCGGGGATGAAGAACTCTGAATGCCGCAAACGATGACAGCAGTCGTGCTGGCAATCTTGTCTCCGTCGCGACATGATTTCACGATAGTGCCGTACCCACTATCACGCAATCGGTGTTGATCGGCCTGCAGGGATACTCCACGGCGAGGATCCTGGCCACTCCCGACTGACAATAGATTCTCCGGAGAGATTTACAGAATGTCGAACGAACAAGATGGCGGAACGACCGTGGTTGGCCAGGGCGACTACCGTTATGAACCGTTGCCCGGTTGGGACCAGTTGCCCGAGGGCTGGAACTATGGCGAGGTGGTTGGAGCCGCCACCGATTCCAGTGGCAACCTGTACGCTTTCAATCGCAGCGAGCACCCGGTGATCGTCTACTCGTCGGATGGCAGCTTTCTGAGAAGCTGGGGTGAGGGGCAATTCGAACGACCTCACGGAATCTGGATCACCGGGGATGACGTGATCTGGCTGACCGATGACCACGGGCACGTGGTTCATCGCTACACGACCGACGGTCAGCGCGAGCAGACCCTGGGGACAGCCGGTGTTTGCAGCGACACGGGCGTGGTGGACATGAACTACCTGACAATCACCCAACCGGGTGGGCCGTTCAACCTGCCCACCAACCTCGCCGTGGCCCCGGATGGACGCCTGTTCATCACGGACGGATATGGCAATTGTCGGATTCACCGATTCTCGGCCGAGGGAGAACACGAGATCAGCTGGGGGAGCCCTGGTGATGGAGATGGTGAATTCCATCTGCCTCACGGAATTGACGTGTCCAGCGATGGAACGGTGTTCGCCTGTGATCGAGAAAACAGTCGCATCCAGCTCTTTGATGCGGACGGCGGGTTCATCGAGTCCTGGACCGACGTGGCGCGACCCTGCGAGGTCTTCATCGATTCCAACGACGTGGTCTACGTCGCTGAACTGGGGTGGCATGCCGGACTCAATGACCAACGGTTCGACCAGACCGGAGGCCGGGTCAGCATCTTCAACCGCTCGGGCGAGTTGCTGTCGCGTTTTGGTGGCGGGGCCAATCCCTACGAACCGGGTGACTTTGCCGCACCGCACGACATCTGGGTGGATGGCAATGGCGACATCTACACCTCGGAGGTGATTGCCTCGGCCGCTGTCCCCAAGGGGCTGGTTGAAGCCGACTGCCCGACCCTGCAGAAGTTCCGTCGGCTCTAGGGGCGGCGGTGGTTCGCCCGACGACATCGGTCACTTCAGGAAATAGAGATCTGCACTCATGGAACACAATTTCATTCCGTCCCATTATTTCACCACGCTGGGGCCTCACGAGCCGGTTTTGACTGTCGAGCCGGGTGACTCGATTGTCACCACGACCGTTGATGCACGTGGCGGTGACGAGAACCGTGAGCAGGCCACCCCCCGGGGAAATCCTCAAACCGGTCCGTTTTTTGTCGAGGGTGCCAAGCCGGGAGACACCCTGGTCGTGACACTCGACAAGGTGATGCCCAATCGCAACTGGGCCTTCTGTGGGACCAGCGTGGCGGCCAACGTGGTGCGGCCGGACTTTGTCCGCGAGTTGCCCGAGGCGGGAATGGCGGAGTGGGATGTTGATGTCGAGGCGTGGACGGCGACCCTGACGACACCCGAATCGAAGCTGGGCAACATCACGTTGCCGTTGGACCCGATGATCGGTTGCTTCGGTGTTGCAGCCAAGGGTTGCCAGGCGATTTCGACGGCCACCTCGGCCGAGCACGGCGGCAACATGGACTACCGCGGTTTCCGGCAGGGGGTGACCGTCTACTTCCCCGTGTTCGAACCCGGTGCCCTGTTCTTCCTGGGCGACGGGCATGCCATCCAGGGTGATGGAGAAATTGTCGGATCGGGACTGGAGATCTCGATGGATGTGCGGGTGACACTCGACCTGATCCCCGATCATGAGATTGGCTGGCCGCGAGGCGAAAACGACGATGAGATCTTCACCGTCGGGAACGCACGGCCCCTGGACGAGGCGACCCAGAACGCGACGACTGAAATGCTTCGCTGGTTGGTGCAGGATTACGGGCTCGACCCCCTGGGTGCCAACCTGCTGCTGGCCCAGTGTGTGCGTTACGACCTGGGCAACATGTTCGATCCCGCGTACACGATGGTCTGTAAGGTGCCCCGGGAGTTCCTGCCGACTCCCACGACCTCAGGGGACTGAGCCGGATTTTTCCGGATCTCGCAGCAGCGTTTCCAATCGCCGGGTGATCGCCCCGGCGGCAAACTTGTGCGCGATCTCGTTGGGATGCGTGTCGGTGGGATGAATCCACAGTCCCGGCGTGTTGTTGCCGGCACGACTGGCCAGGGTTTCCCAGAGATCGATGACCTCGGCCTGTGAGCAGGCGTCGGCGACCTCGAAATGCACCGGTCGGAATGGGTGAGTCGCCAGGTCGAACAGCATGGGGAATACCACGACCGCCAGCGTTGGCTCGATCTGTTGCAGGGCTTCGAGCTGTTCGCGACACGTGTGCCAGTGAGACGAATGCGACGCGTTCAACTCGTGATAATACTCGAGTGTGTTGCGGTCCAGTTTCCAGCCGGCCTGGAATTTCCATGCCAGGCGAGCCAGTCGCGATTCGGTCCACCAGCCTTCCGGTTGGCTGGTCCATGCTGCCCACCGGGATTCGTACGAACGAGGAATGCGAGTGGGTTGGCCGGATGGCTGGTCGAGCCGAAACAGCCGTGGTTCAGCATCGTTGAGCACGAAGGTGTAGATGACCAGGTCAGGGTCAAGATGGCGGGCGTAACGTTGCCAGACCCAGAGGGCGTCGGAGGTGTTGTGACCACCCACGCCGAAGTTGTAGACCTCGACGGGACGACCCAGCCGGGTGCCCAGACGCTGGCCAACCCGCTCGACAAACGTGTCAGAATCGTGCACGCCCTCACCAAATGTCACCGAATCGCCCAGGAACACGATCCGCAGGGAGTCGGGACGCGTGCCGAAGGGTTCGACTTGGCCGTCACGATTCTCCCGTAATGGAAACTCGTTTCCACGAAAACCAAGTGAGTTGGTGGTGTGGGTCACGGTGTGGCCCGGCCCGAAATAGCCTCGAGGGTCCGACGCGTAACGGAAACGGATTTTCTCCGACGGCTTGTTCACGTGACGAATCCATCCCTCGGCATCGGGTGTTCCCACCAGCATGAATTGGGGAGGAAAGGTGTGGGGTTGGGGAAAGCGGGGCCAATCTCCCAGCCACAGTGCTGTCTCGGTGATCACCACGGCGACGGCCAGGCTGATGGCGACGGTGGCCACCCGTCGTTTCCAGCGTGGAGCACCGCCTGGAACGGTTGTGTCTGTCGTCATCGAGACAACTCTCCCGTCCTGAGCAGTGGGGTGAGAATCTCGACCAGCCGACCGGCGATCCGCGAGTGGGTGGCGGGAGTGACGTGGACAATGTCCAGGAACAGCTCGGGTTGGTCTTGCTGGTCGGCCCAGTCCTGCAATTGCGGGACCAGGTCCAGGACCGGGACCTGGTGTCGCCGTGCGAACTGGTACAACTCGAATTGCCAGGGAGTCCGCTCGTTTCGATCGGTGGAGACCTGGAAGCGTTCGCACCAGGAGATCAGGACCAGCCGGCCGCCCAGTTGTTGCGTTCTCCTTCGAATTCGGGCCAGCAGGCTGCGGTACTCGTCCGGGGACACGCGTGGCCGTGGCGTGGATGTCGAACGTTCCGGCGGAGCGTGACCCAGTTGCCAGAGCTTTCCGGCGAGTTGACTTCCAGCCAGCCACGTGGGTGGAGCCAGTTGGGCATGGTCGAGATCTCCCAGCCCGTCCCACTCGGCCCGGTCGTTGAATCCGAAACAGGCGATCACCAGGTCCGGCTGGATTCGGGGACCCTCGACATCCAGGACTCTCCAGCCCTGGTACAACGAGTACCCCGGGACACCAGCATTGATGCATTCGAAGCGGCGTTCCGGAAATTGCTCGTTGAGTCGATCCTCACAGCCGGCCACGTAGGTTTCGTCCCAGCCGACCCCGTAGCCGAAGGTGCACGAATCGCCCAGGAAGAGGATTCTTGTCTCGTTGTCGGCCTTCGTGTCGGCGAGTTGGCTGTTCTCACGGAAGCCCCACTTGTTGGAGATCACGCCGAAGAATGGGCCGTCGGACTCATCGGTGGATTTCGGCAGGCGGCTGCCAGGAGTCAGTCGCCAGAAACGATCCGGGTCGGCGGCCAACACATCGCTGAAGCGGTTCAACTGCAATTGCCGCAATTCCGAGGTGTCCTGGGCGAAGCGGATTGGGACCGTTTCGGAGACCGCGGCCCGGATGACCAGTTCGGCGACCAGGAGCATGATGGCCAAAACGACGGCAGCCAACAGCACTCGCTTGCCGAATGATGTGTGTGGGGCAGGTTCGGGCGTCGTCGGGGCGTTCACGCGGGTGAGTCTACTGCAAGCCCGGTGATTGCGCCGAGAGATGTGGCCCGTGGCGCCATGGGCAGAACTATTGGTTGGCCCCGGTGTGATGGCGTATGCTCGCAACGGACAATAGGAATGGACAACAGGACTTCCCGGTGACCGATCAGGGTGAACCGCTGAGAATCGACAGGCGGATGGTGGCGGGATTGCTGCTGCTGACGGTGATCGCCTACCTGCCCGGTTTCAGTTGTGGGTTCATCTGGGACGATGACGCTCATGTCGTCAACAGTCGGCCGGTGGTGAGTCCAGACGGATTGGCGGCGATCTGGCTCGAACCCGGCAGTGTTCCGCAGTACTACCCCCTGACGCATTCCAGTTTCTGGCTCGAGTATCGCATCTGGGGTGAGAATCCACTGGGGTACCATGCGATCAACATCCTGTTGCATGCCGTGTCGGTGCTCGTGTTGTGGCGGGTGTTGGCGGGTCTGGGGTTACCAGGAGCGTGGCTGGCGGCCGCATTATTTGCCGTCCACCCGGTACATGCCGAGAGCGTGGTTTGGATCAGCGAACGCAAGAACACGCTCTCGGGTCTGTTTGCCCTGGCGTCGACGTGGGCCTGGTTGAACTGGTGGCGATCCGAGGCGGGAACGGGTCGTCGTTGCTGGTGGCTGTCCGGACTGCTGTTTGCCGGGGCACTGCTCTCCAAGACCGTCACCGTTACGGTTCCGGCAGCGTGGCTGGTCATTTGCTGGTGGCGTGGTGGTCGGATCGGGCGTCGCGAGTGGCTCGGTGCGCTGCCGATGTTACTGCTAACGGTGCCAGCCGGTTTGATGACGATCTGGACCGAGCAGAATCACATCGGGGCCGGGCATCTCGACCTGGGACTTTCCGTGTCCGACCGCCTGCTGGTGGCCGGGCGGGCGCTGTGGTTCTATGGCGGCAAGTTGTTCTGGCCGAGTGACCTGGTTTTCATTTACCCGAAGTGGTCGATCGATTCGAACCTTTTCGTCCAGTGGCTTTATCCGTTGGGTGCCGTGATGGTCATCACCATGTTGTGGTGGCAGCGGGCCCGGTGGGGGCGTGGTCCACTGGCGGCGGTGTTGCTGTTTGCCGGCACCCTGTCACCGGCCCTGGGTTTTATTGATGTCTACCCGATGCAGTTTTCGTTTGTCGCTGACCACTTCCAGTACCTGGCCAGCATCCCGCTTTTGGCCTGCGGTTCCTGGTTGGTCACCACCCGTTGGCACGCCAGTCGTGGAAGCATCCTGATCTTGGTCCTGGCCGGGATGACGTTCGTTCGCTGCGGAGTGTTTCTCGACACGGGCACCCTCTGGAGAGACACGGTCGCGAAGAATCCCCGCTCGCCCCTGGCCCTGACGAGCCTGGGCAACCAACTGGGTGAGACCGGGTTGCACGAATTGGCCGAACGCCGGCACCGGCAGGCCATCGACATCGATCCCCGGTTTCCCGATGCGTGGGTCAACCTGGCCGTCGAATTGCAGAACCAGGGAAGACCGGACGAGGCTTTCCGGGTTGCCAGGGCTGCGGTTGAACTGGCTCCGTGGCTACCACGCGCGCGGGTCAACCTGGCGTTGGGGCTGGCCGAGCGGGAACGTTACGATGAAGCGGTCGAACAACTCGAGGCGGCAGTCGCTGGGGACAAGAGATTTGTCATGGCGTGGTTCCAATTGGCTCGAATCGAATTGCTGAGAGAAAACGAAACGGGTTACCAACGCGCCACCGAACAACTCCGTCGTTTGAACCCCCGGCTTGCCGGAGAGTTTCCACGGAGCCAGACTCCTCACGACAGGCCGAGCCCATGAACCAGGCGACCCCGTCCGAGATGCCCACCGATCTGGTTCCCGTGCCGCGTCGGCGCGCGACGTGGCGAATCCGGCTGCTGGCGGTTTCACTGCCCTTGGTTCTGCTGTTGGTGCTGGAGCTCGTCTTCCGTGTGGTGGGTTTGTTTCCCGACAACAGCCGCCAACTGAATCCGGTTGGTTTTGAGTTGGGAACGAGTTTCTTTCCCGAGTGGGATCAGAAACTGGGGACTCCCAAACTCGAGGGCGCCCGGAGGCTCTTCACGCTCGGCGGGTCATGCACCTACGGTTTCGGGGTCGAGAAACCGTTTGGGGATCTGCTGGCCGACTCGGCGTCCGGACCACCGTTGGAGGTGATCAACGGAGGGTATCCGGCTTATGGCAGTCACCGTGTCCTGGCGATTGCACGCCGTGCTGCCAGGTTCTCGCCGGACTGGCTGGTCGTGTACATGGGGCACAACGAGTTTCTCGAGGATGTGTTTTACGATCCCGAGGGTCTGGTGGCCCGGATGGAACAGGCCGGTGAATTTGCTCGTGGACTCCGCGTGGTCAACGGGGTGCGGGTCTTGCTGGGGAAATCGACGCCGGCTGTGCATAGCGAGTTGCCGGCGGAGTTCTTTGGGAACGGAAACTATCCGTTGATCAAGTCGCCCGACATGGTGCCGCTGCGGATGTCGCTGCTCCGTGAACACGTGCTGGGAATCGTCGAGGCCGGCCGTCGAGCCGGGGCGGTGGTGATCATCGTGCCGGCGGTTCCCAACCTGCTGGTCTCGCCGGGTGATTCGGTGCACGGGCCCGGGGTCGCTGCGGTTTCGGATCGTCTGGGCGAGTTGAACCGGGTGGCAGACCGGAAGTTCCAGGCCAGGGACTGGAAGGGGTTGGGTGAGACGGCGACCGAGATGATTGCACTGGATGATCACTTCGCGATGTCTCATTTCTGGCAGGGATTGAGCTGGCTGGGACGTGGAATGGTTGAGCAGGGCCGGGCGTCACTGGTTGAAGCCAACCGTCGTGATCGCCGGGGGACCCGGTCGAATCCGCAGGTGATTGATACGATCAGTCGGGCCGCGACCGATTCGGGGGCACGATTGCTGAGGGTCGATGAGCTGTTTGACCGATCGCTGGAGGCGGAGTTCCAGAGAATGGTTGATGGTGATGACCAGGAGTTGTTCCTGGACCACTGTCATCTCACCCAGGCGGGACACGCATTGATCGCGCGGGCGGTGGGAGATTTGCTCGAGTAGACGGGTGTCCTAGAGGCTCTGCAGGAATCGCACCAGGTCGCGTTGCTCCTCCCCGGAGATCTTCCGCGGCAACTGGTGTTGGAAACGTCGCAGCACCTCGTCGATCGACTTCGCGCGGTTGTCGTGGAACAGCCGCCGTCGCTGGGCGACGCCTCGCAGCGAGGGGGGATTGGTCTTCAAGCGGCCAAGGCCCACGTCGTAGGAGTCGGGCGAAGTGTACAACGGCGGAGTGTGGCAGCGTTGGCAGTCGAGCGAGTTGAACAACTGCCGGCCGCGGTCGACCGATTGCTGTTGTTGTCGGGTTGTGGTGGCGTGGCCGGGTGCGGGCTGCTGGAGTCCGCCGAGAAAGGCGACGAGATCCCGGACCTGCGACTGGGTCGGACGGGGTCCTCGCATGGTGGTTGACACCGAGTGGAAGACCTGGTCGCGGAGCGTGCCCATCCGGCCATCCCACGCCCAGGGCCGGGTGTCGAGTGTTCCCAATAGCGAGAGAACCCGTTTGGCGTTTCCGTAGTGCCCGTCGCCAAGCGTGTCGACCAGTTGACCGTTGCTGTGTCCATCGGTGTGACAACTGTGACAACTCATCCAACCGTCGCGGGACAAGCCAGCGTCGAAAAACAGGCGTTCACCCCGGTCGTAGGATGTCGACTCGGGTCGAGGACCCAGCGGGATACTCTTTAACGGGGTGGCCTTGTCGAGGTCCACGAGGTCGAGTTGATCATCGAGAGTCGAGGTGACAACGGCACGACGCTGGTCGGTGGACAACCAGATGGCCGTGGGCCTGGCGCCGGTCGGAATTCGGGCCAGGTCAAACTTCTCGGGACGTCCGATGCCCACCTGGTTGACTCCCGACAGAGCCACGACGAATGACCCGTCGGACCGGATTGCCAGCCCAGCCGGATCACCCGCGGCGTGGCCGGCCTGTCCGAGCATGACGACCGAGTGACGTCGCACCGCCAGGGGATGTTTGGAGAGCAGTTCCGGGATCGGGATGCGGCGGAGGTTGTTGGTGATCAAAAGGCCCCAGAGCACGTCGTTGTCGGTGGTGCGTGCGGCCGAGTTGAGCACCTGGTGTGAAACGACCAGGTGACGACCGCCGGGGTCAATCGCGATGCCGCCGATATTGTGGGCTGGCAGGTGGTGAGCATGCAGCACACGCCCGGCGACCGCATCCACGATGGCCAGGCTTCCGCCAAACGCATCGGCCACCACCAGGGTGTCCGGTTGCCGAAGCCAGAGCAGGTGACGGCCCTGCATTGGCAGGGTCACCTGGCGAGGTCTGGACGATTGCGTGACAGGCAGATCCAGCAACACGAGGCGTCGGGACCACCTGGAACTCACCGCGACCCGCCGCCCATCGGTGTCGATCGCCAACCGGGTGGGTTCGATCGGGAGATTGATACGCAACGCGGGGGCCGGTTGACCGTTCTCTAGACGGCAGACGATCAGTTGACGTCGTCCGGCATCGGCGACCAGCGCGTGTTGGCCGTCGGGTGTCAGGGTGAGATCGCTGAGCCGATCACCGATGCGGATTTCCGTCGTCACCCGCCCGGTTGTGATGTCGACACGACTGATCGTTCCGCTGTCGCGGTTGGCGACCAGGAAGTGGTGCCCCCCGTCTGGAGTCACCAGGGCCACGGGGCGTCGGAGGTGCGACATCGGACGGGCCGTGGTGGGCTGGTCGGCCGCCGCACTGTGGTGGGCGGTTGCTGGGACCAAGGCGAGGATCAACAGGAGTCGGTGTGAACGATGGAACATGGTGCTTGGAGTTTATCACAGGAGGGCCGGTTGTCGGTTGACGGTTTGACACCCGGTTGGCTTCGCGGCTAGCTTCGCCAGCATGGGAATTGTCGGTTGGACACTGGTGGTCGGGATCAACGTCGCGATCATCGCATTCGGACTCTGGAAGTCGCGCGAGACGAATCGGGCGGTGGACTGGATGCTGGCGGCCCGGGGTCTGCCGTGGTGGATGGTCGGGCTGTCGATGTTTGCCACGGCCGTGGACAGCGGCGACTACGTGGCGGTGGCCGGGGGGGCCTACCAGATGGGGATGAACAACATCTCTGTTTGGTTCCTGGGGATCACCATTGGCTGGTTTCTGGTCGCCTGGGCTGTCTTTCTACCGATGTACCGCAGCGGGATGTTCACCAATTCGGAGTATCTTGAACGCCGTTTTGGTCCGTCCACACGGGTCATCTCGGTTCTCGTCCAGATCATCTACCGGACCAACGTGCTGGCCAACGTGGCCTACTCGCTTTACCTGACCTTCGCCGTGCTGACCGGCTGGGGTGAATCGACCTGGTACCTGGTGGTGGCGATCGCGGCCGGGGCGGCCCTTTACACGGCCACCGGTGGACTCAAATCGGTGGCGCTGACCGATTCGATCCAGTCGATCGTGATGCTGATTGCCGCCCTGGTGATGTGGTGGGTGGTCTATGACGCGGTTGGCGGGTTTGTGGGAATGGAACGGACGATGGTTGAGGCCGATGTGGATGTCAAGATCCGCGCGGCGATGACGCACGTGGGGCAGCCGCTGGACGACATTCCCCCCCTGGTCGTCATCGTCGGCTGGATCCTCACCCTGACAGCCTATTGCATCGTCAACCACAGCCAGTCGATGAGGATGCTGGCGGCTCGCAGCGAGTGGGATGTGAAAATGGCCGCCGTCGTTGCCGCGGTGGTCACCTCGGTTGTCATGTGGTTCAACATCACCCTGGGAATTCTTGGCCGCGGAGCACATCCCAACCTCGAGAATCCCGACATGATCTTCCCGACGCTGGTTGCGGAGTACCTGGTGCCCCTCAGTGGGGTCCTGGCCGGCATCGTCGTGGCCGGGTTGCTGGCCGGGGGTATCTCGACATTTGACTCGATCGGCTCGGCCCTGGCGGCCGTCTTCACCAGGGATCTCTACGCCCGTTTCCTGGTTCGCGATGCCGATGATCGGCACTATCTCTGGGTGTCCCGGATCACCACCGTGGTCGTGATCGCCATCTCGTTCGTCTTCATTCCGTTCCTGAAAATGGGCATGGTCACGTTTTATCTCGAGATGATCGGGATCACCGTGATGCCGCTGATGGCCGTCTACCTGGCGGGCATCTTCACCCCGGCGCACCGGTCCAGTGGTCTGTTCGGGTTGATTGCCGGTTGTGGTGTCGGGCTGACCCGGTTCATCTGCTTGCAGTCCAACGGGGAATTTCCGCTGTGGTGGATCAATAAGTGGTATGGGTTTTTCTGGAGTATTGGGGCGACGGCTGTGGTGATGTTGCTGACAACCCTCATCCGGGGACCTGCCAGCCGTGTTCAATTGCAGGGGCTGGTGGTCTGGTCACGCGAACCGGCTGTGATGGATCATCCCGACCAGCCTGGTGGGGATCGACCGGCCGGTTGGCTGGAGGAGACTCGGCGGGAACTGGTCGACCTGCCGGTTCATCCATTTGATGACCCGGCAGTCGTGCTACCAGCCTGGAAGCAGCCGGGCCTCTGGGCCATTGTGGCCCTGCTGGTGCTCTCGTACTTCGTCTTCGTGGTTCTCTGGTAATCCACCGCGGTTTTGGCCCAGCACCATGTTCACACCTCGCGACCACAATGGAAACGACGTCCGTCTGGAAGACCGCGCCGGACGCTGGTTGTTGCTGGTTTTTCACCGGCACCTGACGTGACTGCCGTGCCGCGAACACCTGTTGCAGTTGCAACAGGCCACCGAGCAGATCCACGAGTTGCCCCTGGACGTGATGGCGGTGACATTTCAGTCCGGTGAGGTTGTTGATGAGTATGTCCGGCAATCTGGTTGGCCCTGGCCGTTTCTGGTCGATCCCGATCGGGAACTCTACAACGCCTACGCGATGCACCGTGGCAGCCTGTGGGCGGTACTGGGACCACAGTCCTGGTGGGGATATCTGAAGCTCATGCTCAAGGGCCGTGCCGTGAAATCCCCGGCCGGCGACGTGTTCCAACTGGGTGGCGACGTGCTGATTGACCCGTCGGGAACCTTGAGACTGCACCACGTGACTCGGATTCCGGTGGACCGTCCCGAAATCGAATCGATTTTGGATGTTGTTCGCGCGTGATATTCCTGGCGGTCCCTCGCCTGTCACTTGTTGGGACTTGTTGAAATCCGGTCGCGAACCAGGAGGCCATTCTCGTGCTTGATATCCACACTCACGTGTTTTGCTGGGGCGAGAATCCCCGAGAAGGATTCCTTTCCGAAGAAACCCGTCGCCGTTGGCTGACCCGGTTGATTGTTCGTGTCACACGGCTCGACCGTGAACTGGGTGAGACCCGCAGCGACCAGATCCGGAACCGCCTGGTGCGGCAACTGGACGAGTCAAAGCTGTCTCGAGCTGTCGTGTTGGCCCAGGACGCGGTGTACCGGGACGATGGGGAACTCGACACACAACGGACACACGTTTTTGTCTCCAACGATTACGTTCTCGAATTGGCTGACCGGAACGAGAAGATCCTGGCAGGATGTTCGATCAACCCGATGCGTCGCGATGCGTTGGAGGAACTCGAACGCTGTGCGGCGGCGGGTTCGCGGTTGATCAAGGTCCACACGGCGATCCAGGGGGTCGATCCATCTCTGCCCGACTTCGAACCGTTCTATCGGCTGGCTGCCGAGCTCGACGTGATCCTGATGTTTCACACCGGTTACGAACATTCGTGCCGGGTCATCTCGCAGAAATTCACTGATCCTCGTCGCCTGGTTCGACCGCTGGACCACGGCCTGCGTGTGATCGCGGCGCACTGCGGGACCTGCACCCCGCTGGATCCCGAGGATTACTACCCGGGGTTTGTGGAGATGATGCACCGCTACCCGAACCTGTACGGGGACACATCGATCCTGGCGACCTGGCCACGGTGGCGGGCCCTGGGGAGATTGGCCCTGGAGCCAGAGTCGTTGCGGAGTCGTTTGCTGCATGGCAGCGATTACCCGTTCCCGCCGGCCCGGGGTCCTTATGTCCGCCGGGCGGGATTGCGGCCGGGTGGAACGCGCAATCCCCTGGATGTTGACCTGGCGATCAAGCAGTCGTTCCAGTTTGGTCCGGACTATGCAACACAGGGCCTGGCGTGGTTCGAACCCGAATTGCTCGACAAACAGGAGTCGATGCCAGTCACGGCTACCGTCGGCTGTGGTAGCATGGTGGTGACGTGAACCGAAAGTCATTCGGATGAACGATGCGAGACGGAGTCATCAGTGGTCGGGCGGTGTCCGGTGCTGCAACGGTCCTGGCGGTGACCGAGCAGTTCGACCGGCTCAAACAGGTTGCCGGGTCGCTTGCCCAGGCCGCGTTGTCGAGCGATCAAGGCTACTTCGCTCCCAGCGAGGATGAGGAGGTCCGCCACCTTCTGGTCTCGTATTGGCAAAGTCGCAACGCGTTACTGGAAGTTGTCCTGGAGATGAAGGACGACAGGCAGGTCGACTCGCATTTCCTGGTTGGCTATGCGGGGGCGCTGGTACTGGTCGACGCCGCCCGTTTTCTCTACAGCCAATTTGACGAGCGACCGGTTGTCCGAGAAAAACTCAACGAGCCGGCTCCGAATTTTGGCATCCCGGCCGACGTGTACGACACCGTTCAACAGTCCTTGATCAATCCGGTTCACACCTGGCACCTCTATCACGCCGCGAAGTATTTTGAACAGAACCGCGATTCGTTGACGGCGCTGGTCGAAGGAACGTCGCTGGAATTCCTGCCTCCGCTAATCGAGAGTCACCAGAATTCCAACGAGATGTCCCTGTCCGCGTTCGCGGTGCTCAGTGCTCGTGTTCAGGCTCGCCAGTTGGTGGACCTGGTCAAAGAGGACCTGCTTCACCGGGCTCTTTACGGTCTGCAGAAGTCGGTCTCCAGTGCCGTTTCCGGTTTGTACACGGTTCACGATCACGTGCCCGGCCTGCCCGAGGAGATCCGGGGCCAGGTTCGCGAGTTGTTGCGGCCGGGTGACGTCTTGGTTGTCCGCAAGGAGCATGCACTGACGAATTACTTCCTGCCCGGCTATTGGCCGCATGCCGCCTTGTACCTGGGTAGCTGCGATGAATTGTCCGCCGCGGGATTCGGGGACCACGAGCATGTTCGGCCTCACTGGGACAACTTGCTCGCCTGTGATTCCGATGAGCCGTGCCGGGTCCACGAGGCGATGAAGGATGGGGTGCGCGTGCGGTCGTTGAATTCCCCTTTTGCCAGCGATGCGATCACCGTGTTGAGACCACAACTGGAACTCGAGGAGATCTATCCGGCCATGGCCCGCGGCATGTTCCACACTGGCAAGTCGTACGACTTTGACTTCGATTTCACACGGGCCGACCGGCTGGTCTGCACCGAGGTGGTCTACCGGAGTTATTCCGGAGTGAATGACGTTCGATTTGACCTGACCCGCCGGGCCGGCCGTATGACACTCTCGGCTGAAGACCTGATCGGGATGGCGATCGCCGGCCGCCACTTCGATGTGGTGGCCACCTACGCGCCGCCGGATTACGACGAGTTGAAAACCGGGGCGGGGGCTGTCGAGGCCTTACAAGCCACGGCCGCATCGTTGTAGCGACCCGATCGTTCACCTTGGCAGTCCGCGGCGGGCACTGGTAGGCTCGAAGAACCCGGGACGCTTTTCAGGCCGGCCTCCATCATGTCGCGATGTTATCTCCTTTGGTCACTGGTCTTGTTGGTGCAGGTGTCAACGGCCCGTGCTGACGACATCGACGACCTGGCGGCACGGGTCGACCGGTTGATCGAGAAACGACTGTTGGCCGAGCAGGTGACCGCGGCACCGGTGGCCGGGGATGCCGAGTTTCTGCGGCGGGTGTATCTCGATCTCGGTGGCCGGATCCCACCTGCCAGCCGGGTCCGCCAGTTTTTGGCCGAGGCCGCTCCGAACAAGCGTCGTCGGGTTGTCGACGAACTGCTGGGCGGTTCTCTGTACGTCGTGCACTTCTCGAATGTCTGGCGGAAAGCACTGTTGCCCGAGACGCAGTCTGATCCCCAGACCCGGGTGTTGGTACCGGGATTCGAGGCGTGGCTGAGACAGAAGCTGTCCGAGGACATCAGTTACTCGGCGATGGTACGCGAGATCGTGACCGTGTCGCTGACACCCGCGGGAGTTGCCGGTGAACCGCCTCGACCGGACAGCCGTCCCTCGCCGTTGGCCTTTTACCAGGCCAAGCAGATCAAGCCGGAGAACCTGGCGGCCAGCATGGCCCGGACCTTCCTGGGTATTCGAATTGAATGTGCCCAGTGTCACGACCACCCATTCGACAAGTGGAAGCAGGACGAGTTCTGGAGCTTTGCGGCGTTCTTCGCTGGAATGGAACGCCAGGGCCAGGGTGGATTCCTGGCGGCGATTCGCGAGGTGTCCGAACGACGTGAGCTGGAGATTCCCGGGACCGGTCGGAGTGTCGGACCGGTCCATCTGGATGGTGCAAAACCCCGGCCGGCCCGGGCCGGGGGCACCCGGCGGTTGCTGGCTGACTGGATGATCAGCGATCGGAACCCGTACTTCGCCCGGGCCGCGGTCAACCGCCTGTGGGCTCACCAGTTTGGGATCGGCCTTGTCGATCCTCCGGACGACTTCACCGCGGACAATCCGCCCAGCCACTCGAAAGTGCTCGAACTGCTGGCGACCGAGTTCGTGGTTCACGGATTCGACGTGCGATTCATTCTGCGAGCGATCGTCGCCACCAATGCCTACCAGCGGACCAGTCGCCTGACCCATCCGTCCCAGTCGAATCTCCGATTGTTCTCGCGGATGGCCGTCAAGGGCCTGTCACCTGAACAGATCTACGACAGTCTGGCCCAGGCGGTTGGCCACGTGCCCCCGGCATCTGATCGCCAACCGGTTGTTCCCGGTCAACCGGAGACTTCACGGAACCGGGTTCTCGAATTGTTTCGTGACGAATCGAGCCGGCCGACTCAGAAGCGGACCACGATCCTGCAAGCACTGGCATTGATGAACAGCGACTTCACGGCGGATGCAACGAGCCTGGACCGCAGTCGCACCCTCGCCGCGGTGGTGGGGATACCCGGTTTGACGACCGGTGATCGGATCGAAGCGTTGTACCTGGTCACGCTGGGTCGTCGGCCACGTGTGGAGGAGTTGAAGCGGCTGGCGGGTTACGTTGACGGTGGAGGAGTGACGGGGGACCCACGGCAGGCCCTCGGCGATATCTTCTGGGCGTTGTTGAATTCCAGCGAGTTTTTGTTGAACCACTAGGTCCTCGAGACGGCTCATGCCAGGTGTTTTGCAGATGTCTCGTCGCCAGTGGCTGGCCCTGTCGGCCGCCGGCCTGATCAGTCCACCGGCGTCTGGCTGGTTTGGCCGGGTGGCGTCGGCCGCCGCCCGCACTCGTCGTCGCAGTTGTGTCCTGTTGTGGATGTCGGGCGGACCGTCTCAGACCGACACCTTTGACATGAAGCCCGCACACGCCAACGGCGGTCCGTTTCGTCCGTTATTGACCACGGTACCTGGTCTGCAGTTTTCTCAGCATCTGCCGCGGCTGGCGTTGCAGGCCGAGCACCTCGCGGTTTTGCGGTCGATGGCGACCAAGGAAGGTGATCACCAGCGGGCGACGTTCAAAATGCGAACCGGGTACCTGCCCCAGGGGCCGATTCACTTCCCCACGCTCGGATCATTTCTCAGCAAGGAACTTTCCGACGGTGCCTCACCGTTGCCGGGTTTTGTCAGTGTGGCTCCCTTCCGGTTTCTCAGCCCCGCCGCCTTCGGCCCGGGGTTTCTCGGTCCCGAGTACGCTCCGCTGGTCGTCGGTGATGGCAATCCGCTGCCCGAGGCGGGACGGGTCGATGCCTCGCGGGCCTTGCAGGTCCAGAACCTGCGGCAACCCAGGGGGATCAACATGGCCCGGGCTGATGCCCGGCTGGGATTGCTCGATCAACTCGAAGCGGGGTTCGGGGCCGAGCGTCCCAATGTGCCGGTGGCCAGTCATCGCAGCGCGTACCGGCAGGCGGTGCGGATGATGCGATCCGAGTCGGTGACCGCTTTTGATCTTGATGACGAACCGGCCGGGCTCCGGGATGCCTACGGTCGCAACCGGTTCGGCCAGGGTTGCCTGTTGGCCCGAAGGCTGGTGGAACGTGGCGTGCCGTTTGTCGAGGTGTCACTCAATGGTGTCGATGGCCAGTCGCAACTCGGCTGGGACACTCACCAGAACAACTTCGACACCGTCAAGAGTCTCAGCTCCATTCTCGATTCTGGATGGGGCACGTTGCTGGAGGATCTGCAACTGCGTGGATTGCTGGAGTCGACACTGGTGGTCTGGATGGGAGAATTCGGTCGGACTCCGGTGATCAATTCCAACCAGGGTCGCGACCATTTCCCCAACGCCTGGACGACGGTCCTGGCCGGAGGTGGAGTGCGGGGTGGACAGGCCGTGGGCCGAACCAATGCCGCGGGCACCGCGGTGGTTGATCGTCCGATCTCCACGGCGGACTTGTTGGCAACCGTCTGCGGGGCCCTGGGCGTGGACACCCAGAGGCAGAATGTGTCGAACGTTGGTCGACCGATCCGCCTGGTCGAACCGGAAGCGACACCGGTCGAGGGTGTTGTCGCCCCGGCGACCTGATTCTCGTGGGTGGCCGGGACCCCGTCGGATCAGAAGTCCTTGCGGGCCACATAGAAGCATGTCAGGACGAGGACGACCAGCAGGAAGGCGGCGTTGCTGATCAGTGGTGTCTTGATGTCGATTTCGAACTGGTCAGCCCGCAGGTCGTTGGCATTGCCACCGATGGTGACCGTGTCTTCCTCCTCGAACAGCCTGGCGATCACCGCGTTGAGTTCCCCGGGCTTGGGGAAGATCGTGTAGACGGGCAGTACGCCGTAGCGGTAAACGGCCTGGAGTGTTGAGAGCGATGGGTCGTGGCGGGACAGCCGTTGGAAATCCGGCACCGAGTACCCGGTGACCCTCATGTAGATGTCGCCCACCAGCAGGTGGCCGTCATCGTTGAATGCCAGGGCGTGGACGTCACCCGAGAGGACTCCGTTGGATACCGGTTGTCCGGTCGCGACGTCCAGCAGCCAGGCTTCTGACTTGTGAGACACGACGGCGAGGAATCGGCCGTCGGGTGATCCGATGGCCTGGCGAGGTTTTTCCGGGCCACGGGGACTCGTGGTGCCGGTTGGTTCCAGGGTCGCGGCGTTCAGCAGTCGGTAGTCGCCATCTGCGAGCGCAACCAACAGCCGGTTCCCGGCGACCGCCAGCAGTGCCGCCTTGTCGGTGTCGAGGTCCCGTGTCGGGCCCGCCACGTAGGTTGTCTTGCCGTCGGTGGTTTTGGGTGTGACCAGGACAATCTTGCCGGCACTGAAGATGATGATGTTCCCGGTGGTTGTGTCCATGGTGGCGTCGAAGGGATTTTCCCATCGGGGCAGATCGGCTGGGGTCACGTCGACAAAACGACCGGCCCCCTTGCCCATCGTGAAATCGAGACCCATCCATTTCCGCGAGGATTCGGTCTTTTCGGGGTCACCGGTGAAGACCTGGAGTCCCGGAGGTCCCACCGCCAGGATCTCGCTTTCCGGGGAGAGCAACAGGGCACGTGGGCTGGCCGATGCACGGGTTCCACCGCGGCGGGCCCAATCGTCTTCGCCACGTCCAACGAACAGCTTGGACGTTCCGTTGCCCGGCAACGGGAAGGGAATGCTCTTGGTCAGCGTGACCAGCCGTTGGGTTTTCTTGTCGTACCTGGTGCCGACAAACGGGAAACCAGCCTGCATCCGCATGGACACTTCCACGAATGCCGGCATCTGCCGCTGTTGTTGGTTCTGGGTGAAAACCATCTCCCAGGTCGCCGTTGATTCCGACCAGGCGTGGACACGGCCCAGCGTGTTGACGGCCAGTATGTCCTCGCCGGCCGGGATGATCGTGTAGACGGTCGAGGGTCGGATTTCGGCACCCTCGATCCAATCCTTGGCGGTCCCGACCACGAAACACAGGAACCAGAAGATCACGACCATCACCACGGAAATGATCGGGCCGCGGTAGACGACCCCGGTGGCCGCCGAGATCGAGTAGTACAGCACGAACAGGAACAGGTAGATCGGGATGCTCAACAGCAACCCGTTGCTCCAGACGCCCAGTCGCAGCCCGAGAATGACCCACATTCCCAGGATCAGGAATGCCGCGTTGACCAGCGTGAAGGCGCAGCCACCGAAGAACTTCGAGAGGAACAGGATGGATCGGGAAACGGGCTTGGAGAGCAACAGGTCGATCGCTCCGGCCTCGAACATCCGGGGCACGATTGGTGCCGTGACCACGATCGCGATCAGAGTCCCGATCACCGAGACGAACAGGAAGATGAAGACCTGAAGCAGCCCGTTGATTCCCTTTTCCAATTCGTCCTGGCTGAGCGTGATGTCCTCGAACAGGACGAAGCCGATGTAGGTCACGTTGACCACTTCACTGGGACTGGCGTGGACGTCGTCGGGCAGAGCGGCCTCGAGGACCAGCCGGTTGAGTCGCAGTTGCCGGGATTCCTCGAGTGCGGCTTCCTGGCCGACCAGGGTTTTCGCCTCCTCGGAAAGCGATTCGTCGGGTACCCGGGTCTCGGTCGCAAAAGACGGTTCACGGATCTGTTCGGCCAACTGACGGCGAAGACCGCCGTACAGTTCGGACTTGGTTCGCCGGTCGGCGGTGTCCGGGCGAAACGCTTTCAGCTTGTCCTGCAACTCGTCGGGGAAACGGCCCCGGATCCGCCCGGCCGGGCTGTCGGCTTCGACATCCCGCAGCCGAACGGCCAGCGACTCCATGTCGACAACATCGCCGCTGTCGATACCGGTTCTCATCGCCGGTTTGACAGAGAACCCGGCCAGCAAGACCAGGAAGCCGGCGATCATGATGATCAACACCCAGAGAATCTTCGACGCGAAAGCCTCGCGGAAGGAGTCCTTGATCACGGCCAGGTAGGCTCTCATGAGTCACCTCCCGCCGCACCACGCACCAGCCTCAGAAAGGCTTCTTCCAGTGTCAGCTTCTCGCGATTGACCGAGATGATGCTGAGACCATGCTCTCGGACCGTGTCGATCAGGCCATCGATGTCCTCCTGGCCAGCCGACGGAATGGTCACGCGAAACCGGTTGTCCCCGATGCGATCACAGGACGTGGCATGCTCGGGGACCATCCCGGTGACTGTCTCGGCATCTCCCTCCAGTTCGAGCGTCGCCTCGAGTGTGTCGGTGTCACCGGCCAGGTTGGTCAATTCCGTGACCGGCCCCACCTTCAGCACTTCTCCCTCGAACAGGATCGCGACCTGGTCACAGACCAGTTCGATTTCCTGCAGCAGGTGGCTGTTGAGGAAGATGGTCTTGCCCTGGCTCTTGAGCGTGTTGAGCACATCGCGGATTTCCGACCGACCGACGGGATCGACCCCGTCGGTGGGTTCATCCAGCACCAGCACGTCAGGTTCGTGCAACATCGCCTGGGCCAGGCCGAGCCGTTGCAGCATGCCCTTGGAGTACTTGGTGACATTGGTGCGGCCCCAGTCGGACAGGCCGACCGTTTTCAGCAGATCGCCTCGTCGACGCCTTGTTTCGGCCACCGAGAGACCGCTGAGGCTGCCGTAGTATTCCAGTGCCGTATTTCCCGTCAGGTGCCTTGGGATCCGGTGACCCTCGGGCAGGTAACCGACCCGTCGTCGACCGGACTTGTGGCCGGCCGGCTGGCCCAGCAACATGGCTTCACCGGAGGTCTTGTGGACGATCCCCAGCAGCACCTTGATGAGCGTTGTTTTGCCGGCTCCGTTGGGACCGAGCAGTCCGAAGATCTGGCCGGATCCCACTTCCAGCGACACACCCTTGAGGGCCTCGATTTTCCGCTTGCGGAACAGCCCGTCACGATAGGTCTTGCGGAGGTCGGTGACCTGGATGACGAGGTCGGCTCGAGCGGTGTCAGGCGAGTTCATGGCGAGAGGGACTCGGGTGTCGTTCCGCAGACGGGGCAATTCTCGCGTCGCAGGAGTCGTCGACGGCGGAATGTCATGTCGCGGAGGTCGCAGGTCAGGAGTTGGCCGGCCAACGGCTCCCCAAAGCCTCCCAATACCTTGATGGCTTCCATGGCTCCAAGGCAAGCCACAGTTCCCGAGACGGCTCCAAAAACTGGAAACTCCCGACGCCATGCCGGGGGATCCTCGGGGTACAGGCACGACAGGCACGGTGTCTGTCCGGGCAGGATCGTGGTGATCTGAAACTCGCAATCGTACATTGCACAGTCGACCAGGGGCTTGCCCTGTTCGACGCATTGACGATTCATGGCAAACCGTTCGGGGAACAGCGGCGCGCAGTCGACGACAAGATCCACATCGCCGACGAGTTGTTTGGCATTGTGTTCGGAGAGGTTTTCGGGAACCGCCACGATTTCGAGTCGAGGGTTGAGTTCTTTGAGTCGTCGGCTGGCCGACTCGACTCGTGGAGTGCCCAGGCCCTCGTGAGTCATCAGTAGCTGTCGGTTCAGGTCACTGGGCTTGATGTCACCGGCATGGGCCAGCACCAGGCGGCCAACTCCGGCAGCGGCGAGTTCGTAAGCGACGACGCTGCCCAGGCCGCCAACCCGTGAGACGAGAACAGATGCGTCCTTGAGTGCCTCCTGCCCGGATTCACCGAATCCGGGTACCCAGATCTGCCATTCGTAGACGGCTTTTTCGTGGTCGGTGAGCTGTGCCATTGGAGCCTGGAGTTGTGGGGCTAACCGCCGGAAACCGGAGAGAGCAGTGTGATGGTCTCACCATCTTCGACCCGGGTCGTGGTGTCATCCCAGCGGACCTGGTCCTCTCCCTTGAAGACCAGGATCGAGGGTCGGGGTTGTCCGTTTTCGTCGAAGAGCATCTCGACCAGGCTGTCACCGTGGTTGGCGGCCGCCAGCCGAGCGATTTCGGCCACCGGGCACGGGGCATCCAACTGGATCACGTCCTGGGCGACACCGGCGACCCGCTTGATCTGGGCGGCGTATTCTACGGTGACCTGCATGGTGATGAACTCCTCTTTCCCCGATCGTCTCGACTCGGGCTCACAACGACAACCCACGGGAGCCCCAGATTCTGGCGACCATCAGTACGATCACGGCACAAGCGACCATCAGCAGTGAGACGGCGACGGCTCCCTCGAGGTTGCCGATGCTCAGTTCCAGGAACACGGTGGTCGAGAGCACCTCGGTCTTCATCCGGGTGGCTCCCGCAAAGATCAGCAGCGGGCCGAATTCTCCGAGCGATCGGGCCCAGGACAGTGTGCCGGCGGTGAGCATTCCATTTCCGCACTGTGGCAGCACGACTCTCCAGAAGGCCTGCGCCTGGTTGCAGCCGAGTGTCAGCGCGACCTGTTCGGGACGCGGATCGACCTGGTCGAACGTCGCTCTCATCACCCTCACCGCGAATGCTGCGGCGACCATGAACTGGGCCAGTACAACGGCCGGCACCTGGAAGACGATCGCGTTGCGGATGCTGTAGATTTCTCCACCGATCGTGAGGTCGGGAGCGAACTGGAAGAGGATCAGCAGGCTCAGGCCGACCACCAGGGGGGGCAGCACGATGGGGATGTCCAGGACGGCATCCAGCAGGTTCTTGCCGGGGAACTCGTGGCGACTGAGCAGGTAGGCCGTGGGGACGGCCACGAACAGTGAGAGCACGGCCGAGAACAGGCAACTGATCATGGTCAGCTGGACCGAGTAACGTATCTCGGGCTTGTCGAGTGTTGCCAGCATCGAGAGCAGGGGCCTCAACGCGGGCCGTGACCACTCGAGTGCATCCGGCAATTCGACCGAGTCGGCCAGGTCACCTGTGGCCATGTAGGCCACGTCACCGATCAGCAACCCGAACAGCAGGATGATGTAAACGCTCGAGATGACCACCAGGCCGATCAGAAACGGCTTGTCCGATGGGGGACGGTGAGCCGGGGACGCCTTGTTCGGCCGCGAGGCGGTTCCGGTGGTCATGGGCTTCACAGGGAAGAAACTGGAAAGTGAAAAATTGACTCACCCGAGGTCATTCAGGAGCCGGGCGCATCGTCGTCAAGCCGCCAGTGAAAGCCGGCCTCTTCGAAGCTCGAACGTGACCGCGTGATGGCCTGCATCAGGCGGTGGGCGAGTTGCTTGTTGCGGCTGGCCTTGGCGATTCCCAGCGGCTGGATCGCCTTGGCCGCTTCTGATGGTATTCTCACCACGTCCACTTTTTCGCTTTCGGACTTCGTGTCGGTCAGGTAGGCCAGCGAGGCATCGGCGGCTCCGGTGGTGACCGGGGCGATCAGCAACGCGGAAGTCGCCGTCCGGGTGACCACGTTTTTCATCACCTCGTCATGAATCTTCTCGGCCTCGAGCACCTGTCGGGTCAAAATGCCAATGGTGCACTGGTCGGGTTGGCCGACGGCGACCCGCAGCCCAGGCTGTGTCAGGTCCGCCAGTTTCTGGATTCCCTTGGGATTCCCCTTGGGGACCGCGATCACGACCTCGGTGTCGGAGATTTCGACGGCATCCTGGAACAACCCGTCGACGACCTCCATGTAGTACTTGTCGCAGGCCATGTAGGTGTCGGGGAATCCGGTCAATTTCTTTTCGCTGATCGTTTTCATCTGGGCCGTCAGGATTCCACAACCGTTGTAGACCGTGTTGACCTGGACCCCCTCGCGGACCTGGAACTTCTTGATCGCCTGCTCGACGGCACGTCGGTTGACCGATCCGCAAAAGAAAGTCAACTCGGGCACCTCGGCCCAGTTGTCCCCCTGGACAGGATTGAATCCGAATTCCTTGAACTTGCGGAGACCCCGGTCCTTGGCTGCCAGGTACCGGGCGAATTTCAGTGCCTCGGTCGCTGAGGAGGCGGTCTTGAGAATCCCCACCGTGACCAGGACCTCTCCCCGGTCCAGTTCCGGGACCTCGACGGCATCGATCCCATCGACAATCTTGGTGGTCGTGTTCCATATGATCGCGGCATCGGCTCCGCCGATCTTGACGGTGTTGGCCACTTCCGGCACCGTCGGCTGGAAGGTCCCGGTCTCGCGGACCAGCGATTCAAGTCTTGTCCAGTGGCCGGATGCCTTCAGGAGCTTGCGGGTTCTCTTGCCGACGGCCGCCTGGTCCGGGTTGCCCAGGACGGTGCGGACGTCCTTCCGCAGCAGGTCCTCGATGGTCTTGATGTTTTTGGGATTTCCCTCGGCCACGGCGATCACCGGTTTCATCCGGGCCAGCGGAATCGACTCGGCGACGAGTCCCTTCTCGCGAGCCGTCTTGATGTAGCTCTCGTCGGCGGCGAGATACAGGTCGCCGGTTCGTGCCGTTTCGATACGGCTCAACAACGTGTTGGAACCACCGTAATCAAGGTTGATACGGACTCCGTATTCCTCGAGATACGCTTTGGCGACGGCTTCGACCGGTTGGCGAATGCCCGCCGCACAAAAGAACGTCAGCGAGGCTTGTGGCTGGCCGTCGACACTTGCGGGGCCAGCGAGTTGCTGCCGCCCCATTCCGGACAGCATCAGTCCCAGGCCGATCAACACGGCGAGACCGACAACGGCCAACAACGCGTGCTTGCTGATGGCACCCCTGTGCTGATGGAGTGGAGAAACTGGGCGTTGCATCGGTGGCGTCTCAAGTCGGGGAAATCACGCTGTGCAGCATAGTCAATGCATTGGCAGATTGACCAACGTGTTGCGGTCTCTGGTGGTTGATCTGCCTGGCGGCAACACGAGGAAAACGGGCGCCCCACGATTTGCTTAGCGGTTCGCCTGGACCTCAACACCCGAGAGGACTGCCGGCAGTGAGCCATCGGCAGGAGTCAACTCGATTCGCAGTGTCCCGTTGACGGCCACGTCGGGGATCTCGACGACTGCGGTTGTGCCCGTTCCGACGGTTGCGGCCAGGTCCATGTCACGATGGACAACCTTTCCCCCCACGGAAACCGTGAAGCGCCTCGCGCCCGGTTTGACCATTTCGGGTTCGGCGAAGTGCAACCGGACCCGGTAGGTTGCCTGTCCGGGCAGGGCGATTTCAAGAGTCCGGATGCCACGTGCTCCGGAGGCTCCGATCCAGGCAGGTCCGCCATCGGGTCCGGTCTTGATCCGTTCGGAATGTCCACAATACCACTCGATGTTTTTTGGTGTTGCTGTCACCTGGATCTTTGGCGATGGGCCGCCGACCACCGGGTACTCGAGCCACAGCGTGCCCCCGTCACCGGGTCGATCACCGGGGGCACCGAGGTTCAGCCCCAGTCGTTTCAACGGTGTCTTGCCGACGTCCAGCTTGTTGAATGTCCACATCTCGACTCGCGGATCATGCACCAGCGCCAGGGAGGCCTGGTTCTGGTACGAGCAACTGCAGGTCCGCGTGTAGTCCGGTGCGTTGAGCACTCCGTCGGCACAGATCAGGTTCGACGTGCAACTGGAACGGAATCCACCCAGGTTCCCGGTGCCGCCATCACGGGCCAGGTCAAAATAGCCAGCCGCGGCGGATCGGAACGTCATCAGGTGACGGCTGGCCACCGCCGAGTTGCAGCCGTAGTTGCGGGTGTAGCCCCAGGGTTGAGTCAGCCCGGTCAGGGGGTTGGTTCGGGTGACTTGTTCGCCTGTCAAAAGCGACACCGCCGCGCCCTGTGTCATGATCGTGTCGCCCCGCAGCAGGCAGGGGCCACCGTATTTCAGCTTCTTGTCCCAGCGAATCACGCCATCTTTTCCGCGGTAGACGATCATCCGGTCGGCCGGTTCATCCTTGAGCATGTCGCGGGCGGGGCGGCCGCACTGCAACAGCAACTTGTGTTGTCGGGAGTATCCCAGCCAGGTGCCAAAAACCCCATCGGTTGTACTCCAGGCCTCCTTGCCGGTTTTGGCGTCATAGGCCACCAGCCGCGGCTTTCCGGTTGGCTTGCGACCACGACGGAGCATCAACGCCACGATGGTGTCGGGCAAACGGTCTATGGCAAACAGCAGGCCGTTCCCGGCGACGATCGCGTTGTGGCGGAATGCGAAGCGAGCCTCGCGGGTCCAGAGCACCTCGCCGGTGTGTCGATTCATCACGACCAGGTGTCGGCTGGTGGTGCCGTCGTGCGTGTAACCACCCACGCGTTTCTTTTCATAGACAAGCGGCTCGGCACCGGCGATCAGCAGGTCGCCGGACACGGCAATGTGGCCCCACTTGGGCTTGGTCCCGCCACCCAGTGCCGGCAGGGGAAACTCGCCGACGATCTCGCCGGTGGCCGGGTCCAGCTTGATGCAGCGAGACTGGTAGGCGACATAGACGGCGTCCTGGACACTGACGTAGTTGCTGCCGGTGGCGTTGGCTCCCGGCTGGTGTCCGGTGAAGTTGAACGCCTGTCCGACCTGGGGCAACGAGACTTCCCAGAGCACCCTGCCGGTGTAGACATCAACGGCCCGCAACATGTCGGGTCCCTCGATGAACAGCCGACCACCGACGACCTGTTGAGTGGGTCCGTGTCCGTGTCGCGGCAGGACGCTCTTGTTCGAACTGCCACCGAACCACAACAGGCCCAGCGGTGCTTTGACGAGATCGTCCTGGGAGACCGAGGTGTTGCCCGCGTCGGCGTACTGGTGAGTCCACGGGGCCGAGCCGGGCAGGCGACCGGGTCGGATCAACTCGGTCCGGCCCTTGGTTCGAGCCAGGCTGTGACCGGGACATCGCTTGTCGGTCACGGCACTCATCAGGCGGGTGTGCTCGGGATTGGTGAGCGGCAGCACGGCGCGGCCCCCGTAGGGACGCAGGACGTTGAAGACCTGCGAGACGAACGGTCCGATCGCGTCGAAGCCCGAGGATGCCAGGTTCTCGGTGGTGACCAGGTGTGCCAGGTAGGGGGGCAAATCTATGGTGCCGGGTTTGGCATGGTGCACCGCGACCACGCTCCGTGAAACGCCGGCGGCATCCAGTCTTTTGCGGATGCTGTTGATCCGATCGGCATCGCCGTCGATTCCGATCACCTGCCAGTTTTTGTGATGGGCCAGTCCGCGAAGCAAGTTCCCGTTCTGCAGTCCCAGCACCACGGCGATTCCACCCGTCGGTGATCCGACAGTCTCGATCAGTTTCGCGGCGTCCCGCACCGCGGGATCCCCGGCGTCAAGTGGTTCGGGACTGGGCAGGGCAAATTCGACCGGCTCGGCAACGTCATCTGGTCCGTAACACGAAATGGCTCCGTCGGTCGTCACAACGACCATGTGGCCGTCGGCCACGATCATGCTGGCAATGGAACCCTTGGCGGAGGCTCCCTCGAGCGGTTGCTCCCAGGCGATCCGGGTCGGCGTGTCGCCCGTGGGCAGGTCGATGGCGACCAGGTCACGGCCATGGCTGCCGTAAAGCCTGGGGCCGGCTTTCAGGAACAGGTCGCACTTGATCGCGGCCGACCATTTCCGAGCGAACTTGAACTTGGTCTGGTCAGCCCCCTTTTTGTCCTTGGTCGTGGTCAGCAGGGGATTGGCCACATCGAAGGCTTTCACGGTACTGCCCCCGGTGAAGGCGAGACCGTCTGCAAAAACCGGGCAGCGATTTCCGCCGAGATCCTCGCTGTGCAGTCCCGTTGCCACGTCGAAACCGGTTCCACCGCTGAAGAAGGCTTTGTCCGCCGCGGCGACCTGGTCACCACCACTGCGTCGGTACTTGGCCAGGTGGAAGTATTCGAGCTTGCCACTTTTGCGGTTCAGGAGTGCGGGAACACTGCGGCCGTTGGGAACGACCAGCGAGTCGCCGGCGGTTGCGAGGTATCCCTGGGGAGCCAGCCCGGCGAATGCGGGGCTGTTGTGAGGCTGCTTGATGTACATTGATCCGGTGCCGTCGTTTCGCCAGGTGACCTGGCCCGTCTTGGCATCGACGGCCTGGACAAAGACGCCCATGAACGGCCAGATGCTGGCGGCAAAATAGACCTGCCCGTTGGCGAGTACCGGACCACCTCGTGCCGGCCAGGCCGAGATCAACCGGCTGTTGCCCAGGACCCGCTGGTCGCGGGGTGCGGCCCTGACCCGGAACACCTGCTTGCCGGTGGCCAGGTCCAGGCAATACAGGCAGCCATCGTCAGCGACAACGTAGACCCGATCGCCAGAGGCGACCGGTGCGTAGCGGATTGGACCCTCGGCGTAGAATTTCCATCGGGGAATTCCCGTCGCCAGGTCCCAGGCGACCAGGCTGTCGTCGTGGGAGGATCCGATCAGCAGGAGTCCGTCGGCGGCTATCGGCTGGTAGACGGCGTCGGCCCTGAGCGTGTCCTGGTCGAGCCATGCTCCCTGGAGCCTGGGGAGGTGTCGGGTCCACTGGCGGTGCAGGGAATCGGCGAGAACCTCACTCGTGGCGGCTGATCGCCCTGCATCGTGGCGCCACATTGGCCAATCGGAAGCCGAAACCGGTTGTGCCAGCAGGACGAGGGAGATCAGGCCAAAAACTTTCATTGGGCTACTCCTGGTTCTCGGCGATCCGTCCACTGGAGAGTGCGACCTGTCGACCTGCGAACGCCACCGCATCGGGATCGTGGGTCACCAGCAGAACGGCACCACCTTGCTGGGCGAACGACTGGAGCGTCTGCAGGACCTCCTGGCTGTTTTCCCCGTCAAGGTTTCCGGTTGGTTCGTCGGCGAGTATCACCCGGGGTTCGTTCAACAGCGCCCGGGCCAGGGCCACCCGTTGTCGTTCACCGGTGCTCAGTTGACCTGGTCGATGGCCCACCCGTTTGCCCAGTCCAAACCGTTCGATCAATGAATCGGCACGCTCGCGGGCCGCGGGATCTCCGGTCACCAGTGCCGGAGCCATCACGTTGTCGAGCACGTTGAGGTAGGGCACGAGGTGAAATTGCTGGAAGACGAACCCAATCCGCTCGGCCCGGAAACGGGCCCGCTGTTCGGTGCTCAGTGAGTAGGGGTCGATGTCGTCGATGGTCACCTCGCCCCCGTCGGGCCCCAGCAATCCCCCGGCGACCAGCAATAGAGTGGTCTTGCCGCAGCCGCTTGGTCCCACGACGGCGACGAACTCGCCTGCATCGACCGACAGGCTCACGTCGTCGACGGCGATCACGTTCTCGGCGTCACCGGTGTACGTCTTGTTGATGTTTTGAAGCGAGATCAGCATGGGGATGGTGGGTTTGGGTTATTGTTCTTGCAGGACGACGGCGGGGTCCTGGCCTGCGGCGACCAGCGCTGGCAGCCACGAGGCGGCGGCCGAGAGAGCTGGTGCCATCAACAGGGCAATCAGCAGCCAGTTGAGGTCAAACAGGCTTTCCTGGACAGGTTCACTGTAGCCGGTTCCGATCATGTATCCGGCGACGTATCCAATGCCGCCACCGACCAGGCCCACCAGTAGGGCCTTGCCCAGGAACAGCACCAGCACGTGGCGGCTGCCCAGCCCAATGGCTCTCAGGATTCCGATTTCACCTCGTCGTTGCCGGGCATTTCCCACGGCCAGCAGGACGATCCAGGCGAAGCTGCCAATGACGGCCAGGGGCACCAGCACGTTGGCCTGGGCCTTGCGGCTCTCGATGATCTGGCGGCCAGATTCCTCGGCAGATTCCAAAGCTGCGTCGGCCGTTTTCTTGGCCTTGTTGCGGGCCTCGGCACGTGCCAATGCCTTGCGTCCGCGTTCGAGGACCTGCGTTCCCGGCAGCACCTTGGCGATTTCACCCCGGATCTCTGCGACCCGGTCGATCGTGGCACAATTGCACTCCAGTGCCAGGATGGCATTGACCAGGTTCTGCATGCCGAGCATGTCCTGGGCTTCCTCGAGATTGACCCAGGCGGTGACGTCGTCGACGGTTCCCCGTTCGGCGTGGCATTTGGCCACTTCCAGTGCCCGGCCATTGATGGTCAGCTTGCTGCCTGGTTTGAGCTTGTCGGGATGGTGCAACTGGTAGCCGAGCACGACCTTGCCCTTGGGCACCAGATCCAGCAGTGGTTTTTTCGGATCGCGGTGCGCCTGTGGCACTTCGCCGCGTGTGCCTGTCAGCACGATCGTCTTTTTCTTTTCGGTCCACTCGACCTTCCGGGTGACGATGGGCAACAGGTGGTTGATAACGACGATTTCGGAATTGGCGAGCCTCGTCACGTAGTCCTGGGGCATCGTCCGGGTCGGTGCCCCCTGGGCGTGGAACGCAGCGATATCCTCGTCCTCGGCCAGCACGACGATGTTGAATCCGAGCCCCTTGGTGATCTTTCGCATTTCGTCGTTCAGCTTCTTGCCGGCGTCCTTGACCTCCTGCTGGCGCTGGGCCACCAACTGCTCGGACTGGATCTCGCCGGCATCGATCATCGTGACCGAGGCCACCAGGCAGGCCACGGCAATCGACACGCCGGTGACGGCCAGTACGAAGTTGAGGAAGCGGTGAGCGATTTCCTGAACGATCAGTCGCGAGATCTTCATCGAATGCAACTCCGAAAGAACCCTCCGTGGAAGGGAGGTGGTGACCGGACCGGCCACCCTGCGGCGGTTAGCCTCATCGACGTCGACCGACAACGAACCATGTGCCCAGCAGCAGCACCCCGACAATCAGGGTCGCTGGGACGAGTGTCATCGCGCCGATCCCGGCCGACGGTTGGCTGGTTTCAGTCGTGTTCACGGCCGCCTGGGCATCGGTCGAAGCCGACACCGCGGTGGCGGTTGAATCCTGGGGGTGATCCGTTCCAGCGTCGGACTTGTTTGTCGACGTGCCAGCAGTGGCGGTTGTTTCAGTCGAGTCCCCTGTTTTGGGTGTGTCTGCCGGAGAGGCTTCCTCGGGACTCTCTCCGAACCCGGTCAGCCCGACCAGTGGCGGCAGTGGCTTGTCGGCCTCGGGCAACCGTTCGACCAGTTCGTCCCAGGCGACAGGCATCAGCATGTCGATTCCCGGGTTTTGTTCCTTGACGGTGCAGGTGCAGGGGCCGGTCAAGTCCTTGCCGGCGGCGTCGATCGTGTCGTCGTTGATTCCCTTGCCGACCAGGGCGTACAGGGCCCGGCCCCGGCCAAATATCGGGAACGCCATCGGTTGAGGTTTCTCTTCCCGGAGATCCTCTTCACTGGAGAGCAGCATCTCGATGAACATGCTTTCGGCAGCATTCTTCCTGGAGAGTCGCAACAGCGAGAACTTGACCTTGAGGTCCTCGGGGTCGATCAGCACCAATCCCTGGGCGATGTCCTCCTCGGAAATCTCTGGCAATTTCAGGCTTTTTTCGAGGTGGGCCAGTCGGGCAAGCAGCGTGGTGGCGGCCTTGTCATCGGCGGCCTTGTCACCGCTTTCCAGCAGGACCCACACCGACGTGTGTCCCTGGATCAAGCGATCGGCGATGGTCTTTCGCATCGGGGACTTGAGCAATGCGGTGACCTCCGGCTCACCAAGTGGGCCCTTCCAGACCGGGGTCGGATTCCGCGAGGCGACCGGGTAGTGCACGGCCAGCCAGGGGGTCGTCTCGGTTTTCTGCGCCTGCCACAATTGCACGAGATCGGGATCGGGTTCGTTGTCCAGGTCGCAGGTGGTCACCCGCACGTTGGCGAATGTCTTGCCGGCTTCACCCTCGCGGGTCAGCCGGTCGGCCTGCGCTTGTTGCTCGGTCGTTAATGGTCCGCGATGAAAGACGAACACCTCGTACGGATCGGCCTGCCAGCGCTCCAGCGCGTAACGGAAAACCGGCACAGAGCAGGCCTGTGCAACGAGGGCCAACAGGCACAACGCTCCGGCAACTTTCAGCCATTGGTCGATCGAGAAACGACGAGGGCGATGCATCGGGATTCTCCACTCTGGGGGCACCCACAGACTAGGCCTTGTGGCCGGACGCTGCAACAAGCAGCGAGCGGACAACACGCTCCACTGGTAGAATCACAGGCTCTCACGTCTGTCTCTGTCATCTGGTGAATGCATGACCCGCCACGCCATTGTTCTCGCTTTGCTTGGTCTCCTGGTCCCTGTTGTCGAGGCCGGGGTCCCGGTGATCGCCACGACCGAATCACCTGGGGTGACCGGCCCGTTGACTCTCAAGACAGGTGACCGCGTCGTGATGCTCGGTGGCACGTTCGCCGAGCGGTTGGTGTCAGCGGGTTACTTCGAGACCCTGCTGGTTTCCCGGCAACCCAAACTCCGGTTGTCACTGCGGAGCCTGGCCTGGCCAGCCGACGAGGTGACTCGCAGGGAGTTCCAGTTCGAGCTGATCCGTTACATGAATGGACGCAGGGGCTGGGCCGAAGGTGACCGGGTGCTGTTGCAACCACGTCCGCGGGATTTTGGTGATGTGTTCTCTCATCTCGGCAGGCAGCAGCCCACCGTGCTGCTGTTGTGTTTTGGATTCAACGAGTCGTTCCGTGGTCGAGTCGGACTGAAAGACTTCAGGACGGACCTGGAGAGCTTTGTGAGGCAACTCAAGAGAGGTGCCGGGTCAAAGCAGCCCAAGTCCCGGACGGCGATCTCTCCGCGAATCGTTTTGGTTTCGCCAACGGCGCAGGAGTCGATTTCACCGCTGGCCGTCGAGCCGTCAAAACGCAATGAGCAGTTGAAGCTGTACAGCGATGCGATGGGTGAAGTGGCGCGTCGTGCGGGAGTGCACTTCATCGACCTGTTCCAGGCGACCCGGCGGCTGTCCGCCTCGGGGAAAACCCGGCTGACGTTCAACGGGGCCCACCTGACCGGATACGGCAACTGGGTGGTCTCCCGGATCCTGGTCGATTCCCTGGGAATTGATGAGCAGCCCTGGCGGGTGACGCTGGATCGCGATTCGGGACGGGTCACTGCCAACGGCACCCGCGTGGTCGATGTCGACGGTGACGGACAGAAACTGCAGTTCGCCACCAGCGATCGACAATTGCCGTTGCCTCCACCTCCTGCCGATGGGGCCCCGAGACAACTGGGTGTCCTGGGAGACAATTTGCCGACTCTCTCCATCAAGGGGCTGCAGGCGGGACGCTGGACGTTGAAGCTCAATGGAAAGAAATCGGTTACCGCCACCGAAACCGAATGGGCCGCCGGCGTCCGGCTGGTACGCGGCGGGGCCGTGGCGGCGGTCGAGGAATTGCGAGGGACGATCGTCGACAAGAACCAGCAGTTCTACTACCGCTTCCGTGCGGTCAACGGCGAGTACATCTACGGACGTCGGAAGAATCCGTTCGGGACCAAGTCTTTCCCGCCGGAGATGAAAAAACTCGATCAGATGATCCAGGCACGGGACGAGAAGATCTGGTACCTCGCGCAGCCGAAACCGGCCGTGCAGTTTGAATTGACACGGGTCGGGTCGGAGGACCGTGAGAACACATGTGGGGACGGGCTTGTCGAGTCCTCGGTGTCACTGCTTACCGCGGTACAGCAGGCCCAGGGAAACCAGGCGAAGAAGAAAAATCGCAAGAAGGCCGGTGGCAAGAAACGGGGAAAGAAGAAGAAGGGTTCCAAGAAGCAGAACGTCTCGGGGAAGGAGATCAACCGCGGTGGGGCGATCGATCTGAAGTCGGTCGATGCGGAGGTGGCCATCAAGCACCTGCACGTGACCGACGGATTTCGGATCGAGTTGTTCGCCTCGGAGAAGGATTTTCCCCTGCACAACCCGGTCTCGATGACCTGGGACGGTCGCGGTCGATTGTGGGTGTCCACGATGCCCTCGTACCCGCACGCCGTGCCTGGCGAGACACCCAACGACAAGCTGATCATCCTGGAAGACACCAACGGCGATGGTCGTGCAGACAAGCACTCGGTCTTCGCCGACAAGCTCTACCTGGCGGCCGGCTTCGAACTCGGCGACGGCGGCGTTTATGTCGCTCAGCAGCCCAACCTGGTGTTTCTCAAGGACACCGACGGTGATGGCCGGGCGGATTTCCGTCGCGTGCTGTTGCACGGGTTTGGCACCGAGGACAGTCATCACGCGATCAGTGCATTCACCTGGGGGCCCGGTGGCGGGTTGTACCTGCACGAGGGGACGTTCCATCACAGCCAGGTCGAGACACCCTACGGTCCGGTCCGGTTGCAGTACGCGGGGATTTTCCGTTACGAGCCCAAGACGTATCGGCTCGAGGTGTTTGTTTCGTACCCGTTTGCCAATCCCTGGGGTCACGTGTTTGACCGCTGGGGACAGAACTTTGTGGCCGATGCTTCGGGCGGATCCAACTATTTCGGCACGGCCTTCTCCGGACGTATTGATTTTCCGCACAAGCACGCCCGCATGAAGGAGTTCACCTCGACAAAGGTTCGTCCGACCTGTGGGTGCGAACTGGTCAGCAGCCGTCATTTCCCCGACGACTTCCAGGGGGACTTCCTGCTGAACAACTGCATCGGGTTCCAGGGGGTCAAGCGGCACAAGGTGATCCCCACCGACAGCGGCTTCACCACCCGCGAACTGGCACCAATGGTGCATTCGACCGACATCAACTTCCGCCCGGTCGATATCCAGTTGGGGCCAGACGGTGCGTTGTATCTCTGTGACTGGTTCAATCCCCTGATTGGCCACATGCAGTATTCGCTCCGTGACCAGAGGCGGGATCATTCGCACGGTCGTATCTGGCGGATTCGCCACAAGACCCGTCCGTTGTTGAAGCCGGTGCATGCCGAGGGGCGAACGGTCAAGCAGCTGGCCAAGCAGTTGTTGGCCCACGAGGACCGCACCCGGTACCGGGCCCGTCGCGAGTTGTGGCAGCGGGACCGCGACGAGGTGCTGGCGGAGATGGAGGGCTGGGCCGAGAGCCTGGTGAAGGCCGAGCATCCCGGGGCCGAGCACGAGTTGCTCGAGGCCCTGTGGGTGATGCAGGGTTTTCACGCCGTTCGCCCCCGTTACCTCAAGCGTGCTCTTCGCAGTCCCAACAAGCACGCCCGCGCCGCTGCCACGCGGATCCTGTGTTTTCAGCGCCGTGAAATTCCCGAGGCACTGGAACTGTTGACCACGCAGGTCAACGACGAATTTTCTCGAGTCCGACTCGAGGCGATTCGGGCATGCAGCTGGTTCGACGGAGTCGAGGCTGTTGAGATTGCTCTGCAGGCGTTGAATCATCCCCGGGACTATTACATCGACTACACGCTGGGTGAGACCGTCAGGCAACTCAAGAAAGACTGGAATCCGGCGTTGGCGGCCGGCTTGCCCGTTGCCGTGAACCATCCGGCCGGTCTGGACTATTTGCTGGCCCGGTTGACTATTCCGGAACTGGCCAAACTCAAGCCCAGTCGCGTGGTGTTCAGTGAGTTGGTGTCCCGACCGCGTGTGCCGATGGCCGAGCGGCACCGGGCCCTGGACGGGCTGGCCAAGCTCAACGGGACCGACCGGCTCACCGAACTGGTCGCGGCGATTGGCGTTTCGGATGCCGGCGACGCGACGGATGCCGAGTTGGTTCTCTTCGACCTGGCTCACATGTTGACGGGACAGGCCCCCCAAAAACTGGCCGCGGCCAGGAAACAACTCGAGCGGATGGCCACGAAGTCCGGTCGCGGTGTCACTCGTCAGATTGGTTTTGCCGCATTGCTGACGGCCGATGGCAAGTCTGCCGCGGCCTGGCAACTGGCTGAAGGATCGGCGTCCGGTCGCCTGGACCTGATGCAGGGTTTGCCGCTGGTACCGGATCCGGCGCTGCGAGATTCGTTGTTTCCTGAAATCAAGCCATTGCTGGCTCGTCCGGCCAAGCCGGTGACGCCCGAAGTCCTGGCGCTAAGACGGTCGGCCTTCAATGCCGCGACGGCCTTGCCGGGTCACCAGTCCGAGGTGTTCAGAATCCTGGCCGAATTTGCCCGTCGTGGTGACCAGCGGCATGCGGCTGTCCAGGCAATTTCCCGGATTCCCAAGTACCGCTGGGACAAGGCTCAGGCCGGCCCCCTGGTCACCAGTCTTCTGCAATTCGCTCGTGGCGTACCGGCCAAGCAAAGGACACGGGCCGATGTTCGCGACGCCCTGGGACTCTCGGGCGAACTGACCACCTTGTTGCCGATGGCGGATGCCGTGCGGTTGCGGACCCAGATCGATCAACTGGGCGTTCGCCGGATCGTGATTCGTCCGGTGCCACACCGAATGAAATACGACCGAACGGTGATAGCCGTTCAGGCGGGCAAACCGATCGAGATCGTTTTTGACAATGTCGACATCATGCCGCACAACCTGCTGTTCACTCGTCCCGGAGGAATGCTCTCAGTCGCCCAGGCGGCTGAACGGATGGCCACCCTGCCGGATGCATTCTCCCGCCACTTTGTTCCCGAATCCGACCAGGTCGTCGCGGCGACCCGGTTGCTGCAGGCACGGCAGAGCCAGAGGCTGGTGTTTGACGTTCCCAGGCAGACGGGCGAGTACCCCTTCGTCTGCACGTTCCCCAATCACTGGCGGACGATGAATGGCGTGATGCATGTCGTTGACGACCTGCAGACGTTCCTGGCCGAGAACCCGATAGCGGAACCCGTGCCGGTGGAATCGCGTCCGTTTGTCAGGAACTGGAGCGTGGCGGACCTGTCTGGTGACCTGGACAAGCTGGGCCGTGGCCGCAGTTTCGTCCGTGGCAAGGCGTTGTTTGCCGCTGCGGCCTGCCAGCAGTGTCACCGGGTGAACGAGGTGGGTGGCAACGTGGGGCCGGACCTGGGGCGGCTTGACGCCAAGGTCACCCGGAAGCAGATCCTGCAATCGATCATCGAGCCGTCCAAGGAGATCAAGGACAAGTTCCGCAGCTACCTGCTGGTGACCGACAACGGCCGACAGCACACGGGCATGATTCTCCAGAAAACGCCCACTCATATCCGCCTGGCGACCAATCCGCTGGGCAAGGCGTCTCACAAGCCGGTCGAGATTCCGGTGTCGTCAATCGAGTTGACCAAACCGTTGCCCATTTCCCTGATGCCCGAGAAGCTGCTGAACACGTTGAGCCGGGAGGAGATCCTGGATCTTGTGGCATACATCGAAGCGCGAGGGCGGTCCGACCACCGGCTGTTCGGTCGCGCTGGTGGGGATGGTCGGAATTGAAAACGGCTCAGCTCGTCTTGTCAGTTCCCACATGCTGTTCTCTTTGCCGTGTTATTCCGACTAAGATAAAAGGCTCTGTTCGGAGTCGGCTGCGTGGGGAAGGCCAATACAAGGGACTGCTGGGATGGTGAACGCGGCCGAGATTCGAGATCTCCACAAGCACTACGACCTGGGCGCGGTCGTCGTCAAAGCACTGCGTGGTGTGACCGCCGAATTTCCGAAGGGAGATTTTGTCGCGATCATGGGTGCCTCGGGAAGTGGCAAGAGTACGCTGTTGAATATCCTGGGTGCCCTCGATCGTCCCACTGACGGTCAATACATCCTTGGTGGCGAGGACACGTCGACTCTCTCGGATGACGATCTCTCGGCCATTCGCAACGAGATGATCGGGTTCATCTTCCAGTCGTACAACCTGATTCCCCAATTCACCGTGCTCGAGAACATTGCCGTTCCGTTGCAATACCAGCGACGAAAAGGCGGAGTGGGCGCGTCGGAAATGGACTGGTGCACCGAATTGGCCGATCGGGTCGGGCTGGCCGATCGACTGGATCATCGTCCCACCCAGTTGTCTGGTGGACAGCAGCAGCGTGTTGCGATCGCTCGCTCGCTGGTCAATGACCCTCAGATCATCCTGGCTGACGAGCCGACCGGAAACCTCGATTCGGAGACCGAGGCCGAGATCATGCAGGTGCTGATCGATCTCAACAACGAGGGTCGGACGATCCTGATGGTGACGCACGAGAACGAAGTGGCTGCGCTGGCCAAGCGGCAATTGCACCTCAAGGATGGTCAGAAAGTCTTTGACGGTGTCGTTCCGGAAAATGGCGAGGTGACGACACGGTCACTCCCGGTTGCGTCGGCACCGGAGGTGGTGTCGGATCCTGCTGGCAACGACGAAAGTGCCGGGACCGATGTCTACTCGGTTGAAGATGTGAGTGACGACCGCGATGCCGCTGATATTGACGAGTGGGATGACTAACACGGGAGCCGATGGACCGTGACAGCCGAGTCCCCGCAAGTGCAGGCTCTGCGCGGTGTGCAGATCGTCTTCCAGTTGCCCTACCACGCTGACGAGTCGATTGACTACGAGACACTGGGTCGTGAGATCGACCACATTTTCGTTGCCGGAGCCGACGGGCTGGTGATGGCGATGGTGACCGAGGTGTTGCGGCTCTCAGAGACTGAACGTCACGAGGTGGCACGATTCACTTGCGAGGCTGCGGCCGGTCGCGGTCCGGTGGTGGTCAGTGTCGGAGCCGAGAGCACTCGCGGAGCCTGCGAGTTCGCCGTTGGGGCCGAATCCGTGGGAGCATCCGCCGTGATGGCGATTCCCCCGGTTTCAATCGGGGTCGATGAGGACCAGTTGCGGAACTATTACGAACACATCCTGCAGGCGATCTCCCTGCCGGTCATCATCCAGGACGCCAGCGGTTATGTCGGGAGACCGATGTCGATCGAATTGCAGGCGGGGTTGATGGAGAACTGGGGGGCCGACCGCGTGCTGTTCAAGCCCGAGGCCAATCCGATCGGACCCAGGTTGACAGCGTTGCGAGATGCGACCGGGGGCCAGGCACGGGTCTTCGAGGGCAGCGGCGGAATTGCCCTGCTGGACAGCTACCGTCGCGGCGTGGTGGGTACGATGCCCGGTGCCGACCTGGTGGAACCCCTGGTGGCCTTCTGGCAGGCACTGGAGGCCGGGGACTGGGACCGTGCCACCAGCATCTCCGAGCCGCTCACCTCCCTGGTCATGCTCCAGGAGAGCCTGGATTCGTTCATCGCCGTCGAGAAGCACATCCTGGTTCGCAAGGGCGTGTTCGCCAACGAGGTGATCCGGGGCCCGGTGGGGTTTGTGCTCGACGAGGAAACCCGCGCCGAGGTTGACCGGCGTTACGATCGGTTGCTGGCGGTGCTGGACTGACCCGAACCAATCGGGTTGGGCATGTCCCGGTCGATCAGGCCAGGCTCTCGGCCGCCGCCACCAGCGTTCGGACCATGCATCCGGTTCCGCCGCCCTCGCGGTGAGCCTTGTTGCTCGAGGCAAAACTCGGGCCGGCGATATCCAGGTGCACCCAGGGCGTCGAGTCGACGAACCGTTCGAGGAATTTTGCCGCCGTGACGGCACCACCCCAGCGGGGGCCGACGTTCTTGATGTCGGCCACGTCGCTCTTGATCAGGTCGCCGAACAGGTCGTGCATCGGCATTGGCCAGGCCAGTTCCCCGGCACGCTCGGCGGCCTGTCCCACCGCCTGGCTCCAGTCGGGACAATTCGAAAATGTGCCGGTGACTTCCTCGCCCAGCGCGACCACGCAGGCACCCGTCAGGGTGGCCAGATCGATCAGCCGTTCGGCTCCCAGGTCGACCGCGTAGGCCAGCACATCGGCGAGCACCAGTCGTCCCTCGGCGTCGGTGTTGAGCACCTCGATGGTGGTTCCGTTGCGGGCCGTGAGCACGTCGCCGAGCTTGAAACTGTTCCCGTCGGGCATGTTCTCGACCAGCCCGGCCAGCCCGATCACGTTGACCGGCAAGTTGAGCCGTGCGATGGCGGTCATCGCCCCGAGCATTGTTGCGGCACCGGCCATGTCGCATTTCATCGTCTTCATGCCCTCGTTGGACTTCAGAGAGAGACCGCCGGAATCGAAGGTGACGCCCTTGCCACAGATCGCCAGGGCCGGTGCCCCGTCACCGCCACCATTGTGTGTCAGGACCACCACGCGTGGTGGTTTCACGCTGCCCTGGGCCACGGCCAACAACGAACCCATGCGTTCCTGCTGCAACCGGTTCTCGTCGAGGATTTCACACTCGAGACCGAACTCTGTGGCTGCCGCTGCCGCGCGGTCTGCAAATGTCTCGGGATAGACCTCCATCGCGGTCCGATTGACCAGTTCACGGGTCAGGTTGATTGCCTGCCCCAGGATGCTGCCACGGGTGACCGCGGCATCGCTTGCCTCGGCGGAACTGATAACGGTTCCGGTGGAGAAGGCGTGGCGGGCAGGTTCGGCCCGGTACAACGCCTGGCCAACACAACCAACCTGGATGGCCATCGCCGCCAGGTTCGCAGCATCCTCATCGCTGACGGCTTCGCACGACAAACCGGGCAGTGCGATCGCGACACTCACCGACGCTTTTTTCGAGATGCGGCGAGTCGCCGTCACGAGAGCTTTCTCGAGTTTTCTCGAGGTCAACTCGGATGTGGTGCCGAGGCCAACCAGCAACAGCCGACCGGCGGACAGGCCCTGGACATCGGCCAGCAGGTGTGTTTCACCGAGTTTGCCCGTGATGTCTCCGGAGGTGGCCAGCCGCTGGATCGCCCCGTCCAGTGCCGTGTCGAGTTCCGACAGGGGTGTCGAGAGAGACTCGGCCGAATCGATGGTGCCGTAGCCGACGATCAGCCAGTCGGCCTCGGTTTGTGCCAGCGGGCCGTTTGTCGAGGTGATGTCCATTTCCAGGTGTCCTTGGAGTCGCGGGTCTTTGTCGGAACAATTGAAAAGGAACCTGGTGACAGTCGCAAGCTGAGATCGATTCCCTGCTGGAAAAGCCTCGCGACGACACATATCATCAGGGTACAACGACCCAACCGCCGCGTACCCCGAGACCTAGCGATGCCGACGATCAAGTTCACCAGGGAAAAGAAAACCATCGAGGTGGAATCGGGGCAGAAAATTCGCAACGTGGCCCTGAAGGAAGGCATCGAGGTCTACCCCTGGCTTCATCGGGTCCTGCATTGTCCGGGGCTGGGCATGTGCACCAGTTGCCGCGTCCGGATCAAGAAAGAGGACAACGCCCATTGCACCAAGCCATCCCTGTGGGAACGGCTCAACATGTTGCTGAACCCGTTGAGCTTCTTTGCGAGGCTGGATTGCGAGGATCCCGAAAACCTGCGACTGAGTTGTCAGACCCGGGTGCACGGAGAGGGCGAGGTCGAGGTCGAGACACAGCCGGAATTCAACTGGCACGGCGAGAGCTTCTGGAGCTAGTGGCCGTGAGGCAAGGTGGGTGACCATGCGTGACATCCGGATTGCTGCTGCGCAATTTGAACACCGCGACGGTGACAAGGCCTACAACCTTCAGCGGATCGATCAGTTGACCGCCCGGGCGGTTGCTTGCGGGGCCGAGGTGGTCAGTTTTCACGAGGGGTCGATCACCGCCTACAGCTACCTGCAATCGGCGACCCGGGACGAGTTGCTGGAGGTGGCCGAGGAGGTCCCGGGTGGACCCAGTTGTGAGGCCCTGCGAGAGATCTCGGCACGTCACGGCGTTCCGGTGCTGGCCGGGCTGGTCGAGCGGGATGGGGACGATATCTACAACACCTATGTTTGCATGACTGCCGAGGGACTCGTCGCTCGTTTTCGAAAGCTGCACGCCTTTCTCAACCCCCATCTCTCCAGCGGCAGCGAGTACTGCGTGTTTGACCTCCTGGGTTGCCGGGTTGGGATCCTCATTTGCTACGACAACAACCTGGTTGAAAACGTGCGAATCACGGCACTGATGGGAGCCGAGATCATCTTCATGCCGCACGTGACCGGGTGCCTGCCGTCGGTGATGCCTGGCCGGGGTCTGGTCGATCCGGACCTGTGGACCAACCGTCACGCCGACCCTGTCAGCCTGAGACAGGAACTCGATGGTCCCAAGGGGCGTGACTGGCTGATGAAGTGGTTGCCGGCCCGCGCCTACGAAAACGGTGTTTATGCGATTTTCACCAATCCGATCGGCATGGATGGTGGCCAGGTCCGAAACGGTCACGCGATGGTGCTCGATCCGTTTGGCGAGGTCATCGCCGAATGCCGGCGGTTGGAAGACGACGTGACGGTGGGCCTGTGCACGTCAGAAAAGATCGGGGTTTCCAGTGGCCAACGGTACCTGAGAGCGAGGCGACCGGACCTGTACGGGAAACTGGTCGAACCACCCGCGGTGCCACCCGAGACGAGCCCGGGATGGGAACGCGAGTCGCCGCTGGACGGTTAAAATGGGTTCCGGCCACGGGTATACAAGTCCGGGCTGGCGAGGCGTTTGGTACGGAACTAAACTGAATTGTTCGTCCCACCGGCTTTTTGGGATGGTCAAACCGGATTCGAGGTGTGTGTTGATGCGATCCCTGTTGCTGAGAACCGTGCTGGTCCTGGCTCTCGTGGTCCAAATTGGGTCGAACGGATGGGCCCAGGACAAAGCCGACAAGACGGCCGAGGGCGATGCGAAGCCAGTCAGCTTTTACCGGCAGGTGCGACCGGTCCTGCAGCGTCACTGTTCGGGTTGTCATTTCGCTGCCAAGAAGGGTGGCAAGCTGCTTTTGACCAGCTACGCCGAATTCAAGAAGGGTGGCGAGAACGGCGGGTCATTCACCGCTGGCAAGCCTGGCGAGAGCCTGGTCTTGGATTACATCTCCGGCGATGACCCGGCGATGCCGTTGGGTGCCGATCCATTGGATCCCCAGCAGGTCGAGTTGATTTCAAGATGGATCAGCCAGGGAGCCAAGGATGACACTCCCCCGACGGTCAAGGACAATATCAGTGCCGAGAATCCTCCCCAATACGCCGCACCACCGGTCATCACCGCGTTGGCCTATACGCCCGACAGCAAGACCCTGGTGATCAGTGGTTACCGCGAGATTCTTCTCTACGCCGCTGATGGTAGTGCTCCGACAGGCCGCCTGGTTGGCAGATCTCAGCGAATCGAATCCGTCGCGGTGTCGCCAGATGGCAAGCTAATTGCCGGCACCGGCGGCACGCCCTCTTTGTTTGGCGAGGTCCAGTTCTGGGATGCAGCCACCAAGAAGCTGGTTCGTTCCATCACTGTCAGCTACGACACCCTGTTCGGTGCCAGTTTCTCGGGGGATGGAAAGCGCTTCGCTTTTGGTGCGGCCGACAACGGCGTGCGGGTGCTGACGGTTGCCGATGGCAAACAGGTGATGCGAATGGACGCCCATTCTGACTGGTCCATTGCGGCCACCTTTTCGCTCAAGGGGACCCACGTGATCTCGGTCAGCCGCGATCGTGCGATGAAACTGGCGATTGTCGAGAGCGGTCAGTTTGTCGACAACGTGACCAGCATCACTCCGGGTGCCCTGAAGGGTGGCCTGATGGCCGTCGAGCGGCGTCCGGGGCAGGAGCAGGTCCTGACAGGTGGTTCCGATGGCATCCCCAAGCTCTACAAGGTCTTCCGTACCCGCAAGCGGATTATCGGGGACGACTTCAATCACATTCGCAGCTTCAAACCAATGCCCGGACGGATCTTTGACCTGCAATTCAGTCCCGACGGCAAGCAGTTTGTTGCCGGTTCGAGTACGGGTGTTGGCGGGGCGGCTCGCATTTACACTGTTGGCGACTACGACACGCCGAACATCAATAACAAGGGCGGATTGAACGAAGTCCGCCAGCAGATTGCTGCTCGGTCGGCACAGTCGAGGCTGGTGCACGATTTGCCCAGTGTCGATTCTCCAGTTTTTTCCGTTGCCTACCGGCCCGATGGTCAACAGATTGCCCTGGGGGGGTTCGACGGCAAGATCAGGCTCTACGACGCCAAGACCGGCAAACTGGTCAAGATGTTTGTTCCGGTCAAGGTAACGCCAGCCGTGGCCACAGCCACGAAATAAGGTTCCCAAACAACACACAGTCCTTCCGTTCGGAATTGGTTCCAACAAGACCGACGGATTCATGACACGAGAAGACGAGCCATGTTGATGACAGCCCACACCCGTTTTCGATTGGCCACTTGTTTCATCAAGGCCTTGTTGGCCCTGGTGCTGCTGACGCCTCCGGCGATGGCGGCCGAGAAGTCCACCAAGGCCGCGGCTGTGCCAGCTGTCGAAAAGCTGGCTGTCACTCCACCGCGGCTGGTGCTTTCGGGGAAGCGGGACAGCCGACGCCTGATTGTCAGCGGATCCTCGACGGACGGACGCGAGTTTGACCTGACAGCCCACGTCCGGCTCACCGCCGGAAATGACCTGGTGAAGATCGATGCCGACGGGTTTGTCGTCCCGAATAAGGTGGGTACCACCACGGTCAAGGTCACGGTCGGGAAAAAGTCGATCGATGTCCCGGTGGAGGTCAAGGATGTGACCGATCACCCCGTCAGCTTCGTCAGGGAAGTGATCCCGGTGATCAGCAAGATCGGCTGCAATGCCGGGACCTGCCACGGCGCTCAGAAGGGCAAAAAGGGCTTCAAGCTGTCTCTGCGAGGTTATGACCCTCTGTACGACTACCGGGCCCTGGTCGACGATCTTTCGGGTCGTCGTTTCAACCGGTCGCAGCCCGAGCAGAGCCTGATGCTGCTTAAGCCGACCCAGGGTGTACCCCACGAGGGCGGATTTCTCTTTGATGAAGGATCCCGGATCTACGCGGTGCTGAAGCAATGGATTGCCGAGGGCTGTCGATTCGACTCACTCAAGCGGGTGGCCCGGATCGAGATGTTTCCGAAGAAACCGTTGCTGGAAACCACCGACAGCCAGCAGCAGTTGATTGTCATCGCACACTTCGCCGACGGATCCAGTCGCGATGTGACTCGCGACGCGGTTTTCGAGACAAGCAATTTTGAAGTGGCCACTGTCAGTGACACGGGCCAGATCGACGCGGTGCGGCGGGGTGAGGCGGCTGCGCTGGTGCGGTACGAGGGTCTCTACGCGGCGGCCCCGGTTGCGATCATCGGAGACCGCACGGGTTTCGCCTGGCAGGAAACACCAGAACACAATTACATCGACAAGCTGATCAATGAAAAATTGCGACGGATGAAAATCCTGCCGTCGGGCACCTGCAGTGATGCCGAGTTCCTGAGACGTATCTCGATCGATCTCACCGGGTTGCCGCCGACCGTCGAGGCGGTCAAGGCGTTCCTGGCCGACAAGCGGCCGTCGGCCGAGAAGCGGAACGAGAAGATTGACCAGTTGATTGGCAGCCCGGAGTTCATCGAACACTGGACGCTGAAGTGGTCGGACTTGCTGCTGTCCAACAGCAAGTTCATCACCGAGAAAGGGTCGTGGGCGTTCCGCAACTGGATTCGTCGGGCCGTCGCCACCAACATGCCCTTCGACAAGTTTGTCTACCAGTTGATGACGGCCAGCGGCAGCACGTACGAGAACCCAGCGGCAAACTACTACCGGATTTCCCGGGAGCCGAAGGTCGTGATGGAGAACATGACACAAGTGTTCATCGGGACCCGGTTCCAGTGCAACCAGTGCCACGACCATCCCTTCGAGCGGTGGACACAGCGGCAGTACTACGAACTCTCGGCGTACTTTGCCGGGGTCGGTCGCAAGGCGGGTCCGGTCAAGGGCGAGGAGATCATCTACTCGCTGACCTCGCCAACCGACATCAAGCACCCCAACACCGGCGAAACCATTAACGCGGCGTTTCCGTTTTCCAGTGACCTGGATAACAAGAGTTCCGATCCAAGGATTCGCCTGGCGAGTTGGCTGACTTCCGCGAAGAATCCCTACTTCGCCAAGAGCATCGTCAATCGTTACTGGAGCTACCTGCACGGTGCGGGCATCATCGATCCGGTTGACGACATTCGAGCCAGCAACCCGCCCTCGAATCCGCATCTGCTCGAGGAAATGACACGTCGATTTATTGCCAATGGGTTTGACCTCAAGAGGCTGATTCGAGAGATGGCTCACAGCCACACCTACCAGCGTTCATTTCGTCCAAACAAGTGGAACAGCGATGACTCGCTGAACTTCTCACATGCTTCTCCCCGGCGGCTGACGGCCGAACAACTCTATGATTCGCTTCATGTGGCGACAGGAGCTCCGAGCCGGATTCCTGGTGTCCCGGTGGGTTTCCGGGCCAGCCAGATTCCAGACCCGAAGGTCAAGATCGGGTTCCTGGACATGTTCGGGCGTCCACCCCGCGAGAGTCCTTGTGAATGTGAGCGGACCAGCGATGTGAGTCTCAGCCAGACCCTCAACATGATCAATGGCCCGACGGTGGCCGAGGCGATCATTCACCCCGAGGGTCGGGTTGCCAAGTTGATCGCGGCCAAGGCCGATGACAAGACGATCGTGAGCGACGTCTACCTGGCCGTGATCTGTCGGTCGCCGAGCGAGTCGGAGTTGAAGCAGGGCGTGGCGTACCTGGCCGAGGTGGGCAACCGCAGCGAAGCGGCACAGGACCTGATGTGGGCCCTGATCAACAGTCCGGCATTCCTGTTCAACCGGTAACCGGTGTGAATTGGCACCGCCGGGCTGGCTGGTCTGTCGACGGGAACGGATGATGACCGATGGGTGTTCGACAAGCAGTGTGGCCCGGTTGATGATCGCCTCATGATCCGACAAACACTCGGTCGCACCGGGCTGGACGTGACCCGCCTGGGCTATGGCAGCATGGGCTTGCGTGGACCGCGGACCTGGGGTGTCCGGGTGGTCGATGATGAGCGGGCCGAGTGGTGTTTGAACGCTGTGCTCGATGCTGGCATCAATTTCATCGACACCTCGCCGGATTACGGGATCAGCGAGGAACGGATCGGTCGGTTCATTAGCTCGAGGCGGAACGAGTTTGTCCTGGCCACCAAGTGCGGTTGTGCGTACACGCAATGCGAGGATCACCTGGAGATCGACCATGTCTGGAGCCCCGAGGTGGTCGAGCGAAATCTTGAGACCAGCCTGCGGCGAATGAAAACCGACAGGATCGACCTTCTGCAGTTTCATGGAGGCGACGCTCAAACGCTCGAGCAGACCGGCCTGATCGACCTGCTGGTGAGTTTTCGGGACCAGGGGGTCGTGGGCCACATCGGGTCTTCCAGCAAACTGCCGGATCTGCCAGACCTTGTCGAACTGGAGGTCTTCGACACCTTCCAGATTCCGTACTCGTGCCTGGCTCCCGAGCACCATGATTGGATCAGCCGGGCTGCTGAATCGGGTGCCGGGATCATTGTTCGCGGGGGAATAGCTCACGGGGGTCCCGATGCCGTGATTCGGCGTCCGGCGCTGGAAGACGTCTGGGAACGGGCCAAGCTGGATGAAATCGTGCCCGAGGGGATGTCGCGGGCCGAATTGATCCTGCGGCACACGCTCGCGCATCCCCACGCCGATACGATCATCGTGGGCACTTGTGATCCGGATCACCTGGCCGAGAACGTTGCGGCGGCCAACCGGGGTGCGTTGCCCGAGGACCTGGTGTCCGGTATCGCCGATCGAATTTCGGGACTGGATTGAACCACCGGCGGTCGGATCACGCTCGCGGTGGTCTCAGGGACTGATGTCGAGTTCTTCGATTTTGCGGTACAGGCTGGAGAGTCCCAGCCGCAGTCGCTTGGCAGCTTCCCGCTTGTCCGGGCACTGTCTGAGGACCCGGGCAATGTGCAGGCGTTCGTAGTGACGCAGCGCGCTGCGAAGATCGTCGGTGTCCGGGAGAGGTTGTCCGAGCCCGAGGAGTTCGGGAGGCAGGTCGGTGGGAACGATCGTCTCGCCGTCGCAGAGCATGACGGCCCGTTCGATCGCATTGTCCAGTTGCCGGACATTGCCCTGCCACTGGGCGGACATCAGCAACCGAACCGTTTCCTCGGTGGCCCCCGTGACACGTTTCCCCATGGCGCGGGCGTGCCGCGTGATAAAGAACGTGACCAACTCGGGAACATCCTCGAGCCGTTCTCTCAGGGGAGGAATCTGCAACTTGACTCCATCGAGTCGATAAAACAGGTCTTCCTGGAAAGTGCCCGCATCAACTTCGCGTGCCAGGTTCCGACAGGTCGAGGCAATAATACGGGCCTCAACGGTCTGGGGATCGGAGCCACCGACCGGGAGGATTTCGCGATACTCTATTGCCTGCAACAGCCGGGATTGGGTCGAGAGCGGCAACTTGGCGATTTCGTCGAGGAAGACGGTTCCGGGCCCCACTTGCTGAAAGACCCCCGGTTCGGGTTCCTTCGTTCCAGTGCCAAACAACTGGCTTTCGAGCAACTCGGTGGGACGGGTGCTGCAGTGAACCGCAAGAAACCGGCTTTCGGCCTGTGGCCCTGCCCGGTGGATGGCCCGGGCGAACAGCTCTTTTCCGGTTCCGGTTTCTCCGACCAGGAGCACGTTGGAGTTGGTTTCTGCGACCTTGAGAATGGTCGACTGCAATTGGCCCAGTGATTCGCTGGACCCGATGATCTCGACCGAATCGTCCCGTCGTTGCAATTCGCGTCGCAGGGCCCGATTCTCGTTGTTGACCGCCTGGTACTGGAACAGGCGGCGGAGCTTGTGAGCAAGGTCCTCGAAGATGACTGGCTTGACCAGGTAATCAAACGCCCCGGCACCAAAGGCCTTCACCGCGTTATCGACAGTCGCGTATGCGGTAATCACCAGGCCCGCCGTGTCGGGATGGCGGTCGATCAATTCGCTCAACAACTCGATCCCGTCACCGTCGGGCAGTTGCACGTCGCAGATGGCCACATCGAATGCCAGCTCGTTTGTCTCGTGATCGCGGAACAACTTCCTCGCTGATTCGACCGAATTCGCCGGAGCGACCTCGAATCCTTCCTCGGTCAGGAATTCGCACAGCGACTTCCGGATGATCTCCTCATCCTCGACGACCAGGATTCTCGGTGATCCATTCATGCCGGTTGAACCTCCTCGGTCTCCACCTGGGTGGGCAACACGTCGTCGTGTTGTCGGACATTGTCACAGGTCAACCGGATCCGGAAAGTGGTTCCGGAGGGGTCGGAGGCGACCAGTTCAATTTGGCCCTCGCCGGCCTGTTCGATGAGGCTGCGCGAGACGAACAGGCCCAGCCCGGTTCCGGTGCTCTTGGTGGTGAAATACGGTTCGAAGATGTTGTCCTGGTGAGCAGGGTCAATGCCGTGTCCGTCGTCCCGGATTGTGACCTCCAGCCATCCACTGGTCAGCGAGGTGGTGATTTCGATCGTCCCGCCCTCGTCGGTGGCATCCATCGCGTTGAGCACGAGATTGAGGAAGACCTGGACCAGCTGGTCACGGACGACTCGCAGTGGTGGCATCTTCTCGGCGTACCGCCTGACGATCAGTTTCCCCTTCTTTCTCTTGTAGTACTTGGCGATCGACATTGCCGCTTCGATCACGTCGTGGATGTCACACATCGTTGCCTCGTGGGAGGCGGGCCGGCTGAAGTCGACCAGTTCTCGCAGTGTCCGCTGGATCCTGACCAACTGATCATCGACCATTTCCAGGCGTTCACGAGTGTAGTCATCGATTGGTCGTCGATTGACCAGTTGGACCAACGAGCTGATGGCGGCCAGGGGATTGCCGACCTCGTGAGCGATCCCGGCAGCCAGGAGGCCAAAGGCGGCGTGTTTTTCCTGCTGTGTCAACAACGCCTGGGATTCCTGCAATTCCCGCGTGCGGCCTTCAATCCGCTTCTCGAGCAGTTGCTGGTTGTCCTGGAGCTTGTCGTTGAGCTGGGCCAGGCGACTGCCGACCGACTTGCCCAGTTCAGCAAAAGCGGTCGATGCCCACGTCACCCATCCCATCAGGACCACCATCAGCACCATCGTCGTCACGTCATCACGACTCTCGGCGTGAAGACTGAAGGCCAACAGGCCGAAACTGGTCACGTGCAAAAGGAAGGAAATTGAGGTGATAGTGGGCGTGTAACGGATGGCGCAGACCAGCAGCGACAGCAGGTAGTAAAACAAGAACGGGCTCTGCAGCCCGTGGTCGTTGGCGCACAACAGGCCGACAAACACCGCTTCGAGCAGGGAGATGGCAATAGGCCAGCGGCGGAGGAAGACCAGTCCCCTCAGGCTCCAGAGAGTGTCGAGGATTGCGTAACCCAGGCCCAGGCCCAGGATCGCGTTGAGCAGCAATCGATTTTCATCTCGAAGCACGTTGACCAGCACGAAGCCGAACACGAGTCCAAACCAGCGGATCCGCAGCGTGATGGTCTCGGCGGCCAGCTCGAACGCGTGGCGATCTCTTGGTGGGCGATTTTCGGCGGCTGGTGACATCGACACGACGAGACTCCTGGGGGGTTCCAGTATAGAGTTCGGCAGCGGGTGTGCGGAATGCCTCACGTGTCGTGCCAGAGTCGTCTTGATCGTGGTGGGATCGACCGATATGTTTCCGCCACGACGGCATGGATTGTCGCGGTCCGGTCCAGTTGAGAACGAACCTGATGGTGAAGTTGGTGGTCGCCGTTCGAGTGGTCAGGCGGGTGGGATGCTCCGCCGAGGCCATCGATGTGCTGGTTGCCAATAACCTGGTGCCGTTTCTGGACACTCTGGACACGCTTCCCGATCTGGCGATCGGGTTTTCGGCGGGAGTTCCGTTCTGGGAACAGCTCGAACGGCGTCATCCGGCCATGGCTTCGAGAATCGATGCACTGATCGAATCTGGTCGGATCGAGCCTCTGGGTGGACCGGCCTGTGACGTGGTTCTCTCGGGAGTGCCGCGGCAGGATCGGATCGGCCAGGTGGCGGCTCATCTCGACTGGTCCAGGACGAGATGGGGCGTGACCCCCGGGTGTGGCTGGGTGCCTCACCAGGTCTGGGAACCGACAATGGCCGATGACCTGGTCGAAGCCGGTCTTGGGTCGACAATCCTGCTGCCCGACCCGACCGTGACCACCCGCTCGGCTCATTCAATTCGTTCCGGCTGGTTTCATACCGAGTCGGACGGTCGATTGCTGGGAGTCCTTCCGGCCGACGAGACCCTGGCCGGGCTGCTGGTTGACGGACGGGTCGACGATTTGCCTGGTCGGCTCGAATCATCCTGTCACGAGTTGGGGGACGGCCCGGTCGTGTTGGCTTCGAAATGGACCGGCGACGGCGCGGATGGGCAATCGTTGGTGAGATTGTTGAAGTGGCTGTCGGCGGGTTCCGACTGGGACCTGGTCACTCCGACGGCCGCCGTCGAGCAGACCGGGTCGCGCGGTCGATTCAGTCTCCCGGCCGTTGGCAAGCCGGGTGGCAGTTGGCGGCTGGAACGAGACCGCGACCCGGTGGCTGCCCGGCTCCACGCGAGGCTGCTGGGTGTCAGTCGACTGATCGCCGCCGCGACAAAAAAACGGGACAGGCAGGACCCTGCACTGGAGCGGGCACGGTGGGGGCTTTACCGGGCACAGGGAGCCGCCGCGTCGGAGGAGACGGGTGTGCCGGGTCCCGCGACCCTGGCCGAGGCCAGGCGGTTGTTGCTCGAGGCCGAACGGCTTGCCGATCGGCTCCTGGACCGGTCGCCGGGTTGGGTCGAGGTGACGGCCGATGATTTCAACCTCGACGGTCGCACCGAGGTCCGATTGCAGAGCGAGGGGCTGACGGCGTGGATCGATCCGGTCGACGACCGGGGTTTTTACGAACTCGACCTCCGGGAAATAGGATTGTCTTTGCCGCTGCTAAACGGTCGGCTGGGCGATGGGGTCCACGGTGGACCGGCCGCCTGGCTGCTCGATCCCGAAACGTCACGGGACGAATACATCGACGGCACCGGGAGATTGCTGTCGATGGGACCACAGGGAGGTCAGATCACCCTGGAACGACCCGGCGGTTCGGCGTGGATGTGCTGGGAATCTGCTCCCGAGTCGGTTGGGCCTCGGATTGACTGGCGGATCGGAATGGAAGCCGGTGACGGACGACGTCTGTTGCTGGAAGGCCGTGTCGCGGGGCTTGAGCCTCGAGCATTTCGTCACCTGGCCGTCGAGATTCCTCTGGGGACCGGGGCGTTGGAAGATTGCTATGGCTATGACCGGGACGGGCAACGCATCGAACTCGAGACACTCGACATCATGCCCGAGGGCGACTGGTTGGGACTGATCGAGGAACAGGCTGGCGTTGACTGGTCGCTGGGGTGGTCTCCCCGGTCGCCGGCGTGGCGGGTGCGAGGGGCGGCAACCGACCTGGTGGTGCCGCACTGGACGTTCCAGGCGGATGACACGGGGCAGTGGACATTCCGGATCGAGTTGACCGTCGATACGTCGGCAGTACAGGCCAGGCAACTGGGACAACTGGCTCGCCGGGCGGCGTAGGGGCGGCTCAGTCGACCTTCTCTTCGGCCTGGATTTCCGAACTGTCGAAGGCCACCTCGAAGATGGTCGTCACGCCACGGCCCGAATTGCTGTAACCCTTGCGGAGATGGACCCGCCAGAAGAGCGGTCCGGCCAGGTCACCGATCCCCTCGGTACCGGTTGGCACGTAGGTCTGAAAAGACTGTCCCGGCTCCAGTACCTTTCCATTGACCCGGTCGGCTCCCTGGCCTTTCCAGTTCCAGTTGCCCTCCAGCGGGTTGTCGTGCAACAGCGTGATCGATGCATCCTTGCCGGCTCGCAGGAAATTGTTGGCCAGGACCTGGTTGTTGTCATACCGGCGCGAGAGCATCAGCGTTCGGTCCAGAGGAGCGATCTCCTGGTCACTCGATTCATTCTCCAGTTGGAGATGGAGTTTCAGGACCGGGCCAACGGGCTTCCTACTCATCCCACCGCCGAGTTGCTGGAGTGCTTCGAATCCGAGTGATCCGCGGCTGACCCGAAGTGGTGTCACCCGGATGTGCCCGAATTTTCGAGACTGGCCCAGTGCCAGGGTGTGGCCGGTTGGCATGGGACTGTCGACGGCGACCAGTGTCAGTCGTGGTTTTCCACCCTCGGCCTGATCGATTGGGTCGGGCAGTCTCTCCAGGTTGTGCAATGGTACGTTCTGCAATTGGTAGAACAGCCAGAGACAGGCCAGGGTGACGGCACTGGCATAACTGAGCAAAATCAGGAATGCCGACCGGGACACGGTGTCACGTTGTCGCGTGGCCCTGGGTTCAGACGCCGGAGGATCTTCCGTTGGGGAGTTCTCCGTTGGGGCGTCGTCGGGTTCTTCGGTCCTGAGTTCTTCCAACTCCGGAACCGAGTCGAGTTGAGTTTCGGCGGTGCGAGGATCTTCCAGTCCGGCGACGGATTCGTCGAAGATGCTGCTGGAGTTGTTCGTCTCGGGCGGTTCAGGCTCGATGACCGATCCGGTTGTTTCCACCGGGATGTCATCGGAGTGTGTGTCGACGGGAAAATCGGGTGTTGTCAGGTGGTGTCCACAATGCGGGCAGGAGACAACAACCCCGGGGGTTTCGACCACCAGTCGACCCTGGCATGCTCCACAGGCAACTTCGAGAGTCATTGGCGAAAACAGGGGTGACGGGGTGGGTTCAGGGGCGGTGATCGGTCACTGACAGCCAATCGATTGTCGCGGTGCCATCGGGCGGAAGCAAGTCGCGGCCGCCGTAAGCCACGTGTCCCAGTATTTCGACATTGCCGAATCGGCCAATTGCCCCGGCATTTGTGTCCAGGGAGCAGTCATGAGAATCGGGCGGATCTGGTTGATTGAGTACCACTCCGGATATTTTCAGTCCACGACGGCGTGCCACGTCGATGGTGAGCAGCGTGTGGTTGATCGTGCCCAGGGCATTGCGGGCGACGATGACGATGGGCCAGCCCAGGTCAACAGCAAGATCGGCAATGGTTTCCGACTCGGTAAGCGGGCACAGCAGTCCCCCCACTCCCTCGACCAGCAACGTGTCAACCTGATCGCTCCACCACAGCGCTCCCGATCTCAATAACCCCGAATCGATCTCTCGGTTTTCCAGCCTGGCAGCTTCGGGAGGGGCCAGTGGTGCATCGAATCGTTGTGGACAGATCCGTTCCTCAGGGAACCGTCCACCGATTGCTTCTCGCAGAACGTCGACATCGGCCCATCGGCCGTCCTGGGATCCACTGGCGGTCGGCTTGTAGGCCCCGACCCGGAGCCCCTGCTGGTCCAGGTGTCGAGCCACCATGGCGGTGACCCACGTTTTTCCGACCCCCGTGTCCGTGCCCGTGATGAATAGGCCTCGCATGGTTGACTCTCAGCGCCAATTGACCGGTTTCCGGCATTGGCATAGACTGAAATCCCCACATCTGTCAAACCTCCATGGCTGTTACTTGACTCGCAATACCCGTTTCAAACGTTGCTCGAGGACCGATGTCATGTCCGGGACCTCCCTGCCATGCCGATTTTTCGTGTTGTCTGTCGTTGCCCTCGTGGTCGCTCTGGCTCCGCCGGTGATGGCTCAGCAGGCCGGCAAAGAGGATCGTACGCTGGCTGGCGCACGAGACAGTTGGCCGATCCACGTGACCTACTACCCGTCGCGGCTGAAGGAGAACGCGGCCGTGGTGGTATTGCTGCACATGCAGAACGGCAGTCGTCTGATCTGGACTCGCAAGGGCGGGTTGGCCGAGGGGCTACAGAAAGAGGGCTTTGCGGTGATTGCCGCCGATCTGCGGAAACACGGCCAGAGCAAGCCCACGTCCGGTGTCAAAGCCGCGGGCAAAAAGAAGGGCGGTGGTTCGAAGCTGACCCGTTTCGACTACCAGTTGATGGTGACCAGTGACATGGAGGCGATCAAGAAGTTCATTTTTTCCGAGCACCAGAAGAAACGCCTGAACATGCGAAAGCTGGGGGTGGTGGCGGCGGGAATGAGCAGCCCGGTGGCCGTGGTGTTTGCCGCCAACGACTGGTCCAAGAAACCGCATTCCGACGCACCCACCGTGGCCGCCCGGACACCGCGCGGCCAGGATGTCCGGGCACTGGTGTTGCTCAGTCCCCAGGGCAGCCTGCCGGGCATGACCATCAACCGCCCGATGAAGTTCCTCAAGGGCAAGGCTGCGTTTTTGGTCTGCGTGGGCGAACGCCGGTCGAGGGTTCCACTGGCCGATGCCAACCGGGTCTACAATTTTCTCAAGCCGATCTCAGATGATCCCGAGAAACGGATCAACTGGATGAACTCGTTCCCGGTGCAGTTGCAGGGAACCGACCTGCTGGGCAAACAGATCGGTGTCGAGAACGTGGTCGTCGGATTCCTGAAGCGGTACGTCGGCGACCTGAAGGATCCCTGGACGGATCGTCGGTCGCGTGCGAACCGGAACCGGTAGTCACCTCCAGGAGGTGTTTACTGCACGGCCAGTTCGCTCTTGGCGTCGGTTCCCACGGCGACCGCTTTCATCTCGACGGTCGTCTCTGTCCGCTTGACGAAATCGTCGCGGGGATCGGTCTCTCGTTTTCGTGACCGGGTGACCTTGACTTGCCATCGTGCCAATCCGAAGGGCACTTCACGGCTGAGCCAGATCTCCGATTCATGTTCGGATCGACTCACGCGACTTTGCAGCGTGTCGGCTCCGACCCATTTGATCGCGTTGATTGCTCCCAGGGCTTCGAGTTCCGGGTTCTCGGGCTCGCCCGTTTCGGCACGAAGCACCTTGTAGTGTTTCAGCAGTGAAACGGCCGGATAGATCTGCAGAACCTTCGTCTTGATGGGCTCTTCCTTGCGGTTGCCAAGTTTGCGATAGCCGCGAATGATCGGCAGGAAGGACACGGGAATCCCATCGGCATCGACACTCTTGTTTTGTACCAGCGTGCCAAATACTCGTGATTCGGGGATCAGCACCTTGTAGAGCCTCGCCCCACCGGGACCGGTGTCCAGTCCCTGTTCGCCCGGCTTGCCCGTCTCGACCTTGATCTCGATCCAACGGCAGGTGACGGGTTTTCCCCGGTACATGGCGGTCTTGTGTTCTGCCGGTGTCACCAGTGACTTGATTGTCACATTGCGTCGCCAGTTGAACGTCTGGTCGCCGGTGGCAACTCCCGGGCGGAACTCGATCTGCTTGTACTCGCCCTCGTATCTCACCCAGGTTCCTTCCTGTTCGGGCAAGGACCAGATGAGGCCCTGGGCCGGTACCACGGCCGGGGTGACCAACAGGGCGGCGAGGGCCAGGACCCATGTGCGAAGAGTGGTTGGGGATTTGGTCATCGATGATTGTCCTCGAGATATCCGCAGCCAAAAAAGTGGTCCATGCCGGCAAGAAACCGGGCGAGGCCCTCTGATTGAAGTCTGCCACAACACCTGCGGGTGGGCAAGGTGCTTTCCCCCGAGTCGGTACGAGTGAGGTGGGGTCGAATCGGTCAAGTCGATCCGGTTCCCCCTGCTTGCGGCATCCGAATCGGTCGGCTTATGCTGGTTACACCGAACTTGTCACCTGTCCGGCTCATCCGGTTCTATGGAGGGGTCGGGAGAGGTCTTTCGGCAGGGAATTTCAGAATGTGAATCAGGGGCCACGTCTTGCGGGTTCTTGCTGGCACCGGAGATTCGAATTGATGATGGACTTTAAAATGAACTCTTGCAGCAGAATCTCAGTGTTCGTGTCGGCCATGTTGTTGCTGCTGGCAGGTTCGTTGAGTGGCAATCCGCTCGTGGCCCAGGAACCTCGTGGGCCCTCGCCGCTGGGCCAGTACTTCGGTTTTCAGCCGGTCGAGATCTTCAAGCTGGAAATGCGATCGAGCAACCTGTTGGCTCGGGATGTGGACCGCGATGGGCTTGTGGACCTTGTGGCGGCCGACAACAGCCACAGCCGAATCGATTATCTGCACCAGCGGAAGCAGAAGCCGGCCGGTGAGGTGGTCGAGGATGCTGACGGAGAGGTCAACCAGGTCCAGAGTGATTGGCGATTCGAGCACCGCAAGATTCCCGTCGACAGGCAGGTCTCCGCGATGGTCGTCGGCGACTACAACGGTGACGGTCGCCCCGACCTGGCCTACCTGGGGGCTCCGAATTATCTGGTGGTCCGGTTTCAGCCGAAGGAAGGTGAGTGGTCCGAGAAGTTCGAATTCCGTATCGCCGATATCAACTCGGTCCGGGGCAACCTGGCGACCGGTGACCTGGACGGGAATGGCCGGGACGACCTGGTCGTGCTCGGCAAGTATGAAACATCCATCTTTCTGCAGTCCAAGCAGAACAAGTTGAGCACGCCGCGACTGCTGATGAACACATCGGCTCAACTCGGGCTGGCCAGTGTCAATGATCTTGATGGCGATGGACGACAGGACCTGTGCTACACGGCCGTCGAGGAACAGAAACGAACGTTTTGTGTTCGATTGCAGGATCCGATGGGTCGGCTGGGTCCGGAGATGCGGCTGAAGCTGCCTGCCCATCGCGATGTCCAATTACAGAATCTCGATGGTCGCCGTGGCGACGAACTGGTGGTTGTTGAATCGGCAACCAACCGTGTCAAGCTGTTGAAGGTCCAGGGTCGTGGTGATGGGGACCAGGTCGCCGAACAAAAACAGAGACTGATTCAGTACGGCTTTGGGAGGCAGGGAGCGGCCCGGACCGAGTCACTGCGAGACGTGGCTGTCGGTGATATTGACGGTGATGGGCGGACTGACGTGGCTGTGTCTGATCCGGCCGGTGCTCGCGTGATCGTTTTTCGACAGCGGCCGGCTGGCGGACTGGATCTCGGCACAGCTTTCCCGGGTCTCGAGGACACTCGGCAGGTCAAAATCGGAAATATTGACGGTTCCAAGGGGAACGAGGTTGTCGTCATCAGCGTCAAGGAAAAGACACTGGGTGTCAGCCGGATGACCGGGGGCCGCCTCGGCTTTCCCCAACCAATCTCTATCTCGGGTTCGCCGTTGGCCTGTGAACTGGTCGACGTGGATGGGAAGCCAGGTCCGGAAATCGTCTACGTGGCCAAGTCGGCCAAGGGCAGCGGGTACGTCCTGGGTGCGGTGGCGCATGGTGACGGTGGCAAGTTCACCGCCCGGCCCTTCGGGAAGCTGGCCCAGGTTCCGATCACCTTGAAGGGGACACCACAGTACCTGGTCTCGGTCGATGCCAACCGCGATGGTCGGGCCGACCTGCTGGTGTTTCAGGATCTCGAGCAGCCACCCGTGCTGGTGATCAGCCAGGCGGACGGGTCACTGAAAGTTGTTGCGACCAGTGGTGGAATCCAGCTGGGTGACATCACGCCCGGACAGTTGTTCATCGGTCGACTCGAACGTCAGTCGATCCTGGTGGCCCAGCAGAAATTTGCTCGCAGCGTATCGCTGACTGCGGACAACGCCTGGCAGGTGATCGACCAGTACAACGTGAGTGAATCCAATGCCAGGATTGCCGGTGTCGCGGCACTCGAACTTGACGGAGTCCCCGGCAAGGAAGTTGTTCTGGTCGACACCGGGGTGAAGCAATTGAGAGTAATGCGTCGGGAGGGCGAAGCGAAACTGTTCAAGCCGTGGCGGGAAGTCGAACTGGGGACGCTGGCCTATCGAACCAATCGCATTGCCGATCTGAACGGCGACAAGCGGGAAGACCTGCTGCTGGTGGGCAACGGAAAATTCGCGGTCCTGTACAACGGTCGAAAGGGGCCTCGAGTCGAGGAACTGGCGTCGTTTGAACCTCGCAGGAAGCAAACGGTCCTCTCGACGACCGTTAGCGGTGATCTCAATGGCGACGGTCGCGTTGATGTGGCGGCGATCGACAGGCGAGCTCACCGGGTGAGCTTGCTGGACCATTCGCCTGCCCAGGGACTACGCCATGCTCTGGATTTCCGGGTTTTCGAACAGAAAGCGTTTCGTGGTGCAACCGGTGGCGGCAACGAGCCTCGCGAGGCGATTATTGCCGATGTCACCGGTGACGACCGGCCTGACCTGGTGGTGCTGGTTCACGATCGAGTGCTGGTGTATCCCCAGGACACGCGTGTCGATCCGAAGGCGGTCAAGAAAGCTCCCGCGAAAGCCGTCAAGGAGTGATTCCGCCCCTGGCGAAATCTCTCTTCAGGTTTGCCAGCGGGAAGAGCTTGCCCGGGCAAGCCGTGGCCTTGATGTCGCTGTGGCCGACGAGCCCGGTGGCGGGGATTGCATACACGCTGCGGAGGTGCACGATCAGTCGGCGCAACGAGGAGAGTTGTGCGGCGGTCGGAGGCCGTTTCTCGAAATGGCCGATCAGCGCGATTCCGATTCCGTGCTGGTTGTGTTCCTTTTGACCGGCGTGGGCACCCTGCAACTGGTTGCGCCACCGAAATGTTGGTTCGATGTACCCGTCAGGCATGCCCTTTCCGTTGCCGACCACGAAGTGGTACCCGATTCCCAGCCACGGTTTTCCACCGGTTGTTCGCTGAAGATGGTTGGCATGGATTGACGCGACGCTTCCCGCTTCGGTCGCCGTGTGATGCAGCACGATCGAATTCCACCTGCGAACCGTCTTCAACGGTTTCCACGAGGATGGTGTCTTGTTCCCGGCAGCCCGGGCGGGTTGGATGGTGGTGGGTGCGGGGGCCTGTCGTGACGGTCGTCTCGCCGTATCAGGGGGCACCCGTTGTGAATTCAGGCAGCCAACGGTCAGAACCGCCAGCGGCAACCCGGTGGCCAGTACAGCCCAGACGCGGTGCCAATCGGGCAACCGTTGTGAGGGAGGTGATGACACCGGGAGTCTCCGGGCGGAATCAGGGCGGGGCGGGACTGTAGTGCCGTCGTGGCCACCGTGTCAACCGGCGGTCTTTTTCAACCCGGTCGCGTTGTTGTTCGCAATCGCTCGACAGTCTCCACGACTTCGTCGATCGCTGCCCGGACATCGTCCTCGGTGTTGAACCGCCCCAGGCCAAACCGGAGACTGGCCCGGCTGAGCGTCTCGGGGACCCCCATTGCTGCCAGCACATGGCTGGTACCGGGATCGGCGGTGGTGCAGGCCGACCCGCTGCTGACGGCGATCCGTTTCAGGCCGGCCAGCAGAGCATCACCGTCGACACCGTCAAATCCCAGGTTCATGTTGCCTGGAAGCCTGTCATCGGGGTGTCCGTTGACGTGCACTCCCTCGAGTCGTTCCCGGATGCCTGCGGCCAGCGTTTTGGCCAATCCGGCCAGTCGGACCGATTCGGATTCGAGGACGTCGGCCGCCAGTCGGCAAGCGGTGCCGAATCCGACGATCAGCGGCACCGGCAGCGTTCCACTGCGGAGATGAGATTCGTGACCACCTCCTTCGATTTGCGGGAGGAGCCGAATCCGTTGTGAACCCCGTCGGACGATCAGGGCCCCGATGCCCTTGGGACCGTAGATCTTGTGAGCCGACAGTGCCAGCAGTCCCGCGGTGACGTTGCGGCAGTTGACCGGGATTCGTCCGACGGCCTGCACGGCATCGGTGTGGAAGACCACCCCGTCGTCGACACAGCGGTCGGCGATTTCAGCAACCGGGTTGATGGTGCCGACCTCGTTGTTGGCCCACATCACACTGACCAGGGCAGTGTCCGGTTCGATTGCAGCGGCGACCTCCGCCGGGTCGACCTGCCCGGCTGTGTCGCAGCCAACACGAGTCACCCGGCAGCCGTCCCTGGCCAGCCGCGAGACGGGATCGAGGACCGAGGGGTGTTCGACGTCCGAGACGACCAGGTGACGCCGATTGCCGGAGGTGCTCAAGAGTCCCTTCAGAGCGAGGTTGTTGGCCTCGGTTGCCCCACTGGTGAATACGACTTCCTCGGGCCGTGCTCCCACGAGGTTGGCCACTTGCTCGCGAGCGGTTTCGACGGCACGTGCCGCGTCATCGCCGAAAGAGTGGCCGATGCTGGCCGCATTTCCGAAGCGCTCACTGAAAAAGGGCAGCATGGCTTCGACCACACGCGGATCAGTTCGCGTGGTGGCGTGGTTGTCGAGATAGCGTGGGGGCTGTTTGGCCGGCATGGGTTCATCCGGTCCTGTTTCCCCGGTCGACCCCGGGCCATTTCAGGAGGTTGCGGCAGGGTCGGGCAGGTCGGTCTTGATCGACAGATCGCGGAGTTGACGGTCGTCGACGGTTGAGGGTGCACCGCTGAGCAAATCGGCGGCCTTCTGCGTCTTGGGAAAGGCAATCACGTCGCGGATGTTGTCGTGTCCGGCAAATAGCATGACCCAGCGGTCCAGCCCCAGCGCGATGCCACCGTGAGGCGGTGCGCCGTAACGTAGTGCTTCCAGCAGGAAGCCGAATCTCATCTCGGCCTCCTCGGCCTCGATCCCCAGCAGATCGAAGACCTGCTGCTGGACGAGTGGATCATGGATACGAATGCTGCCACTGCCGGCCTCGTAACCGTTGCAGATCAGGTCGTAGGACTGGGCCCGCACGGCACCGGGATCGCTGGTGAGGGAGTCCACGTCCTCCTCGACCGGGTAGCAGAACGGGTGATGCTCGGCATCCCAGCGTTCCTCACCCTCGTTCCATCCCAGCAGCGGAAAGTCAATCACCCAGGCAATATTCAATTCGTCGGGATTGTAGAGTTCCAGTTCGGCGCCCAACCGGTTGCGGAGTGCTGCCAGCGCGGCGGACGTCACCGAGTTGGAATCGGCGACGAAGAACAACAGGTCACCCGGTTCGGCCGAAAACGCCTCGATGATCGCCGTGTGGTGTTCCTGGTCGAGGAACTTGGCGATGGGCGAGTCGAGGACACCGTCGGCGACCCGAAAAAATGCGAGGCCCTTCGCGCCGTAATCGCCCACGTAATCGGTCAACTCGTCGATCCTCTTCCGGCTGTAACTCTCGGCGGCTCCGCGAGCATTCAGGCCGCGGACACGGCCACCGGATTCGATCGTGTTCTTGAACACTCCGAATTCGCATGCCCCGGCGATCTCACCGATGTCGACCAGTTCCATGTCGAATCGCAGGTCGGGTTTGTCGGTCCCGAAACGTTCCATCACGTCGGCGTGGGTCAACCGTGGCAACGGCAGGGCCAGTTCTTCGTCCCGAACTTCCTTGACCAGGTGGGCCATCAGGCCGTCGATGGTCTCGAGAATGTCGTCGCGCTGGACAAAGGCCATCTCGACGTCGATCTGGGTGAACTCCGGTTGACGGTCGGCCCGCAGGTCCTCGTCCCGGAAGCACCGTGCCATCTGCACGTAACGATCGTAGCCGGCGATCATCAGGATCTGCTTGTAGATCTGGGGACTCTGGGGCAGGGCAAAGAAGCTGCCGGGATGGACACGGCTGGGGACCAGGTAGTCACGTGCTCCCTCGGGAGTGCTGCGGCCCAGCATCGGTGTTTCGATTTCCAGGAAGTTGTTCCGATCGAAAAAATCTCGAGCGGCCTTGGTCAGCTTGTGTCGTAGCACCAGCGTGTTTTTGAGAGCGTCACGCCGGAGGTCCAGGAACCGGTATTTCAGCCGCAACTCCTCGTTGGGCAACTCTGTAGAACTTGGTTCGAACGGTGGCGTCTTGCTCTTGCTGAAAACGTGCAGCCGGGTCGTCTTGATCTCGATCTCGCCGGTGGCCAGCTTCGGGTTCACGTTCTCCGATCGGCTGATCACCTCGCCCTCGACCTGGATCACATCCTCGCTTCGCAGCGCCCGGGCGACCGCCTGCATCTGCTCGTCATGCGAGAGATTGAAGACGACCTGGGTGATGCCGTAGCGATCACGGAGATCAATGAAAACCAGTCCACGGTGGTCACGATAATTCTGGACCCATCCGCCGAGTGTTATGGTCTGGCCGATGTGGTCGGCCCGAAGTTCGCCACATGTGTGGGTACGCAGCATGGTGATGTGCTGTGGTTTGTGGAGTGAGGTTGGAGAGGCGCCGTGGGGGCGCGAGGAGGACAATTGTAGAGGCTGCCGGTGTTTCCGCGAAGGGCGGCGGAAACCGGTGGGTGGCATGGCGACCGGTCGAGGAACTGACCGGGTGACTGGTTTCTGGTCCCGGTCGGTGACACCCTCGACAACTCCTACTGGTCACCTCCAGATGCCGTGACCGATTCCGGTTCCTCGGGGGACCGGAGCACGAAGCCGTCGCCGGACACCTTGAGATAGTCGATGTAAGTGCTGCCAACCTTGGCCTGTTTGGTGTTGCCCGAGTGAATGTAGAGTCCGTAACGGAGTCTCAGCTTGCCACCACGGGTCAGCAGGGCCGGGTTGGCCGGTCGTTGTCCACCGGTGTAGGCCCGTTCGCCGAACGGGCTGATCGTGAACAGGCCGTAGTTGCGGACGTGGTACCGGGAACGACGGAAGTTCAGTGGGTGGTCAAACAGTGTCATTCCCACCGTCTTGCCGTCGACCGTTCCGTAGTAATCGATCCAGTTGCTGACCCGGCCCCAGCAGGCCTTGGTGCCGATACTGCCGGCCGCGTTGATCACTTTGCCGCCCTCGCTTTCACGCAGTTCATTCCGCATGCGGATTCCAAACAAACCTTCCTTGGTGTCGCCGAAGGTGACCGTGTCGCGGTGTGCGGTGAAGGTGATGTCGTAGGAGAACAGGCGGTTGGCAAAGATGCTGATCCGGGTCGTCTCGACCACGATCGGCTTTCCATCGTCCCCGAGCCAATCGTTGGTGACGACCATCACGGCGGGGTTGCCCTGCTTCCGATCCAGCGAGATCTTGCGATTGACGATCTTGCCCTTCTCGGCCCAGAACCTCACCTCGTTGATCTCGTCGACGGCCACCCAGACTCCCTTGTGGTGCGGGTGGTCTTCCTGATGTTCGAGTGATCGCGTGATCACTGTGCCCTGGGGGCCTCGAACCGGAAGAAAGAACGGTTTGGGCAACTTGCTGCTGGTGTTGTAGGTGGCAAATGGCTTGCCGTTGACAGTCACCTTGACCGAGTCTTTCCCGCGTTTGAGCCTGACGGTGGCGTCGGCCGAGAAAGCCGCGTTGCTGGCGATGGTGACCAGGACGAGCAGGGTGGAAACAATTGTCTTCACGGTGATTTCCTCACGAGGTGTCTAACAAGCCTTGGCCAAGCCATTGTGCCCGGGCGAGCGGTCGAGGTCGAGTCAACCGGAGATTGTGGACGGAGATTCCGTGGCAGTGTTTGTGGTGGTTGTGACCATGGGGACTCTTGCATCCGCCCATAAGATTGTTACGGTTGGGGAAATTTGTCCCCATCCGGGCGGCTTGCGTCAATGGGGACCGTCTGCCAGAGCGTGCTGCCGTGCCCCGTCGAGATGACATCCAGAAGATTCTGATAATCGGATCGGGCCCGATCGTGATCGGTCAGGCCTGTGAATTCGACTATTCAGGTGCCCAGGCGTGCAAGGCGTTGCGCGAGGAAGGGTACGAGGTGACCCTGGTCAACTCGAACCCCGCCACGATCATGACCGACCCCGAGATGGCGGATCGGACTTACATCGAACCGATCACCTGGCAGTACGTCCAGAAGATCATCGAGGTGGAACGCCCCGACGCGTTGTTGCCAACGCTGGGTGGGCAAACCGGGCTCAACGTGGCCATGGACCTCGCCCGTCGTGGGGTACTGGACCAACTGGGCGTCGAGTTGATCGGGGCCAAGGAGCACGTGATCGCCAAGGCCGAGGAGCGTGCGAGCTTCAAGAAGGCCATGGAGTCGATCGGACTGGATGTTCCCCTCAGTTTCATCGTGCACAACATCGAGGAGGCCCGGAATGCGGTCCGGGAGATCGGGCTGCCGATGGTCATTCGTCCCAGCTACACGCTGGGCGGATCCGGTGGAGGGATTGCATACAACAAGGACGAGTTTGAAGCCAAGGTCCGTCGTGGCCTGGAACTCTCGCCGGTTCACGAGGTCCTGCTCGAGGAATCCGTGATCGGGTGGAAAGAGTACGAGATGGAGGTGATGCGGGACGTCGCCGACAACGTCGTGATCATCTGCTCGATCGAGAATCTTGACCCGATGGGTGTTCATACGGGTGATTCGATTACCGTCGCGCCAGCCCAGACACTCACCGACAAGGAATACCAGAGGATGCGGGATGCGACGATTGCCTGCATGCGCGAGATCGGTGTTGAGACAGGTGGGTCGAACGTGCAATTTGCCATCGATCCGTCCTCGGGTCGAATGGTGATCATCGAGATGAACCCCCGGGTGAGCCGTTCCAGTGCCCTGGCGAGCAAGGCGACCGGATTCCCGATCGCCAAGATCGC
>CAZYAZ010000001.1:199193-201929 GCA_964646205.1 uncultured Planctomycetaceae bacterium | reverse complement strand
CTGGAGATTGGTTACTTCGGCCTGGGGGGCGGCAAAAAGGATCCGTGGGGCACGTCACGGCAACCGACCCCTGACCAGATCCAGAAGAAACTGTCGATTGCCAACGACGAGCGGATCTTTCACCTGCGATTCGCCCTGCTGGAGGGGATGAGCGTCGATGAGATCCAGGGGCTGACCGGAATCGATCCCTGGTTCCTGCATCAACTTCGGCAACTGGTCGAGCGTGAACAGCAGTTGCGCGAGTATCACCGAATTGAAGATGTGCCACGGGACGTGCTGCGGGAGGCCAAGCGCAACGGGTTCTCTGACCAGCAGTTGGCCGGGTGGTGGGACACGAGTGAGAGCGAGGTGAGGAGCCATCGGTTGGGGCTGGGGATTGCCGCAACCTTCAAGCAGGTCGACACCTGTGCCGCCGAGTTTGAGGCTTACACACCGTACTACTACTCGACATACGAGGACGAGGACGAGACGCCCGGGAACGAGGACAATCACCCACGGATCATGATTCTTGGTGGTGGACCCAACCGGATCGGCCAGGGGATCGAGTTCGACTACTGTTGTTGCCAGGCCGCGTTTGCGTTGGGCGAACTGGGCATCGAGAGCATCATGGTGAACTCGAATCCCGAAACCGTTTCGACCGATTACGACACGTCCGACCTGTTGTTCTTTGAGCCATTGACGACCGAGGACGTGCTGAACATCTGCGACCGGCTGAAGCCCGACGGCGTGATCGTCCAATTCGGAGGCCAGACACCATTGAACCTGGCCCGGGGGCTTGAGGCCTCGGGCGTGACAATCATCGGCACGTCGCCTGACATGATCGACGCGGCCGAGGACCGTGAGAGGTTCCAGTCGATTCTGCGGCAGTCCGGTTTGCGACAGCCGCCCAACGGCATTGCCACCAATGTCGAACAGGCTCGCGCCGTGGCCGAGCAGGTCGGGTATCCGATCCTGGTCCGTCCCAGTTACGTGCTGGGTGGTCGGGCGATGGAGATTTGCTACGACGAAGTCTCGTTGGTTCGGTACATGACCGAGGCGGTCGAGGCCTCGCCGGATCACCCGGTGTTGATCGACAAGTTCCTCGAGGACGCGATCGAGGTCGACGTCGACGCGATCGGGGACGGAAAGATGACGCTCGTTGGTGGGGTGATGGAACACATCGAGGAGGCCGGAGTCCACTCGGGGGATTCTGCCTGCGCCCTGCCTCCCTACTCGTTGCCGGGGGAGATGATCGAGGAGATCAAGGTGGCGGCGAGGAAGTTGTCGGAGGCCCTGCAAGTCCGCGGGCTGATGAACATCCAGTTTGCCGTCAAGGACAACATGCTGTACGTGCTGGAGGTGAATCCCCGCGCCAGCCGGACGGTGCCGTTTGTGTCCAAGTCCACCGGTATTTCGCTGGCCCGCGTGGCCGCCAAGGTGATGGCCGGTGAGACCCTGGAGGGCCTGGGCGTGACCGCCGAGGTCGTTCCGGAGCACACGTCGGTCAAGGAGAGCGTCTTCCCGTTCAATCGGTTCGCCGGGGTCGACATTATCCTGGGCCCGGAGATGCGTTCGACGGGCGAGGTGATGGGGATTGACGAATCATTTGCTCTGGCGTTTGCCAAGAGCCAGCTTGCGGCCGGAAACGATCTGCCGCGGGAGGGACGGGTGTTCATCAGCATGGCCAGTCCGCACAAGACCGCGATGGTCGAACCGGCGCGGCGGGTGGCGGCGATGGGATTCCAACTGGTGGCCACAGCCGGGACCGCCGACGTGTTGCGCGAGGCGGGAGTCGAGGTCGAGACGATCAAGAAATTGGCCCAGGGACGTCCCAACCTGTTGGACTTCCTCGCCAATGGCGACATCCAGTTCATTTTCAATACGCCCAGTGGCAAGGGAGCACGGACCGACGAAGGCAAGATTCGTGCCGCGGCGGTCGCTCACGGGGTGCCCTGCGTGACCACTCTGCCGGGATGCCTGGCCGTGGTGAGGGCACTGGAGGCGATGGTCGAGAGCCCCGTCCCACGAGTCCGCGCCCTGCAGGACTGGATGCAGTCGGTTGCGTCCCAGGCGACCGGCGGCACGTAGCCGAGGTTGCCAACCCGAGCAGACGCCGGCGGCGGCTCGTCGCGGTGAACGATTAGTTGCCGCCAGGGCGTTGCAGATTGAGTGTCTGGCAGAGGCGATTGACCCGGTCGTGGTCACTGTCGGTTTCGACATGATCAATTACCGGAATGTTCCGTGAGTTGGCCAGCTCATGGATCTGCTCGACAGGCTTGGCCAGTTCATCGGATCCGCCGGGATTGGGAGCGTGAATCACGATCGCGGCGTTGAGGTCCCGCAGTTGATCGACCAGTTGGGTTAGCGTGGCGGCAAATTCCGATCCGGCTGATGCGGCGGCTGGACCAATGACCAGCTGAATGACGTCAGGCTGGAAACGGGCCAATTGCCACTCGAGGTTTTCGAGCACGGTTTTTATTGGCGATCCGGGCACCAGCGTGTTGACGACAGCGTCCAGTGGCCGGCGATAGGTGGTGCGAAGCTCGGCGGCGAAAAGATCTGGAAACGCCGTCTCGTCGGGCCCATCACCACAGAAGACCCATGTCGCTGGTCGCGGGCCAGCGACCAGTTCACGGATGGTTGCCAGCTCATCGGACCCGTTGGTTGTCGGCTGTGGTGGGAGCAGTGTGTCCAATCCGGTCGAATCCGATTCGATGCCGTCGTCTGCCAGTTGTCCGGCCAGTTGTCCGGCCAGTT
>CAZYAZ010000001.1:139209-199093 GCA_964646205.1 uncultured Planctomycetaceae bacterium | reverse complement strand
TCTTCCAGTTCGGCAGCGGCGCGGAGGACCAGCAACCGACGGCGGGACCGCGAGTTTCCTGACAGCCTGTAGGAAGAACCGGATGGCATGTTGTTGAGTGTCCTGGTGGTGCGGGGATCTGTTCGTGCGAATTCCCACGTTGGTTCCAGCGGCCGTTTCCAGTACCAGCATAGTCGGGAAACCTTGGTCCGGGCAGTGGTTGAACCAACGAAAACGGGTGAGGAATGCCGATAAGAAGCGAATGAGCCCGGTGCAGATATTGTCAGCGTCGTTCAACCGAACCGATGGGTCTGCTGACCGGGTGAACCTGGGATGGGAGTGAGTGCGATGGCGATGCGATTTGCTGGCGCACGCTGGTTGGACGAACGCAGGCGAAGACGGTTGGCCGTTGATCAGGGAGTGGACGAGATGACCGACGAGACAAGGGTGGAGGATGCTGGAAGTCTTTCCGAGGGACAACCGTCCAAGCCGGCGACGTTGAGTATCCGTTCAGTCGTGCCACGATCCGGCTGGGCGGTGCTGGCGTGGTCGCTGTTGCTGCTGTCGGCCTGTGACGCGGTGATCGCCGCAGCCTGGTTCCAGCAGAGTATTCCCGAGGGCATTCGAATTCCCTACTCGGTGGTTCTTGGTGTGGATTCGGCCTCGGCCGCCACATGGATGGCCAGCGCACTACTGGTTGTGGCCGCACAATTGGCCCTGGTGATCGGGTGGGTCCGGGGTCATTGCCTGACCGACTTCGACGGACGCTATCGTGCCTGGACTCGGGTGGCGATCAGTTGGCTGGTGATCGCGGGGGTGGTTGGCACCGGAGCCCACCGGTCGATTTCCCAGTTGTTGTTGATGCAGTTTGGTTTCGAGACGGTCTGGCAACGAGAGACACTGGCGTGGTTGTTGCCCCTGGGTGCACTGGTTGCCAGCGTGGCCTGGGTGATGGATGGAGAATTGAAGACCAGTCGTACGGCGAGGTTCCTGATGTGGGCCTCGGCAGGGACCGCCATCGGCGGACTGGCGCTTGTCGTGGAGCCGAACCTCGTCGACGGGGAACTGGTTGATCGAATCCCCCACCTGGTGGCTTTCCTCAAGCTGGCCCTGATGGTTTCGGCGCCCGGATTGCTGGTTGTTTCGATGGGCGTCTTCTTGAGACACGTGGTTCACGTGTCGCCCGAACCGGCTCCTCGCCGCAAGTCGCGTCGGAAAAAGAAGAAGCTGGCCAAGGCGGCTGTCGATGGCATCGAGACTGATGAACCGGGCGAGGAATCTGTCGACGAGGAGGTTGCCGCTGGCGAGGAGGAGAGCCACGAGGAGGTGGACGACGACGAGGAGCAGGACGAGTACGAGGCGTATTCGGACGAGGAACAAGAAGAGGTGGTTGAGGAACCGGTGGAAGAAGACGCTTACGCCTATTCAGAGTACGAAGACACCTCGGAGAACTCTTACCAGGACAACGATTCGCGCTACCGGATTGACGAGGCCGAGTCTGGTTTTGGTGGTGGGTTTCCCGATCCGGAATCTCTGAAGGGGCTGAGCAAGCGTGAGCGTCGTCGGTTGCGCAAGCAATGGCGTGAACAACAGCGACAGTCGGACATCTAGAGTCGGATCTCCCTCACAGGATGAACCGGCTCAGGTCCTCGTCCCGGATCACCTCTTCGAGCGCTTTCCGGACGTAAGCGGCATCGACTTTCAGGGTACCCTGTCCCTCCTCGGGAGCCTCGAAGCTGGCCGCTTCGAGAAGTCTCTCGAGGATCGTGTGGAGTCGTCGGGCGCCGATGTTCTGTGTCGACTGGTTGACCTGGAAAGCGAAATCGGCGATGGCGGCGATTCCATCCTTGTGAAACTTCACCTTCACACCGTCGGTGGCCAACAGGGCCTGGTACTGTCGAGTCAGGCTGCTGGAGGGCTCGGTGAGGATCCGGACAAAGTCATCGCGGGTCAGGTCGTTGAGTTCAACCCGAATCGGGAAACGCCCCTGCAGTTCGGGCATCAGATCGCTGGGACGTGACCGGTGAAACGCTCCGGCTGCAATGAACAGGATGTGCTCGGTGTTGATTGACCCGTTGCGGGTCTGCACGGTGGTTCCCTCGATAATCGGCAACAGGTCGCGTTGCACTCCCTGGCGGCTGACATCGGCGCCGCCCTTGCCGGATTCCTCGGGGCCACAGATCTTGTCGACCTCGTCCAGGAATACGATTCCGCTGTCGGAGGCGAGGCGGACGGCTTCTTCGGAGACGGCATCGTCGTCGAGCAATCCCTCGACTTCCTGTTCGGTCAGCACCCGTCGAGCGTCCGAGACTGGCAATTCACGGTCGTTGCCCTGCCGCGGCATCAGCCGTTCCAGCATGTTCTGCACGTCGACGTCGACCTGTTCCAGGCCCATTGTCGAAAAGACCTGGACGGGGGATTGGTTCTTTTCGACATGGACATCCACGACACTGTCTTCGAGTTCCCCGTCGGCGAGCATCTTGCGGAATTTCTCACGGGTCCGTTCGTGCCGTTCGAGTGCCTTGGTTTCTTCGTCCGGATCGTCACCGGGCACCCATTCCATCGGGGGGACCAGCAAATCCAGCAGCCGTTCCTCGGCGCGGGCTGCTGCGTCGTCCTTGACCTCGGCTTGCTTCTTCTCGCGGACCATGTGAATCGCTGCGTCGATCAGGTCGCGAATCATGCTCTCGACATCGCGTCCGTAATACCCCACCTCGGTGTACTTCGATGCCTCGACCTTCACGAACGGGGCCCCGGTCAGATGGGCGAGTCGTCGAGTGATCTCGGTCTTTCCCACACCGGTGGGACCGATCATCAGGATGTTCTTGGGGGTGACATCGCGGCGGAGGTCATCGGGCAGTTGCTTCCAGCGCCAGCGGTTCCGCAACGCGATTGCCACGGACCGCTTGGCCGCGTCCTGGCCAACGATATGTCGATCGAGTTCGGCGACGATTTGACGCGGTGTCAACTCGGACACGGCAACTCCTCCACCACCAACTGGTCGTTGGTGTAGACATCGATTCCCGAGGCGACGCCCAGGGCTGAACGGACGATGTCACCGGATGTCATCTCGGTGTGAGCCACGAGGGCCCTGGCGGCGGCCACGGCGTACTGGCCACCGGAGCCGATGCCGAGGATGCCGTCGGAGGGTTGAACGACATCACCATTTCCCGTGACCAGCAGGCTGTCGGTTGGGCCGACGACGATCATCATCGCCTCCAGGCGTCTCAGCACGCGGTCGGTTCGCCAGTCTCGTGCCAACTCGGTCGCGGCGCGAGGGATATTGCCGGGAAAGTCTTTCAGCCGGGATTCGAATCGCTCCAGCAACGCGAAGGCGTCGGCGGTACTGCCAGCGAAACCGACCAGGACCTGGCCGTCAAGCAGCTTGCGGATCTTGGTCGTGTCGGCCTTCAATACCGTGTCGCCGTAGGTCACCTGGCCATCGCCACCGATGGCCACGCTGTTGCCACGTCGGACGGCGAGGATGGTGGTCGAGTGGGACTTCGGCATGGTGACGGGTGGCGAGTGGAGGAAAAGAAGGAAACCGGTGGCGTGTTGTCTGGGTTTACCGTAGCAGTCGTCTTGGAGGTGGACAAGCAGCGGCGCAGGGGCAGGAAAACTGTTGCCGAGTTGGAATTGATGGTCATAGAATTGGCCACGAGTCTTTGAGACCCGATGAGAGATCAGGGAACGAATTGATGAATGAAATGACACGCAGGGCAGCGCTGTCCGGGATGGTCGGCGGTGTCGCGAGCCTGACCGGCTGCGGTGGTAGCTTCGGACCGGGGGGGCCAACCTTTGGCAGTTTTCTGGGGCGGACACCACCCTCGTTGGAAGCCGGTGGGACGTGGCTGAATGCCGAGGCGCCGCTGACCATTGCGGGGTTGGCCGGAAGCGTGGTGTGGCTGGAATTCAGTTTTCTGCGCTGAGGCGGCTGCCAGGCGATGCAGCCCCAACTGGTCAGTTGGCATAAAAAGTGGTCCGAACAGGGCCTGGTGATTATCGAGATCGACAACGGGGGTATCGACACTCTCGACGAGGTCGAGCAGCACGTCGCATCCAGCCAGGTTCCCTTCACCGTGTTGCACGACAGGGGCGGTATGATTTGCAACCGATACTCGGTCATGGCCTACCCGTCGGCCTACCTGCTCGACAAAACCGGGAAGGTGATCTGGGAGGGGCATCCGATGGATCCGGACGCGGCGGCCGGTCGGATCGAAGCGGCGCTGGCCTGAGCCAGCAGCCGTTCAGTCGGTGACAACCAGCCCGTCGCGGAGTCGCAAGGTCTGGTCTCCCGGATCGATGTAGCTCTCGTCGTGGGTGACCACGACGACGGTGGTTCCCATTTCGTCACGGAGTCCCCGGAGATATCCCATCACCTCGGCCCCGGTCTGGTGATCGAGTTCCCCGGTTGGCTCGTCAGCCAGAACCAGCTTGGGCTGTTTCAGCAATGCCCGGGCGATTGCCACTCGCTGCTGTTCACCTCCGGAGAGTTCCCGGGGACGATGTTCCTGGCGGTCGGCCAGCCCGACATGGTCCAGGAGGTCCGTGGCACGCTTCCGCAATTCGCCGCTGACGCCGACGGGAAAAAAGGGAGCCAGCACGTTCTCCAGTGCTGTCAGGTTGCCCAGCAGGTTGAAACTCTGGAAGACAAACCCCACCTCATGCCGACGGAAATAATCCTGGTCGTCTCGAGACAGTTCATTGATCGCTCGGCCGTCGACGATGATGGATCCACCACTGGGCCGGTCCAGTGCTCCCAGCAGGTACAGCAGGGTACTCTTGCCGCTCCCGGAGGGTCCCAGCACGAACTGGAAGCTGCCGCTGGCGATCGTTGTGCTGACGCCGCGAAGTGCCCGGACCGTTGTCGGGCCAATCGTGAACTCCTTGGTCAGATCCACGATCTCGATCGCGGGATTCGACGAGGTGGCTGTCATCAGGTGGCGACTTCCTGGTTACCCACGGCGAATGGCCTCCATTGGCGAGAGTCGCATGGCCCACGTTGCTGGGTACAGCCCACCGAGGGTTCCGAGGATTGTGCTGAAGCCGAGTGAAAAGAACAGCAGTTGTGGGCTGGCGTACAACTGGAGCCGGTCCGGCCACGTGTTGTTGACAAATTCGGTCCCGGCCAATCCCAGCAGGCAGCCGACCACGCCGCCGGTGACACCCAGTACGGCGCTCTCGCAGGTGATGAGCATCATCACGTCACGACGGCTCCAGCCGTTGGCCTTGAGGATCCCGAAATCGATGATCCGTTCCGTCACGCTCATCAGCATCGTGTTGATGATTGACAGGATGGCGATCAGCACGCCGATACTGGTCATCACCGTCAGGAACAGGTTCAGGTCTGAACTGAATTCGTCAAAACGTTCTGCCCAGTCATCCGACGTACGGACCTCGATCGGTTCAGCCTCCGCGTCGACGACAGACAGTTGGTCGGCCCGGGTGCCGCCGGCGAGCCAATTCTGGATGGCCAGCAGGAGGTCAATTAGCGGATTCCCGGTGGCCAGCGCACCGGCGATGTTGCCGGTCGACCGAATCTCCCGGCCACGGAACTTCTCACGGATCTGCTCGACCAGCGTTTCGGATTCAACCGTTCCATCCGGCTCCACGTAGAAAGCACAGGCGCTGTCCGGTTCGAAGCGGGTCAGCCGACGGACGACGTCGATGTCGACGATGATCGAGACGTCGAGCATCAACTGGCCACAGTGGTAGATGCCGACGATCGTGAACGTGTCACCGTTGATCGACAACGCGTCGCCCACTTGGACCTCGTGTTCCTCGGCGATCTGGCGACTGATCACGGTGTGCTGTTTGTTTCGATCGTTGTCGTCAAGAAACCGGCCATCGACCATCGCATCACGGTAGATGTCCTTGTGGAGTTTCTGTCGTTCGGAGATGCTGGTGCCGAAAAGAAACCGGGGTGGTGCGATCACGCGTTGCCCCTCGATCACATTCACCCGTGTCCAGACCTCTGGATTGACAACTCGCACCCCGTCCATCTCGGCAATTTCCCCAGCCCAGTCGGCCGGCAGTCTCGAGAACAAAGGCAGTGGTGCGCCGGCCTGCATGATCGCCAGTCCGGGAATCCGGCTGAACGTATCGTTGACCATGTGATCGATGCCTTCGGCGACAGAGAACAGCCCCACCATGCCAGCGATGGCAACCGACAGTCCTCCCAGTGCGAGGAGTGATCGGAGCGGTCTCGAGACAAGGTTTTGGATTGCGAATCGCCACATCGTCTCAGCAGAATAGGTCGCATCAGGCTATTGTGGAAGTGACGTGGATCCTCTGAAATGCGAACTGAAACCGACCCGGATCGACGACGATGACCGACAGTGATTACTACCAGGTGCTGGGGGTTCCCCGTGGAGCGTCGGCTGACGAGATCCACGGTGCCTACAAGACGCTCTCGCTGAAATTTCATCCGGACAAGAATCCAGATGACCAGCAGGCCGCCGAGCAGTTCAAGGCGGTGCAGGATGCCTACCAGGTGCTTGGTGACGAGGAGACTCGTGGACAATACGACCGTTTTGGTCCGGCCTTTCAACAGGCCCGGGCGGGGGGAGCCGGTCCGGGTGGATTTCCTCCCGGAGGAATGCCCGGTGGGGCCGATTTCTCGAGCCTGTTCGGCAATGGCTTTGACCTGGGAGACCTGTTTGGTGGTGGACGTGGTGGACCCGGGGGTGCGGGCCCATCGCGGGCCCGTCGCGGGCAGGATATTCGCACCACGATTCAGGTCCCCTTTCACGTGGCCGCTGTTGGTGGTGGACACGAATTGCCGATTCGGCCCGATGGCGAGGGAGGCCGGATTGAACGGGTGACGATCAAGATTCCGGCCGGAATCAAAAGCGGTGAAGTGCTTCGTCTCAAGGGGCAGGGTGGAACAGTGCCGGGAGGTCCCGCCGGTGATGTCCTGGTGACCATCGAGGTCGCGCCGCATCCCTGGTTTCGCCGTGAGGGGGACAACCTGTTGATCGAGGTGCCGGTGACGCCGGTCGAGGCGGTGTTGGGAGCAAGAATTGAGGTGCCAACACTCGATGAGGGACCGGTTGTCGTGACCATTCCCCCAGGAACATCCGGGGGAGCCAAGCTGCGACTCAAGGGGAAAGGAGTCCGTAACCAGAAGACTGGGACTCACGGTGACCAGATGGTGCTGGTTCAGGTCGCCGTGCCCGATGTTCTTTCCGAAGCACAACGCGAGATCTACCAGCGGTTGGCCGAGCGGGACTCCGACGAGGGCGGTTCTCCAAGAAATGGACTGTGGGGTACGTCGTGAGTGGGTGGTCAGTGTTGCTGGTCCAGGCGAGTGAACAGTTGGATCAAGCGGGGCCCGAGGTGACCAGGGGTATTAGCCTGGTCATGGCGATCGTGGCCATTCTGGTCGTTGTTCTTCTGGGACTGGGAGGCGTTGCACTGGTGTTGATGATGGGTGGGCGTCTCAGGAGACGGGTCCAGGACGGTTTGCCACCTGCCCAGTCGCCTCCCGATCCGATGTGGCCCTTGCAGGTACCTCCGGCTGCGGACGAGAATCAGGAGGCCGAGTCATCCGCAGAGGATGGTTCCGGGCCGGAAACGTTGTAATCCGAAATAGATGAGGCCAGGCCGGGTGTCGTGTCCCGGAGTCGATACATGACCAGTCCTGTCAAAGGTTCCCGTCTGCCGGCGTGGCGTCGTTTGCGCCACCAGCGTGATTTCGACCGCGTTTATGCGGCACGTTGCCGTGCTGGTGACCAGAGCCTGCTCGTCTTTGCGGATGTTGGTGGAGAGAGTCGTGGAACTCGATTCGGATTGAGTGTTTCCAAGAAACATGGCAATGCCGTGCGTCGTGGCCGTCTGAAGCGATTGCTCCGCGAGGCATTCCGGCTGCAGCAAGATGACTTGCCCGCCGGAATCGATCTGGTTCTGATCCCACGTCAGGGCACTGATGCGACGCTCGAAGAGTTTCAGGTCTCGTTGCGCAACCTGGCCGACAAGTTGGCCAGGAAGTTGGCGGATGGGGTTGTCCAGGAGGCCAGCCGATGAGCCAGTCGGCTCGAGGGTGGGTCGGCGTGCCATGCCAGGCCCTGTCGTGGTCGATGATCGGCCTGGTCCGGGTTTATCAGTGGACCTTGAGTCCGATCATCGGACGGCAGTGCCGTTTCCAGCCCACATGCAGCCATTACATGATCGGTGCGATAGAAAAATATGGACCGATTCGCGGAGCGTGGCGAGGTGTGAAGAGGATCTGTCGGTGCCACCCGTGGCATCCCGGTGGCGAGGATCTTCCGTGAGTGACCGGGGCTGGATGCACGGTGTCCCGCGGTTGTCTGCAAACCCGCTACTCGTCCATGACCTCGGTTTCTTTGGATGATGCCAGGTCGTTGACTTTCCCTTCGAACCGTTTGGTCAGTTCCTGGATTTCGTCCTTGGCCTGGTCCCGGTCGTCCTCGGAGAACAGCTTCTGCTTCTCTCCCTGCTCAGCGTGTTTGTTGGCGTCGCGGCGGATGTTGCGGATGGCGACCCGGGCCTCCTCGGCCAGTTCCTTGACCCGTGAGACCAACTGGCGTCGCCGTTCGGTCGAGAGAGAGGGGACATTGAGCCGGACCAGCCGTCCGTCGGAGTTGGGAGCGAGTCCAAGTTCGCTGGCCTGGATGGCCTTGACGATATCGTTGATGACACCGGGATCAAATGGCCGGATCACGATCTGCTGTGGTTCGGGAACGCTGACATTGGCGAGTTGTTTCAGGGGTGTTGGTGCCCCGTAGGCCTCGACCCTCAGTGAATCGACCAGGGCGGGTGTTGCCCGCCCGGTCCTGAGTCCTTGCAACTGACCCTGGTAAACGCCGACCGCCTTTTCCATGCGGTCTTCACAATCCAGCAGAATCTCGTCGTGGTCCATTCTTGTCGCCCGTCTTTGGGTCCGTTTCTCGTGGTGGCATTAAGGTACCCGATGGAGACCGTCATGCAAGGCGAGCCAGTTCACTCGTCCGGTGTTGCGATCACCCTGGTGCCTACACGTTCTCCGGCGATCACCCGTTCGATGTTTCCGGTCTTCTGGTAATTGAAGACGATGATTGGCAGTCGGTGCTCCATGCAGTGATGGATCGCCTGTGCATCCATGACTTCCAGGCCCTGCCGAAGCACGTCCTTGTAGGTGATTTCGTTGTAGCGGACGGCGTGAGGATTCTTCTCGGGGTCCTCGGCGTAGATCCCGTCGACACGGGTCGCTTTCAACACGATGTCGGCCTCGATTTCACGTGCTCGCAGTGCAGCGGCGGTGTCGGTGGTCACAAACGGACTGCCGGTGCCGGCGGCCAAAATCACGACGCGACCTTTTTCGAGATGTCTCAGACAACGCCTGCGAATGAACGGTTCGGCGACGCCTTCCATCCGAATAGCTGATTGCAAACGGGTGGGCACTCCGACGTTTTCCAGGGCGTCCTGGAGTGCCAGTCCGTTGATGACGGTGGCGAGCATTCCCATGTAATGAGCGGTCGGAGCGTTGATGGCCTGGCTGACGGCCGCGAAGTGCTTGCCTCGCAGGATGTTGCCGCCACCACAGACGATGGCCAACTGCACGCCACTCTGGACGACTCGCTGGATCTGCTCGGAGATCGAGGCCACTTCGACCATACTGATCCCCGACTCACCAGTTCGGCAAAAACTCTCGCCACTCATCTTCAACAGCACGCGGCCGTAGACCGGTGCCGTGGCTGAGTCGTCGGTCATCGTGGTCGTCCCCCGGGGTGAAATGCGTGTGCGGGGGAGTCGAGAGGCCTTCTAGTTGCCAAGCACCCAGCGGGTGAATCCCCCTGCGGTCAATCCGCATTCGGCGAGCACCTGGCTGACGGTCTTCGACTCCTCCTTGACGAATTGCTGGGCGGTGAGCACACCCTGTTCCTGGTAGAAGACCTTCATCCGTCCCTCGACGATCTTCTCGATGATGTTCTCCGGCTTGCCCGTTGCCCGGGCTTCCTCGGACAGTCGTTCCCGCTCTTCGTCAATTGCTGCGGTGTCGAGATCTTCGGGATCGACCACCGATGATTGCATGGCGGCGATGTGCATGGCGACATCGCGAAGAATGTCGGCCGAACCGGATTCCCCGGTGGCGTGGAACAGGACACCGGTCTTGCCGTCGTGGTGGACGTAACCATTGGCCGGTCCATCGACCCGAATCACCTTGGCCAGCACGATCTTCTCGCGGATCTTGTTGACGACTTCCTCGTACGCCTCGCGGAGCGTTTGCGACGCATTCTCGGGCGAAGCCTGGTCGAGCAGTGCGTCGGGACTGTCAGCCCCGGGTCCGCTCAGGAGCTGCTTGGCACAATTCTCGGCCAGGGCCTTGAACTCGTCGTTGTTGGCCACAGGTGCCGATTCGCACTGCAGTTCTACCATCGCGGCGCTCGAACCATCGTCGGCCACAGCGACGGCGATCCGTCCCTCCGACGTGGCGTTGTCGGCCCGCTTGAGCATCACCTTCTGGTTTTGTTCCTTGAGGATCTCGATTGCTTTTTCCTGGTCCCCGTCGGCTTCGACCAGGGCGTGCTTGCATTCCATCATGGGCAGGTCGGTGAGTTGCCTCAGGGCCTTGACCTGCGCGGCTGTGATATCCGCCATCGAGAGTCTCCTCGCGTGAATTCAGCGTCTGTAGGATGGCCGTCCGGTTGGAGCGACTGCGACGGGAGTTCTCGTGAGAGGTCTTCCGCGGCTGAGCCTGTCCGACGCCTGTGGATGGGTGATTTTGTCCGGAACCATCTCCGGAGGCCGTTACCGCGTCGGCACCGCCTTGGGTTCATCTTTCTTCGCGACCGGCTTCTCCTGGGGCACCAGCGACTTGCCATCGTTGATTGAACTGGCGAGGTGCTCGAGAATGAGCCGGATCGAGCGGATGCTGTCGTCGTTGCCCGGAATCGGCAGATCAACGGGATCCGGATCGGAATCGGTATCGATCAGGGCAATCACGTTGATTCCCAGGATACGTGCTTCACGAACGCAGTTGTATTCCCGGCCCGGATCGACCACCACGATTGCCTCGGGCAAGCGTGCCATGTCCCGGATACCGGCGAGGTTCCGGTGGATCTTGCGACGTTCACGGATCAGTGAACTCTGACGTTTCTTGGAGAACGACGCCATTTCGCCATTCTCCTCGAGTGTTTCGAGTTCCTCGAGACGTTGCAGGCGACTACGGATCGTGCGGTAATTCGTCAGGGTGCCGCCCAACCACCGTTCGTTGACGTAAGGCATGCCACAGGAATCGGCGACTTCGGCGATCGGGCCGAAAGCCTGCCGCTTGGTGCCGACGAACAGAACCAGGCTGCCGTTGGCAGCGACCTGCTTGAGATATCTCTTGGCCCGCATCAGGCCACGGATTGTCTCCTTCACATCGATGATGTGAATCAGGTTGCGGCGACCGTAGATGTAGGGCCGCATCTTCGGGTTCCACCGGCTGGTCCGGTGCCCGTAGTGGATGCCAGCTTCCAAGATGTCTTTGACGACGATATCAGCCACGGCGGCAGTCTCCCCAGAGAAAACTCTGGATGGGTAAGAAAACAAAGGCGAACCACCGATCGTAGTCGGTGTCCGTGACTTCGTCAAACCCGCCGGCGGCGATGCTAACCGGCCGCTTTTTTCGCAGGGGGCTTCTTTTTCCCCTGGCTCTTCGGAGCCGGTTTCGATGTTGCTGGCAACTTCAGCGAGGTGTTCTTGCTGTCGGAGGTCGCTGTCAGAGGAATGGTCCAGTGGATGGTCAACAGCTTGCACAGACCCCCTTTGCCATCGCGGCAGACCTGGTAGGAAACCGCCAAGTCGACGGTCGCCTTGCCCGGTGTTCCGGTCAGGGCCAGGGAGGCATTGGCGGTCGAGCCACCGCTTTGACTGGCCTTTTTTCGTTTGCCCAGGGCATCTGGTGAAACCACTTCCTGGCCCTTGTTGCCCAGGGCACGGTAGATGATCGAGGCGTTGGGGTTGAGCTTGAAGCCACTGGGAATGGACAGGGGGATTGCGATCTGGACCGACTTGCCTGACCGGATTGTCTGGTTGGCTACCCTCCTCACCTTGTTCCGCGACTGCGCGAAGTCGTTGTGACTGGCAACCGGTGGTGACGGGGCTTTCAGCCCGACAACCTTCAATTCGGCCATCTTCCCACTTTTCAGGTCCACCGTGCAGATGCGGTGGTTGTTGGTGTCGGCGATATAAAGTGTTTCACCGCCAATGGAGACACCACCCGGTTCGGCAAGCCTCGCGGGATCGAGGGTGATCCCGCGTTTGCCATCACCCAGGTACGTTGTTGACTTGCGGGTCTTCAGATCAATTTTCTTGATCTTGTGATTGTACGTGTCAGCGACGAAGAGCGATCCCTTGTGGAAGACGACGCCCAGCGGGTGTTGCAGCCGGGCCTTGTCACCGACCTCGTCGATGTCGCCGAATTCAAAGAGTGACCGGCCACGGAACAGGTCGTGGGCACCGACGACGGTCTTGACCGTTCCGCCCGGCTTCGTGTCGACCTGGCGGATCGATGACCCTTCGCTGTCGGCAACGAACAGGTGTGTGCCGTCGGTGGCCAGTGCCGAGGGCTGAGCCAGGGCACACTGGTCCAGCGGACCATCGGTGATGTCCTCGCGGCCCGTGCCAGCGAAGACGCCGATGCGGGGTGAGCCGAGCTTGTGAGACCACAACTGATGAGGACCAGCCATGGCCACGTAGAGTGTTCCCCTGAGGTGGGACAGTGCCCAGGGGCTGTTCAGGGGTGACTGTCGCAACGCGCCGCCGGTGGCTCCGAATCGCGACTGTCGACCGGTGCCCGCCAGCGTTCTCACGGTCTTTTTCTTCAGGTCCACCACACGGATCATGTGGTTCTCGGTGTCGGCCACGTACAACTCGTCACCGATGAGCACCGTGCCCTGGGGATGGTCAAAACTGGCGTCAGCGTAACTGCCGTTCTTCCGTCCGATCGCGCCGCTGCCGATGGTCTCTTTCAACGTCCCGTCGAGACCGGTCACAACAATCCGGTTGTGGTTGCTGTCGGAGATGAACAGGCGGCCCCCGGGAACATCGGCGAGCACTTTGCCCGGGAATTTCAGGGGACTGGATTTCAGGCGGTTGCTCTCGAGATCGAAGCGGACCGGCGATGTGTCCAGCGTGCCTTTCTTCTTGTGGTAATCGACCAGCAAGCCGATGACCTTGTCGAAGAGTTCCCGGTTGCCCTCGCCGGGCTGTTGGCCCACGTAACGTCCCTCGGGATCGATCAGTACAAGCGTGGGCCAACTGTTGACCCCGAACTTGCGCCACACGGTCATGTTGGCGTCGTTGATCACCGGGTGCTCAATCTCGTATCGCAGGATCGCTCCCCGGATCGCCTCGCTGTCTTTCTCATTGGCGAATTTCGCCGAGTGGACACCGATCACGACGAGTTCCTTCTCGTATTTTTTCTCGAGGAACTCCAGGTCGGGGAGCACGTGCATGCAGTTGATGCAGCAGTAGGTCCAGAAGTCGAGCACGACGACCTTGCCGCGGAGATCCTTGAGATTGATCTCGCTGCCGGGGCGAACGTTGAGCCACCCGGTGCCACCATCGAAACTGGGGGCCGGTGGCCGATTGGGAAATGGATTCTCGGTGGCCGATTTCTTCTGGCCCCTGTTGGCTGCCTGGGCCAACAGGTTGTTGTCCCCCAGTGGGCCTCCTTGAGTCAGCATCAACGCACCACCGACGAAGACGGCCAGGGCCGTGATCGCGGCGAGCAGGCGGTGAGACGGGCGTGTTGGGTGAGAGTCGGACATCACGAGAGTAGACCTCCTGTCGGTCGTGCCGAGGTGTGTTTCATGGTGTTGCACGTGCGACAGGTTTCTCTTGCCGCACCGTGTGGCCCACACCACTTCATCGTATCTCATCATCCCCAAACCCTGCAAACGCGGGTTGGAGATTGAGGTCTTCTCGGGCGTGCAGGACGCCGGTTGTTGTGAAGCTGTGGCTGGCTTCATCGCTGGAGACCGACTCCCCGTTGACATCACCGATTGAGTCGAATTATCGTGGATTGTTGGAGGTTGAGATCATGAACAATGTACGAACAGGCCGCTTGAGCGGTAGTTGTCGTCCGACGATATTGTTAGCCGGTGTTCTGGCGATGGCTGCTTCGACAGCCGTGGCTGCCGGGCCGACGTGGGCCGAGAAGATGTTCGATTCGACATCTCACGACTTTGGCGTCATTGCCGTGACCGCCAAGGTGACTCATCGTTTCCAGGTCAAGAATCTCTATCGTGAGACGGTCCACATCGCGAGTGTGAAGACCAGTTGCGGCTGTTCGGTTGCCCAGCCCAGTAAGTCGACGATGGCCAGTGGCGAGGTGATTGCGATCGACGTCACGATGGACATGCGCAGAACCCGCATGACCACCACGCGAAAGTCTGCGGTGCTGACGGTGGTCTTTGATCGCCCGACAATTGCGGAGGTGAAAATCCCGGTCAGTGCCAGGGTCCGCAAGGATCTCGTGATGACTCCGGGGTCGGCCGATTTCACGGGAGTCGAGGAAGGGAAAGGGGCCAGCCGAACATTGAAGCTCCGGTACGCCGGTCGCGGTGACTGGACGATCAAGCAGGTCGAGGTCAACTCCCCGCACCTGGCGGCCCGAGTCGAGGAGACTCGTCGCGTCGAATCCAGCCGCCTGGGGATCTTCACGAAGTTTCACGAGGTGCACTACGACCTGGTCATCGATCTCAAGCCATCCACGCCCGCGGGCCTGTTGCGAGAGACGATCGTGTTGATCAGTGACGACAAGAAAACACCGCGAATCCCGGTGCTGGTCGAAGCCACAGTCGATTCGGATTTCACTATCAGCCCGATGGCCGGTGGAGTGGTTTCGCTGGGGTCGCTGGTCCCGGGTCGCGCCAAGCGTGTCTCGGTGGTCATCAAGGGACGCGAGGATTTCCTGATCTCGAAAATCGAAGCTGGAACGTCCAGCGGGGTCTTTCGAACCAAGCTCTCCGGGGCCACGCGTCGTGTTCACGTGCTGCCGTTGACGGTGACGGCTCCCGCCGAGGGCCTGGCCGAGATCCGCGAGACATTCACGCTGACGATCGAGGGGCGAGACAAGCCGTTGATTTTCACGGTCTACGGTCGAGTGGTCCCCGCGGCCAAGCCATAGTCTCCTGCTGGTGCCCCCCGTCAGGCAACCAGCTCAGGATGACACGCCGGGTTGTCGACAGTTAGAATAGGTGATCGGCTTCAATTCCGGGAAATCTCCTCATGTTGACCATCAATACCAACAACCGTTCGGTTTGTAGTGGCCTGTCCCGCCGCGATCTGTTGCGTGTTGGTGGGGCCGGGCTGTTTGGCACCTCGGTGAACCAGTTGTTGGCATCGGAGACCCTGCGGGCGGCGACGGGTGGACGTGCCAAGTCGGTGATGTTTCTGTTTCTCTTCGGTGGCCCGAGCCAGCTGGAGAGTTTTGATATGAAGCCGTCTGCGGCCAGCAAGATCCGCGGGCCGTTGAAGCCGATCGCGTCGCGGACTCCGGGCCTGTTGATCAGCGAAAAGTTGCCTCGCACGGCCTCCATCTCGGACAAGATTGCTGTCATCCGCACGATGACGCACCCGCACAACGATCACAACGCCTGCCACTACATCCAGACCGGTCACCCCTGGACCCGTTCCGCCGCGAACGGCAACGACGTCAACGCCCGCGAGACGGACTGGCCGGCGATGGGATCGGTGGTGGAATACGTCGAGCAGCACTCGCCCGGTTCTCACCTGCGAGATTTTCCCGACTACGTCTACTTGCCCAACCGCCTGGGACACCTGCAGGGTTATGATCGCACCGGCCAGTATGCCGGTTGGCTTGGCCGGGCGTTCAACGGGTTGGCGACCGACATCCGCAAGAAGAACAAGAGCGACAATCCCTTCTTTCGGCCCTGCGACGACAAGGAACTCGACTTCCGTATCAAGGGGATTGTGCCCGAGACGGAGATTGGTCTCGATCGGCTCGACCGCCGCCGCGGACTGTTGGAACAGTTCGATTCGGCCCGTCGCGAGATTGAAACGGCCAAGCGACTGCAGGACTACCACGGCATTCGTCAGCAGGCCCTGTCACTGGTGACCTCCGACAAGATTCGCAGTGCACTGGACATTCGTCGTGAAGCAGCGTCACTGCGAGATCGCTATGGACGGCATCTCTTTGGCCAGTCGTGCCTGATGGGGCGTCGGATGGTCGAGGCGGGTTGCCGGTTCGTGACAGTGTTGTGGGATGCCCCGGACGGTTACAGCTGGGACTCGCACCGCACCAGTGCTGACCTGGAAAAACACCTGTTGCCCGGGTTCGATCAGGCGTATGCCGCGCTGATTGACGATCTGGACCAGCGTGGCCTGCTGGACGAAACGCTGGTCGTGGCTGTCGGAGAAATTGGTCGCACACCGAAACCCGACACCTCGGCCTGGGGCCGTGGCCACTGGAGTCACTGTTTCCCGTGCGTGCTGGCCGGAGCGGGAATCCGGGGAGGCGAATTGTACGGACGATCGGATGCCGACGCGGCCTACCCGGCCGAGAATCCGGTCAGTCCCGAGGATCTCGCAGCGACGATATTCGACTCGCTGGGAATCGGACACGACATCCGGCTTCCGGACTCCCAGGGACGTCCGGTACCGATGCTCGAACGGGGTGAGCCGTTGCGACGGCTATTCTCGACCACCTGAACACCCCGGGCTGCTGGCGAGCCAAAAGTCTCTTCGTTAGGGTGAGCGTTTCGACTCACTCACCCTCCAGAAGAAGTACCACAGTCATCATGCCGAAGGTCCTCAGCACCTCTGTCAACGCGGACGGCGGTCCGCATTTCGAGATCCTTGCCAATGCTGGATTTGACGTTGAAGCGGTTGATCGCAGCGTCGATCTTTTTGACGAGGACACCCTGATCAGCCAGATGCAGGGTGCCTCGGCTGTTTCCGCCGGATCCGAGCCTTACACCGCTCGTGTGATCGAGAGCTTGCCCGATCTCCGTGTGATTTCTCGCAGCGGCGTCGGCTTCGACGCGATTGACCTGGCCGCTTGCGACGAGAAGGGCGTGGTGGTCACGGTGACTCCCGGAGTCAATCACCACGCGGTGGCCGAGCACACCATCGCCTTGCTGATGGGGGTGGCTCGTGGATTCCCCGAACGACACGATCGGGTCAAGGGAGGCCGCTGGTTCCGCGAACCGTATCCCCGGGTGATGGGCAGTACGATCGGAATCCTCGGACTGGGACGCATCGGCCGTGCCGTGGCCACTCGTGCCGTCGGGCTGGGGATGAACGTGCTCGCCTTCGAGCCATTTCCGCAACAGGAATTTGTTGAAACGTGGCGGATCGAACTGGTTGACCAGCTCAATGACTTGATCCCCCGCTGCGACTACCTCTCGCTGCACCTGCCGAACATGGCCGAGACACACCACGTGATCAACGCCGAGCGGTTGGCGTTGATGAAGCCCGGCAGCGTGCTGATCAACACGGCCCGGGGTCCCCTGGTGGATGAAGCCGCCTTGATCGACGCACTTCAGAATGGACCGATGAGGGCGGCCGGGCTGGACGTGTTCGAGGTCGAACCGTTGCCGGCGGACAGCCCATTGCTGTCACTCCAGAATGTCCTGCTCAGTGGACACGTCGCGGGGCTCGACAACGAATCGCACGAGGGCACCTTTGAAATGGTCGCCGACACGATCGTCAAGCTGCATTCCGGCGAGTGGCCGACCGATCGGATCGTGAACATGAAGGGTGTCAGCGATTGGACTTGGTAGGATGGCTTCTCCGCAGGGCATCTCACAATGAACCAGTCGTCCAACCTCGCCGTCAACACGCTGCTGACCGACCAGGTTCGTCAGGTGGCCGGGACGGCGTGTGAGCCGATAGATGCCTGGCTGGAGGCTCATCGCCAGGAACTGGTTCGCGTCCGCCGGCACCTGCACATGCATCCGGAACCCAGCGGCCGGGAACGTGAGACGACCTCGTACCTGGCTCAACGGCTGGACGAGGTCGGTGTGACGGCAACGGTGCTTCGCGACGGGCTGGGACTGGTGGCTGATGCGGTGATCGGAGATCCCGGGCCCGACGCGGCACGCGTGGCTTTGCGGGCGGACATCGACGCGCTGAAGATCCAGGATGCCAAGTCGGTCGAGTACCGTTCGCGTTGTGACGGCGTGATGCATGCCTGTGGTCACGATGTTCATTCGTCGATCGTGCTGGGCATCGCGCGGGCCGTGGCCGGACAGGCCGACGATGTCCAGTTGGAACCGGGGTGCGGGATGTATCTGAGATACCTGTTTCAGCCGGCAGAGGAGATTTGCCAGGGCGCCCAATGGCTTGTCGAGCAGGGTGTGCTGGAGGGGGTTGATGCGATCCTGGGTCTGCATGTCGATCCGGAGAACCCGGCGGGACAATTCGGTGTTCGTTATGGACCGCTGACGGCGGTCTGCCACGAGGTGGCGATCAGCGTACGGGGGCAGGGTGGTCATGCCGCGAGACCTCACCAGTCTCGCGATCCACTCGCCGCCGCCATTTCGCTGGCCTCCACGCTCTATTCCCAGCTCCCGCGTGGTGTCGATTCGCGACAACCCTCGGTCTTTTCCATTGGGCGGATCAACGGCGGGACGCTTCCCAACGTGATTCCTGACGAGGTCGAGATACTGGGGTCGTTGCGGACGGTGGAATTGGGTGATGACACGGTGCTAAAGGAGAAGATCCAGAGAATTGCGGCCGGTGTGGCGTCGTCGACGGAGACCGAGATCGACGTTGCGTTCCGGGCATCGCTTGAGGCGGTTCGCAACGACACGGGTGTGACCTCGGCGATCGAGGCGGCGGCCGTGTCGGTCGCGGGTGAGGAGGCCGTGCGGCGAATCGAGCAACCCAGTATGGGGGGTGAGGACTTTTCGGTTTACCAGCAGCATGTTCCCGGCAGCATGTTCCGGCTGGGGAGTGGGACCCAGCCAAGGCACCTGCTGCACACGCCCGGGTTCGACATCGACGAGGATTGCCTGGTGGCCGGGGCGAGAGTGATGATCCGCGCCGCGTTGTTGTGGGGCCTCTCCGGGAAAAACGGTCTCGCTGAAACCCGTGTCTCCATCGATGATGAAGGCACCGGGGCAGGAGGATAACTGGTCATGTCGACACTGCAATTCACTCGCAACGAGAGTCCGACAATTGGCGTGGAGATCGAGTTGCAACTCGTCGATCGCGAGACACTCTCGCTGAGCAGCGCGATCGACAAGGTGATCGCGGGCTTGCCCGCGGAACTTGACGAACGGGTCAAGCCGGAACTGATGCAGTGTTACCTGGAAATCAACACCGGTGTCTGCCGGACGGTGAGGGATGCGGGCGCGGACCTGAAGTCAACGATCGCGGCGGTTGAACGGGTGACCGGTGACCTGGGACTGGAGTTGTTCTGGGCGGCGACACATCCCTTTTCCAGCTGGCGGTCCCAGGAAATCACCGTCAATGACCGGTACTTCGAACTGGTCGAGTTGATGCAGGATGTCGCACGGCGACTGGTCACCTTTGGCCTGCACGTGCATGTCGGTGTCGACAGTGGTGACAAGGCCGTGATGATCTGTGACCGGATGCTGCGGCACCTGCCCCTGCTCCTGGCCCTGTCGAGCAACTCCCCGTTCTGGGAAGGTCGCAGCACCGGGTTGCATTCGAATCGTTCGAAGATCATGGAGGGCTTGCCGACCGCCGGTCTGCCCCACAGGATGCGGAACTGGAGCGAGTACATCTGGCTCGTCTCGCACCTGGTCGACACCGGCTTTATCAACACGATCCGTGAGATCTGGTGGGACATCCGGCCTCACCACCTCTTTGGCACCGTCGAGATCCGGGTCTGTGACATGCCGGCCAACCTCGGCCAGGTCCTGGCCCTGACCGCCCTGGTGCAGTGCATGGTGCAGGCGATGTCCGAGGAGATTGACCGGGGCACGTACCAGTCGGAGTATCACCCGATGATGGTGCAGCAGAACAAGTGGAGGGCCACACGGTTCGGTCCGGGTGCCGAACTGGTCAACAGCGATGATTACCAGCAGCACTCGGTCCAGGAAACGACCGACCGGCTGATCGAGATTCTGCGACCGACGGCCGAGAGCCTGGATTGCGTTGCCGAATTGGAGAGTACATCGAGCCTTCCGGCCTCGACGGGAAGTCGGCAGCAGTTGGCGATCTTCGAGGAGACCGACAGTCGTCGTGAGGTGGTCCGGCGAATGCTCGAGGCAAACAGGCCGCTATGACCAACGATCCGGCGATCCTCGAGACGTTGCGGGAGACAGTCCGCGGGTTGTCTTCCGGGCCGGGCGTTTACCTGATGAAGGATGCCGAGAGCCGGGTGATCTACATCGGTAAGGCGGTGAACCTGCGTAGCCGGGTGGGCAGTTATTTCACGGCGGCGGCGGCCCAGGAGGTGAGGACGGCGGGACTGGTGCCGGAGATCCGCGACGTGGAAGTGATCGAGACCGACAGCGAGGTCGATGCCTTGTTGCTGGAGGCGAGGTTGATCAAGGATGTCCAGCCGAAGTTCAACCAGGAGCTGAAGGACGACAAGACGTTTCCTTACCTGGAGGTATTCGTTCGCGAGGATTTTCCGAGGGTCGAGTTCACTCGAACACCACAGGACCGTGGGACCCGGCTCTATGGCCCCTTCACCAACGCCAAGGCGTTGCGTGGTGCGATCGCGGTGTTGCAGAGAATCTTTCGGTTTCGAACCTGTTCCCTGGACATCGACGACGGTGACGAGCGGTGGCAGTGGTTCCGGCCCTGCCTGTTGGCGAGCATTGATCAGTGCACGGCACCGTGCAACCTGCGGATCAGCAAGGAGGACTATCGCCGTGATATCCGGAGACTGCAGACGTTCCTTGACGGAGGGCGTGGGCGGCTGTTGCGCGAGTTGGCCCAGGAGATGCAACAGGCGTCCGCCGAGCAACTCTACGAGAAGGCGGCACGAATCCGGGACGAGATCCAGGCATTGGAGGACCTGAACCTGCGCGGTGATCTCGAGGAGCACGCTCAGCCAGAGGTCTTCTACGTTGATCCCAAGCGAGGACTCTCGGGCCTGAAGCAGGTCTTTGGTCTCGACGAGGTGCCCAGGCGGATCGAGGGCGTCGACATCGCGCATTTGCAGGGAGGCGAGACGGTGGCCAGCCTCGTGCAATTCATAGACGGACTGCCGTTCAAACACGGTTACAAGCGTTACCGCATTCGGACCGTCGATGGCGTGGATGACTACGGTGCGATCCGCGAGGTGGTCTCCAGGCGAATGGGGCGGTTGTCCCAGGAGGGTGAGGCTTTTCCGGACATCCTGCTGATCGACGGTGGCAAGGGCCAGTTGAATGCAGCCCTGGAGGCGATGGAGGTGATCGGCATCGATCCGCCGTTTACCGTGTCTTTGGCGAAGCGTGAGGAGGAAGTTTTTGTTCCAGGCGAGTCCGAGTCTCGCCGGCTGTCGCGCCACGGATTTGGGCTGAGGCTACTGCAATATGTTCGCGACGAGGCCCATCGCTTCGCTCAGCATTATCACCATATTCTGCGCCGCAAGAGCACGCTGGGTGAGTGAACCCGGCGCCCTCAATCCAACGGCGCAAATTCTCGGATGATCTCCCGCGCGGCACGCACGCCATCGACCCCGGCGCTGATGATGCCACCGGCAAAACCGGCCCCCTCGCCCACCGGGTAAAGACCTCGGCAGCCGGGTGACTGAAAATGTTCGCGATCGCGAATGATTCGCACCGGGGCACTGCCCCGCATTTCCGGTCCCACCAGCACCGCCTCGGGTAGAAACGCCTTGTGGTACTTGCGATTCAACAGGGGCAGGGCCCACTTGATGGTTGAGATCACTGTTGCTGGAAGCACCATTTCGAGTGAGGCGGGGATGGTTCCCCGCAGGTAGGATGTTTCGATGCGATTGGCCGGGTCGGGTGAGCGTCCCGCCATGAAATCCGCAGCCCGTTGAGCCGGGGCCAGGTATTCGCTCCGTCCCAACCGATACCCGACGGCCTCGAATTGTTGTTGCAGGCGGACGCCTGCCAGCGGGTCGGTCGAACCGAATTCCTCGGGTTCCACGGTCACCATCAACCCGCTGCTGGCAAACGGCGTGTCGTGTCGCGAGTTGCTCATTCCATTGGTGCAGAACATGTCCGGTTCAGAAACACTGGGAATGATGTGTCCTCCGGCACACATGCAGAAGGTGTAGACGTCGCGTTCACCCTTGGCCACCAGGTTGTAGTTGGCCGCCCCGAGCAGTTCACGGTACTCGGGTCGCCCGTACGCTTCGGCGTCGATCTGTGCCTGTGGCTGTTCGATCCGCAGTCCCATCTGAAAGGCCCGGGGCTCCATCGGGATGCCTGTCTCCAACAGCATCTGGTAGGTGTCTCGCGCACTGTGTCCGATGGCCAGTAGCGCGAGTTTCGTGGGGATCCGACCGGCGCTGGTCGCCAGGGCGACCAGTTGTCCGTTCTCGATTTCCAGTCCTTCAAAGCGGCATCCGAACCGGTATTCACCTCCAGCCGCCTCGATGGCATGCCGGAAGCTTCTCACCACGAATGGCAGCCGGTTGCTGCCCAGGTGTGGACGTTGTTCCCAGGCGACCGACGGGCGACGACCGAATTCGGCGAACCGGTCCAGGACCCAATCGATATCGGGTCCCGACAGACGACAGGTCAGCTTGCCATCGCTGAACGTCCCGGCCCCTCCCTCGCCGAAGAGGTAGTTGTCGTCCGGGTCGTGTTCTCCACCCGCGTCGAAATCGCGGATGCTTTTCACCCGTTCCTTGACCGCCGGTCCTCGTTCCAGGATCAGTGGTCGGAAGCCGCGGATTGCCAGGTAGTAGGCCGCCAGCAAACCGGCGGGTCCCGAGCCGATCACCACCGGGCGTTCTTCCAGGGGTGTGCTGCCCGGCGGGGGATCCTCGAACGTCTTGGGCAGGTGCTGATCGACACTGTCACGACGGATCAATTGCTCGAGCCGGGATTCCTCGTCTGCCACGTCCACGGAAACCGAGTAGACGAACTTGAGGTTGTCACGGGCACGTCCATCGAGGCTTTTCTTGAGGATTCTCCAGCCGGTCACGTCGGTCAAATCGACGCCCAGCCGTCGGGCCAACTCGGGCCCGATGTGCTGTTCGTCGAGCGTCACCGGCAGCCGGACGTTTGTCACCCGCAACGGCATGAGAAGAAGGCCTGTTGGTTCAGCGTCGCGGGACGGCTGGCTTGAGAAAATGAACGGCACCCTGGACCCGGGTCTTTCTCCGGTACACCCGGTCACCGGCAGTCACGTACATCAGGTTCCGTTTCGGACCGCCAAAGGCCACGTTGGCCAGCGACCCGCGGTGTGGTTTGGCGATGACCCCGCCCATTCGGCCGGTCGGATCAAACATCTGGACTCCGGCTGATGTCGTGACGTACAGGCGGCCGTTGGTGTCGACGGTCATTCCGTCGGAACCGGGCCGATCCCGCCCGGGGAGTAGTCTCAGGGGCAGGTAGTACCGTTCGCGGTGAGACAGGCTGCCATCGGGTTCGACCCGGTAGGTCCACAGGTGAGCGTCATTCCGTTCAGTGACCACCAGGGTTCCCTCGCCGGGCCACAGGATGACCCCGTTGGGTCCGATGCCCTCGGCGACCACGCGTTTTTTCCGTTTCGCATCGATCGTCCAGACCTTGCCGCCGCCCGGGTCGGTGACGAACAGTCTCAGGTCGCTTCCGACGACCAGGTCATTGCATGAGATGTCACTGGCGATGACGGTGTGGCTGCCGTCCGGGGCGTAGGCCACCACCTGCTTGTCCCCGTTTCGGCAGCCGTACAACAGGCCGTCCCGTCCAAACATCAGTCCATTGGTCCGGGCCGTCTTCTCGGCAAAAACGGTGACCTTGCCCGTCGTCGCGTCGACGCGGTGAATACGGTCGTTGGGAATGTCGGTGAAGAACACGTTGCCCTTGGCGTCGACGGCCGGTCCCTCGGTGAACTTGTAACCCGAACCGACCAGTTGCCAGCCCTCGCCGGGCAACAACACTTGCGTCAGGGGCATGTCCTGAGCCATCGCGCTCGAACCGATCAGCAGCAGCCAGGCGGCAGCGAGACGTGGAAACTTGGAAAGGCCGGTCATGGGAGTGTCCTACGAGAAAGTTGGATCGAACTCGGGCGCGGGTGGTGTCACTTCTTTTTCGGGGAGTCGGACGTTTTTCCGTTCCAGCCACGCCACAGCCACTTCAGCGATTCGGGCATGATGGCACCCCCGTGTCGTCCGTTGTGACCACCGGTGCCCATCACGAACTTGTAATCGTACTTCGAAAACTTCAGTGCGGCGGCCATCTGGCGGTTCGACAACGGCCAGCTACCGTGGAGGTTGTCGAGGTCGTTGCTGCCTTCCTGCAGGAAAACACGGATCGGTTTTGGTTCGGTCTTGCGGATCAATGCCGGGTAGACGTGTCCGCCGCGGATGTTGGTGAAACTGCCGACGTGGCTGAGGACCTTGCTGAACTGGTCGGGGTGTTCCCAGGCGACCGTCCAGGCACAGATGCCACCAGAACTGATGCCACAGATGGCTCTGTGGGCGGGGTTATCGGTCAGCTTGTAGCGTTTGCCAACCTCCGGCAGAATCTCCTCGAGCAGAAACCGAGCGTACTGTCCGCTGAGCGTGTCGTATTCAAAACTGCGGTTCCGTCGTGCCCGGGCACCGGGCTTGCTGGGGGGGATGGAGCCGGGGTTGAGAAAGATGCCGATCGTCACCGGCATCTCGCCGCGGTGAATCAGGTTGTCGAAGACGGTCGGAACCCGGAAGGACCGCTTGGTGTTCACGTAGCTGCCACCGTCCTGGAAGACCATGACCGCCGCTGGAGTCTTGCCGTCGTACTGCTTGGGTACGTAGATCCAGTAGTCGCGGACCGTGCCCGGAAAGACCGTCTTGCTGGTCCACTTGTGCTGTGTGACGGTTCCCTGGGGCACACCCTCCTGGACCATCGAATCGGGGCCGTGCTTGTAATTGTCCTGGGAGAGTGCAGGGGCTGCGATGGTCAATAGCAGGGTGAGCAGCGTGATGCGGGTGATCATGGTGAGAATTCCGGTCCAATGACTGTGTACACAAAAACATCGGGACCGATGCCACCAGGGATCGGTCCCGAACCACTCATGACGATGTGTTGTTACTGATTCAGGAACTTGCGGTCGCCAGGATCGAAGTCCCGGGGTTGAGCTGTGTGCTTGGTGATGATCTGCCAACTCCGCCCGGATTCCCGGAAATCGGAGAAGTCTGTCGGGGCGTAGGAAATGTCCAGGTGTGGGGTTGGCATCAGCTTGCCACCCGCGTGATGGCTGCGGACGGCCGAATCGAGAGCTCCGGTGACCAGCAGTGTGCGTTCGGCCGGATACGGTTCCCTGCCGTGAATGAACATGGCCTGGATGGCGTGAGAGAGCCCCTTGAAGAGGCAGCGGTTGCCCCAGGGCCCATTGAAAAGCGCCGTGGCTCTCGGCCGCGATTCGCCCTCGACACGGCAGGCGAAGTTCCAGCGATTGGCGTCTGAGCCGACCTTGAGCACCGCCGCTTTGAGCCCGTCACGGTACTCGACCAAAATCGCGTGAGGTGTGCTGTTCTCGTGGCTGGCGATCAGCCGTTGCATCGATCGTGGCCGACGGTCCAGTTCGGCCAGCATCGCCGATTCGGCCAGTTCCATCGACCAGCGTCCCTGCCGGGCCGCGTCGAACAGGGCGTCGCCTTCGAGGACCTGCACATGGGCGATTCCGGTTTCGCCAGCCGCACCGCGTGATTCGACCATTGACTGCAGGACCTCGAGTCCGTGGAACCCGTAGGATTCCAGTTGCCCGCCATGGATCGAGATCGCTTCGGTGATTTTCGTACCACGTGGCAGTTCCAGGCCGGGTCGTCGCTGGGCCAGGGGGACCGAGCTGCCGGCCAGCAAGGGCATGTGGTTGGCGCGGGCCACATCGACCATCTCGCGAGCCCAGTCCCAGCGATACGAGTAGTGCTTGTCGTTGAACAATGGCACGAAGCGGTTGGCTCGTTTCATCACCGCCACGGCAGCATCAAAGAACCGCTTGCGCGGGTACTTCTTCTGGCCCAGCTCATTGACCGGATAATCGCCGTGTTCGCCGATCGAGAGCACGGCATCGACGGCCAGGGTGTCACCGCCGACGCACATGGCCTTCTCGATCGAATCGTACAATGGCACCTTGAACCGTTTGGCCACGTCACGCGCCATGTCGCCGTCGGGGAACTGGTCGGCGTAGAACGAGACGATGTCGACACCCGGATCGATCAGTCGGCCATCAAAGAGGTACGGCCGGAAGAAGTTCTCCAGGATGTTGTAGGCATGCGACCGGAACCGGAATTCAGTGAAAATTGCGGCGACACGCGGTCGTCCGCGTTTTTCTCCCGCCAGGGACGAGTGGGCAAACAGACCGGGAGCCAGTCCCCAGGCTGCGGAGCGGACCAGCAGGTCACGGCGTGACAGTCCCCGGCCGGTTTGGGTCATGGGTGCACGTTCTCGGTGAAGGGGCCTTTGGAACGGTTGGAGCAGGCACATTGTAGGTGTTGCCCCATCCGGCTGCACGCTATGATCGCCCGCACCATGAGCAGTTCGTCTCCACGCGGTGCCGATCACCTGGTGAGTTCGCTCGAGATTGCCGGGATTCGCCGGCTATTCACTCTCTCGGGCAACCAGATCATGTCGGTGTTCGATGCGACGATCGACACCGGGGTCGAGTTGCTGCACGTCCGGCACGAGGCCGCGGCGGTGCACATGGCCGATGCCTGGGGACGCCTGACCGGCGAGGTGGGTGTCGCACTGGTGACGGCCGGGCCGGGATTCACCAACACCCTGACACCGACCTACGTGGCCGCGATGGCCGAGTCGCCCGTGGTGGTTCTCAGTGGTTGTTCACCGGTTTCCCGTGATGGGCAGGGGGCGTTCCAGGAGATGCCGCAGGCGGAAATGGCCGGTGGAGTGGCCAAGGCGGCGTGGCGGGCGACGGGTTCCGCCGACCTGGGACACGATCTCTCCCGGGCCATCCGGTTGGCTCGCAGTGGCCGGCCGGGACCGGTGCACGTGACACTTCCCGGCGATGTTCTCTCGGGGATGGACAGTCACCGGGTGGCCGGACCGCCGGTGGCCGAGGATTCACAGCCGATCGTCAGCCTGCTCGATCGTGACACCGCCGGAACGATTTTGGGACTGCTGGACCAGGCCGCTCGACCGCTGGTCCTGGCCGGGCCGGCACTGGTGAGTGGTCCAGGCTCCGAGATCCTGCAGCACTTCGAAGAGAGCACCGGTGTGCCGGCCCTGGCGATGGGGAGTCCTCGGGGTATCAATGATCCCAGTCTGGGGGCATTTGCCGAGGTACTGGCACGTGCCGACCTGCTGGTGCTCGTCGGTCGCAAACCGGATGTCGGGCTGAAGTTTCTCGAGTCACCCTTTGTCGCCGACGGCTGCCGGGTTGTGCTGGTTGATCCGGACGCGTCCGTGCTCGAACAGTTCGGCAGTCGGCTGGAAACCGCCGGGAGGCTGGCGATAGCTGACCTGGCTGATCCCGTGCCCGCTCTTGAACGGCTGGTGCAGGTGTGTGATGCACCGCGAGAGGACCTGGTCGAGTGGCGGGATGAGATCCGGCAGGCCGTGGAACACCGACCGTCGGAATGGAAGACGATCGCGGCGGCTGGGGACGGTCGCCTGCATCCGGTGCAGGTGGCCCGGGCGGTGAACGAGGTGCTGGTCGAGGCGGACGAATCGGTGTTCGTGTCTGATGGCGGAGAGTTCGGACAGTGGACCCAGGCGATCGTCCAGTCGACTCATCGAGTGATCAACGGACCCAGTGGTTCGATTGGCGGTGGCGTGCCATCTGCCCTGGCGGCCCGGATGGCCTGTCCCGATGCGACGGTGATTGCAACCGTCGGAGATGGCACATTCGGTTTTCATGCCATGGAACTCGAGACAGCCATCCGATACGACTTGCCCGTGGTGATCGTGGTGGGAAACGATGCGTGCTGGAATGCCGAATACCAGATCCAACTGGCCGATTATGGTGCCGAGCGGTTGATTGGCTGCGAGCTGTCTGACACGCGTTACGACGAGTTGTGTCGATCGCTGGGAGGCTGGGGCGAACGGGTGGAGCGGGTCGAGGATTTGTCCGGAGCCTTGCGACGTGCGATTGAATCGGGACAGCCGGCTGTTGTTGACGTTCGGATCGACCGGGTCAGGGCACCGATTGTTCGCCGCTAGTCGTTATCCGGTTCGAAATCGTCCTCGAGCATGTCGAGTTGTGTCAGTCGACGGTACAGGCGGGGTCGCGTGAGGCCCAGCAGGCGGGCGGCCTCGGCCTTGTTTCCCCGGGCCCGTTGCATGGCCCGTCCCAACTGTTCTCGCTCGACACGCTCGAGGACGTCTTCGAGCGGCTCGATGGGTTGCTCGAGTGGTCCTCCGGCTCGTTGAGCGTCGATGCCGGTTCGGAACGCAAATGGCAAGTCGTCGGGGTCGATCAGTGACGAGTCACGGTCGGCCGCCGCGAGGGCTGCCTCGAGAATCACCAGGTTCAGTTCATCCAGGTTGCCCGGCCAGTCGTACTGGCCCAGGACCGTCCACGAGTCCGGCGCAAGGCCCCCGACCTGTCGACTGGCCGTTTGGTTGTGTCGCTCGAGGAAGTGCTGGACCAGCGGCCGAAAGTCCTCGCCGCGATCCCTCAGCGGTGGCACGGTGATCGAGACTGTCGAGGCATGGAAGTGCAGGTCTGGCAACAGGTCCTCGCGGGCGACGGCCTCTTCCAGGGGGCGGGTCGAGGAGACCATCAATCGCAGCGAGGGTTCTGTGGTGGTGTTCGGTGTCGTGAGCTGATCCAACAGCCGTTGCTGGATGTCACGTGGCAGGTGATCGACGTCGGCGAGAAACAGGGAGCCGGGTTGAAACACGCTGCTGGATCCTGCCTCCGGCGACTGGAACATCCTGTCGATGATGTTGGCCTGTTCGCCGGGCGGCAGCCCGTTGCAGTCCAGCGGAACAAATGACTGGTCGCCCGCGGCTCCCGAGTAGTGAATGGCCCGTGCCGTGTGTTCCCGTCCGCTGCCGGGTTCACCGATCAGGCACACGCTGGACAACGAGTCTCCGGCCAGGCGTGCCTGTGCCTGGAGCCGGGCCATGGCTGGTCCTGTTCCCAGCAGCGAGTCCTGGCCGAACCGTTCCCGCAGCGAATGACGCATGGCGGCCAGTTCAGCGTGGAGCCGATGCGTGGGTGTTTCGCTGGTGGTTGTTGGCTCGGCTGCCCGGACGGGACACAGGACGCCCAGGAACCCATCGGGTTGTCCCAGTTCGTCGTTGAGAGGAAACACGTGCAGAGCCTGGGGCAGGGATCGGCCGTCCCGGCAGGCCAACTGGATGGGGATTGGGTGGTTGGGGTGAAGATCGAGTTCGGGGGGAGGGCAGAGGCTGGCGAGCAGGGCGTCAACGGTGCCCTGCTCGAATTCACTGCTGTAGTCACACCGCCATCCGATGACCTCTTCGGCGGGCCAGCCGGTCAGTTCCTCGCATCCCGAGTTGAACCAACAGACGATGCGATTGGTGTCGAGCACGAAGACCGGGGTCCGGGAACCGGCCAACCACTTTTCGATTCGTCGCCGGCGTCGGGCCATGAATTGAGTCGGGGTTGAGGGGAGAATGTGGAACCAGGCAACGGGACTCAGCGAGAGACTCGGCCGGAGGTAGAACCCCCCATCAGCGATTCGATCTCGGGCCGTTGGGCGTAGCTGAAATCGCCCTTGATACTGTGCTTGAGGCAACTGGCGGCGGTCGCGTACCGCAAGGCGGTTTCGGGTTCGGACAATTCGGGAGTCGTCATCGCGAAGATGAGTCCGCCAGCAAAGGAATCCCCGGCACCGACCCGGTCGACGATATTGTGCATCTCGTAGGACTGGTAGTCACCACTGGCATTCAGTGGGGCGAAGTGCGCGGTGTCGGAAGCGGTGTCCAGCAGCATGGCGCCCCAGTTGTTGTGGCTGGCTGAATAGCTCTCGCGCAGCGTGATGGCAACAGTCGAGACATTGGGAAATTCGGTGACTATCTTCCGAGCAACCGACTGGTAGGCGTCGACGTTGAGATGCCCCGCCTCGACATCGGTTTCCTCGGCCCGGATTCCCAAGCACAGATCGCAGTCCTCCTCGTTAGCGATCACCACGTCGATGAACGGCACCAGTCCCCGCATGGTGTCCCGTGCCAGGTCGACGGTGTCGGTGCCCGATTGCCAGTTCCAGAGTTTCTTACGGAAGTTGAGATCGCACGAGACGGTCAGGCCGGCCCGTGACGCGGTTTGAACGGCTTCCAGAGCGGCCCCGGCAGCGGCCTGGCTGATGGCCGGTGTGATCCCGGTGATGTGCAACCAGCCAGCCCCGGCGAATGCCGAATCGAAGTCGTAAGCAGCCGCGTCTTCCAGGGCGATAGACGTGCCGTCGCGATCGTAAGTCACCGTGCCGCCTCGTTGATTGGCTCCGGTTTCCACAAAGTAGATTCCAAACCGACCACGGTCGACCCGTCGCAGCAACCCGGTGTCGACGCCGAATTTTCGCATCTCCTGTTCCAGGCAATCGGTCAGAGGATTGTTCGGCAAGCTGCTGAGAAATGCTGATTGGCCGCCCTGGTGCGCGATTGAGACGGCGACGTTGAGTTCGCCTCCACCGAAGGTCGCTTCGAATCGCCCGGGCAACACCTGGCCCAGCCTCAGGAATTCCTCGGGGGCCAGCCGGATCATCACTTCGCCAAATGTCACCACTCGCACGGGCTTGTCCTCGATGTAGTCTCGTCCATCAGCAATACGGCCAGTCTGGCACACGATGTCGGTCACATCAAACCGCGTGTGAGCAGAACCGGTAGTAGATTTCGGCGGCCTGTTCCAATTCCTCGATGTCCAGCCATTCGTCCTTGGTGTGTGCCTGGTCGATGGATCCGGGACCACAGACGATGCCTGGTACACCGGCAGCGGCGAATCGGGAGGCGTGTGTCCCGTAGGGGACCCCGACCAGTTGGCGGGGACCGGTGATCGCGGCAACGTGATCCTGCAGACGACTGGCCCATTCCTGGTTGCCTTCATCCGGCAACGGCACACCGACCAGCCACGGAGGAAGAAATTCGAATGGAACATCGATGGTGTGTTCGAGATGGTCTCGAACATCGTGCATGACTCCCAGGCCGTCTTCACCGGGAATCACGCGGCGATCGATCTCGACCAGGCACTCGTCGGGCACCGTGTTGACGCTGACTCCACCCTGGATCAGTCCGACCGACAGCGTGGCATCGCCACAAAGCGGATGTGGCGTGACCCGGTCGGCGAGGCTGGCGGCGTAATCTTCCAGGGCCGACACGACGCGGGCCATTCGGTAGATCGCGTTGACACCCTGTTCGGGTTGGGAACTGTGACAGGCGCGACCGGTGGTGCGAATTTTCCAGCGAGTGGCGCCGCGATGAGCGACGACGATGTCCAGTAGCGTGGGTTCGGCGACCAGGGCCAGGTCAGGTCGAGTCGGGATCAGTTCCGAGTGTCGATTGTCATCGGTCCACAATCGCACGAGGTCGGTGATGCCCTGGACGTTGGATTCCTCGTCGCACGTGCAACTGATAATGACGTTGGCTGCTCCCGGTGGGCGTTCGCTGGCCAAGCGGGCCACGGTGTGCAGCATGGCCGCCATACCCCCCTTGACGTCACAGGCACCACGGCCGTAGATCTTCCCGTCCCGGATCACGGGATCGAACGGATCGATGGTCATTCCATCGACTGGAACGGTGTCCTGGTGTGCGTCGAGAACGATGGTGGGACGGTCGGACCCGGCGTCGACACGGGCAATCACGTTGGCGCGACCGGGAACCACCTCGATTCGTTCGTGAGCAATCTCGCGTTCGGCAAAAAACTCGCACAGCCAGTCCGAGACGCGTGTCTCGAAGTACTCGGGCCCCGAGAGATCACGGCCCATGGGATTGACGCTGGGGATCGAGACGAGTGTCTTGAGGATTTCGAGAGGGTCCACGGTGGGGAGGTCCTTGTGGGTGGTTGACGAGAGATCTCATCCTAGGGAATCGGGCTCTCCGAGTCTCAGTCGCCGTGGTTGCCGCGAGGCCAATCCGGGCGTATCGTGACTCCTCGCCGGACAATTCACGATCAAGCGGGGCTGACACAGATGACCGATCTTGCCACGGAATTTGCGGAGGCATTGGCCTATGGTGAGTTTCTCGAGAACCACGGATCCGAAGAGGACCGGGAGCGGTGGCAGGTGGTCCGGGACCGCGTGGTGCTGACGGACCGGCAACAGGCCGTGCTGGGATCGTTTTCTCGAGACATGAAGGTGCTGGTGTTGGCGGGGGCGTGGTGTGGTGATTGCGTCAACCAGTGTCCGATTTTCGACAGGTTTGCCCTGGAGAATCCGGTGCTCAACGTGAGGTACCTCGATCGGGACGCGAATCCCGGGGTGACGGAGCGTCTGTCGGTCAATGGCGGCCAGCGTGTGCCGGTGGTGGTGTTTCTCAGCGAAGATGATTTCGTGTGCGGTGTCTTTGGTGACCGCACGTTGGCAAAGTACCGTGCCATGGCTGCCGATATCGATGCGTCGTTGGTTGTTCCGGCCGGGGACAGCGACCCAACGCTACTGGAACAGGCCACCGAAGAATGGCTCAACGAGTTCGAGCGGATGCAATGGATGCTGCGGACCTCGGGCAGACTCAGGAAACTGCACGGCGATTGAGTTGCGGAGTTCCAGGTTGCGTTCTGCCATTGTCGAGAACCGGGTTGTTCAGCAAACAAATCCCAGTTCGCGGCCGATCGCCTTGGCGTGAGCGGTGACACGGTCGATGGCTGTTCGGATTTCGGCGAGTGTTTCGTCGGCTTCGAGCAGCACGGGGTGGTGCATCACCAGGACGTTGGCATCGGCCCGGTCGGCTTCGGCCAGGTCGCCGGCGGTTGTGAACCGTCGTCGGCTGTGGGACTTGTGCAGTGATCGGAAGCCCGGATCAATGGCAATTCCCTCGGCCCGAACTGCCTGGGCAAACGCGTTTCGCGTGAGTCCATCGCAGTGGTTGGGGTGGAATTGTAGCCCGAGTTTGTAGAGACCGGGCTGGGAGTCGGGTTCCCCGGGCAGTGAGAATGGGACCAGGGCGGGATGATCGGCGATCGATTCAATGACCTGTCCGGCGGCGGCCGCCCGTTGCTGATTCCGTTCGGACAGAGAATCGAGCTGTGGCCGCAACAGTGCTGCCTGGAGTTCCGAGAGTGGGTACGCCTCGTTTCCTCGTTGAGTGTAGGTTCGCACCCGTTGGGCGATGCTCTCGTCGCTGGTCAGTAGTGCACCGCCTCGCCCGGCCGAGAGCAACTTGCTTCCTCCAAAGGAGAGCACCGCCACCTCGCCCCAGCCCCCGGCAACTCGTCCGGCGACCAGGGATCCCGGAACCTGGCAGGCGTCCTCGATGATCGCCACGCCATTCTGGTCGGCCAGTTTGCGGAGTGCCGGCATGTCGACCTGTCCGCCGTGGAGATGGGAAACGAGCAGTGCCCGGGTGGAATCGGTCAGGGCCTCCTGGACCCGGTCGACATCCAGGTTCCAGTTGTCGGGACGGACATCCACCAGCACGGGAGTGGCTCCGACACACAACACGTCCTGCATGTTTCCACGGAAGTCATAGGCCGCCAGGATCACCTCGTCGCCAACTCCGATTTTCAGTCCTCGCAGTGCCAGTTCGACGGCGACGGTGCCACTGGCACACAACAGGACGTGCTCGAATCCGTGAATGGCAGCGAGTTGTTCGGCCAGGGCGGTGGAGTGAGGGCCGTGGTAGTGGCCCCAACTGCCGTCGGTGGCTGCCCGATGGAGGACTTCAACGATGGCCGGGTCATCCGGTGGCCAGCCGGGAGGACCCTCTGGCCTGGTTGGTTGGCCACCCAGGATTGCGGGGAGGTCTTCGGCAGTCATGTGGGCGCCAGGGAGGGCTAGGTTGGTGACCGTCGCAGAAACCCTCTACGATGGCCGGTTGGGACGGCGTGTCTTGTTTGTCGCAGTTTGCACATCCGAAGACAAGCGGCGGCCGGCAGGACAGTTCGATGCACACCATTCGTTTCATCATGGTCGGCGGCTTCCTTGGAGCCGGGAAGACGACAACGCTCGGACGGCTTGCGCGACACTACACCGAGCAGGGAAAAAATGTCGGTGTGGTGACCAATGACCAGGCATCTGACCTGGTCGACACCAACACGTTCCGGTCACAGGGACTCAACGTGGGAGAGGTGGCCGGCGCCTGTTTCTGCTGCAACTTTGACGAGTTGATGAGCACGATGGAGCAGTTGGGCGAGGATGAACGACCGGACGTGATCCTGGCCGAACCGGTTGGCAGTTGTACCGACCTGGTCGCCACCGTGATCCAGCCCATCAAACGACTCTTCGACACCAGTTTTCAGATCGCCCCCTATTCCGTCATTCTCAAGCCGAGCCACGGACGCCGTGTTCTCCGTGGCGACTCGCGAGGTTTCTCGCCAAAGGCCGCCTACATTCTCGAGAAACAGCTCGAGGAGGCCGACGTGATTCTGATCAACCGGGTTGATGAACTCGGAACAGATGAGATTGATGAACTTGTCGAACTGGTTTCCGGTCATTGTCCCGAGGTGATGATCCAGAAGATCTCGGCCAAGACCGGCGCTGGTTTTGGAGAATTGGTCGAGTTGCTTGACCAGGCCGGTGATTTTGGTCGTCGAGTGCTCGATATTGACTACAACACCTATGCCGAGGGCGAAGCCGAGTTGGGTTGGCTCAACAGTAGCCTGCAGTTGTCCGCCGAGGAGTCGTTTGATCTCGACGAGTTCCTGCTGGAACTCGTCACACGCACGGCCAAACGACTGGAGGAGCAGGAGGCCGAGACGGCGCACCTGAAGGTCATCGGCTTGTGGGAGGGCTTTTTCGGCGTGGCGAACCTGGTCTCCAGCGAGGATCATCCCGAGTTGTCCTTGCCATCGAATTGCCAGGTCAAGACCGTCGACGTGATCATCAACGCCCGGGTGGCCTGTGATCCGGAGTGGCTGGAAGAGGTTGTTCGGGAAGAAGTGATCGAGGCGGGTGGAACACGAGGGGCGTCGGTCGAGTTTCGTCAGACCCAGAGTTTTCGTCCAGGGCGGCCCGTTCCAACTCACCGGTTCGATGAGGCTGATGAGGCTGACTAGGCTCGGTTCCTCGGGTCGGACCGGAGACGGGGAGAAACCAGATGAAGGCAAGGATTCGCGGCACCGAGATCTACTTTGACGTCGATGGGGCGGGACTGGTGCCCGACGGCGAGAGGATGGTCCAGCGGCCGACGCTGTTCCTGCTGCACGGCGGACCGGGTGGTGATCACGTCGGGTTCAAGTCGACGGTGGCCCGACTGGTCGATGTGGCCCAGTTGGTCTATGTCGATCACCGGGGGTCGGGCCGCAGTGCCGCGTCCGATCCGTCCACGTACACGCTGGACGAGAACATCGACGATGTTGATGCGCTTCGGGACTACCTGGGCCTGGATTCCATTTGTCTGCTGGGGTCGTCTTACGGGGGCATGGTTGCCCAGGGGTATGCGATCCGATATCCCGACCGCGTGTCAAACCTGGTGCTGTGTGCCACCGCACCCAGCTACCGGTTTCTCGAGGATGCCAAGCGGATCGTCGCCGAGCGTGGAACGCCCGAGCAGCAGGCGGTCTGCGAGACGCTGTGGAACGGATCGTTCGAATCGCTCGAGCAGGTTCGTGAGTACTACCAGGCGATGGGGCCGATGTACTCGGTCACGCATGATGCCGAGAAATCGGCCGAGTCGTGGAGCCGTGGTACTCGGAATTTCGAACAGCTCAACCTGGGTTTTTCCGGTTTTCTGCGGGACTTCGACTACACCGAGCAACTCGATTCGATCGCCTGTCCGACGCTTGTGCTGGCGGGCCAGCAAGACTGGATCTGTCCTCCGAATCATTCGCGGGACATTGCCGAGCGTGTGCCCCGCGCCCACCTGAAAGTGTTCTCCAAGAGCGCCCACAATATTGCCGGTGACGAACCGGAAGAATTCCTTGCCGCGGTGCGAGGGTTTCTGACGTATGCCCTGTCGTGAAGGGTGAGGCCCAGTAGTGCCACCTGGTTTGGTGATTCGACACATGTGTGATTCGCGGCCCGTATTGTCCCGCTGCCAGGCTCGTGAAATCGACCAGCGGGCGATTCGTGAGCATGGCATGACCGGGCTGGTGCTGATGGAGAACGCTGGTCGGGGCTGTGCGGAACTGCTGGTGCGGCTGGGGATCGATGGCCCGGTTGTTGTCTGCACCGGAAAAGGAAACAACGGTGGGGACGGTTTTGTGATCGCCCGCCACCTGGACAATGCCGGTTACACCGTCCGCGTTGCTTCGGTGGTCGACACGTCGATCCTGGATGGTGATGCGGCGGCCAATCACCAGACCTGGGTTTCCGGTGACGGCGAAGTGGAGGTGGTTCCGGCTGCCGAATGGGACATGGTCCTGGCGGACGCCGACTGGGTGGTGGACGCGTTACTGGGGACAGGGATCCAGGGCGAGGTGCGATCGCCGTATGGCGAGGCGATCGAGGCGATCAACAGGACCGGTGGTCGTGTTCTTGCTGTCGATTTGCCCAGTGGTCTCGATTGCGATACCGGCCAGCCATTGGGACGGTGTGTTCGTGCGAGTCACACGGCCACGATGGTGGGCAGCAAATTGGGAATGATGGTCGCGGAGGCGAGCGAGTGGATTGGTGAGGTCCACGTGGTGGACATCGGGATCCCGCGAACGCTCTGCGAGGAACTGTTGCGATGACACATCGGTCCTTCTGTGAACACTTGCCACAACCCGGTCCGGAACAGGTGACCCCCCGTGTGGTGCTTGCCGGAGCCGAAGCCCGGCACCTCTTGAGCGTTCTGCGACTAGGCCCGGGGGATTCCGTTGAACTCTTCGATGGCCAGGGCGTGCGGGCCCGGGCCGAGATTGTCGGTGCGAGCCGTCGCGAGGTTGAATTGGCTGTCCACGAGTTCGAGCAGGACCCACCCGCTGATGGGCCGGAGGTGGTTTTGGCGACGGCGGTTCCCAAGGGGGATCGGGTGCGATCGCTGGTCGAAAAGGCGACAGAACTGGGAGTCGACCGCCTGGTGCCTCTCAGAACACAGAGAAGCGTCGTGCATCCTCGAGATGGAAAACAAAAGAAGATGCACCAGGCGGTGATCTCCGCGTGCAAGCAATGCGGCCGGAATCACCTGATGCAGATCGACCCGTTGACGGCCTGGACCGATCTGCTGGCCGTTGGAGACCAGTCGCTGGTGATAGCACAGCGTGGCGGCCCGGCGTCAATTGGGGAACTCGAAAAACACCTGGACCAATCGACCGGTTCGCTGGTGCTGTGTGTTGGTCCCGAGGGAGGATGGACCGACCAGGAACTGGCGGCAGCAGTGGAAACGGGTGCCACGATGATCGGATTGGGTCGACACGTGTTGCGGATTGAAACCGCAGCGGTGGCGTTGGCGTCGCTGGTGGCACTGCGAATGGCGTGACAGATTGCGACCGGTCATTTGTTTTCGGTGTTTTTCTGTTACGATTCGCTCGTTATTGGGTTGGGCAGTGCTGTCGAATCGGTCTGGCTGAGGACGGCCGGGGTGCTTGAGGCTTACACTGAAAGATGGGCCCTGGTGACAGGGGCTTCGAGTGGAATTGGTGCCGAGTTTGCGCGCGTGCTTGCCGGCAACGGCATGCACCTGGTGTTGACCGCGCGGCGGGGTGACCTGCTTGAGGAACTGGCCCAGGAACTGCAGCAGCAACACATGGTGCAGACACTGGTTGTCGTCGAGGATCTTTCCTCGCCCGGTGCCGTGACCAGGATTCTCGAGCGGATTGAATCGCAGGACATCACGCTGGAGTTATTGGTCAACAATGCCGGGTTTGGTTTTGTCGGTGAAGTCACCGAGACCGACGTCGATTTGATGCTGTCGATGGTGCAATTGAATATCTCGGCCCTGACCGAATTGACGTACCGGGTGCTGCCTGGATTGCTTCAATTGGGACACGGCGCGATTATTAATGTCGCCAGCGTCGTGGCCATGCAACCGGTCGCCTACATGCCGGTCTACTCCGCGTCCAAGGCCTTCGTGTTGCACTTCAGCGAGGCGTTGTGGGCCGAGGCGCGGGACCACGGTGTGACGGTCATGGCATTGTGCCCGGGGACGACCCGGACCGAGTTCTTCGACGTCGCCGGTGTACCCGGTTGGTTGAAGAAGAAAAAATCCCAGACGGCCCGTGAGGTGGTCAAGGAGGCCCTGCGAGGACTCGAACGGCGACGGAGTTACCTGGTAACCGGGTTGTTGAATTACGTGAGTTCGCTGGGGGCACGATTCGCCACCCGCAAGACCGTGGTCACCCAGACCATGAAGTTCTTCCGGCCACGGTTGACCGAGGATCCGGATGAATCCTAGGCCCGGTTCCCGTGGTGTCTCCTAGCCGAATAACTCCGTGACGACCTCGCCGCCATCGACCACCTTCATGGGGCGTCCGAGTGGGCTGAGGTGTTCCTTGCGGGGGTCGACCCGCAGCGAGTGGCACACCGAGCAGAACAGGTCGGGGACACTGACGGGCCGGTCGGCCACGGCCGAACCGTCGCGGGTGCTGCTGCCGATCACCTGGCCGCCGCGGACTCCACCCCCGGCGATGGCTGCCGAAAAGACCCGGGGATAGTGGTCGCGACCAGTTCGTGCGTTGACCCGCGGAGTCCGTCCGAATTCTCCCATCCAGACCACCAGTGTTTTTTCGAGCAATCCGCGGTCATCGAGATCCTCAACCAACGCGGACACTGCAGGATCGACCTGTTCGGCCAGGGCCGTGATGCGTTCGAAGATGTCCTGGTGAGTGTCCCAGCCGCGTGAGACGACCTCGACAAACGTCACGCCAGATTCGACCAGCCGGCGGGCCAGCAGGCAGCCCCGTCCGAAACTCGTCGACCCGTATTTCTGCTTCAACGAATCGGACTCGTCGTCGATGCTGAAGGCCGAGACATTCCGGCTGAGCACCATGCGGGAGGACTTCTTGTAGAGTTGCCTGTGGTTGGCAACAACCGATTTGCCGCCACGGTTGGCGAATTCCTGCTCCAACTGTCCCAGCAGTCCCAGGCGACGATTGTAGCGCCTGGTAGGAACGGGAACCGCGACATTCTGTGGCAGTTCACCGGGGTTACTGACGGTGAATGGTTCGTAATCGACTCCCAGGAATCCTGAACCTGTGGTTCGTCCGACCGAGACGACGGGAGGGAGTTCGAATGTCGGATCGGACAACTGTTCGGCGATGCTGGCGCTGAGGCTGGGGTGTTTGACACTGCCGGAGGGGATGTAACCGGTGTGCAGTTGGTAGCTGGCCCGCTGGTGATTGCCTTCCTTGTTGGTCATGGACCGGACCAGGGAAAACCGGTCGAGCACCTTGGCTGTGCGACCCCAGTGTTCGGCCAATTGCACCCCCGGAATGGCCGTGGAGATGGCCTTTGTGGGTCCACCGTTGGCGATTCCGGGCTTGGGATCGAAAGTCTCGAACTGGCTGGGGCCCCCCGCCATCCAGAGCAGGATCATCGACCGACCCTGTTTCTTGAGTTCGTCGGCATCGACTCTCACGACGTCGGAGAGTCCGATGGTTCCGGCGGCCAGGGCCGTGGCGGGGACAGCTTCAAGAATGCGGCGTCTTGTGAACATGTTGGGGGTCACGGTCGAAAAATCGGTCATGGAAACCTGGCTCCTGCGGCCCGCAGGAAGTTGTGTCGGGGGACGTCGTTTGCGTGTGGTTATCTTCGCGAGAGGAACTCGCTCGAATTGATCAAGCTCCACATCAGGTCCTCGAATGCTTCTCCACGGTCGCCCACCTTGGCGAGATAGTCGCGGCAGATGGCCAGTTCGGAGGTCGAGGGTTCTCGCGAGAGCACCAACAGGTAGACCTCGGCGACGGCCTCGTCGTTTTTGGAGTGTTTCTGGAGGATACGAGCCAGGCGGGTGTTTCCGCGGGACCGGACCATGGTGTGGATCATCGGCGAATTCATCAGGAACAGGGCCTGGGGAACATTGCCGGTGATGTCTTCCTGGGGAGTCGAGGGGTCAAAGCCGAACAGTGTCAGGAACAGTGTCCGCCCGGACGAACGGCGGCGGGACATCATGCTCTGAGACTGGCCGCCTCGCAGCGTTCTGCGTCCACCGCTGACGGTCGCTCCACCGAGGATTCCGACCAGCGAGTTGTAGATCTGGTCGGCACGGAGGCGACTGGGCTCGGCCGCGGCAAATGGTGGCGTGGAGTCGTTCGCGTCGCGATAGCGGATCTGTCGCTGGTAGGCCTGGGTGCCGGTGATCACCTCGAAGAGTCGTCGCGTGTCGTAATTGCTCTCGGCGAAGTCTTTGCAGAGTCTTTCGAAGACCTGCGGATGAGTGACCTCGCGTTCCGGACCCATGTCGTCAATCGGCATGGAGAAACCCTGACCCAGGAGCACCGACCAGGTGCGATTGACATAGGCGCGAGTGAACCAGGGGTTGCTCTTGGATGTGACGTGATTGGCCAGCAACTGGCGTCGCTTGGTGTCCTCGAGTCCCTCGGAGGCGCGGCCACCGGTGGCGAAAAATACCGGCCGGATGGCATCGCCCCGGTTGTTGGGTTCGTCGAGATTGGGCATGAAATGCTCGGTGTCGGTCCGTCGGTTGGCATTCCCCGGTGGCGGAATCTTCTTGAATTCGGCCAGGCTGAGACCCCCATCCTTGTTGGTGTCGCCGCGTTCGAGCATCCGTTTGAAATTCTGGGCCAGTCGCGAGTTGGACACCTCGGCGGCGACCAGTTTCCCGTCACGGTTCCGATCGTATTTCTGGTAAATCGCGCCGATGAAACGGGATGATGAGGAGGGGCGTCGGTTGGCCCGGGGACTTCTGTCGAGGGAAACCACCTCGAATGTTCTCGGTGTTGAGTCTCGGACCGGGCGGACTCGGACGCGGGGGAAGAATGCCGCCAACTGGTGAAACTGGATTCGCTTCCATCGATCCGTCGGGTGGTCGTGGCAATTGGCACACTGGATCTGGATCCCCAGGAAGATCCGTGACGTCTCGGCTGCCAGTTCGGCGGCCTCGCCACCCTGGGCGAACAGCAGGGCGGTGGCCCCGTTCTCGCGGACGTCTCCCTTGGCTGTCAGCATGCTCTCGACAATCTCGTCCCAGCCGCGACGCTGTTCGAACTGCTCGGTCATCCAGGTTTGAAACGACGAGACCATCAGCCGGCTTCGGGTGTCCGTGGCTCGTGAAAAAATGACATCTCGCCAGTAGCGGGATTGCGCGGCGGAGAAGTTTGACGAGCCCAGGAGTTCGGTGATCAGCAGTGACCGCTTGTGGGAATCGGGGTTCAACTCGAACAAGGTGGTGTCGGCCGGAGAGGGCAGGCGGTCTGCCAGGTCGAGGGTGACACGTCGGAGAAAATCGTTGTCGGAGGTTTGTGGTGCCGGTTTTCCTCCAGAGGCGGTGATCTCCGCATCGATCAACCGATCGATTTCGGATGACACCGTGGAGGCGGGGGGCAGGTCGGCCGCGATGGCCGAACCAGCCAGGATGCTGATCGAGGTGATGAGCACCAACAGGCGAAATGTGGACATGGATTGTTTCTTCCAAGGCCCGTGGACGAGTTTGCCCAGAGTAAACACCGGTAATGGGAGACGGGTTCCGCGAAGAATCACTGATTCAGCCCGTACTCCTTGATTTTACGGTAAAGCGTTCGTTCGCCAATACCAAGCAGTGCCGCGGCGTCCTCGCGTTTTCCGTCGACCAGTTCGAGTGCCTGGTCGATATAAAAGCGTTCCACGTCAGCCAGTGGTCGTCCGACCAGGCCGTCGGCCCCACTGAAACTCCGTCCCGATTCTCCGTCTCCATCGGCCGTGGGAACGATGTCATCAGGCAGATCATCGACGTCGAGCAATCCGTCGGAATCGAGCACGAGCATACGTTCGATGGTGTTGCGGAGTTGGCGGATGTTGCCGGGCCAGTCATGGGCAATGAGAGCCTGTCGTGCGGTCCGCGAAACGTCTGGCACATCCCGTCCGTGTGTCTCGGAGAGTTCCTTGCGGAAGTGGTCGATCAGCAGTGGAACGTCGGCGCGGCGTTCCCGGAGCGGTGGCAGGTCGATGGTGACCACGGCGATACGGTAGTAGAGGTCTTCTCGGAAACGCCCCTCGCGGACGGCGTTTTCCAGGTCGGCGTTTGTGGCGGCAACCATTCGCACGTTGACTTCGTTTTCTTCGTTGGCGCCGATCCGGGCCACCTTGCGGTCCTCGAGGACTCTCAGCAGCTTGATCTGTGTCTCGGTGGGCATTTCGCCGACCTCGTCGAGAAACAGGGTGCCGCCGTTGGCGAATTCAAATTTTCCGATCCGCCGTCCGACCGCCCCGGTGAACGCACCCGCCTCGTGCCCGAACAGTTCGCTCTCGAGAATGCTCTCGGGCAACGCCGAGATATTCAGTGGCACGAAGGGTTTGGACTTTCGGTCGCTGTTCTGGTGCAACGCCCGGGCGACCAGTTCCTTGCCGGTACCACTTTCGCCTTCGATCAGGACCGTGCTGCTGGTGGGTGCGACGTGCTTGAGTTGATCAAGCACCCGGTTCATTGCGGGGCTATTGCCAATGACTCCCTCGAACCCAAACCGTTCATCGAGACGGCGCGCGAGTTCGGCGTTGCGACGCAAGAGTTGGAGTCGTGTCGAGGCCTTTTTGACCGCGGCTCGCAGCTCGTTGATGTCCAGCGGTTTGGTGAGGTACATCGACGCCCCGGCCTGTCCGGCGGCCAGGGCGGATTGGACCGAGGCGTGTCCGGTTAGCAGGATCACCTCGGCGTTGGGCAGTTCCTCCTTGGTCTTTTGGAGCAGTGCCAGCCCGTCCAGGTCACCCATCATCAGGTCGGTGACGACCACGTCAAAGTTGTCGCTCTCGATCCGGGTCGCCCCATCCTCGCCGGAGACTTCCGTGATGCACTCGTAACCGACCCGTTCCAGACTCTCGGCGACCGCCTGGGCGTGAGGCTCATCGTCGTCGACGACCAGCACGCGGATCGGTGGACCGGTGGAGTCCAGGTTGTCGTCAACAGGAGGGGTTCGGTTTGGATCGTTCATGAATCTGCTGGCGTGTCGATCGGCAACCGGATGGTGAATTTCGTCCCCTGCCCCGGTTCGCTTTCGCAGGTGATGGTCCCGTGGTGTGCTTGGGCAATTTTACGGACGGTGGGCAGTCCGAGGCCACTGCCGGAGGGACGGGTCGAGAAAAACGTCTCAAACATCCGTTCGCGGGCAGCAGAATCGATGCCATGTCCGTTGTCGATCACGACCAGGGCCACGTGGTCGTTGTCGACGGCCGTCTGGATTTCCAGTCGTCCCCCCTCGGGCATGGCCTCGGCTGCGTTGCGACAGAGGTTCATCAGCATCTGCCTGAGAACCGCGTCGTCACCCCCGACGTTGGGGAGTCCCGGTTCGAGGTGTGGGCTGATGTCGATCCCGGCCTCATCGGCCTGCGGCCGGTAGAAGTCGAGGAAGGAGGTGACGAGATTGTTGAGGTTGACGGGGAGCAGTTCGAGCGAGCCCACGCGGGCGAACTGCAGGAACGCGTCGAGAATTTCCTCGAGATGGTGGCACTCCGATTGGACGGTGTGCAACTTGTCGAGCATTCTGCGGTCGCGAGCCTCCTCGGAGTCGACCAGGTCCTCGACCAACAGGTCGAGATTCATCGAGATGGTCGAAAGAGGATTACGGATCTCATGAGCCAGGCCACCAGCCAGGCTGGCAATCTCAGCGTACCGCTCGGCGTACCGAGACAACAGGTCTTGGCGTTCCTGCGAGTCGATCGCGGTTACTCCTGGCCGTCGTCGCCTCCGTCGCTGTCCCCACCGCCATCCTGGTCGCTGCCATCATCGGCGGCACCTTCGGCCGCGTCGTCGCCGCCCCCGGATTCGGCCAGCACGGCTCGTCGCGAGAGCTTGACCCGGTTCTGGTCATCGACGGCAATCACCTTGACCTCCATCGAGTCTCCCACGCTGCAGACGTCGGCGACAGACTTGACGAAGCCATCGGCGAGTTCACTGATGTGACAGAGTCCATCTTTGCCGGGTGCGATTTCGACGAAGACACCAAAGTCTTTGACCGAGGAAACGGTTCCGCTGTAGACCCGGCCGACCTTGACGTCTTCGGTCAAGGCCTCGATCCGTGCCAGAGCGGCCTCGGCTGCGACGCCATCACTGGAAGCCACCGTGACGGTGCCGTCTTCCTGGATGTCGATCTGTGTCGAGGTCTCCTCCTGGATCGCCCGGATGGTCTTGCCGCCGGGTCCGATCAGCAGGCCGATCTTCTCGGGATCGATCTGGGTCCGTTCGAGGCGTGGTGCATGCTCGGAGATGTCGGGTCGCGGTTGACCGAGAGTGCCCAGCATCGATCGGAGGATGTTCAAACGCGCGTCCTTGGCCTGGGCCAGGGTGGCCGTGATGATCTCCTCGGAAATGCCCTTGATCTTCAGGTCCAGTTGGATCCCGGTGATACCGATCTGGCTACCGGCGATCTTGAAGTCCATGTCACCGAAGTGATCCTCGTCGCCGATAATGTCGGTCAGCAACTCGAATGTTCCGTCGGGTTCGGCGACAACACCGATCGAAATGCCGGCAACTGGTTGCACGATCGGAACGCCGGCGGCCATCAGGCCCAGGGTCGTGCTGCAAACGCTGGCCATCGAACTGGATCCGTTCGACTCGGTGATGTCCGAGATGGCCCGGATCGTGTAGGGGAACGCCTCGGCGTCGGGAAGGATTGACGCCACGCTCCGCTCGGCCAAGGCTCCGTGTCCGATTTCCCGGCGTCCGGGGCCGCGGATCATTCGACACTCACCGACCGAGTAGGGCGGGAAGTTGTAGTCGAGCATGAACCGTTTTTCGTATTCCTCGACCGGACCGTCGACCCGTTGGGTGTCGCGGGGGGTACCCAGGGTGATCGTGCAGACCGACTGGGTTTCGCCACGGGTGAAGACCGCGGAACCGTGAACGCGGGGCAACAGGTCGACCGTGCAGTTGATGTCCCGCAGGTCTCCCATGCCACGGCCGTCCAGCCGTGTCTTGTCGTTGAGGATCAGGTCGCGGACCACGAGTTGTTCGAGATCGTGGAAGGCTTCCTTGAAGTCACCGCGGGTGGCCCCATCGGCGGTTTCCTCGGCATCCTCGGGGAAGTGCTTCTCGAGCAGTTCTTCCTTCAGGGCCTTGGTCTGTTCGTGCCGTTCGGCTTTCACGTTGCTTTGCATCGCGGACTTCAGTCGGTCGAAGCCCTCGCTTTGCAGTACGCTCAAAAGCGGGTTCTCACCCACACCCTCGTACTCGGCCTTCTGGACGCCCAGTTCGGCGACCAACTGGTTCTGCAGTTCGCAGATCGAGACGATGTGCTTCTGGGCAAAGAGGATGGCCTCGAGCATCTCGTCCTCGGGCATTTGCTTGGCAAAGCCCTCGATCATCAACACACTCTCGAGGTTGCCGGCAACGATCAGGTCGAGACTGCCTTCGGCGGTTTGTTCGAGCGTGGGGAAGATGACCAGTTGGTCATCGACCTTGCCGACCCGGACGGCCGCCAGCGGTCCCTGGAAGGGAATGGATTCCGAAATCATCAGTGCGGCACTGGCACCGATGATGGCGTGGACGTCGGGGTCGTGTTCGGGATCGACCGCGAGCACGTTGGCCATGACCTGGATCTCGTCCTTGTACCCCTTGGGGAACATGGGACGAATCGGGCGATCGGTCAGCCGCGCGGTGAGGATCTCCCTGGTCGTGGGCCGACCTTCCCGCTTCAGAAATCCGCCGGGAAACTTGCCCGCGGATGCGAAGCGTTCACGGTAATCGACCGTCAACGGGAAAAAGTCAATGCCACGTCGTGGGGGTCCGTCCTGTGAGGCGACGAACACGACAGTGTCTGCATAACGTACCAGGACGGCGCCACTGGCCTGCTTGGCCAGTTCTCCTGTTTCCAGGCTCAGCGTCTGTCCACCAATCTCACACGAAACAACCTTCTTCACGTCCTGATTCCCTACCAACTGTACAGGTTTGTACCCGCGGTTCCGGGAGCATCCCGAAAGCTGATCGGGCCGATGGTCCACACGTCCGAACCAACGACACTATTTTCGAATACTCAATTGTTCGATCAGCGAGCGGTACTTCTGATTGTCCGTCCGATCGAGGTAGTCCAGCAGTCTCCGGCGACGACTGACCAGCGCCAGCAGCCCACGTCGGCTGCCATGATCCTTCTCGTGCACCCTGAGGTGCTCGGTCAGGTTCTTGATCCGCTCGGTCAGCACCGCGATCTGCAATTCGGCCGACCCTGTATCCGTCTCATCGCGACGGAATTCCTGGATCAGTTCGGTCTTGCGTTCCCGGGTAATCGACATGCACATACCACAATCGAAACGAGTGTCTCCAGTCCATGGGACTCCTCCCCATTCCTCCGTCTCAAAAACTGAGATCGGGGGACCGGATCCTTCCAGAGAGCCTACTCTAGCAGTACCGCATGAAGTTGCAACGGCACCGGGGCTCGTCGGAGACGTTGTCGATCAGGTTGATTCTTCGGCCTCGCGGACGAACACCCGGTTGCCCTCAACCCGTACCACTTCGACCGATGCGCCGGGATTAATAAACGGACCGTCGCTGACCACGTCAACAAGGTTGTCTCCGATCCTCGCTTTTCCCGAAGGTCGCAGGACGCTGACTGCTCCACCCATCTGGCCGACGAGTTCCGAGTCGGCGACCAACAATCCCACCGGGTCAGGTTGCCCGGCAAGCCTCGGATTGAAGGCGAGGTTGCCGGCATCGGGAGGTTCGAGCACGATCCGGCGTAGCAGCGGCATTTGCGGCAGGTAATGGCTGATCACGACCGCGACCACGATCACTGTCAGCAGCGACCCCATCAGCGTGGCTGTCGGAGCTCCGAATTTCTGGAGTCCTTCGACGCTGAACGAGGCGGTCATGGTCTCGGAGGCCATCACGAGTGAGACGAAGAGCAACAGCCCTCCGGAAACTCCGAAGACGCCAAATCCGGGTACCAGGAAGATCTCGATCGCGATCAACGCCAGTCCCAGCAGGAACAGGGCCAGCTCGAGCCAACCGGCGGTTCCTCCCCAGCGGGCCCAGAAGAACAAGGTGAAGCAGACCGCCGAGCCGATTCCGCACAGTCCGGTGCTCGTGTGCAGTTCGAGGTAGATCAGGATTGATCCAAAAAAGAAGAGCAGGAAGGCGGATCCGTTTCCGCTGAGAATCGCCGCGAGGTTGTCGACCCATGTTCTCTGGATCCGTTTCAATTCGGTCACGGCCGGAATCCCCAGCCGTTGTTTCAGTTCTTCGCGACCCGAAACCGGTGGCTCGGCGAGTCTCAGCTCGTGAGCCCGTCGGCCGTTGACTGTCAGGAGATTGTCTTTCCTCGACTCGGGGACCCGCTGGCGGTCATCAAATTCCTGCTTGGCCTCGTGCAATTCGTCCCTGGTTTTGAACTCGGTTTCTCCGGTCTTGGGATTCACGACCTTGAAAACTTCCAGATCCTTGTCGGCCATTGCCTCGGCGATGGCCGTCGGACGTCCCTTTTTCTCAGCCAATGTTCTCAGGAGGTTCCGCGTGTAGCTGAGTACTTTTTCGGGCGCCCGTTCAAAGGCCCCGTCCCTGGCTTCGATCGGTGCGGCGTCGCCGATGCGGGCTTCTGGATGCATGTAGATTTCGTCACAGCCCAGGGCGATGATTGCCGCACCACTGATCGCCTCTCGCGGAATCCAGGCCACGGTGCGGATGCCGTGTTCCTCCAGTGCCGCGATGTCTTCGGCCATTGTTTCGGCTGTCCCCAACAGTCCTCCTGGCGAGTCGATTTCGATGATGATGACGTCGACCTTGTCGGCACGAGCCCGTCGCAGTTGCTGGCTGAAGAAATTCTGCATCAACGGCTCGATCATTCCCTCGATCTTGATCAGCAGCACCTCGGGTGTGCCGGTTGTCTGGGTGTCCTCGCGCATCGCGGCCGCGGGCAACCGGTAGATCGACGCGACATCCGAGCGGGCCTTTGCGGTCTGGGCGACCAGCAGATCCATCTCCCGGGCCTGCTCGCCAAAGAAAGTGCCGCTGTCGCCGGCATCCTTGATTCGCTTGGTCTCGATCGTCGCCGCCGGCATGCTCTTCCGGAGCAACTCCAATTCCACGGGACCGACCACTCGCAACTTGACCTGGTTGTTGTCCGAGGTGATCGTCACCTGGATCACCTCGGAGTCGCGGTCGAGCATACCGCGGGCCAACGGCCAATTGACCTTCGGGTTGCGTCGTTTTTCGACCAGTGTTCGTATGAACTGCTTGGATGCGTCCTCGAGTGGTTCGCCACGGCTGATGTCGCCCAGGCCGGCATCCGGATCCATCACGATCTCGTTACAGGCCAGTGCCACGACCGCGTTGGGGCCGGTCACCGTCTTGGGGATCCACGCCACCGTACGGACCTGCGCCAGCCGTGCCGAACTCAACAGGGTCGCCAGTCCTTGCACCTGGTAGAAAGGACTCACTCCGGGAGTCAGTTCCAGGACGAGTACCGCCGGCCGATTTTCCTTTTCACTCCGGATCGCGAGATCCTGGGCCAGGTTGCGAACCCGCCCGATCACCGTGTCATCGATGGGACTCCGGACGGTGAGGAAGCGGCCAATTGGTTTGGCTGCGACTTGCTGTGCCAGCGTGACAGTGGGCGAAAGGCCCAGTAGCAGGCTGGCGAGAAGGATGTTGCGGATCATCGGACGCACTCCGGATGACGGATCTCACCGTGGATTATAGGAGGGAAGCAAAAGTGGGGTCAAATTCCGGCTGTGCGTCCTGATGCGGGAATTGACGAGAAGTTGTTCGTTGGAACTGCGCCAATCTTGCATCCTGGCCGTTGGGTTACGAGTACAACTCGTGTTCTTGCAGGTAGACTTCGACGGCCCGTGGCAACAGGTGACGGACGCCTTGGCCCTGGCGAATCCGTTTCCGGATTTCGCTTGAGGCGATTTCGATAGCGGGCATCCGGATCTGCCGGATTTGACATTCCTCCAACAGGGATTTGCCGACTGTCTCGCCGCGGTTGACTGCCACGACTGTCGCCAACTCGCAGATCCGCTCGGGCCGATGCCAATTGACCAGGTCGGTGGCCGAATCGGCTCCCAGTAGCAGGAACAACTCGCATCCGGGCGTGGTGGCGATGATTGTCTCGAGTGTGTCGACGGTGAACGACACCCCGTCGCGGTCGACCTCGATCCGGCTGACAACCAATCCGGGGTCCCCGGCCGTCGCCAGTTCGAGCATCTGGACGCGGGCGTCCGCGTTGGCCAGTTCCCCGGGATTCTTGTGCGGCGGTGTGCCGCTGGGAACCAGCCAGACGGCGTCGAGGTCCAACTGCTCACGGCATTCGGACGCGAGAATCAGGTGGCCGGTATGAACAGGGTCGAATGCCCCGCCGAAAACGCCCAGTCGCATCGAGTCAGTCCCACGTGGTTGTCGGTCGACAAGCTGCTAGAATCCTACCGCCCGTGCCAGACCCTCGGAAGGAAGGATCTCCGCGTTGAGTCGCCCACGCCAGCAGAGTCTCTTTGACCTGGGGCCGGAATCGGCTCCCGATTCGTCCGGCGAGGATCCGTCCCTGGGCTGGGAGGCCGCGGCCGCGGCCGATTGCCTGGCTGCCCAGGTCGTGTTCAATCGTCCCCTGGACACCGCGTTTCATTACCTGGTCCCCGACGAATTGAGGGATCACCTGGCTCCAGGCCAGCGGGTTCGCGTGCCGTTTGGGCGAGGCAACCGATCGACGGTGGGATTTTGCGTCGGGCTGGAACGGCCTCCTGGAACGCTGGGAAAATTGAAACAGATCGACTCGATCGTCGATGCTCATCCACTGGTCGATGCGACCATGCTCGAACTGACACGGTGGATTGCTTATCGCTACCTCTGCGGGTGGGGCCAGGTTCTCGAAAGCGTGATTCCCGCGGGAGTCAAACGACAGGCGGGAACGCGGATGGTGAGGTTTTTCGGACTGCCCGGTGACTTCCTGCAACGCCTGGGGGACCCGGGTGTCGAGTCCCTGCCGAAGAAGCAGCAGGCGGTGGTGGCGGCGTTGAACGAAGCGGGGCGGCCGATGCGTTTCGAGGAACTGACCCGGGCTGCCGGGTGCGGGAATTCCCCGATCGAGAGCCTGAGGAAGAAGGGGTTCCTGGAGACCGAATCCCGGCGAATCGATCCGAGTGAATCGGAAGCATCCGCCGGGGAGGTGACCCGTGAGCAGGATCTTACGCTCAACAACGATCAGCGGCTGGCGTTGGAGAAGATCGTTGAGCACCTGCGAGACCAACAGCACCGGACAATTCTGCTGCACGGCGTGACCGGAAGTGGCAAGACGGAGGTGTACATCCAGGCGATTCGCGAGGTGGTGGCCTACGGGCGGCAGGCGATCGTGCTGGTTCCCGAGATCAGCCTGACGCCACAGACAATACGACGTTTCCGTAGTCGTTTCGATAGCGTGGCCGTGTTGCACAGCCACCTGGGAGATGCCGAGCGACACTTTCACTGGCAGAGGATCGCCAGGGGTGAAGTCCAGGTCATTGTCGGTGCCCGCAGCGCGGTGTTTGCTCCGACCCCGCACCTGGGCCTGATCGTGATCGACGAGGAACACGAGACGACGTTCAAGCAGGAGTCGACTCCCAGGTACCACGCGCGGGCAGTGGCACGGCGGCGGGCCGAATTGGCCGGTGTGCCACTGGTCCTGGGTTCGGCGACGCCGATGCTCGAGAGTTGGCTGGCGGCCGAAACCGGCGGGGATCAGTTGCTCTCCTTGCCCGCCCGGATCGACGATCGTCCAATGCCGCCTGTCTCACTGGTCGACACCCGCAACGACCGTCGCATCCGTTCGGGCGTGGCCATTGGGCAGGCACTGGAGACGTTCATCAAGCAGGCACTCGATGACGATGGCCAGGCGATCCTGTTCTTGAATCTTCGAGGACACTCGCCGGCCGTGTGGTGTCGGGCCTGTGGGCAGGGGATGCGGTGCGGGGCCTGTGATGTCACGCTGACGTGGCACCGTGATCGACGGGCCGTGGTCTGTCACGTGTGTGACTATCAGGCCGAGCCGCCGTCGGAGTGCCCCGGGTGTGGCAAACGGGGTTTGAAGTTGCTTGGTGTTGGTACACAGAAACTGGAAGACGAGGTGCGACGTCGGTTTCCCGAGGCAAAGGTTCTTCGAATGGACAGCGATTCGATGCGCCGTCCGGGCAGCCACGACCGGGCCCTGGAGCAGTTTCGTAGCGGAGAGGCCCAGATCCTGCTGGGAACGCAGATGATCGCCAAGGGACTGGATTTCCCCAACGTGACACTCGTGGGAGTGGTTGACGCGGACACGATGTTGCACCAGCCAGACATCCGGGCCTCCGAGCGGACCTTTCAACTGATCGCCCAGGTGGCCGGTAGAACTGGTCGCAGCGAGCGAGGCGGACGCGTGCTGGTGCAGTCGGCTTGTCCGGACGATCCGGCGATTCGGTTGGCATGCGAGCACGATTACGCGAGCTTCGTGACACACGAGTTGGCACATCGTCGTGCCACGCTGACACCACCCTTCACCTCGCTCGCCCGTGTGATCCTGCGAAGCCCCGATGAACTGGCGGTGGCCGACGTAGCCCGTGGCACAGCCGAGGTTCTCCGCAAGGCACAACCGGATCCTCCCGCGGTCAGGATCCTGGGACCGGCACCCGCCCCGATCTCCCGGGTGAAGAACTATTACAGGTTTCACCTGCAGTTGGCAGCTGAGACCCCCGAGGCGATCCGTGAACTGTGGCTCTCGGTGGTCAGCGACCTGCCCAAGCATCCCTCGGTCGAATCGGTGATCGACGTGGATCCGCTGAACCTGAGGTAGTGCGATCCGGCCGCGTTCTCGCCAACCGGGCCACCTCCTACTCGTATCGCCACTTCAGGAACCAGGGGTCGCGGGTGCGACGTTGCCACGCTTTCAGTTTCTCCTGGAGTGCCTTCAGTCGCTCCTGGTGCTCCGGCTGGTAGGCCAGGTTGGTGATCTCGTCGGGATCGGCCTGCAGGTCATAGAGTTCATGACGCGGGCGGTGCAGGTAGGCATAGACCGTTCGCTTGCCGTAGAGCGTGTCCTTGCGTTTGAGCACGCCCTGCCATGTGGGTGAGGCGAAGAGGTCGCTGGCGAAGGGGTAGGGGAGTTGGTGAGCGATATTGAAGATGTACTTGTAGCGACCCGAGATCACCACTCGCATCGGGTAATACATCGTGATCTCGTGAAACGTGTGAGACGCGAAGACCTCGTCGAAGCCCTTGGCCCTGGGTTGCGAGAGTGTTTTCAGGAACGAGCGACCGTGGAAGGTGACCGGTCGATCGGGTCCCCTTCGGCGCGGTGGATCGCCGTTGGCGCCGGGGCGAAATACCGGGCGTGCTTTTGGCGTGATGCCACAGAAGTCGAGAATCGTGGGCGTGATGTCCGACCAGGTGACCAGGGCGTCGGTGGTCCCACCGTGGGTCTTCTCCAGTGGATTGCGAACGATCAGGGGCAGGTTCATACCCGGCTCGTAGAGATTCGTCTTGGCGCCCGGGAACGGGGGACCGTTGTCGGAGAGGAACAGGATCAACGTGTCGTCCCAGTGGCCGGTGTCCTTGAGCGCCTGCAACAGGACTCCCAGCCCCTGGTCCAGTCGAGAGATCGCCTGGTAGTACTCGGCGAGTTCCTGACGCACCTCCGGCTTGTCGGGCAGCCAGGGGGGAACAACAACATCGGTCGGTTTGTATCTCACAGGGGTCACGCCGGGGTAGTGGTCCGGATCGTCGTTGTAGTTGGCGTATCCATCGGGGCCACCGCCGCGATGGGGATCGGAGGTGCAGAAGTAAAGAAAGAAGGGCTTGCTGTCGTCCTGGGCGATCCAGTCACGGGCATTCTTGCCCATTTGCACGGCGTTGCGGTTCCCCTGCACACCCTTGTTGCGGTACTCCTGGAATCGATAGGTCGCCCGGGGGGCGAGGTGATACTTGCCGATCGAGCAGGTGCGGTATCCTGCGTCGGCCATCAGCACCGGCAGGGTGGGAACCGCTTCGTAGGTGCTGAAATGGCTGTAACCGTGAGCGTGCCCATAGTGGCCAATCGAGTGGTTGTGGAGGCCGGTCATCAGCACGCTGCGGCTGGCGCTGCAACTGGCCGTGGTGCAGTGGGCCCGCAAGAAACGGGTTCCGGCAGCAGCCAGGGAATCGATGGCTGGCGTCTTGATGACCTTGTTGCCATAACAACCGGCCTGGAATCCCTGGTCGTCCACGACGAACAGCACGACATTGCGGTGCTCGGCGGCCGACAACGACGCCGTCACAACAAGGATGGCGAGCAGGAATGGAGCCGGGACACGGATTGGGCGAAGCACGGTGGAGTCTCCTGGTGGAGCAACTGTTGTGAGCGGCCTGGATGGACGTGGCAAACGGTGTTGAGTATAGCAGCCACAGCGAACTGATCTTTCACACGAGACACGGGGCCAGCCTGGTGAGCCACCGGAGCGGATCGACGATTCTTGGACGGGCATGGCGGTTGAGATGCCCCCGGTGTGGCGTGGGACGGCTGTTTGCCGGTACCCGGAAGTGGTTCGTGATGCACGAACGGTGCGAGGCGTGCGGGTTGAAGTACGAGCGGGATCGCGGGTACTTCCTGGGATCAACCTACGTCAACTACGGCTGGACCGGCAGCCTGTTGGTCGTGCTGTACATGGGATTGCACTTTGGGCTTGGTCTCTCCAACACGCAATTGGCGTTTCCGCTGGCGGCCGTCTTCGTCGGTGTCCCGATCGTGATGTGGCGCCATGCCCGCAGCGTGTGGCTGGCGATGGACTGCCTGTTTGACCGCACGGGTTTCTCGCAGGACAAGTAGGGTCCCGGGGAGATCAGGCGTCGTGGTTTGCAGCCTGCAGGCGTTCGGCTTCCTGGCGGCTGAGTCGCCAGAGTCCGTAGCCGAGCCCGCTGAACAGGCACAGTGGCACGGTGAGCATGAACAGGATGCTGACAAAGTAGGCTCGTGGACGGGCGTCGTCACCATCGAGACCCGCCTTGCACATCGGGCACGCCGTCGCCACCGGCACGGCCGGGGAGAATCCCCAGGTGCCCACGGTCAGCGCCAGTGCCAACAGGATGCGACGTGTCATTGCGGGTTCCACTGGTAGAGCATCAGGTAAATGATAACCCCGGTCAGCGAGACGTACACCCAGATCGGGAACGTGATTCTCGCGATTCGCCGGTGGGACTCCCATTGCTGTTTCAGGCCCCGCCGGATGGTCAGGATGGCCAGCACCGGCACGGCCATGGCCAGCAGCACGTGTGAAATGAGAATCACGAAATAGACGGTACGAATAGCCCCGGTGCCCTGGAACTTGACCTGGCCCTCGCCGGTGTAGTGCACCATGGCGCCGTGGTAGACCAGGTAGACGACCAGGAAGAGGATCGAGGTGCCAAACGCGGCCAGCATTGTCTTCTTGTGGGCGTCACGGTGTCCGCGGCGGATCAGTACCCATCCGATCACGAGCAAGACAAAGGCCAGTCCGTTGAGACTGGCGTTGACTGCCGGCAATGACGAGACCCAGGAGGGCATGGTCTAGTGGTCGCCGTTGTCTGTAGCTGTCTCGCCGTGCGAGTCGTTGTCGTGCCCGGCTTCAATCATGGTCTCGGTGGGCACCCGGTGGTAATAGCTCCAGCCAATGTCGGGCATCAGCGCGATCGGAAAACCGATGGCCAGGATGGTCGTGGGAGCCAGCAGCACGTACTTCCAGCCCCGCTCCCATTTCAGGTGCATGAAGAACAGCATCACGCAGGCAGCCTTGGCAGCAGCGATGGCCAGCACGACCACGCCGACCACACCCGGTGAGGCCTCCTTGGCCAAATCTGCGAGGGCCGAGAGCACTGTGAAGACACACAGTGCCACGAAGACCTTCATGTAAATCTTGTCGTGTGATTCGTGGTCAGCCATCAGGCCGGCTCCGCGTCAGAATTGAACGATGTAGATCAGTGGGAACAGGAAGATCCAGACCAGGTCGACAAAGTGCCAGTACAGGCCGGCATTCTCGACGTACTGGGCGTCGCTCTCGTCGAGTCCCTGGGTCAGGCCCTTCTTGAGCGGGAAGAAGAAGATGATCATCCCGACGATGACGTGGATCGCGTGGAACCCGGTGATCGTGAAGTAACACGAGGCGAACAGGTTCCCATAAGGGATGTAGTAGGCGGCATGGTGCTCGTGGTCGAGCGGGACCAGATTGCCGTCCTCGTCACGGGTTCGGTCGTGGTAGATCGTCGCCATCATGACGTGTGAAGCGATCTGGTCACCGTAGGACTGGTTCTTGGTCAGCGTGACAACTTTCGCTTCCATCACTTCCAGCGTCAGTTTCTCCTGCCGCAACAGGTTTTCCAGTTGCGAATGCTCCTTGCCGAGTTCGGCCTTGGCTGCATCTCCTCCGATTCTCTCGGCGTCAAGAGCGGCGACGGAACCAATTTGTCCGACCGCCTTCTCGACGGCCTGCAACCGCGTCTCTGAGATCCGTCCCGGCAGGATGTCACGGGACCACTTGCCCTGGTATTCGTAACCCTTGATGCCCAGGAACAGGACAGCACAGGCGAAAACCAGTAGCAGATCCTGCAGGCCGTCTTTGAACTTTCCGTGGGCAATCCGTTCGTGTGCCCTGACCACCAGGAAACTCGAGCCAATCAACACGAAGGTGTTGATCGCGCCGGCGATTGTCACGATGTGCGTGATCTCGTTGCTGGGCCAGGCCCCGTTCCCGTCGGCGTCGACCGACGAGAGTCGCACCACGATGTAGGTGCCGATCAGGGCGGTGAAGAACATGATCTCGGTGCCCAGGAACAGCCAGAGACAGAGTTTCGAATTGGCCAGCTTGAGGCCCATCTGCAATGGCGGTGCGGCGGTCGGATGTGAACTGTGTGACATCGGAGTGTCTTGGGGTGACGGTTGGTTTTAGTTCAGCAGGCGAAAATGGTCCCAGGTCATCGCGGCCAGCAGCAACGGCAGGTGGACCAGGCTGGCATACAGGACACCACGTGCGGTGCCGGTTGATTCGTTCCACCAGAATCGGATCGCGGCCGCCAGGTAACCGGTTCCGAGGACGATGGCCGCGGCAAGGTACGCGTCGCCGGCCAGGCCCAGTTGGCGGGGCCAGGCGGACACGACCAGGAGTGCCAGTGCATAGACGACTCCCATCAGCCCGGTCAGTCCGGGTCGATCGGCGGCGGCCCGTGGCAACATCCTCATTCCAGCCGCCTCGTAGTCATCGCGACACAGCCAGGCAATGGCCAAAAAGTGAGGGAACTGCCAGAGGAACAGGATGGCAAACAGCGAGAGGGCACCGGAATCCAGCGATCCTCCTGCGGCCACCCAGCCAAGTACCGGCGGCAGTGCCCCGGGCACGGCCCCCACGGTGGTGGCCAGCGACGAGTGTTTTTTCATCGGGGTGTAGACGGCCAGGTACAGGACGAGCGTCAGCGAGGTGACGACGGCGGTGAGTACGTTGACCTGCCACACCAGCCAGGCGATGCCAACAATCGCCGAGATGGTCCCGACGGCGAGGACCTCGTTGGCACCCAGTCGTCCGGCCGGCAGGGGCCGATTTTCCGTGCGGGTCATGCGTGCGTCGCTATGACGTTCGAGGTACTGGTTGAGTGCTCCTGAGGCGATCGCGGCCAGGCCGATGCCCCCCAGGGCGTGCAGGAGTCCTGCCCAACTCCAGCCGTCTCCGGCGGCCAGCACGTAGCCGACGGCGACGGTCACCAGTGCCATCACCGCGATCCGCGGCTTGGCCAGTTCGGCGTAGTCGGCCAGGCGAGTGGCCGGGGCCTTTGCGTGGACCTGTGGTCGAACCGACTCGACCGGTGAGGCCGAGACGTCGGTGGTGACCGGACCCAGTGAACTCATGCCAGGCCCCCTTCGGTCGTCACGTTGGCAATGAGAACCCGACGGGTGAGCCAATCAAATCTGAGGGTTCGGACGGCCAGGGTGACCGAGGTGAGGAAGAGCAATTGTCCGGCGACCGCATGGGTTGTTCTCATCACGACCTGAAGCGGGGCTCCCTGGACGGCGACGTAGTTGGTGGCCGGCCAGCCGAAGCGGGTGACCCAGGCGGCCGCACCCAGGCACAGTTGCAGTATCAGGACAGCGGCCAGGAGCCACGAGTTGGTTTTCAGCCACCGTGAGCCGTGGCGAACAGCGAGCACGACCACGCAGGCGGCCAGCACGAGAACGGCCAGGGCGAAACCCACGTGTTCAAAAAGGCCGCCTCCCAGGTGCCGGATCCAGCCGCCCAGTGCACTTTGCACCAACAGGACCGCCGGCAGGCTCCAGGCGAGTGTCTTGAATCGGGGTGATGGGGTGGCGGGTTGCTGGCCAGAGACCGCTTGCCATCCCGGGCTGGTGACCAGGGCCACGGTGCCCATCAGGGCCAGCACACAGGCGGCGAACTGGCCGTGCAGTAGCGCCATACGTGGGTCGTTGGCCAGCACGCGTCCTCCACCGAGCAGTCCCTGGATGATGACTCCAGCCAGGACAGCAGTGGCCAACCAGCAGACCCAACGGCGAGGTTCGACTTTCCAGGTCCAGGCGGCCAGTACGATGCTGAAGCAACCGATCGTGATCCCGGCCAGGCGGTGTCCGTGCTCGGTGAACTTGTCGATGGCCGATCCGAACCAGGGGTAGGCGAACATGCCGTGGCCATCGGAATTGGGCCAGTCGTGGAAGGCCATGCCCCATTTCATCGTGGTCACGATCGCCCCGACGGTGATCGGCAGCAACGCGGCGCAGCAGGTCGCCACGGCAAAACGGTGCAGCCATCGGGTTGTCGGAAGTGATTCGGACATCGGGCGTGGATACAGGGAGGAAAACGGTCAGGAGTCGTCGGTCTCTTCGGTGGCGTCTTCCACGTCGTCGTCGGGTCCATCCTCGGGGTCGGTCGAGTCGTCGGTTTCAGGTGGAGGCAGATAGTCGGTCTGCATCAGGTAATCCCGGCCCTCGACCAGTGGCGAGGAGTACTCGTAGGGGCCACGGTAGACAACAGGGACTTCTTCGAAGTTTCCGTGGGGCGGCGGTGACGGGGCGACCCACTCCACCCCGTTGGCATTCCAGGGATTTCGCCCGGCCTCGGGACCCCAGAAAATGCTCGAAATCCAGTTGTAGATCAGGATCAGTTGGGCCAGTCCCATGACGATCGCGCAGACCGTGATGAACTGGTTCATTGGCATCAAGTGTTCGAGGTAGGGATGGATGTACGGGTCGGCGTAACGTCGCGGCATGCCGGCCACCCCCAGCAGGTGCATGGGGAAGAAGGTGCCGTTGAAGCCAACGAAGGTCAGGAAGAAATGAATCTTGCCCAGCCGCTCGCTCATCATCCGGCCAAACATCTTGGGGAACCAGAACTGGATGGCCCCGAAGATGCCAAACAGCGTGGCACCGAAGAGCACGTAATGGAAGTGAGCAACAATGAAGTAGGTGTCGTGGATGTAGATGTCGACTGGCACTGCGGCCATGAAGATGCCACTGAGGCCGCCGACGACGAACTGTGACACGAAGGCGATGCAGTTGAGCGTCACGGTGTTGAAGCGGATCTTGCCGCCCCAGATCGTGCCGATCCAGTTGAAAGTTTTGATGGCCGAGGGGAGGGCGATCATGATCGTGGAGACCATGAAGGTCATGCCCAGAGCGGGGTTCATGCCACTGGTGAACATGTGGTGGCCCCAGACGATGAAGCCCAGTCCGGCAATGGCGGCCATCGAGTAGGCCATTGGTTTGTAGCCAAAAATTGGTTTACGGCACATGGCCGCCAGCATGTCCGAGACCATTCCCATGGCCGGCAGCAACATGATGTAAACGGCGGGATGGGAATAGAACCAGAAGAGGTGCTGCCAGAGCAGTGCCTGTCCCCCACCGATGGTGGGATCGGCGTTGTTGACCACGATGCCGGAGGGGACGAAGAAACTGGTGTGAATTCCTTCGAGCGCTCCGCCGAGCGCCGCGCGGTCGAAGAGCATCATGAATCCAGCCGCCGTCAGGACCGGCAAGGCAAAGGCCTGGAGGATGGCGGTGATGAACATGCTCCAGATCGTCAACGGCATGCGGAACAGCGTCATGCCCGGGGCCCGCATGTTGATGATGGTGGTCATGTAGTTGACCGATCCCATCATCGAGGAGACCCCGACAAAGGTGACTGCCAGCAGCCACATGGTCTGTGCGGCACCGGAACCCGGTGCCGCCTCGGGCAGTGCCGAGAGCAACGGGTAACTGGTCCAGCCGGCCGCGGCTCCGCCGTAATAGAAACTGAGACCAAAGAAGAAGATGGCCGGCCACATGAACCAGTAGCTGAGCATGTTCAGCGTCGGAAAGGCCATGTCGTCGGCCCCGATCATCAACGGGATCAGGAAGTTGCCGAAGGCCCCGGCCAGGATCGGAATGACGACCAGGAAAATCATCACCGTCGCATGCATCGTGAAGAGCATCGTGTAGAACTCGGGGGAGATCTGCCCCCCCTCGCCGGCGAAGTGGCTGCCGAAGAGTGGCATGTTCGCCCAGGGCCAGGCCAACTGCCAGCGGACGCCCAGTGCCAGTGCCCCGCCCAGCAGCAGCATCAGCAGGGTGGTGATCAGGAACTGGATGCCGATCATCTTGTGATCGGTCGAGAAGATGTACTTCCGGATGAACGGTGGATCGTGGTGGTGCAGGTCGTGGGCGGCACCAGCTGCTGGGTTCAGGGTGTTCATGGTGTGGCCTCTTCCGATGCCCCGGCGGGGGCGGCACCCGGCTTGGTGACTCCGTCGTAATCCTGCAGGTTCTTGAGCTCGATCAGCCGGGCCTGCAGGTCTTCAACCGCTTCCACCTCGCCCCGCATCTTGTAGTG
>CAZYAZ010000001.1:129780-139109 GCA_964646205.1 uncultured Planctomycetaceae bacterium | reverse complement strand
GGTGCCACCATGGTACTGGTGGTTGTGTTCGTCAAAAAACGCCCCGTCAATCGGGATGCTCAGGACATAGTTGACGATGTGCCAGCGATCTTGTTCGGTCAGCGCGGCGAATCCGGCCATTGGGGTCGCCTTGATGCCGACCGTGACTCGCCGAAAGACGTCCAGGGGCCGTCGCCCACCGCGATAGATTCCGGAGGTGAGGTTGCGGGGCTCGATCATGTTGTGCCACGCGTCACGCAAACCGGGTGTGTCGTAATTCTGATTGGTTTCGGGGTTCTTCTGGATATCGCGCAAGAACCCACCGTTGCCGCGTCCGCCTTCTCCGTGGCATTTGGCGCAGTTGATCTTGGTGCTGATAAACAGGTTCCGTCCCTTGACTCGCGATTGTTCCGTATCGGGCACCCGGGGTGTCGAGGGGATCACCAGGTTGTCCGGAGCGTCCGCATTGGTCCATCTCTCGGCAACCAGCGAGGCCGCATCGGCAAACGCTTCGTCGAAGCCGTCAACGGCCAGTTCCTGTTCGAGTGTCTTCAAATCGCTTGGCGGGTTGCCGTCGTCATCGGGCATCAGGTCCTGCAGGTGGGTCAGCAGCCGTCGTTCGATCTCGCCGCGCATTGCCAGGAAACGGACGTACTCGATGATCGCTTTGACTTCCTGGTCTTTCATCATGCGAAACGATGGCATGTAGGTGCCGGCGAGTCCCAGCTTGATTGTTCGCGCGAGATCATCGCGGCTGACATAAACGCCTCCCTTGGTGGAGGTGAACTTGAACAGGCCGCGACGGTAGTCCCGTGGAAGGGGGTTGAACCTGTGGTTGGAGATGTATCGTGCCGTGGGGCCATTTCCATCACCGGTGACGCCGTGGCAATGCATGCAGTGCTGCATGTACAGGCGGCGTCCGTCCTGCAGGTGGTGACCGATCAGGCGGATGGTGGTTCCGGGGGGAACTGGTGCAGCCTGATCCTGGGGGGCCAGTGTCAGTGTGCGGTTGCCGGCGCTGTAGGAGAGGGCGGTGCGGTTCTGGGGTGTTTTGGTTTCCAGGACGACAGCGACCTGGTTGAGCGCACCGGGCGGATCAGTGTCGAGTGTGACTCTCAGTGCGTCTCCATCGGCCGCGAGGACAGTGCCGGTGATTTCTCCATACTCGATCGGCAGGCTGCCCCAGGCGACCAGTGAGTTGGGAGTCCCAAAGTGTTCCTGGAGGCTGGTCTGGACCTTCGCGGCGGCCGTTGGGCTGGTCGTTGCCAGTGTGTCGACCCGTTCGTCGTTGACAAAATCGGCCTGGTAGTCGGCGCAGCCGACAACCAGGAGCGACAGGGCCAGCAGTGACAGGGTGAGACGGCGTGACATCGACGTGTGGTCCTCGGCCGGGACTGGTCCCGGTTGGTGATGTGGCTTACAGCCCAAAGTCAGTCAGTTGAAATTCCAGGTCCTGTGAAATGGTCCCGTCCTTGGGGATGTTCACCTTCAGCGAGCGTTGCAAAAATCCACCCTTGCCCCCGGCTTTTTCGTGCCAGACGCGGAGGGTGACGGTGGTGGCCGGTAGCCCTTTCAGTTCAAAAGTGCCATCGGCCTTGGTGATGGTGCCCCAGGGATGGTCCAACGCCAGGTGGTAGGCCTGCATCCAGGAGTGCATATCGCATTTGACGGGGAAGGGTGTTCGTTCGTGCTTGGTGTAGGACAGCGGAACGCCGTCTCGTTCGAGAGCCTTGATGGCACCATTGAAACTGCGGGACCGGCCGGGATAGGTGTGGGTGTTGTGACCGGCGTCGTCCTGGCTCTTGATCAGGATGGGCTGGTTGCTACGGACGACCATTGCGTGAGGCAGGAAGACACAACCTTTTTGGTCGAACACCGCGGGCTCGCTGGGTGCAGCAGGCACGGTGGCACCAGGTGGTGTTTTGTCGATGTACACGAAGACATTGGCAATTCCATTGCCGGCGCCGACTTGCAACGACTCGTCGACGATAGCCACCTGGGCGCCGCAGACATTGGCGTCTCGCTTGGCAGTTCCCTTGGCGACGATCACCCCGGGAGTTGGAGCGGTACCGACCAGCTTGATCGATCCGGTGAGCGTTCCGGCTCCGTCAATTTTTGTGACGGGGCCGTCACTTTTACCGGCCGAGTTCCCACCGGCCTTGTACGTGACCGTGGGGGTGGCCGAGGCACCGCCACCACAACCGGTGGTAAGACCGAGTGTCATGGTGGCCAGGGCGGCCACGGATAGAAATCGGGTGAGGCGGGTCATGGTTGCGCGGCTCCCTGGCCATTGCCAGCAGCTGCTGGCTTGGCTGTCGCGGGTGGAACGTAGGTTCCGTCGCGTTCCATCAGGCGGTTGTAGTTCATCAGAGCATCACGGACGGCGGTTGTCTGCTTGAGACCGTTGCCACCGAAATGCTGCGGAAACGACTGTTGGTTCTTTGCAAATGGCTGGGGCATCGACGTGTAGGGGGTGACCCACTTGGGATTGGACAGCCAGACTTGCAGCCAGTTGGGCTGGAGTCGGTCGCTGGCCAAATCGAGGTTGGGACCGCGAATATCCTTCTTGGGATCAACAGCCTTGAACTGGCGGCCGCCCAACGAATGGCACTTGATGCACAGCGGCGCGTTGAACAGGTGCCACGATTCGGTGAGGTAGTCGTGCGCGGGATGTTCGAACGAGGCGTCGAGAGTGGCCAGGTACGCAGGCTGCCGCTGTGGCACCGGCTGATACGGGTATTCGGCGCGGTCGGCTGCGGCAAAGTAATTGGCCAGGGCGCGGGCCTCGTCATCATCCATGTTGAAGCGAGGCATGCGGAGGACCGTGGTGTGGCGCAGACGACCGGGGTTCTTCAGGAACCTGTAGAGCCACGGAGTTTGCACCTTGATGCCCTCGGCGATCAACGGCGGCGGTGACGCCTGCCAGGCCAGGTCGCGGTTGGGGTCGGGAGAACGATCGATGATGTCTTTGACCAGCCACTCGGCGAATCGACCACCGCGAGCGGGGGTTTCCGAAACCAGATTGGGTTCGGCGACCAGCATGCGGGTCGAGGGCAGCACGGTGCGACTCTGCATTGTCCGTCTGCCCTTGTCGTCGGCGCCCATCCATTTGAACGTGATCGGTTCCCAGAGGTTGTAGGAGTACTCGCGTTCGTCTGGCTCGAGGTCGTCGTCGTCGGGTCCGGGTCGAGCGACCGAGAGACCGTGGAACGAATAGGAGATCTTGCCCGCCGCATCGGGATTGAGCTGGATGGTCCGGGCGGGGCGGATCTTCAACAGCAGGTCACGGGCCTCGGGGTACTCGGCGGCGGCCAGGGAACCGTCGGGGAGGCCGTCGAGAGTCGTGGAGACACGGATTTCGGGGGCGTCGACCATGTGGCAACCGACACAGTTGAATTTCTGCAACAGTCGCTCACCCTCGATCCGGTCGGCCACGCGGGTCTCGGGCTGGTAGACGTATTTCACGGGAGGTGGTTCGGCGACCAATCCGAGGATGAACGTGGCAATCGCCTCGATCGCCTTCTCGTTCTCCATGGGATCCGGGGCGAAGGTGAAGCGAGGCATTCTCAGCCGCTCGTCATAACCTTTTGTCTCGGTCTTCTTGTGGTCGTAGCTGCGGGGTGCACGGAGTTTTTGCCACAGGAAGCCCTCGCGGCCGTGGTGGACGAGGCTGCCATAGAAGAACGCTGCGCGAGTTTCGTCTTCTTCGATGTCCCTGTTGGGGAATTTCTGCTCACCGAGCGAATGGGCCCGGGCGCGTGCCATTTCCTTGTCGACACGTTTGCGAGTCGAGCCACCATCGGCCTCACCGTGATGATGCAGGAACTCCTCGATGTGTTCGATGGCCAGCTTGGTGCGGTCCTTGCGTCCCCAGTCTTCGAGCTTGGTGCCGATGGGCCGGGCTTGCTCGAAACCCGGGATGTCGTGGCAGCCGTAGCAGCCGTAGCGGTTGATGGTGCGGCGTCCGAGGTACATCAGCTTCATGTCACGGGTCAGTGTCTCGCCGTGCAATTCGACCTCGTCGCCCTTGATGCGGGACTTGTCGGCTTCGGGATACCCGCCACCGCTGATCATGGCCTTTGCGGCCTGGGTGCCGATGACCTTGCCGGCGAACAACTCAACCAGTTCGTCAATTGCCGCGTCTTTGGGCGTGGGAACTGGTTCACCGGCCAGCGGGGTGTTGTCACGGGACAGCAGGAAGGCCGCGATGTCGGCGGCCGGATCGGTTTGCTTGTCGCCCTGGCCCTCGGGATCCAGGAACAGGTCGGGCATCCGGGTTCGGGGGAAGTGTTTCTGTGGGTTGCGGATCCAGGTATAGAGCCAACGGAACCCGGGGTTGCCGACGTTGGCCGGGTTCTTGGCGTCGTGACCGACCTTGTCCTGGATTCGCGAGAGGTCCGGCCCGAAGGTGGCCGAAAGCTGCTTGCCGGGGTCGGGGACCGCCGCGTGACTGTGGCAGGCCAGGCAGCCGCGTTCACGGAAGGCGATGGCACCTCGCTTGGCGTCGGCGGTGACGCCCTTGGGCACGGTGTCGAGTTGGAAGTCGGAGCTGGCCTGCTTGCTGGTTTCCAGGAGGAAGTGCGTCACCGCGGCGATTTCGATCGGGGTGAACTTCTGGGCGTGTGCGTCACCCTGGTTTGTGAGGTCGAAGAACTGGGGCATCCGTGTGGTCGGTCGGAAATCGGCCGGTTTGCGGATCCAGCGGCCGAGCCAGTCCTGGTTGGTCTTGAGTCCGACATGAGCCAGGCTGGGGCCGACCTTCCTCATTTTTCCGCCGACCTGGTTGGGGTCGGCATCGATGGCGGCCTTCAATTCGGCGGTGGCGGCTTCGAGCCGGAGATCGGGTCCGATGGGCTTGGTGCCATCGAAGCCGGAGATCTCGTGGCAACCAAAGCAGCCGAACTTGCGTACCAGTTGCCATCCTTTATACAGCTTCGGTGCGGTGGCTCCGAAATCCGGGTTGATTCCGAGTTCGAGAACCTGGTGATGACACTTCAGACACGTGGATTCCCGTAGCCGGCGGGGCGGCATCGGGTACTCCCAGTAGTGGTTGGGGAAGAAGCCGTAGTCTCCGTTCCACTTCTTGTAGTCGGCGGGATGATTGGGGCCGTGCTGCGCGTTGTGGAAGCTGGTGGCCGAACCCTGTCCGTCGTGACAGACGGTGCAACCGAACTCGGTCAGCGGATGCGGGCTGGCGGCGGTCAGGTACACATCGGGACGGGGGTGGGTGGCAAACGGATGAGGAAATCCTCCGGCGGCCACGAGCGCGGCGGGATTGTCGCTGCCGTGGGCTGTGGGCGAGAACGGGAACTCGGGCACATTGCCGGCCAGGACACGATCAATTCCAAGGTGACAGGTCCGGCACCGGTCGAACCGGGCCGTCTGGGACATGCCCAGGGTGATTCGCTGGTCGGGCAGCCAGTCCTGGCGGACCTTGTGATGGGAGTTGAAACCGTCGATGACCGGTTGCTCCATCAACCACCGCTTGACGAGATTGACGGTGCTCTCGGGAGCGATGTTGTCACGGGTCGTTTTTGTCAACTCGACCGCGGCTTCCAGCGAGGTGATCGTGGTTTCCGCTTCGGATTGTTCGCCGGTGAGTTTCGAGACCTCGGCCTGTGTTTCTTTCACCGCGTCCTGGGCGGCACGCAGTTTCTGTTCGGACTCATCCACCACCTCCAGTCGCTTCTGAAATTCCTCAAGCTTGGCGGCAGCCGAGGGATCGTTGTCTCGGACCGCGAGGTCGTAGTTGGCACGTGCCACGTCGCGGAAGGTTCTCAGGGGCTTTGTCGCCCGCAACTCCGTGGCCGCGACACCCTGCCGTTGGGCGAGAGTGGCCTGGAGAGTTTCGAGTTCGGCCTTGATGCTGTCCAGGTGCGCGTTCCGATCAGCGATCTGCTGCCGGAGTTCTTCAGTTGTCGAGGAAAGTTCGTCCTGCTGGTCGAGCCCGATGCCGGCCAGGCGAGCGTCCTCGATCCGATCGAACCTCTGCTGCCAGACACGCCACTCGTCGTTGTGGTCGTCGTGAAGCATCCACAGCGTCGCCCCCAACAGCATCAGGCTGCTGACGGCAAAGACCATGTGGGTCTTCGGCAGGTTGCGGAAAAAACCGTCTGTGGCGGGCATGAGATGTCAGGGCTGAAAAAGAGAGTTGTTGTTGCTAGATGTTGAAGAAGTACTCGGGGATATTGACCAGGTATTTCAGGTTCAAGGCCCAGCGAAGGACCATTTTCAGTGGCAGGGCGGCCATCCACAGCAGCAACTGCGTGAAGACCATGAAACGCAGATAACCCATACGCTGGTAAAAGCTTCTCAGCCATTTCATGGCCAGGAAGGGTGGCAGGGCGACGAAGTACACTCCGATCACGACAAAGCCAGGCAGTTCCCGGAGCAGGATCATTGCCACCTGGGTCCCGGCGGGGTCACTGTTCGAGTAGGTCGGCATGTCAAACAGCCATCCGAACCATTCCAGGTAGAACAGTTCGGACAACATGACGTTGTTGAGTGCCTCGAGCTTGTGGACGTCCCAGTACTCGTAGATCCCAAATATGTTCCAGTTGGGGCCGCGAAGGAACGTGCCGAGAATGATCATCGCCACCCACAACGTGATGAACCCGACCAGGAAGGTGATCACGGCAAAGGCCCGCTGGCGAAACACGTAATATCCGTTACCGATTCGGTTGAAATCGATATAAGGAATGGCCATCAGGCCGCCCAGGATCATCGTGGGGAAAACGACGCCAGCCAGCCACGGATCGTAATACACCAGCATTTCCTGCAGGCCCAGGAAATACCACGGAGCCTTGGACGGGTTGGGTGTCTTGGCGCTGGAGGCGGGTTCTTCCAGGGGGGCCTCCAGCACAATGCCCCAGACGACCAGCAGCGTGGTGATCGCGATCATGCAGATCAACTCGCTGTAAACCAGGTCCGGCCAAACGAGCACCTTCTCGTTCTTGTCGTTCTCCAGCACCGGCACGGGTCCCTCGCCGTCCCACTCGGCCAATCGTCGATCGTTCTCGACGGCGCGGGCGAGATACAACCAGGTGAACCCACCGACCAGGTACAACAAGGCCACGATCGGGACGTTGTCCGGCTTGCCAACAATTTGACGAAAATCGTAGTCGGTCATCGAGAGCGCCATGAACAGGATGGCGGCATTGAGCATCACCCAGCCAACCGTCGGCTTGACCAGGAACTCGCGAAACCACAACACCGCGACCGTGCCGACGATCGAGATGATGAAGTAGGTGACCGGGTTGGCCACCACCGTGTCGATGGCCGTCTGAAAAATGCCTCCCGGTTCCAGCGCCAGCGGGAACTTGTCGATGTAGTCCTCGCTGCTCTGGCTCAGGTGCATGAACCCCAGGACCAGCAGGACCGAGGTGTACAGCGACCAGAAGGTGGCAACGGGCAATTCAATCTTCACCCCCGGCAATTCGACGTGCCGGCCCTCCTTGTAGACCTTGACTGTCCAGCAGAGGTTCATCACGCACAGCACCAGGTACAACCAGCCAAGGCCCTGCAACACGGCAGGGGTCAGGTTGGGGTGCGGATCAATGAACGGATCAACGTGCATGGGGGATGTTTTGGGTGGTGTTGTCTCAGAGTGGCTGGCTGATGCCGCCGTCCTTGCGGACACGCCAGAAGTGGATTGCGATCAAGCCGGCCGCGGCCAGCGGGATTGCCACACAGTGCAATATGTAGAAACGGTTGAGAGTTTCTTCGCCGACGAAGCGGCTACCCAGAAGTAGAAAGCGCGCATCGCTCCCACTGGTGATCAGGTCGTACCCGCCCAGGTTCAGCAACTGGAACCCGGGACCCTCGTGACCCAGCACCGGTGTGGCCCGGGCCATGTTCGATCCGACCGTAATGGCCCAGATGGCCAGTTGGTCCCAGGGCAGCAGGTAACCGGTGAAACTCAGCAGCAGGGTGAACACCAGTAACAACACCCCGACGACCCAGTTGAATTCGCGGGGCGGTTTGTAGCTGCCCGTCAGGAAGACACGATACATGTGGAGCCAGACACTGATGACCATCGCGTGAGCCCCCCAGCGGTGGATCTCGCGCATGATCCCCAGTGTTGTCACGTCACGCAGGGCCAGGATGTCCTGGTAGGCCCATTCCAGCGTGGGTCGATAATAGAACATCAGCAGCACGCCGGTGATCGTTTCGACCAGGAACAGGAAGAACGTGATGCCCCCCATGCACCAGGTGTAGGACAGGGCGATGCCCTGTTGTTTGACCGAGACCGGGTGCAGGTGCAGAAAGAAGTTGGTCAGCATCACCACGACCCGGTTGCGCCGATCGTAGGGCGCCGGGTGCCGGAAGATACTCTTCCAGATCTGTGATCCGCGGATGTAATCGCCAACTGACATCTGTTGAGTGCGCTCCGGATGTCCGGCCTGTTGACCGGCGAAGGTTGTGATTCAGGTTGTGGTGTTCAGGTAACGGGGCGAGTGACGCAAAAACGAGTCAGGCGCTGACGAAACAGGAGCCTTCTTCCCATTGTCCAAGTTCTTCCTGGAACTTCTTGCTCTTGTCGACTTCGAGCATTCCATCAGCCGCGAGTTTCAGTCCATGGCGTTCCAGCGGCCGGGGCGCCGGGCCTTCAAAGTTGACTCCCGACTTGTAGAACCCCGATCCATGACAGGGGCACTTGAATTTCTGTTCACCCTCGAGCCAGTTGGGGGTGCAACCCAGGTGGGTGCAGACGGTCGAGATGGCGACGATCTGGTCCTGTCCGTTGTACATCGTCGATCGGACAATCCAGACAGCCCGGTCGGCCTTGAATTTGGTGGACACCGATTCGGGGGGATAGTCGCTGGGCGGGCCGATCTTGAAGGTCATCGGCGGTTCGACCAGCGTGTTGGGAAACATGAAGCGTGCCAATCCCAGGGTCATTGCTCCGAGAGCCGCTGCGAGTGCGGACCAGGCCACGGCAAACGGCGTGGCAATCAACTGGGTGGGAGTTAGCAGCAGCGTGGCGAGAACGCTGCGACGATCGACAGCTGCCGGAGGGGCGATTGGTGCTTCGGGAGCGGCCGGTCGTACCGGCATCGGTCTTTCCGCGGGCGCCACGGCAGTTGCCGCGACTTCGGGCTGCTCGGACTCGACCGCACCATCGCCCTGGCCGTCGGTGTGTCTCAGCAGTTCCAGCATCTCCTGGACGCTCGGTCGGTCTCCGTCCGAATCGGCCGCCGGGCTTTCCACTGCAGGTGTGTCGTCGTCGGTTGCTGGCTCCCCGGGTGCGGCCGTTTCCTCGACCGCGTCACCACCGGCGTCCTGTGAACGTGCCAGCGCCAGGATATCGGAGACCCCCGACGGCTTGGCCGCAGGTGGCTTGGGCTTGG
>CAZYAZ010000001.1:104043-129680 GCA_964646205.1 uncultured Planctomycetaceae bacterium | reverse complement strand
GGCGAGCCGGAGCCGCCGTCCTGGGCCCGTGCCTGGGCCAAGATTTCTTCGATCGAAGGTCGTTCGTCCGCCATCATCAGCTCTCGGTAGCAGTGCCGTGTCCGGCCATCCAAACGCACCACAAGCACCTGTGAGCGACCACCTCATGTGGCCGTTTCACGAGACTCTGCTGCGATTTTTACAGCTCCAACCGGTATCGACAACCTCGCCTATTGTCACACGAACGCGATTCCCGAAACCAAGAAACCCGTTTCCGGCTGTTCCCAGCGATAAGAATCCCAACCGGGAGGAAACTGCAGGAAGTGGAGAATGGGGAATCGGGTCGCGATTGAGTATTCTCGGTGGCTGGCGCCCGGATCGCAACCAAGCGGGAGGTTGAAATGGCACACGCGGAGACCGATGAGCGACTCGAACGACTGGAAGCACTGGTTCGTCGGGACCCCGCCGGCCGCGGTTTGATTTCATCGGAGGTCGATCGTGGTGTGCTGTGCGCTGGCCATTTCACCGGAGCGGTCAACAGCCTGCTGGAGAATCCCGGTCCGGTGGCGATCCTGACCGGGTTTTTCATCCCCCATGGCGATCCGGCGGCGGCCGAGACTGACGGTCCACCGGGTGCGGTGACGCTGGGCCGGGTGTTGTCGGACCTGGGTCACCAGGTTGTGCTGATGACAGATGAACCTTGCCAGGGAGCACTGGTTGCCAGTGCGCGGGCGGCCGGTCTGGACGGTGTTCCGCTGGAAGTTGTTCCACTGGCTGATGCCAGCCAATGGTGCCACGAATTCCTGGCCCGCCGGCAGCAAGGTGATGGGCTGGGGCACCTGGTGGCTATCGAGCGGGTCGGTCCCAGTCATGGCGTGGATTCGATGACCGTTCAGTCACGTGCGGGCGATCCCCCCGAGGCGGAGTTTCTCGAGCGTGTGCCGGCCGAGACGTGGGGTTGTTGTCACAACATGAGGGCGAGGGTGATTGATGAATGGACCGCTGATGTGTCGGTGCTATTTGATCGACTGACAGAGTTTTGCCCCGACGCGGTGACAATCGGAATCGGCGACGGTGGCAACGAGATTGGGATGGGAGCGGTGGCCTGGGAAGAACTTGTCGCCCGGTTGCCTGGTGACCATTCGGCGAGGATTCCTTGTCGGATCGCAACCGACTGGAATTTGCTGGCCGGGATCAGCAACTGGGGTGCGTGGTCTTTGTCGGCCGCTGTGGCCCTGGTTGCCGGGCGTGTGGATCTGGTCGAACCGCTTTCGATCGACTGGCAGTACGACCTGGTTGCGCGGCTGGTGGACGAGGGGCCGGCGGTGGATGGACCCAGTGGCGAGGCAGTGATCGGAGTGGATGGGCTGTCGATGGAGGATTACCTGGTGCCCTGGGATGGAATCCGAAGCGAATTGGGGTTGGTGTGACCGGCTGACGGTCGAATACTCTGCCGGTGGCATTGGCGTGAGGAGAATCCATGAAGCGTCTTTGTTTGTACGCGATCGTTTTGCTGACACTGTTTTCGGCACGGCTCGGTGCCGATGAACCGGGTGGCGAAAAATCCGCATCCGGGAAGCGGGCCCCGTCCAGGCCCGTCTCGCCTTCCCGGCGGATCCAGCGGTTGACTTACGACTTCAAGGCGGCCGGAAAGAAGATGGAGTACGGGTTGTTCGTCCCGTCGAGCTACGAGTCGCCGGCGATGGCCAAGACACGGTTTCCGCTGGTCGTGGCGTTGCATGGCCTGGGCAGCAATCCCCAGCAGATTCTCCGTTATCCGGGCCTGGTGAAACTGGCCGAGAAGCACGGGTACATCGTCGTGGCTCCGATGGGGTACACCACGACCGGTTGGTATGGCGTGCAGGGCCAGCGATCGAGGTCGTGGAGGCCGACCAACAAGGGTGAACTCAGTGAACAGGACGTGATGAATGTGCTGAAACTGACCGAGAAGGCGTACCGGGTCGATCCGAAGCGAATTTGTCTGATGGGTCATTCGATGGGTGGTGGTGGCACGTTGCACCTTGGGATGAAGTACCCCGAACGCTGGGCGGCCCTGGCACCGATCGCTCCGGCGATCTACCGATCACCCCGTGGTTTGACCGCGATGCGCAACACGCCGGTGATCGTCGTCCAGGGAGCCAAGGACCGCCTGGTGCGGGCCTCGAGCACGCGGAGGTGGATCCGGAAGATGCGGGAACTGGAGATGACCCACAAGTACGTCGAGTACAAGGACGGCGACCACATCCGCCCGGCATTCCAGGGACTGCCAGCGATCTTTGAATTTTTCAACACACACGCCAGGCGGGCCGCGACGTCCGGGAAGACGACGAGGTCACCAGCCCGGGAGTCTAGGGTTCCCGAACCACCAGGTGCCGGTTGATCTCGACGTTCTTGAGTTGGCTCAGCTTGCCCGAGGGCCAGCGGATGTCGAGTTGCTTGATAGCGTCGGCGTCGCCCAGGCCCAGCGTGACACGTGCCGGAGCCTGCGAGAGGAAGTTGATGTGGGGTTGGAGTTCGCGGCGGATGGTTCGGGTGCCGAGGTGAGCGATGATCTTGGCACCGATTCCCTGTCGATTGCTTTCGGTGCCTTCCAGTGTCACGGTCAGCCAGCCCGCATCGGGAAACCGGTTGCGGTAGATTCTCAGTGGGCCGCCACCGGCCTGCCGCACGAACAATTCCGGACGCCCGTCTCCGGTGATGTCGCAGCCGACAGCACTGCGACCGTCTCCTTCGCTGTCGGCGGTGCTGGCGTAGCCGATGTTTGCGAATCGGCCGTTCCCGAGGTTGAGAAACACGCCATTGCGTTCGTAGGCCGAGAGGTTTTCACGGCGTACCGCAAAGTCCCAGGGGTTGGGAACCCAGAATTCGCCATCCTGGCGGTCCACCTCGCGGAGCGCCGGTGTCACCGCGTGACAATCGAACGGCTGTGACACGACAGCCAACCACACGCAGCGTCATCCATCAGGACGATCCCGGGTGATGCTCTGGAAACCACAGGGGGCGTAGAGGTCGAGTTGCCCATCGTTGTCGAGATCGACGTACGCCGGGCCGTAAGCCCAGCCGACATCTGCCACTCCAGCCGAGCGTCCGATTCTCTTGAAACCGGTGCCCCCCGTGTTGTGGTACAGGTCGCTGCCGGCAACGAAGTCGCGAAGTTGACTGTCGACCTCGGCGTCGTACACGTTGCGAGGCAGGTTGGCCACCACGCGTTCTCCGGCCTTGGAGTACATGTTGGCGAGGTACGGATCGGCGAAACCGTCGTTGTCGATGTCACCGACGGTCAGCCCCATCGAGAATCCCCCGTAGATCTCGGGCAACTTGGCTGGAACAAACGAACCATCGCCCTGTCCCAGCCAGAAGTCGTTCCGGCCGAACTCGCAGGCGGTCATCAGGTCGGGGTGCCCGTCGTTGTTGGCGTCGAAGAAGACGGCGGCGAACGTACTTGTCCCGCGACCGGCAGTGCCACTCGTGTTGGTCACGTCGGTGAATCGCAAATCCCCGTTGTTTTGCCACATCTGGTTGCGATTGGTGTCATTGTTGCCGATCCATTTTTGTCCGCTACTGAGTTTCGTGATGCCAACGACATAGAGATCGAGCCTGCCGTCGAGGTCGATGTCGGCGACGGCGTAGCCGACGGCCTCCTCGAGATCGAGATTGGTGTCGGCGCTGGGCAGGCGGGTAAACCGACGCTGGTCGGAGTGATCGTTGCGATAAAAGCGTCGTCCGAGCACCAGGTCGGGGTCGCCGTCGTTGTCGAAGTCGCCCCAGGCGGCCGGCAGGTCGAGGAATGCCTGGGGCAGTCCCACGGCCTCGGTGACGTCCTCGAAACGACCGTTTCCCAGGCCGCGATACAGGGCCATCCCCTTGATGTCAGTCAACAGGCAGTCGACGTGTTGATCGCCGTCGAAGTCAGCCAGGTAGACGCCGCCGGTCAGCACTGGAATTTGCGGACCACTGGTTCCCAGCCAGTTGTCCTGGAGCCGTGTCACGTTGATGCCCGTCGAGGCGGTCATTTCCTCCATCAGTGTCGTGGCACTGTCGACGACGTCGACTTGTTTCACCGAGAGTTGCCTGAACCAGCCGTCCTGTGTGGGGGACTCGTCGCTGATTCCCTCGAGTTGACATGCCAATTCGATCCGAGTTTCCCGGATGTGGTCGTTGGCGGTTTGACCTCGCATCGTGATCAGCAGAGAGCCTCGCCAGGGTCCATCGAGACTGCCGGAGGAAATGGGTTGCATTCTCTTGACCTTCGCCCCGATCGAGTCCAGCGATTCGAAGCCGCGACGTTGCTCGAGCAACCACTCGATGAATTCCTTGCCGTTGCAGTTGGCTTTCCCGATGCCGTTGTCCTCGTGGTGGCGTCGGGTGGAGGTGACTTGTCCGTGGGCATGGACCGATTCGGGATGGTCCTTTTCGAAGATCCGCCCCCCGTTGAAACCGGCCGAGAGGAATGTCATCAGTTCGTCGAGATTTTCGTCGCGGAGGGCCGCGGACACCCTGGGAAGGCAGCGGTCGCCGAAGACGAATCCGCCAAGATGTTCAACGTCCTGCAGGTACCGTGCCTGGTCTTCACTCAGTCCCGGTTCACGATGCGTGCCACGGTTGAGAAGAGAGAGGACCACCAGGACCAGGGTGATGAGTCCGACGATCACGACCGGGGTGAGTCGTCTTGGCGCAGCGTTGGTGGGCGTGGAGTTGGTCATCGGCGTTGGTGTACTGTACCGCGCCGAGTAGGAGAGTGAGGAGAAGAAGGGGCGCACATTGTCCGTCGCGGGCCTCGTGGTGGGCTAGGCCGCATCCGCGTCAACGTGAATCCGGGAGTAGAAGGCCTGGCGGTAGACCGGGCAGGACTGCAGGAGTTCCTCGTGACGGCCGGTGGCGATGATGCGGCCACTGTCCATCACGACCACGCGGGTGACCAGTTCCAACACGCTGGGAGCCAGGGAATGCGTGATCATCAACACGGTGCGATTCCGCACGAACTGCCGGAGCACCTCGTGGATCTTGTCTTCGCTGCTGGCATCGATTGCCGAGGTGGCCTCGTCGAGGACCAGGATTGCCGGGTCACGGAGGATGGCCCGGGCCAGCGTGATCCGTTGTCGTTGCCCACCGGAGAGACGTCCACCTCCTTCACCGACCATGGTCTCGAACCCGTCGGGAAACTGGTCGACAAACTCGGTCACCAGGGCCTGCTGCGCCGCGTCGTGGATCTCCTCACGGGTTGCCTGGGGCTGGCCGAACCGGATGTTTTCGAACACCGTGTCGTCAAAGAGCAACGGTTCCTGCGTCACGATTCCGATTTGATTCCGCAATTCGATTGGATTGGCCTCGCGGACATCGATCCCATCAATCCGGATGGATCCCTCGGTCGGATCGAAAAGCCGTGGCAACAGGTGAACCAGTGTCGATTTTCCTGATCCATTCCCACCGACCAATGCCAACACCTCGCCCGCTTCGACCAGCAGGTTGACCTTCGAGAGTGCCTCGGGCGCGTCTTCCAACTGCCCGTCGTAGCGGAACGAAACATTTCGGTACTCGATTGATCGGTGACATGGTTCGATCTGTTGAGGCAACTCGGGCGAGACGACCGTGGGCACTCGGTCCATCAGTTCGAAGATGCGGTCGGTGGCGGCGGTGGCTCGTTTCAGTCGCGAGTAGACGCTGGAGAGCTTGCGGATCGGGTCGATCGTGCCGGCCAGGAAGGCGTACAGCAGCGAGAGCCTCGCCACATCCATCACCTCTGTTGTCAGCCGGATGTCCCAGATCGTCCGGGTCCCTCTCAGGACCAGGTAGGCACCTGGCAGCAAGGCCACGCAGACCGCTGCCAGCCCCAGCAACTCGGTGGTCGGATTCGTCAACGAGTCCACTTTCACGACCTGCATCGCCTTGTGGTAGTACTCGCGGTTCTCGCGACGAAATTTTTCCCTCTGCCGGTTCGTGCCGTTGAAAGCGATGACGACCTTGAGCATGCGGAATGATTCGGCCAGTGTCTCGTAGATCCGAGACATGCTCTCCATCATCCGGAGGCTGGCGGCCTTGAGGGCCTTGCCGTATCGGTAGAAGACAATCCCGAACAGTGGCACGAACAGCAGCGACATCAAGGTCAATTGCCAGTTGACCATGAAAGCCAACACGACACAGGTGAGGGCCTTGAGCGGTTCCCGGACCACCTTGCCGCCCATCAGTTTCAGTCCGTTTGACATCACGTTGATGTCGTTGGTGAAACGCGACATCAGTGGTGCGGTGCCTTCGGCCGAGAGTGTCTGGTAATCCAGCGACAGGCAATGCTCGAAGCAGGCCTCACGGACGCCGCGCACCGATTTCTCCACGGCACTGCCGACCAGCACATCCTGGACAAATATTGCGGCACCCTTGATGAGTGTCCCCAGCAACAGCAGCAGCAGCACCAGTGCCATCGTGTCGAACGCGTCACGGGGGAGGTGAGGCAGTAGCTGGCTGCGGACCCAGGTGAGTTGTCTGAGCCTGCTGGTCTGGTCGGCGATTTTTCCCTGTAGCCGGGCGCGTTCCTTGAGACTTTCTGCCGGCAGGCTGTCCAGTTCGCTGTTCTTCACAGCGATCTCGTCGCGATACCATTCCGATTCCTGGTCGGCGTATTCCTGGATCGATTGGCCTTGCAGCAGGACCTTGACGATCGGGAAGGCGACCGAGAGGTTGGTGCCCCACAAGAGTGCCACGCCCAGGCCGAAGACACCGCTGAGAATGAACAGCCGCCGGTGTGGAAGTATGTACGGAATCAGCCGTGAAAAACTGCCCACGTGGTGGCCTCGTCCCTGATTCCAGTCGGGTGGTCGAATTCGCCGGAACTCGACCACGGGTTCGCCGCCCGGTTTACGACGGGCGGGGCGGGATCATCGGGAAGCGAGGCGAACGGGTCAAGACATTTGTGCCGTTCGCAGGGTGTCTTCGCACCAGGCGGCGACCTGGAACAGCCCGGATTCCCCGTTGGGCCGTCCGACCAACTGGACTGCCAGGGGCATGCCCTGGTCGGTTTTTCCGATGGGGAACGACACGGTGGGCAGCCCGGTGTAGCTCCACGGAGCATTCATCGAGGGATCGCCGGTGGTCGAGGAATCCGGGGCGGCGCCGACGGCCGCCGGGCAGACCAGCACATCGCATTCGGCGAAACAGTCCAGGATGTCGGCTCCCAACTGCATCTGGTGTCGCCGCGCCTCGATGAAACGGGTCATACGGAAATCGAGTCCCTCGGCAACCAATCCCCCCAGTCCCTCGGGATATTCGTCGGCGTGGTCCGGGTAGTAATACTGATGGTTGGCCGCCAGTCCGGCGACCAACACGATCCGGTGATGCTCCAGGACTTCGTCAAAACCGGCAGGCAATCCCGGCTGGCTGACGCTTGCCCCGGCCGCTTCCCAGGTGGAGAGGGATTGATCCAGTGCCGCGGTGGTGTCGGCGTCGGCCTTCTCGTCGAAGAGTCCTCCCAGTCGCCCCAGTCGGGGGCTGGCCTTGGGCATCGAGGCCAGCGCGGCGATCAGGCCGGGATGTGGAGTGTCTTTCGAGGTGGGGTCACCGGGGAGGTGGGAGATCAGGACATCGAGCATTGCGGCCAGGTCGGCGACGCTGTGGGCGATTGGGCCGGGGTGGTCCAGGTGTTCGCTGATCGGCACCACCCCCGCACAGGGGACACGCCCCAACGACGGTTTTGCCCCGGCGACTCCACAGAAGGCGGCCGGACGGGTGATGGAACCGCCGGTCTGTGAACCGATTGCCGCCAGGCACATTCCCGTGGCAACCGCCGCCGCCGAACCACTCGACGATCCGCCCGGTGTGCGGTTGAGGTCGTGAGGATTTTTAGTCGGAGGCGGATCGAAGCAGGCGAATGCCGTGGTGACCGTCTTGCCGATCAGCACTGCTCCGGCCCGCTTCAGCCGTGAGACCAACTCGGCGTCTCGCGTTGCCGGCTGGGACCGTCCGGTGGTTGCCGCCACCGATTCGATCGACACACCGGCTGCTGTCGGCAGGCCGGCCACGTCGACGATGTCCTTGATAGCCACCGGGATGCCGTGCAGGGGACCGGCGAATTGCCCCGATTCGGCACGGGAGTCCAGTTCGGCGGCCCGCTCGATTGCCTCGGAGGCTTGTACTGAAACGAAGGCCTGCACCTGGTCGTCGCAACTCTCTATTCGTTCGAGACATTCCGAAACAAGTTCGCAGGCGGTGGTTTCTCCTGTCCGAATGGCGGCCGCCGCCTCGACCAGGGTCGTGGGATTCGGGGGGATCAGGCTTGTCATCACTCGTTCTCGGGTGGGGGAGGCGTGCTGGAGCCGGTGGACACGCTGCGAGTGCTCCACCAGAGAACCGCGGCCAGCAGTGTCGAGAGTCCGACGACGGCGGCCAGGCCGCAGTAGATCAGCAGGTTGTCGGTCGATTGCCCGACGATCAGGGGACCGAGTCCGCCGATGCCGAAGCAGATCATGTTGCTGAACCCGTAACCGGTGCTGCGTCGTCGTGCGGGGACCAACTGGGCAATCAGGCTGTTGTAAACCGGCTGGGTCATGAAGTGGATGAAGGCGAACGAGCAGGCGGCGACCAGGCACATCCATCCGCTGGCACACCCCATTGCGACCAGGCAGGGGGCGCTGGATCCGAGAATGGCCACCTGCAGCCACTCGAGTCGGCCCGGTCGGGCCATGCGGCCGGCCAGCCACTGGCCACCGACGGCAAATGACAGCGTGACCGCCGCAAGCAGGTTGCGGAAACTCTCGGCCGAAACCGACTCGGGGCGAATGCCGGCTCCATCGAGGTACCTTTGCAGGAAGTGCAGGAAGGCTCCGTAGACGAATCCCGAGAGAGCTCCGGAGGCAACCAGTAGCATGTAGGGACCCCGTTGGAACGGTCCGTTCTCGTCGGCAACCGGGCCCACCTGCGAGTCTGGTTCACGGGTCGAACCCACCCGTCGGATTGACACCATCAGCAGGATGGCGATCACCGCCGCCGGCAGGCACAACGCCATGTAGTAGCCCCGCCAGCCCAGCCAGCCCGTTCCAAACAGCACCGCGGCTCCCATCGGGGCGGCGGTGATGCCGATCGAACCGAAGATGCCGTGCCACCCCAGGGCGCGTCCCCGGGTTTCGGGTGTGGTCACCCGGGAGATCAAGGAGAGTCCCGCGGGGTGATAGATGCTGGCGAAACAACCCATGACGAGCATCGAGAGAAACAACGGGGGCATGCTGTGAGAATTCGCAGCGGCGATGGCCGTGAGGATGCAACCGCCCAGGTAGACGATCAGCAGCCGCCGGGATCCGTAGCGGTCAGCCATCCATCCGGCCACCATGGCCAGCAATCCGAATGGCAACCGCCACGCCATCCCCAGCGTGCCCGTGGCGGCCTTGTTCTCTGCCGCGGTTTTTCCCACCAGGTCCGTGCCGATCATCTGCTCGACACTGGGCAACGCCAGTTCAAAGACGTGCACCAGGGCGTGGGCACACGACACCAGCAGGATCAGTCGGAATGCTGTGCGGGTCATTGTGGGTGGGATGAGCAAACCGGGTGGTGGTGGGAGTCGGTCAGAATAGAGGGCTGGGTACGAGATTCCCAGCGGCGCTGGTAGGCTGCGTGCGATGTCGCCTTCCTGTATCCGGAGTCACTGCCGCCATGACACCTGAGAGTTGGATCAACCTGGGCATCGTCGTTGTCTACATGGTCGGCATGCTCGCCCTGGGATTGTGGCTGGCTCGTTTTATCCGGGGTGGCGACGACTACTTTATTGCCGGGCGGTCTCTGAATCGCTGGGTGATCTGCGGCAGCATCATGGCGACCAACGTGGCGGCGTTGTACCTGGTCGGTCCTGCCGGTAATGCGTACGAGGTTGGCGCTCCGCTGCTGTTGATGGCCTGGAGTGGAAACATGCTGGCGGCGATTGCCGCGGTCACGTTTCTCCCCCGTTTTCGGCGACTGGGGCTGACGACGATCACGGAATTGATTCAGCAGCGGTATGGACCGGTTGTCTCGATTGTCGTCTCGTTGTTGTGGATCATCTTCTACGCGCTGTTCTCGGGCGTCACGATGATGACCTGTGCGACGATCATCACCGGGGCCTTCGGTGTTCCGGAGACGTTTCATCTGCCCGGCCTGGACACCTTCGAAACGGTCACCGTTGCGGTGGCCGGCGTGGTGGTGGTGTATTGCCTGGCCAGCGGGTTGTTGGCGGTGGTGTACACCGACCTGCTACAGAGTTTTTTGATTATCGGTGGTGCGGTGATCCTGCTGCCGTTGGGAATCCAGGCCGGTGGTGGCCTGGAAGCCCTGTTCAGTCCCGACCATGTTTCCCCGGACCGGATTTCTCCGGACAAGTGGGTGATGTGGCGACCCAGTGGTCCCGATGCGGGAACCGACTACCTGACCATCCTGATGCTGTTTGTGCTTGGGCTGCCTTACTGGTTCACCTCGCAGTACATGCTCCAGCGGAGCTTTGCTGGAAAGACGGTCCACGAGGCGAGCAAGGGGTTGCTGTGGGCGGCGGTGCTGACCGGGCCGTTGACGTTGTGTTACATCGTCCCGGCGATGGCTGCGGGGGCGAACTCCGAGTACCAGGATCTGCCCGGTGGTGCCGACTCGATTCTCCCCTTCCTGGCTCACAAGATGATGCCGGTGGGACTGGGCGGGTTGTTCCTGGCTGCCCTGGTCGCCGCATCCAACTCGACGGCCAGCAGTTATCTCAACAGCCTGGCCACGTTGTTCCGACAGGACATCCATCGACCGCTTCGGCCCGCGAGCACGGACGCGGCTTCGTTGGCTGTTGGTCGCGTGGTGACGGTGGTGGCCGGCGGGATTGGGCTGGGATACGCGGTGTTCAGTCACCGGATCGAGTCGACTCTTCTCGATTCGGCCTGGACGATCGGCAGCATTTTTCAACCGACACTGTTTGTCGTGGTGGCCGCGGCCCTGTTCTTCCGCCGGGCAACGGCCGCCGGTGGCATTGCCTGCCTGCTGGTGGGAATTGGATACACCATCTGTGGATCCCTGGGAACGTGGCAGTGGATCGGGGAAACATTCTGGCTCGATTCGGTTCCGCTGGTTGGCCATTTCTTCGAATGGGATCACACGTTGCCGGCGACCAGGGCACTGGTCGGCATGCCGCTCTCGGCAGCCGTGCTGGTTCTGGTCAGCCTGGTCGGTGGGACCGGCACTTCCACCGAGACGACCGAGTTGTTCTCGCGGATGTCTTTCCAGCGTGCGGGTTGGACATCGCGCAGCATCGCGGGAGCGTGGGTTGCGGCAATTGGACTGGTGGCGATGGTTGTCTTCGGATTCCTCGACCACCGCCTGCCCGATTCGTTTCGGCCCTGGAACGTGGTCGGTTACCTGGTGGTGCTGACGTTGTTTGTCGCGGGGATGATTTTTGCTTCCGATGCGTTGTTGCCGGTCCCTGAAGAAGACACCGGTGAGATGGCTCCGATCGAACACAGTTGGCTGGCCCGGCGGCTGGCCACCGGTCGAGCCTGGGGGATCGTTTACGGTGTCGCCGCGGTGCTGGTGGTTGTGATCTACCTGTTGGCGTAGAATCGTGTCGGGCGTCCGCTCCCGGCGGCGACCGTACCAATTCCCGTCACTTTCCAGAAAGCTCCGGATCCAATGCGGAACAACCGACTGCGTGAACTTCTTGACGCCGATCTCCCCAGCCTGGGCACTCACCTGCACTCGTCCTGGCCCTCGATCACCGAGCTGGTCGGGCACAGCGGGATGTTTGACTACGTCGAGTTCGTCGCCGAGTACGCTCCGTATGATCTCTACGCGCTGGAGAACATCGGCCGCGCGATCGACCTGTTCCCGCACATGAGCGGGATGATGAAGATTGAACAGGAGCCCCGGACGTATCTCACCATCCGTGCCATCGGCTCGGGAATCCAGAACGTCTTGTTTGCCGATCCAAGGACGGTTGAGGATGTCGAGGAATGTGTGAGGGCGGTGCGGGCCGAGACACCCTCCAACGGGGGCATTCACGGGGTGGGAATGCGTCGGGACGTGCGGTTTGTGGTCGAAGGTGGGTCGCCGGCTTTTGCCGAGGCTCTCGACCAGTCCGTGGTGGCCCTGATGATCGAAAAGAAATCGGCCGTCGACGATCTCGAGGCGTTGCTCTCGGTCCCCGGTGTCGACATGACCCAGTTCGGCCCGGCCGATTTTTCGAACAGCATTGATCGTCCCGGTGAGTGGCAGCATCCGGAGGTGATCGAGGCCGAGAAACACGTGATCGAGACCTCGCTGAAGATGGGAGTGGCTCCACGCGCCGAGATCAACACCCCCGAGCAGGCCGAGAGGTACCTCGAGATGGGCGTCAAGCATTTCTGTATCGGTACCGATGTCAGCATTCTCTTTGACTGGTTCCGTGATACCGGTGGTGCGTTCAACGAGTTGTTGGGCCGTGATGCACCCGGGTCTTCCGGACAGCACGGTGGATACGGGGGAGCCGGTGACTGAGCACGAGGCGAGCCCGGCCAATCCGGCCCGGTTGCCGGGTGTGGTTCTGGCGGTCATCGCCGTGGCGGTCTTGGCTGCCTGGTGGGGCTGGCCTCCGTTGCTCGTCGATGTCGATCGGGCCGGGCGGCCAGTGAAGACGGCGACGGGCATGGTGGCGGTGCTCGCTGCACTCAGAGACCGGATGGCTGTCGACGATCCGTACCTGGGTCGCGAGCCGCTCGAGGTCGCGCAACGGCAACTCGATGAACTCTCTTCGGAAGCCTCGCCCAGGGTCCGTTTCGGGTTGTTGTGGTCCGTCGGACACCATCACCTGCGGCTGGGTGAGAACCGGCGGGCAACCAGTCGACTGGACGAGGCCCTGGACATGGTGTCCCGGATCGATCCCCCATTGTCGGCCGTCGAACGCGATGACGTGTTTTTCCAGGTGGCGGTCGCCTGGTTGCGCCGTGGTGAGTCGGAGAACTGCATCGAGTGTCACACTCCCGAGAGTTGCCTGTTGCCGATCCGGGGCGGGGGAGTGCACCAGCATCCTGGGTCGGCCCGCCGGGCGATTGCCGTGTTGAGCCGGCTGCTTGAGATCAATCCGGATCACGCGGCGGGTCGCTGGCTGTTGAACATCTCGGCCATGGCCGTTGGTGGATTTCCCGACGAGGTGCCCCAGAGGTTTCGGATGGCTCCGGAGGTGTTCCGTTCGCAGTCGGAGTTTCCACGGTTCATCAACATCGCGTCCCGGCTGGGCCTCAACGAGGTCAATCTCAGCGGAGGCAGTGTCTCGGAGGACTTTGACGGGGACGGCTGGATTGATATCGCCACGAGCACCTGGGACACGGCCGGCCCGGTCCGGCTGTACCGCAACAACGGCGATGGAAGTTTCTCCGAACGGACTGCCGAATCGGGACTCTCGGGAATCCTGGGTGGACTGAACCTGGTTCCGGCCGACTACGACAACGATGGCGACGTCGATTTGCTGGTGCTCCGGGGTGGTTGGTTGCAGGAGTCGGGGCGAGATCATCCCAACTCGCTGCTGCAGAACGATGGTTCTGGTGTTTTCCGTGACGTCACTTTCGAGTCGGGACTGGCCGGTGACGGGTTGGATTTTCCCACGCAGACGGCCGCGTGGGCTGACTACGACGGCGATGGTGACCTGGATCTGTATGTTGGCAACGAGGACTTTGCCGCTCAATTGTTCCGCAACGATGAGGGCCGGTTCCAGAACGTCGCCGCCGAGGCGGGTGTTGATGGTGGCGGTGTCGTGAAAGGCACCGCCTGGGGCGACTACGACAACGATGGTGACGAGGACCTGTACGTGTCGGTCCGCGGTGGGGCCAACCGATTGTACCGCAACAACGGCCGGGGGCATTTCGAGGACGTGGCACAGAGCCTGGGGGTTGATGGACCACACCGGAGCTTCCCGGTGTGGTTCTGGGACTGCAACAATGACGGTTGGTTGGATCTGTATGTGGCCAGTTATCGCGAAGGGGTCGAGGAGGTCGCGCGGGATTACCTGGGCCAGGCCCACGAATCGGAAACCGATGCGTTGTACCTGGGTGACGGCGCGGGAGGCTTTCGCGAGGTGTCGGCCGAGTTCGGCCTCGTGCGTGTTACGCAGCCGATGGGCTGCAATTTCGGCGATCTCGACAACGATGGTTGGCCGGATTTCTACCTCGGAACCGGTTATCCCGAGTACGCCGGGATCATGCCCAACCTGCTGTTTCACAACCAGGGGGGAACCCGGTTTGCGGACGTGACCTTTGCGGCGGGGTTCGGTCACTTGCAGAAAGGCCACGGCGTGTCCCTGGCCGATTTCGATCGCGATGGCGACCTGGATGTGTTTCAGCAGATCGGTGGGTGGTATCCGGGTGATGCGTTTGGCAATGCCCTGTTCGAGAACCCAGGTTTCCAGCGACACTGGCTGGCGGTGCGGGTTCGCGGAGTCGAGTCGAATCGACTGGGGGTGGGGGCGAGGTTACGGGTTGAGTATTCCGAGGGAGACCAGCGTCGTGTGGTCCATCAGCGGATTGGCTCGGGTGGGAGTTTTGGTGGCAATCCCTTCACCGCGCACATCGGGCTGGGTTCCGCCACGATCGTCGATCGGATCGAGATCCATTGGCCAACCTCGGGCAAGACGGATCGATTCACCGCCGTGGGCATCGACCGGTTGGTCGAGTGTCGCGAGGGCGCGCCCGACATTCTCGAGACGCGGTGGCAGCCGGTGACATTCGATGGTGGTGAAGCGTCGACGGATCGGGCAGGACCCTAGCAAATGACAGTCGCATCACGGGGAGTGTTTGCCTGGAGACTGGCCGGGCTGGTGGTCCTGATGGCCCTGGTGGCGGCTGGCTGGTGGTGGGTGCGAGGGGGGGGCGAATCTGACCAGGAACTGTTGAACCGGGCGCGTCGTGCCCGCCGTCTGCGCAAGTTGGACGAGGCACTGGAACTTGCCGATCGTGTGCTGGCTCGGTCGCCCGAGGAACACCAGGCCCGGAAGCTGGCCGGCGAGTTGTCGATGGATCGTGATGACTACGATCGCGCGGTGGAGTACCTGTGCGGGTTGCCCGATGCCGAACGCCCCGAGCGGATCACCGGGATGTTGGGACCAGGTGATCAGATGGACAGCCTGAGGTCGTTGTCACGGCTGGTCGCGAGACTGGAAGAGAGAGTGGGAGTCGAACCCGAGCATGCGATGGCCAACGACCACCTGGCTTTCATCCTGACAATTTCCGGACGACGCTGGGAGGCGCGTCGTCCATTGTTGCGATTGTTGCGGCGGGGATTGTTCTCGAAACGGCATCTCGTGTTGCTGGGGGAATTTGAGAACGTGTTGGCCGATCCCACCATGCTGGAGGCCTGTGTGAAGCAGGATCCCAACGAGCAGTTGGCCAACCTGGGACTGGGATTGATCGACATCCAGCGACGGGATTTTTCCGGAGCCCTGGCCCGGTTCGAAGCGGTGGCGAGTGAGTGGTCGGGGATGGCCGAGGTGCAGGCACGGGTGCTCTGGATCCTGCTGGAACAGGGTGGCGCGTCAGCTGCCGAGAATTACGTCTCGCGACGGAAATTGCTGACCGACGACCGTCTGTTGCAGCACCCCGGGATCTGGCTGGCCGATGCACGCTGGGCCCGGTTGACCGGTCGTGATCGCGAGGCGGCCCGTTGCCTGTGGGAAGCGATTGTCCTTGAGCCCGATCTCCGTTCGGCCAACTACCAGCTGGCACAGATCCTCTCGAAACTTGGTCGATCTGACGACGCGGTGCCATTTCGCGAGCGGGCGATCAGGTTGGAGGCGTTCGAGCAGACACTCGGCTTGATCGAGACCCGATTGGGTTTTGATTCGGAATGGTCCGACACAAGCCTGTTGCGTCGTGCGGCCGAACAATGCGAACAGATGGGGCGATTGTGGGAAGCGTTCGCGTGGGCGCGGGAGGCACAGGAGCATGAACCTCGGGCCACCTGGTCTGTCGAGATGGTCACCCGCGTCAAGCGTCGGCTGGCCGCGGCCCCCGAATCGCCCCAGACACTGCCCGGGGAACTTCCGTCCCGGGATGTTGATCTCTCGGCTCTCCCAAGACCTGATTTCGGCAACATCGATTCCTCCCGGGTGGTGGGCGGTCCGGGAACCGCTGCATCCGGGGCGATTCGTTTTGAAGACCGCGCGTCGGCTGCGGGGGTCGACTTCACGTATTTCAACAGTCCCGACCCGGCGACCGAGGGATCGTTGATGTTCGAATACACCGGCGGCGGAGTCGCGGTGCTCGATTTCGACCGTGATGGCTGGCCGGACCTGTATTTCACCCAGGGCTGTCCGTGGCCGGTGATCGAGGGAGGCGATCCGGATTATCACGATCGACTGTATCGCAATAACGGCGATGGAACTTTTGTTGACGTGACGGACACCTCCGGCCTCGGAGACGGCGGGTTCAGCCAGGGCGCATCCGTCGGCGACTTCGACAATGACGGGTGGCCGGACCTTTACGTCGCCAACATCGGGTGCAACCGGCTGTACCACAATAACGGGGATGGAACGTTCGAGGATCTCACCGCCGGACTTCCGTTTCCCAAGACAGGCTGGACGACCAGTTGCCTTGTGGCTGACATTGACGGTGACGGCCATGTGGACCTGTACGACGTCAACTACTTAAAGGGAGCACGGTTGTTCTCGACGATTTGTGAGTCGAACGGTGTGAAGATGGCGTGTCACCCACACGAGTTCACCGCCGCATCGGATCGTTGGTGGAAGGGTGATGGCTCGGGTGGGTTCGTGGACGCGACGCGGACCGGGGGGTTCGACGTTCCCAGGGGCAAGGGCCTGGGGATTGTCGTCGGTGGATTCTCGCGGCCGGACCAAATCGAGGTGTTTGTTGCCAATGACTCGGTGCCGAATTTTCTGTTCACCCGGGTCGGCAGTCCGGGTGGACCGGGCAAGGCGTTGTTTGAACAACGTGCGATGGTGCGAGGGCTGGCGGTCAACCGGGACGGGCGATCACAGGCCTGCATGGGTGTGGCGGCCGGGGACGCGGATGGCGATGGCCGGCTGGATTTGTTCGTGACGAATTACTTCGAAGAATCCAACGCGTTGTATCGCCAGGTCGGAGAACTGGTTTTCATCGATGAGACCCGCCGGGCCGGGTTGCGGGAACCGGGGTGGAGGAAGCTGGGGTTTGGCACGCAGTTCCTCGATGCCGATTTGGACGGAGAAACCGACCTGGTCGTCGCCAACGGACATGTCGATGACCTCACCAAGCTGAACCAGCCTTACCGGATGAGTCCGCAGTGTTTTCGCAACAGTGGTGGCGGACGTTTCGTCGACCTGGCTGCCGATGGGCTGGGCAAGTACTTCCAACGGGAATTGCTGGGTCGCGGCCTGGCCCGTGTGGATTTCAACCGGGACGGGCGGGACGATTTTGTGGTCACCCACCTGGAACAACCCGCGGCACTGCTGGCCAACCGGACAGTCGAGACCGGGAACGGTGTGGTGGTCCGGCTGGTGGCCACGGCGACCTCGCGTGACGCGATCGGCTCGCGGGTGACGGTCACCGATGGTGACTGGCAACGCGTTCACCATCTGACGGCTGGTGATGGCTACATGGCCTCCAACCAGCGGCAGTTGATTATCGGGTTGGGCAACCGGCAACGGGTCGCAACGCTTCGGGTCGATTGGCCCTCGGGAGTCTCGACGGTGTTGCGGAACGTGGAGGCTGGCGGAGAACTGGTGATTGTGGAGGGTCGTACCGGGATGATTCGGTTGCCCGGGTCCAATCGTTAGAACAGCGATGACTCGTCTGATTCGGCTTCGGTGCCGGTGTCGGCCTCCCTGTCAATCGTGGCCTCGTTCTCAAAGGGTTCGGTTGTCGGGTTGCCGTCGGCATCAACACCGGTCAGGGTTTCGATCCGCTGTTCAGCTCGTTGGAGCACGTCGTTGCAGGTCTTCAACAATCCGATTCCCTCTTCGAATCGTGCGAGTGAATCCTCGAGACCCAGCGATCCGGATTCGAGGGATTCGACAATGCCCTGCAGGTCTTCGAGCGCCGTCTCGAAAGAGACCTGGGAAGCGTCTTCGGTGGTCGTTTTGTCCTTGGCCATTATCGGTATCCTGTTCTGGGTGCCTGGCCCCGGTTTCTAACCGGGGGCGTTGTCCTGGGCCGGTTCGACCCGACTGCTCACGCTGCCGCTGGCGAGCGTGGTGATGATCTGGTCTCCGGGATTCAGTTCGTCAGCTGTTCGTACAACGTGTCCCTCGGTTGTCCGGGTCACCGAGTAGCCTCGACCGAGAACCTCCAGGGGACTGAGCGCCTGCAGGGCGGCAGCGGCGACGCCGAGTTGATCTCGGCTCACCCGGGTCCTGTTGCGGGCCGCCCGATCCATACGTCGTTGCAGTTCATCGACACGTCCGGCGAGTTCACGAATCCGACCGTGGGGACGAACCAGGACGGGTCGTGATGCGAACGATTCCAGGCGGGCACGGGCTCGTTGGGCCTGCTGGTTGAGTGCCGCGACCAGTCGCGTGCGGGCACCTTGCAGCGAGACTTTGAGTTCATCCTGGTGAGGGACGACCAGTTCACCCGCCTCACTGGGTGTCAGCGCTCGCACGTCGGCAACCAGATCGGCGATGCTGACATCGATTTCGTGGCCGACCGCGCTGACAATCGGGATGGGACAGTCGGCGATGGCACGGGCCACGATCTCCTCGTTGAACGCCCAGAGATCTTCCAGGCTGCCACCACCGCGACCGGCGATCACCACGTCGACCCGGGGCAGCCTTGGCACCAGCCCGATCGCTCCGGCGATCTCCTCGGCGGCACCGGCTCCCTGGACGCGAACCGGTAGCAGCACGATGTCGACTGCCGGCCATCGCCGGGTGATCACCTGCAGCATGTCACGGACCGCGGCTCCGGTGGGACTGGTGACCAGGGCAATCCGGCGTGGGAAGCGGGGGATCGGTTGCTTGCGATCGGCGTCGAAGAGGCCCTCGGTGGCCAGTTGTTCCTGCAACTGGCGGAAGGCCAGTTCGAGGGCACCGACGCCCCGGGGAGTCAGTTGCCGGATGACCAACTGGTATTGTCCACGTGGCAGGTAGACCTCGACTCCACCGCGAGCGACGACCTCGAGTCCGTCGGTGAGTTCGAATGGGAGCCGCGAGGCGGTGTTTCGCCAGATGACTGCCGAGATCTGGGACTGGTCGTCCTTGAGAGTGAGGTAGACGTGGCCGGAGCGCGCGGGGCGGCAGTTGGAGATCTCACCGGTGACCCACACGTCGGGGTAGTGGTTCTCGAGTTGGTCCTTGATCTCGCGGGTCAGTTCCGAGACGGTTCGCGCTGACTCGTTCGCATCGTGTCGTGCCGTTGTCGGCATCCTGGCTCCCACCTCCGTGTTTGTCCGCCGTGACTAACCCATCGTAATTGATTGCAACATCGACAGGGCACCGACGGCATCGCTGGCGGGATCCGTTCCCCCCGAGGCACCGGCGGTCACCCAACCGTTGTATTCGGCCTCGGCCAGCACCGCGAGCATCTCGTCCCAGGCCACCTCGCCCCGTCCGACGGGCACCTCCCTGTGTGTCCCGTCTGAAGAGCGGATCGCGTCCCGGACCCACACGTGTCGAACCACGCTGTACAACTCGCGGAAGGTCGAGACGGGATCCGATCCTCGCCCGGTCCACGCGGCAGGATCGAAGTCGACACCGATGGGCCCGGCGACGATGTCGGCGAGCAGATCCTGGAGTGACTGGAGATCACTGGCGGAGACGCTGATCACGGGGACCGCTCCGACGTGGTTGCCGTGTCGTGCCAGGTCGTTGAGGACGTCGACCAGCAGATCCCGTTCGCCAGGACCAGTCTGATCGGCTTCAACAGCCGGAACGGTGCCGATGTTCAGTGTGACCACGTCGGTTCCCAGGTCCCGGGCGAACTGCAGTGCGCCGCGGACCGCTTCAATCCGCGGTTGGAGGTCCCGTTGATCCGAGAATCCGCGTCGGGTGGGAAATGTGGTCGCGGCCAACACGAGGCCGAGTTCATCGAGGTGCTTGCGGAGGTGCCGGATGGCACTGGCGGAGAAATCGATCGGCTTGACCATGTACCGCGTGTCGATCAGAACTCCCGTGGCCGGGCTGGCGGCCGCCCGTTTCAACGCCAGTTTCAGTTGTGACCCAAAGGCCGAGAGCGATGCGGCGCAGCGGAGTTGGTACATGAGGAGGTCTTTGGATCGCAACGGTGGTCGGTGCAGCGATTGGAACTGATTGGCCGAGTGCGTTCAAGAAACCTCGTCGAACAGGTCGGTGACATCACCGCTCAACGGTGGGCCAGCCAGTTGACGGTACGTCGAATCGGTTCATCGGGATCATTGGTGTAGTGCATGTCTCCGCCCGGGATCACCTCGATTCCAAGACGGTCATCGGGCAGGTCCAATCCGGCGAGGTCCTCGGGGAGACTGTTGAAGGCTGGTGAGTGTTGGATCGTCTGGTCACCGACAAGGACCAGCACCGGGCACGTGACTCGCGGCAACTGGCCGACGAGGTCAAATTGGTCTTCCGGACCGTATTTCTCGACGTAGCCGCTGGCTCGAATCCACATCGGCAAGGGTTGCCGCACCTGAATCAGTTCGTCGCCGTGGCCGTTGGCCAGCAGTTCGGTTGCCCGGGAGTAATCCTCACGGAAGGCACCGGCCGCAGGGTGGTTCTGGAACATCTGGTGGCAGAACCGGGGTGGCGAGATCGCGACGATCGCCACCGGGTCGATGGCCGCCTCTGCCGCCGCATAGATCGACTTGATTCCACCCATGCTGTGGCCGACCAGGATGATCCGTTGCCTGCCATTGTCCCGGGCCCATGAAAACCAGGTGGCCAAATCCAGCCGGCAGTCATCAATGTTCTCGAGTGCTGCACCGCCACGGACTCCGACCAGTCCATCGTGGCCTCGCGTGTTGATTCGCAATGCCGGTGTGCCCGATGCGACCACTGCTTTGGAGACGTGTTCGAGGATTCCCGGTGCGTAGAAGTTTCCCGCGGTGCCGTGAACCAGGATCACCAGGTCTGCTGGCCAGTCGTCGCCGTGGTCCAGGCCAGCTTGCGGGAGCTGCAGGGCGGCGTCCAGCCGGAGTTTGTCCGGGGTCTGAGACCGGACCAGGCTGGTGGTCATCATTGGTCCCCCGGCGTTTTCTTTTTGCCGTCGGCGTCGAGTTCGGCCAGTTTCTTGCGGAGGATCGGGATCCTTTTTCGAGCCTGGTCGACAGCGTCGGTGTCCTGGCCGTCCTGGAGGATGCGACCCCAGAGCGTGATGGCGAACTTGAGCATGTCGGCTCGTCCGGCCGCGTATTGCTTGGCCAACGGTCCGCTGCCGTAGGCGTCGATTCCTCGGGCCTGTGCCACCAGGTAACGTCGTTGTTCGGCGATGTCCTGTTTCTCCCACGGCCGCTTGTCTCGTGCGTCGTACTCCAGCAGGGTTTTCTCGGCCAATCGTGCTTCCGGCAGTCCGGTCCAGCGGACACGGATGCCCTTGAGTTGCATCAGGCCCGAGTAGACCAGGTCGGGTTGTGTGAGTCGCTTGTTGGCTTCGGCCAGCAGGGCCCGGGCACTGGCCTGGCGGGTGGAAGCAACACGCGAGGCTGCTCGAGATGCTGGCCAGTTGTTGGCCAGTTTTGCCCGTCGAGGTCGATCCTGTTCGAGCCATTCGAAAACCTGCGGCACGGGTGTGGCCGGTACGGCGTGGCCGGTTCGTGGTTCGACCCAAACCCTGGTCCGCACGCCGATTTCCTTCAGCAGGGGACCTCGAAACCGTTCGACCTCACCCCGGTTGAAATCGGTCTCACCAGTCACCAGTGCAACGCTCAGACGGTCCTGTACCCGGTGCCGCAGCCACGATTCATTTCTCAGGTCACCGGCGGCGCAAAAACTGATCACACCTCCGAAGAGTTCGGGCAAGGCGAATCCGATCGTGCAGGCGACCCGGCCACCACCGGAGAATCCAGCCAGGTAGGTGCGGTCGGGATCGATAGGAAATCGTTGTCGGAGATCATCGAGGACATCGAGAACGATGTTGACCCGGCGTGGGAACGGACAGCGGTTTCCTGCTCCCCGTGGGCTGGCCACAAGGACCTTGTGCTTTGCCGCGGTGGCTGCGAAAGCACCGAATCCTCCCGGACCATCTCCGGGTGAAACGAACAGGACCAGGGGAAGCAGCTTTTCGTCCGGGGGAGTCCGGGGGATGCCGTCGGGCACCATCAGCCTGTAGGTCTGTTTGGTCGAGGTGTATCCCCGTGTCCAGTCGGACGGCGGTTCGGCAGGACTCTGGTTGGAAATCGTAAAAACCCAGTCCAGGCGGGTGGGAGCCGCCACCTGAACCCGGTCGTGCGTGCCCGCCGGCAACGGGTCGGCCGACTCGGCCGGGACCGTGATCATCGTGATCAGGACGCCGGTGACTAACCGGCTGACGTGATGACTCATCAGTTTCCGCTCCCGACCTGTACGGATTACTTCGCCTGCAGGTTTTATCCTCGCGCCACCCCTCCGGGGAATCAAGCAGGCTGGTCATCGGAACGTGTGCCTCGAGTGGTTGACGGCGGTCGGAATGGTCTCGAGAATCGCGTTCTGGCCAGCCACACCCCTGTTGAATAACAGCGGCATCATGTCTCACGACTCGTCTGCCCGTCGCGTGCAATTTCGGCCGAACGTCGACCGGATGGCCGGATATGTCCCCGGCGAACAGCCGCAGGAGGATGGGTGGGTCAAGTTGAACACCAACGAGAATCCCTATCCGCCCTCACCGCGAGTGATCGAGGCGATTGGCCGGGCGGCCGAGGGCCGTTTGAACTTCTATCCGGATCCGCTTGGTCGAGAATTCTGCCGTGTGGCGGCCCGGCTGTTTGATGTCGATCCCGAGTGGATCATCCCGGGCAACGGGAGCGATGAGATCCTGACCATCCTGCTGCGGACGTTTGTCGATCCGGGGCAGCGGATCGCGTACCCCTATCCCAGTTACGTGTTGTACGAGACGCTGGGCGAGATCCAGGGGGCCGAGGTTGAACGGATCGTGTTGAGGGACGACTGGTCGTGGCCGATGGAGGAGGCCCGGCGGCAGTTGCAGGAGTGTCGATTGCTGTTCGTACCGAACCCGAATTCACCCTCGGGAAACCGGTTCCCCGACGAGGACCTTCTGGGTTTGGTGCCCGAGGAGGGTGTGCTGGTGCTGGATGAGGCTTACGGCGATTTTTGCGATGAGCCGCATGGTGGCGAATTGCTGAAGTCCGATTCGGCTGCCGGGCGGATGGTTGTGACGCGAACCCTGAGCAAGTCATACAGTCTGGCGGGGTTGCGGCTGGGCTTTGGGGTGGCACATCCTGATGTTGTCGCGGCGATGAGAAAGGTCAAGGACAGCTACAACTGCGACATGTTGTCGCTGGCTGCCGGCGTGGCGGCGTTGGAGGATACCGACTGGATGCAGGAAAATGCCGCTCGCATTCGCCAGACCCGGCAGCGACTGGTCGAGGCGTTGGTCTCGCGCGGCTTCGATGTTGTTCCCAGCCAGGCCAACTTTGTCTGGGCCACGCATCCCGACGGCGAGCACCGACGCCGGTTCGAGGCTTTGAAGGCCCAGCGGGTGCTTGTTCGTTACATGGTCTTCCCGGAGTGTGATCCGGTCCGCGAGGGCCTGCGGATTACCGTGGGGACCGACGAACAGGTGGATCGGTTTCTCGAGGCACTGGACCACGTCGGGTCGTAGGGGTTGTGCGGGTCCACAAGCGTGGCCGCGGCCTTCGGCGGGTTCAACCCGGCGTCGATGATTGCCGAGTGACGCGGCGGTCTTATGATGGAGTGGTGATCGACAGGGAGCCAGGTGATGGGCCGACGAGCCGAGATTTCGCGGAAGACGCACGAGACTGATATCCGGTTGGCGCTGGAATTGGACGGCAGCGGTGCATCGACGGTGCAAACGGGGATCGGATTCTTTGATCACATGTTGACGTTGCTGGCGCGACACGGATTGTTCGATCTCGAGGTGCACGCCGATGGTGACCTGGAAGTGGATGGTCACCACACGGTCGAGGATGTGGGGATCTGCCTGGGGATGGCTTTGTGTGAAGCGCTGGGCGAGAAGGTGGGGATCCGCCGCTATGGCAGCGTGGTGTTGCCGATGGAGGAGACCCTGGTAACGGCCGCCGTGGACCTCTCGGGTCGTGCGTGGTTCGTGCAGAGCGTGACGTACCCGACCGAGAAGATTGGTGAGTTCGACACTCAGTTGGTCGAGGTGTTCTGGCAGGCCGTTTCGGCCAATTCGCGGATCAACCTGCACCAGGTGCTGCATCACGGAGACAATTCTCACCACATCGCTGAGGCGTTGTTCAAGGGGACGGCGCGGGCATTGCGTGAGGCGGTTTCGGTTGACCCCCGCCAGCAGGGGATCCCGTCGTCCAAGGGCAGCCTCTGAGGTCTCCGCCAGTTGCCGGCGTCAGCGTGATCTGGTTTTTCCGGCCCGTGGAATTAATTACGGGTTTGGGTTGGTTGAATTTCCCGTGAGAGGGAGTAGGGTGTTCCCATTCCCATTCGGGTTGTGGTCGTTCTGACCCGGTTCGCCGGTCTCACACCTGACTCGAATCTCCCGACGCGGGAAGTTCCACGGAACTGTCCGCCCGGGTGCGGGGACATCCCCGGACCGTCGGTCACACCTCCGACTCATCCGGATTCACACCAGTCGGAGCCAACACGGAGGGCCACCCCGGTCGCCTGACCCCGCCGCATGCTCCGGCATCGGCGACAGCAACCTGGGGCCGGTACGGAGATTGGCGGCTGGTGGTTCCGGATGCCGGGGGTTGCCCCGTGTTTTCATCCCACAATGGGATGCCTGTCCAGGGCCGCTGAGATCCAGTCTAAGCGTTGATGCGGGGAACCCGGTTCGCTACGCTGGGATGTTTCCCCACCCGCATGTGCCCCGTGGTGCTTTCGGGTTGTCTCACTCAAAAATATCGAGAGCAGCACAGTGTCTCCGGTTTCGATTGGTCCCCCAAGTTCGACAATGGCTCGAAATGAGACGGTGACCCACAACTGGTTTGTCGTTGACGCTTCTGGCCACATCGTGGGTCGACTGGCGACCCAGATCGCCACCGTGTTGATGGGCAAGCATCGCCCCGATTACACGCCGCACGTCGACACGGGTGATTACGTCGTGGTGCTCAATGCACACCTGGTTCGCTTCAGTGGGCAGAGCCTGGCTCATGACACACACCCGCAATTCACCAAGAAATTTCTTTGGAAGAAGTATCAGAAGTACACCGGGTACCCGAGTGGTCGGAAGTTGACATCCGCCGCCGAGATGCTCGAGAAGGCTCCGGAAAGAATCATCCACGAGGCTGTCCGGCGGATGCTTCCCAAGAACAAGCTGGGCCGTCAGATGCTCAAGAAACTCAAGGTGTACTGCAGCGACGAGCACAATCATCAGGCACAGAATCCGCAACCGTTTCCCGAACACCTGCTGCCCGGTTAGCTCCGACGCATTGAACACGACATTACCTGTCCGCCGCCCGTTTGGGCCGGGACCCGAGAGACTCAACGATGATCTTCGACGACGACGCTCCTGAGACTTCCGAAGAGACCCCGGAAGAGGTTGCCGAAGACGCCACGGAAGAGACCGTGGAGGACGCAACCGACGAGGAAGAGGCTTCCGACGAAGAGGCTTCTGACGAAGAGGCTTCCGACGAAGAGGCTTCCGACGAAGAGG
>CAZYAZ010000001.1:49708-103943 GCA_964646205.1 uncultured Planctomycetaceae bacterium | reverse complement strand
GACGAAGAGGCTTCTGACGAAGAGGCTTCCGACGAAGAGGCTTCCGACGAAGAGGCTTCCGACGAAGAGGCTTCCGACGAAGAGGCTTCCGACGAGAGTGGCGACACGGAGGATGGTGCCGAGTTGACCCTGGGAGAGGCGTCGTCCGAGGACGAAGAGCCTCGCACCCCTCGTCAACCGGCATTGATCCGTGGCAAGATCGATCGACACGGTGTGGCGATCGGCACGGGACGGAGGAAGACAGCGGTGGCTCGTGTCCGGATCACCGATGGTGATGGAGGGATGACGATCAATGGGCGAGCACTGGACAACTATTTCCAGATCGAACGTGATCGACTGCTGATAGAGGCTCCACTGAGGGCAACCGAGATGCTTGGTTCGGTCAACGTCTGGGTGCGTGTCAATGGTGGCGGTCCGACGGGACAGGCCGGAGCGATCGTGCTGGGTATTGCCAGGGCTCTGCAAGCAAAGAATCCCAATTTGCACGAGGCATTGAGTGACGGTGGCTACTTGACCCGTGACGGCCGGATGGTCGAACGAAAGAAGTACGGGTACAAGAAGGCGCGAAAGAGCTTCCAGTTCTCCAAGCGCTAGACGTCACCGACAGCATTGCGAACCCGGTCGACTGTTTCACCGGGGTCGCCCCGTAGCCAACGGGGGGGTCGACGATGTACAACCGTCTGCTACTGCTGCCGGATCTCCGGGAGCTTCTCGATGCCGACGATGTTGTTGGCTTGGCGGAGTTCTGTGAGGCGTTGCACCCTGCGGCGGTTGCCGAGGTTCTTGAGGGCCTCGAGGCGGACAAGAGTTGGCAGGTGCTTTCGAGTTGTTCGCCTGTGCGTCAGGCCGAGATCTTCAGTTTCATCGATCTTCCCGATCAGTTGGAACTCGTGGAGACCGTTCCCCGAGAGCAGTTTTCGCGGTTGATCGAGGAGATGGCGCCCGATGATCGTGTCGATCTACTCGAGCGGCTCGATCCGGAACGAGTTGACAACCTGTTGCCAATGGTTGCCCAGGCCGAGCGACGTGATATCCAGCGACTGCTCTCGTTTCCCGAGGACAGTGCCGGATCGATCATGACGACCGAGTACGCGTCGTTACCGGCCGAAACCACCGTGGTGGAGGCGATCGATCTACTGCGTCAACAGGCACCGGATCGAGAGACCATCTATTACGTTTATGTGATCGACGAAGGCCGCCGATTGCGGGGGTTCATTTCTCTTCGGGAACTGATCCTGGCCCGTCCCGAGACTCGTGTCGATTCGATCATGGAACGTGATGTGATCTCGGTGCGTGTGGATGATGACCAGGAGGAGGTTGCGCAGCGGCTGGCCCGTTTCGACTTCATCGCGATACCGGTCGTTGACGAGCAAAATCAGCTTGTTGGCATCGTAACCCACGATGACGCGATGGACGTTGCCCAGGAGGAAGCGGACGAGGATGCGTACCGGTCCGGTGCCGTGGTGCCGTTGGAGGATGACTACCTGTCGACACCGCTGGTGACCCTGGCCTGGAAGCGGGGTGGGTGGCTGATTGTGCTGCTGTTTGCAGCTGTTTTGACGGCACTGGCGCTCAAGTCGCTCAAACGGGATCTTGACGCGGATGCTCTCCAGTGGATGGTGCTGTTTATTCCGCTGGTTCTTGCCAGTGGTGGCAATGCCGGGTCCCAATCGGCCACGTTGATTGTTCGTGCACTGGCCATCAGCCAGTTTGGACGGAAAGAGAGTGTTCGGGTGCTCTCGCGCGAACTGGTCCTGGCCGGGTTTCTCGGGGGAGGCTTGGCCATCCTGAGCTTTTTGACTGCGATGTGGTTTGTCGAGGCGACCGTACCCCAGGCGGCTGTTGTGGGGATCACCGTGTTCCTGGTGGTGGCGATGGGAACGGTCACCGGAGCCATGATGCCATTGGGATTCAAGCGAATGGGTCTCGATCCGGCCCTGATGTCCAACCCACTGATCGCCGCGGTCGTTGATGTGGTGGGAGTGGTCATTTACTACAACGTCGCCCGGATTGTGGTCACTGGGGGATAGGGCTCGTTCCGGTGAAGAGGATTGTGTTCTCGGTTTGATTGGCCCATGAAGTGGTTGTCGCACACACCCTCGAATTCCCGTGACTGGTCAACTGACCAGGCCGTGTTGCCGGCGGCACGGTTTGACGGAGACTGTGTGGATGTCACGGGAATTCGTGATTGCCGGTACCGTTCGACGACCGATTTCACAGTGGCCCATCTCGAGGGTCGCTATGATCTCACGCAACTCGAGAGGCTCGACTTTTTCGTCGAACCATTTTCCGGATGGCGGGGGCTGGCTCATACGTTCCTCTCGTTTGGATTCAGCGACGGTCGGCAGTTGGGGATTTCCGTCGAAGTCCGACGCGAACGCGGCCAGGAGTTCAACCTGCTGGGGGGGCTGACGCGACAATTCGAATTGATGTATGTCGTGGCAACCGAGCGAGACCTGGTCGGGCTGAGGGCCGTTCACCGTGGCAACCCGGTTTACCTCTATCCGATCCGGGCAGAGCCTGATCGGATCCGACGGATGGCCGTGTCGATGCTTGATCGAGCCAATTCGTTACGAGACCGTCCCGAGTTCTACAACGCGGTGTACAACACCTGCACGACCAACATCGTGAGGCATCTCAACGAGGTGTCGAATCAGAGAGTGCCGTGGTGGAATCCACGGGTACTGTTTCCGGGCTACTCGGACCAATTGGCCCACACCCTGGGCCTGATAGACAGTCACCGGTCCATCGACACAGAGCGGGATTCGTTCGAGGTTGGACTGGTGGCCCGATCGGCTATCGACGACCCGGAGTTCTCGCGGCGAATACGTCAGGTGTGAACCGGTCTCCGACGGCTGCTAGTACCGGTAATACTCTGGCTTGTAGGGACCTTCGGTGGGGATTCCCAGGTAGCCAGCCTGGTCTTCTGAGAGCGACTCGAGTTGGACGCCGAGTTTTGCCAGGTGAAGCCGGGCGACTTCCTCGTCCAGCTTCTTGGGCAGCATGTGGACTCCCAGTGGAAAGTCGTCCTCGCCGAAACCCAGTTCGGCTGGTTTCCAGAGTGCGATCTGGCCCAGCACCTGGTTGGTGAAGCTGTTGGACATAACAAAGCTGGGATGTCCGGTGGCGCAACCCAGGTTGACCAGGCGACCCTCGGCCAGCACGATCACGGCATGGCCATCGGGAAAGACGAACTTGTCGACCTGTGGCTTGACGGTGACTCGCTGGATGTCGCTGTTTTCGACCAGGAAGGCGATATCGATTTCGGAATCGAAGTGTCCGATGTTGCAAACAATCGCCTCGTTCTTCATCCGCTGCATGTGTGCCCCGGTGACCACGCCGCAGCAGCCCGTGGCGGTGACAAAAATGTCTCCACGCGAGGCGACCTCGTCCATCGTGGTCACCTCGTAACCCTCCATCGCTGCCTGCAGGGCACAGATCGGGTCGATTTCTGTGACGATGACCCGGGCTCCAAGGCTTTTCATGGCGTGGGCGGAACCCTTGCCGACGTCTCCATAGCCACAGACGACGACCACCTTTCCGGCCACCATGATGTCGGTGGCCCGCTTGATACCGTCGGCCAGCGATTCACGGCATCCGTAGAGGTTGTCGAATTTGCTCTTGGTGACCGAGTCGTTGACATTGATGGCCGGGACACCCAACCGGCCCTCCTGGTGCATCTGGTGCAGACGATGCACTCCCGTGGTCGTCTCCTCGGTGAGGCCCTTGATCTCCTTGAGAAGATCGGGGGTCTGGTTGTGGATCATTGCGGTCAAATCGCCGCCGTCATCGAGGATCATGTTCAGCGGGCTGCCGTCGGCCCAGTGGAGCGTCTGTTCGATACACCAGTCGAATTCCTCTTCGGTCATTCCCTTCCAGGCGTAGACCGGCACGTTCGTGGCTGCGATCGCGGCGGCGGCGTGGTCCTGGGTCGAAAAGATATTGCAGCTGGACCATTGCACCTCGGCCCCCAGCGCCGTCAGCGTTTCGATCAGCACGGCAGTCTGGATTGTCATGTGCAGGCAGCCGGCAATACGGGCACCGGCCAGCGGCTGGCTGTCGCCATATTTTTCGCGGAGAGCCATCAGCCCCGGCATCTCGGTCTCGGCCAGTTCGATCTCGCGTCGGCCCCATTCGGCCAACGACATGTCGGCGACCTTGTAGGGAACCGTGGATGTCTGGGGGGATGTGGTGGACATGTGGTTTTCTCCTCGTTTGGTCTCCAACGCTCAAGTTAGGTGATCTATACGATCCGGGCAAGCACCCCGCTGGATGTGTCTTGCTGACCACGCTGAAGTGCCGATGTCGCAGCCATTGACGTCGACTCTCGAAACACCTAATTGGGGGAACCGGGGATGGTCGGGTCCGGTCGACAGACCAGCGCGATCGGGAGCCGGAGCGGTTGGAGCTACGGAGTACGGGCGAAACGATGTTGACCTTGCCAGAGATCTACCGCGATGCGCCGGCCGTTTCGCGGCTGCCTGTTTCGGTGGAGATCTTTCCGCCGAGGACTTCCGACGGGGACCAGACTCTCTTTGATACGCTCGATTTGCTGGCGACCTACCGCCCGGCGTTTGTGTCGTGCACTTACGGGGCCGGGGGATCGACGCGAGACCGGACCCTCGAATTGTGCCGGGAGATCGAGTCGCGGTATGACACAGTGACGATGGCCCACCTGACCTGTGTCGGTTCCACTCGAGACGAGTTGCTCGAGTGGATTGCCCGCGTCCGTGGCATCGGCATCTGCAACATCATGGCGTTGCGAGGCGATCCACCTCGCGGTGCCGATTCGTTTGCCGCGGTGAGTGGCGGACTCGACCACGCTAATGAACTGGTTGACCTGATCCGTAGCCAGGGAGATCGGCTGGGCGTCGGGGTGGCAGCCTACCCGGAGGTGCATCCTGAAGCGGCCGATGCGGCCGTGGATCTTGAGAATCTCAAGCGGAAGATTGACGCTGGTGCCGACGCGGCATTTACTCAGCTCTTCTACGTCAACGAGAATTTTTTGAGGTTTCGGGATCGATGCCAGGCGGAAGGCATTTCGGTGCCGCTGGTTCCGGGCATCATGCCGATCACCGAGTTTTCTCGGATCCAGCGAATTGCCTCGTTGTGTGGGGCCCAGATCCCCGTCGATCTGGCGGAAAGGCTCGAGGCGGTCCAGGACGATCGCGAGGCCCAGTTGGCCGTTGGCGTCGATTTTGCAATCGAGCAATGCCGGGAACTGATTTCCGAGGGAGTTCCGGGAATTCACTTCTACGCGCTGAATCGATCACAGGCCTGTGCACGGATCCTGGACGCCCTGGGTCACGGTGCTTCGCCGGAGTTGTCCGGTGAGCATTGAAAAGACACGGTCGGATCTGCAACGGGCTCTCTCGGAGAGAATTTTGGTTCTCGACGGGGCAATGGGGACGATGATCCAGGCCCTGTCGTTGGATGAGAAGGGATATCGAGGCGAGGAGTTTGCCGGACATGGCAGCCCGCTGGAGGGATGCAATGACCTGTTGTGCCTGACTCGGCCTGCGGCGATCGAGAGGATCCACGACGAGTTTCTCGATGCGGGCGCGGACATCCTCGAGACAAACACGTTCAACTCGACATCGATCTCGTTGGCCGATTACGCGCTGCAAGACCGGGCCTTTGACATCAATCTGGCTGCCGCGCAGCTTGCTCGCCGTGCGGCCGATCGTGCCAGCGACCGCACGCCGGACCGCCGTCGTTTTGTCGCGGGCAGCCTGGGACCGACCAACCGGACCGCATCGATGTCCCCGGATGTGAACAATCCCGGGTTCCGTACGATCACGTTCGATGAGTTGGTGGCCGCCTACCAGGAACAGATCGGCGGCCTGGTCGAGGGTGGTGTGGACCTGCTGATGCCCGAGACCAGTTTCGACACCCTGAATCTCAAGGCCTGCTTGTTCGCGATCGAGGATTATTTTGACCGTCACGACGTGCGGTTGCCTGTCTCGGTGTCTGTCACCATCACCGACAACTCCGGTCGCACACTCTCGGGACAGACTCTCGAGGCCTTCTGGCATTCGATCGCTCACGCCGACCTGCTGTCCGTTGGAATCAACTGCGCGCTGGGACCCACCCAGATGCGACCCTATGTCGAGGAACTCTCGCGGATCGCGCCGGCTTTCACCAGTTGTCATCCCAACGCGGGATTGCCCAATGCGTTTGGCGAGTACGACGAGACCCCGGAAGATCTCTCCGGAACGCTTGCCGAGTTTGCGAGGGCTGGTTGGCTGAACATTGTTGGTGGCTGTTGTGGAACGACTCCCGAGCACATCCGGCAGGTGGCCGAGGCGGTCGCGGGGTTGGCCCCACGCGTTGCCCCCGTGGAATCCAGCGAGCCAAGTTTCAGCGGTCTGGAGGTCTTGACGGTCCGGGCCGACAGCAATCTGATCATGGTCGGTGAACGGACCAATGTCTCGGGCAGTCGTCGTTTTGCCAGGCTCGTCCGCGAGGGTGATCTCGAATCCGCCGTGGCGGTGGCGCAGCAGCAGGTTGATGGCGGTGCAAATGTCATCGACGTGAACATGGATGAGGCGTTGCTGGATGGACCGGCCGCGATGACAACGTTTCTGAACCTGATCGCCGCCGAGCCTGACGTGGCCCGCGTTCCGGTCATGATCGACAGTTCCGACTGGGATGTGATCGAGGCGGGGCTGAAGTGCGTCCAGGGCAAGGCGATTGTGAACTCCATCAGCCTCAAGGAGGGCGAGGCTTCGTTTCTGGAACAGGCCCGGCTGGTGCGACGTTACGGGGCTGCGGTGGTCGTGATGGGATTTGACGAGACTGGCCAGGCGACCGACGCCGATCGAAAACTCGAGATCGCCCAGCGCTCGTTCCGGCTGTTGACTGAAATGGTCGGGTTCCCGCCACGCGATATCATCTTCGATCCCAATATCCTGACGGTGGGGACTGGAATCGAAGAACACGACGACTACGCAGTGGCGTTTTTCGAGGCCACCCGGAGGATCCGTGAGGCATGTCCCGGCACCCTGGTGTCGGGAGGAGTCAGTAACGTATCGTTCGCCTTCCGGGGCAACGAGCAGGTTCGCCGTGCCATGAATTCGGCTTTCCTCTACCACGCCGTCGAGGCAGGCCTGGAACTGGGGATCGTCAATCCGACCCAGTTGACCGTCTACGACGACATCGCACCCGACCTGCTGGAGCACGTCGAGGACGTGTTGCTCAATCGTCGCGAGAACGCCACGGAACGGCTGCTGGAATTGGCCGAGACGATCCGCGGCGACGACGTGGGCGACGCCACTGTCGTGGCTCAATGGCGTGACGAGCCGATCGAGCAGCGGTTGATCCATGCCCTGGTCAAGGGGATCAACGAGTTCATCGTCGACGACACCGAGGAGGCTCGCCAGAAGTACGATCGTCCTCTGGAGGTGATCCAGGGGCCTTTGATGGATGGCATGAATACGGTTGGAGAACTGTTTGGATCGGGACGGATGTTCCTGCCCCAGGTGGTCAAGAGTGCCCGGGTGATGAAGCAGGCGGTTGCATACCTGACACCGTTCATGGAAGAGGAACAACGGGAGTCGGGTGCCGCCGACGAGAGCCGTGGTCGGATTGTCACGGCCACCGTCAAGGGAGACGTCCATGACATTGGAAAGAACATTGTCGGGGTGGTGTTGCGATGCAACAACTTTGACGTGATCGACCTGGGTGTGATGGTGCCCCTGGAAGACATTCTCGAGACGGCCGTTCGCGAGAAAGCCAACCTGGTCGGACTCTCCGGATTGATCACTCCTTCGCTGGGCCAGATGGAGCAGGTTGCCCGGGCCATGCAGCGCCAGGGACCACATGTGCCGCTGCTGATCGGTGGAGCGACCACCAGTGCGCGGCACACTGCCGTGAAGATAGCGCCGGAATTCGAGGGTCCGGTTGTCCACGTGCTTGATGCCTCGCGGGCCGTCGGAGTCGTGGAGTCGTTGATGAGCAAAACGACGCACGAGTCATTCGTGGAGGCGAATCGCGTTGAGCAGGAACGGGATCGCCAGGCTTTTGCCGAGCGGCAACAAAAAGCACTCGTGCCATTCCAAGATGCCTGCCAGAAACCGGTCGTCACCGATTGGAAGAGCTTGTCCCTGGAATCACCAGAATTCGTCGGTCTCAGGACGATAGAGGATCAGTCCCTGGAGGAACTGGTCGAATTCATCGACTGGTCCCCGTTCTTCCAGACCTGGGAATTGCGGGGCAAGTACCCGGCCATCTTCGACGATCCGGTCCTGGGCCAGCAGTCTCGAGAGTTGTTCGATGATGCCCGTGAGTTGCTCGACGAGATTGTCAGTGACGGATTGTTGACGGCACGAGCTGTTTATGGATTCTGGCCGGCGGTTGCCGATGGCCAGGACATCGTGTTGTTCAGCGACCTGGAGCCTGGTGAGGAACTGGTGCGATTCCCGATGCTCAGGCAGCAGTGGCAGAGGCGGGGGCAGACGGAGTACAGGTCCCTGGTCGATTATGTCGCGCCACTGGACAGTGGACAGGTTGATCATGTTGGAGCGTTTGCGGTGACCGCGGGCGAGGGAATTGATTCACTGGTCGAACGATTCGAGAGCGAACATGACGATTATCGATCGATCATGGCCAAGGCCCTGGCTGATCGGCTGGCTGAAGCGTTCGCCGAGTGTTTGCATGCCCGGGTGCGTCGCGAATGGGGAGACAGCGAGGAGTTGGACCACGAGGAATTGATCGCGGAGAAGTACCGCGGCATCCGTCCGGCATTCGGTTACCCGGCCTGCCCCGACCACGTGCTGAAGGGGCGGCTGTTCGAGTTGCTCGAGGCGGAAACGCGGGCGGGGATCAGCCTGACGGAAACTTATGCGATGCTGCCGGCCGCGGCGGTCAGTGGTCTCTACTTCCACCATCCCAGCGCCCGATATTTTTCTATCGACCGGGTGACCCGGGACCAGGTGGAGGATTACGCCGGCCGTTTGGGCGTGTCGTTGTCCGAGGCCGAACTCTGGTTGGCGCCCAATCTGGGTTATGACCCCGAGTAATCTGGTGGCCACGCTGACCAGGAGAGTGTCCTGTCGGCAGGATTCCCTACGCTTGTGGCTCGGTCATTCTCATCGGATCCAGTGCCTCGGCCAGAGTCTCCTCGGGAAGGATGTCTTTTTCGAGACACAATTCTCGAATTGTCTTGCCGGTCTTGAAGGCTTCCTTGGCCAGTGCTGCTGCGTTCTCGTACCCGATCAGCGGGTTGAGGCTGGTGCACATCGAGAGGCTCTTTTCGACGGCTGCCTCGCACGCGTCGGTGTTGGCCTCCATATCGTCGGAGCAGAACTCGACAAAGGCATTGGTCACGCCGGTGAGCAACGCGATGCTCTCGAGAGTCGTTTGGCCCATCACCGGCATCATGATATTCAGTTGGAACTGGCCGCCAGTAGCACCGCTGAAGGCGATCACCCCGTCGTTGCCCATGACCCTGGCCGCGACCTGCATCATGCTCTCGCACATCACCGGATTGACCTTGCCGGGCATGATGGAACTGCCAGGTTGACGATCTGGCAGCTTGATCTCGTAAAAGCCGCAGCGAGGACCGGCGCCGAGCCAGCGAATGTTGTTGGACACGTTGAACAGCGTGCTGGCGATGGCACGCAGTTGACCATGGCATTCGACCAGCCCATCTCTCTGGGCATTGGCTTCGAAGTGGTCGGCCGCTTCGACAAAACCGATGTCGGTCTGGGATGCCAGGTCGGCTGCCACCCGGGCTCCAAATTCGGGGTGCGTGTTGATTCCGCTGCCGACCGCGGTGCCGCCGGCAGGCAACTCGAGCACGGCCTCCAGTGCCCGCTCGGCACGACCGACCGACAGGGCCAGTTGCCGGGCCAGTCCGCCGATTTCCTGTCCCAGTCGTAGTGGCGTGGCGTCGGCAAGATGTGTCCGGCCAATCTTGATCACCTGGTCCCACTCGTCGGCCTTGCTCCGGAGCGAATCACGGAAACGTTCGAGTGCCGGGACCAGCCGCTGCCGGATGCCCTCGGCCACGGCAACATGAATCGCCGTGGGGAACATGTCGTTGGTGCTTTGGCCCATGTTGACGTGGTCATTGGGGTGGATCGGCTTGTCGGGGGTGAAGCGGTCGCCCCCATTGAGTTCAATCGCCCGATTGGCAATCACCTCGTTGATGTTCATGTTGCTGGAAGTGCCCGACCCGGTCTGGAAGACGTCGATGGGGAACTCGTCATCGAGTTGTCCATCGATGACCTCCTGGCACGACGCCAGCAGGGCATCCACCTGGGCGTTGTCCAGGGGATTCTTGCCGCTCTCGGTGAGCTTGCCGAGGTCGCGGTTGGCGACCGCCGCCGCCCGCTTGACGCGGCCCAGGGCGTGGACCAATTCGGCTGGCAATCTCCAGCCGCTGATCGGAAAGTTGTCGACGGCCCGTTGTGTCTGGGCGCCATAGTAAGCCTGGGAGGGGACCTGGACGTCGCCCATGGAGTCGTGTTCGGTGCGAAAATCGCTCATCGTGGTCAATCTGATCGATGGGGTGAAAATGAAACTGTGTCAGACAACCGGCGCAGCGGTTGGTCCGGAAACCGATGTTAGCGTGGTCGGCTGGCTGGCTGTAGCGTGACCGGTCCTGGCCGACGGCCGAACCGGGATTCGGGCTTAGCCGCCGGATGCGGATTTTCGGCAGGTCGAGAGCAACCGCTGCAGTTTCTCGTTGTCGGGCTGTTGCTGCGAGGACCACTCGAGGTGTTCCAGGGCCTCGGCGAAACGGTCCTGGGAGTGGAGCCAGCGTCCGAACGCCAGTCGGGCTGTCAGTGAGGTGGGGTTCTCTTCCAGAGCTTTTTCGTAGCACGCCTGGACCTGGGTGGCCTGATCGAGTTGTCGGTAGGCTCCGGCGGCCAGCAGCCAACTGGTGACGGCGTCGGTTCCGTCCTGGTTGTTGGCCCGGCCCTGGGCCGCCACAGCGTAATCGGCCAGGACGATCCGGTACTCGGCCGTCGGGAGCGCCTTCTTGTACAACTCTTTCATGTAGACCAGCGCTTCCCAGTCAGGCTGAAACTCGCTGATGATCACCTGTGCTGGGAGTCCGGCCGCTGCCAGTTTTTTCATGATCCGTCGCTGGACGGTGCGATCGAGATGAAAAGCTTGTTTCCAGTGTGCCAGTCCGGTCTCCTGGTCTCCGACGAGCCACGCTTCACTTCCCGCAGCTTCATGGACTCGTGCCTGGTGCGGACGGACAACCAGTGCCTGGGCGATCAACTGGTTGCTGGCGGTCGCCGTGTCTCCCTTGAGATATCCGAGTTGTGCCAGGTGAACGTAGCCCATGCCCTGCAACGGGCACAGTGCCAATGACTGTCGTGCGTGGGCGAATGCCTTGTCCAGCTGTCGGCGATGCGTGCCGAGGACACCCGGCCGGGAGAGCCACTCGGATCGTTCGGTATCCGAATCGAAACCGCCGCCGAGCGCGGCTTGCCGGATCTGTCCCAGGGGCATGTGGGGGTTGGCTCCGCCGCTTCTCAGTTCCTCGACCATCGTGACATAGTGCGCGGCCAGTCTCAGGTGAGCCCGCGCGTGGTTCGGATTGGCCGTGATCGTATGGCCCAGGGCGATCATGCGCTGGTGGTGTTTCTTGCGTGCAGCCGTCTTGTACTCGGCTGGCGTTGGAACTTTGTCGGTGGCCGCGGGGGTCTCCTTGGAGAACCTCAGTCGGAGATATTCGTCCCAGTGAACGTCCCCGGCGATCCGCTGCCCGGTTTGCTGGATGCCGAATCCTGTCGCCAGCACGATGACCGTGGCGGCCATCACCCAGCCGATTCTTCGGAATCCTCCATTGGTTTCCGGGACGGCTTCGGGGGAGCTTGCCATTTCGTCAGCCGTGGCCATGGTGGCCAGAGACCGGGCGCAGGCGACCAGCAGGGCGACGACGACCATGCAGCCGGGGACATACCAGAGGAAGTCGAACAGGCAATGGACCAGGTGGGCCAACAGCGATGCGGTGACCGCGGCGGCGGCGGTGGCGATTCGAGGATCGGTGCCACGTTTGAGGCTGGTTTGGCACCAGGTCAGGCAACCAAAAATGGCCGTGAGGCACATCAACAGCCCGGGCAGTCCGGTTTCGGAGGCGACCTGGATGGGACTGTTTTCGGCGTGAGTGAATTCGCGGTCGCGGAAGGGTTCGGACAGAAACGTGGGATGAGCCTCGACGTGTGTTCCCAGCCCGGTCCCGGTCCAGGGGAACTTGGAGGCGACCTGCAGGTTCGCATCCCAGACCATCAGGCGGACACCCGGGTCCCATTCTTCGAGTCTCTGGCTAACGTCCTGGAAGCCATAAAATCCCAGGCAAGTGGCAACCAGCACGGCCGAAGTGGCCAGCCCGGCCAACAGTCGTCTGGAGACCTGTTGGTGACGGTACATCATGGCGGTACAGCTGAATGCAGCGACTCCCAGTGCCAGGGCACCACCTCGAGAGAGCGACAGCAGCCCGGCGAAGACGACCAGCCCCAGGCCACACATGACCACCCCGGGTACCAGGTCCCCGCTGCCAGCCTTTTGTGCCAGGGTCGTGAAATTTCGGCTGGTTCCGGATTTCTGACCGACGCGACGGACGAGCCACCAGGCAAGTGGTGCCAGGCCGAGAGCCATGAAGTGTGCAAAGTGGTTCTTGTTGGTGAAGGTTCCCTTGACCCGGTGGAGTGTCGAGGTGAAGGGGTGATCGTAGAACCAGAAGAAGCGTCCGTCGGAGGTGGCGAACTGGATCAGTGCGAAGGCGGCCATTGCGGCAGTGGACAGGCCGATCACCTTGAGCATTGTCTCGACATCATTGATCGTTCGCAGCCTTTGACAGGCGACGGCGAACAACAGCCCAACGGCGACCACGCTGCAGAGCGCTTCGGTGGTGGCTGTCGGGTACAGCGAAAGAGTGGACCAGGTGCCCAGGCCATTCGCGGTCCAGGACGGAAGCCAATCGGCCAACGTGGGCGAGAGCGAATGCAGCAGGGTGGTCGGGAGTGGGACGAGTTGCAGCACCAGCCAGAGTGTTCCGGCCAGTAGAAGCGGCTCGGCCCGGCTCCAGCGATAACCACTAATCCGCAGGGCGACACGGCCGGCAATCCACGCCAACGAGGCTCCAGCGGCACAGCTGATCAACAGCAGTTGTCCCCAACCTCCACGGCCTCCCAGGCAAATGGGGACCCCCAGCAATGCCAGGTACAGGAACAGGTCAACAGCCCGCAGCCAGCGGGTTGATGTGGTGGCGGTTGCCATTGCGGGGTCCTTTTTGCGGGAATGGTCGCACGCGAGTTGACCCGGTCGGTCGGACTATGCCGCCTGTTTCAGGCCGTCGGACGACCCCTCTCCGCTGCCGTACTCGTAACCATATCCATAGCCGTAGTAGTCTCCGCCGGCCTCGGTGGTGACATGGTTGATCACCGCACCCAGCATGGTTGATCCGACTGCGGCCAGGGATTCGGTCGCTCGTAAGACCATCCGGCGGCGGTTCTTATCGGGTCGGACGACCAGCAGGCCACCGTCGACCTGGCGGCTGATGATGGCCGCGTCTGTGACGGCCAGGGCGGGTGGTGCGTCAATGAGGATCTGGTCGTAGATGGACTCAGCCCAGCCGAGCAGTTCGGAGAATCGTGTGCCGTGAAGCAATTCGGCCGGGTTGACCGGGCGGGATCCTGAGGGGATGACGTCGAGGTGTTCGAGGTGTGTCGAGAAGACATTCCCCTGCGTGGCGGTGTCCAGCGGGAGTTCGCTGTGGAGGATACTCGAGAGGCCCTGCTGTCCCTTGAGATCCATCAGCGCGGTCATTCCCGGCCGTCTCATGTCCGCGTCGATCAACAGTGTTCGTTTCCCGCTCTGGGCGAAGGCCACGGCAAGATTGGCCAGCACGGTCGTCTTGCCGTCACCGGGTTCGGTGCTGGTCACGACCAGGCGAGTGGTGGGCTCATTGGAAAACGCCAGGGTTGTTCTCAGTGTCCGGAACGCCTCGTTTTCGGACCCGTTGGGTTCGGCGAATGTCCGTACGGCATCCAGTCCCTTTTTCTCGGAATTGCCGGGCGGGAGTTCACCCACGATCGCCAGGACTGGCAATCCGGCTTGCACCTGAAGTTCTTCGGGCGAGCGGAACCGGTCGTCGAAGTAGTCGAGCACGTAGATCAGTCCCAGCCCGGAGCCGAGACCACCGACAAGGGCCGCGAGGGCAACGATGAGAAGTTGTGGGCTGACCGGTGCCTTGGCCACTTTCGGCTGGCTGACGATCTTGGTTCTCAGTCCGCCACGTTCCTTGCCGAGGTCGGTTCGTGAAATGCGAGTGGCCAGGGCAATCGCCAGTTCCCGCTTGCGTGCCAGGTCAAAGTTGAGCAGCCGGATTCGACCCATCAGGGCTTCGAAACTCGATACCACCTGGCTCTCGCGGTTGAAATCATCTCGCAGGGCCTGTTCGCGGAGTTCGGCGTAACGCAGTTTCTGGGCGGACATGTCGATCAGGGTGGGGGTGAGTCGGTTCTTGGCCAGGGAGGTCATCTGGGTGCTGATGTCAGTGGGTCGCTTGGACAACCACTGTTGCCTGGCCTTGATCCTGGCTGACAGCATTTGCATGCGGGGGTGATTGGGTCCGAGTTCGGCCGAGTCGTTGCGATAGGCGACCTGGTCGTTGATCAATTGCTGCCGCGTTCGTCCGTCGAGATAGGAGTCCTGTGGATTGAGTCCCATCTGTCTCAGGAAAACCTCCTTGCCGACCACTTCGATTTGCTGCAGGGCAAACTGGTGAATGTCCTCGCCTCGGGCAGCCGCTTCACGGATCGCCTGCATCGTGGCCCGTGCTTCCCGGGTCCGATTCATCGCATCGATCAGGTGCTTGTTGAGTTCCTGGAGTCGCTCGGCCGCCGGGTTGATGTTCTGGTTGTCGGGACCCGAGATGATCTGCATCTGTCGTTTGAGCACCAGCAATTCGGCGTTGATTGCGTTGGTTTCTTCATCCAGTTTTTCACGTTTTTTGGTCAGGAATTCGACATCCTCGCTGGCGGTCGACTTGTGGATTTCCCGCATCAGCTTGAGGTAACTGTTGACGACATGATTGACGATCGCGGCGGCCGTCTGGGGATCACGGGATCGGTAGCGAACATCGATCAGGTTGGTGCGTCGGGGAGCCGAAACGCCCAGTTGCTTACGGAGGGCGTCGATCCACTTGGCGCGGGGGACGTCCTTGAGATCCACTCGATGCTTGGCGGGGAGTTTCTGCAGGACCTCCTCGAGCACGAGATCGCTGGTGAGAACGCCCTGGTAGTTGGCCATGTTCTCACGGACACCTCCCTGGTTCTCCATCGATTCCTGGAGCAGGTCGGAGCCCATCTGCAGGACGTACAGTCGGGACTTGGATTCGTACAGTCTCGGCGCGGTGGCGTAGTAGAGTCCAGCCAGCAGGACGGCAACGAACACCGAAGCAAACAGCAATCCCTTGCGAACACGAACCACGTGCAAGAATCGCACAATTCTCGTCAGCGTGGCCGCCTGGGGGGCGGTCTCGTCGAGCGGTCGATTCGGATGAGACTGGTCGGTCGACATGAGGTTTCAGGCGAACGGTGTCGTGTGTTCTAGAAGAGCGGGGTCAGGCTGGCACCAAGACCGAAGCGGACGATCTTGACCACTTCCAGCAATACGGTGGCGGGAGTGTGTTCCACTGAGACCAGGTCTTGTGGTCCAAGCCGGATGTTGCGGCTGGCATCTCGCTTGGCTTCGCTCAGCGAGATTTCAATGACCGCGGTCTGGCCATTTCCTTCCGGTATCGGCCGGATGATGTAGACCTTGTCGGCGACGGTCGAGGAGAGTCCACCGGCCATCGCGACGGCATCGAGAACATGGACCTCGCGATCGTAGGGGAAGTCGTAGCGGTTGGGTTTCTTTACGAGCCCCATCACGTGAATCGGTTCCGGGTCTCGTTTTTCGATCATTACCGTGGCCCCGTCGGGGACGTAGTATCCGGCTGAACCAGTCTGGGTGGCTTCGACGAGATTGATTCGGAGGACCTGGTCGGAGTGGTCGGTGTTGGCAGAGACGCTGTAGCCGGCAGTCTTGATTCCGGTTGTCCCGGGTTCACCAGCGTCGCCGTTCTTGGTTGTCGACTTGATCTCGATGTTGCTTCCGGCATCGCTGGAGAGTCCTCCGGCGGCATAGACGGCCGCCAGCAAGCTGCTGCGGTCTCGTGGCAGGTCATAGACTCCCGGCTCTTTGACGCCACCAAGTACCATCACGCGGTTCTTGAATTTTTGTCTCATCGTCACCGTGACGTTTGGCGACCAGAACAGTCCGCGATTGACGCACGCGGCGGTCACCGCGGCCTCGGCTCCTTCCAACGTCAACCCGGTCAGCGGCAGGCTGCCGATACCAGGCATGGTTGCGGCACCAGTTCGAGCATTCACTCGGACTGGCCATGTCACCGTGCTCTCGGTGGACAATCCGGACGCGACGGACACCTCGAGCACGTCACCGGCAGCGATTGTCTGGCTGCCGACCGATGGCATGGCAATGTTGGTCCACTGCACCGTTCGTGGGTTGTCGTACGAGGGGGCCGCGAGGTCCCCGGGCATCGTGTCGGCGGTGAAATGCGGACCTTTCGAATCCATCAGCGCGCAGCCGGTCGTCACCAACGGAAGCAGCAGGCCGGCCAGGAGGACGGCAGCGGCGCGATGCACGGATTGATTGCGCATGAGCTGAGTTTCGGAGCGGATCGCGGGGGACCACTCTGGCATCGCAACGAAACGTCGTTCGCCACGACTGGTTCTGGATGGGCTCGGGAGACTCGGAGACGTTGTCGTCGGGAGAAATTGAGGCCGGAACGTTAGGTCAGTGCCTGTCTTGAGTCAATATCGCTTCAGCCCGGATGTCCCAATGGCCGATCTCATCTTGCAGTCGTTGGTTGATCCCACCTAGGTTCTCGCCAGATGACAGAATCAGTGCTCTTGCTTGCGGTGACGGCTTCCAGTTCGTTGCTAATGCTGGCCTGGCAGCGACGGCCAGTACTGCGGATAGTTCTACGACTACTGCGGTGGCGGCGTGACCGGGTGCCAGCGGCCGCAAATGGGCGAGCCGATGTGGCAGTTGGCCAGCGGCTGACGCAGTTGACGCCCACGACGGTGATCAAGCAACAGGATCCGACGGTGGCCGTCATCGAGGCCGAAAAGACGCGTCGAGCTGCGGCGATCGCGTCCATGACCGAGCTGTTCGAAGTCCCACGGCTGGTCGGCGGTACGCCGACTTTGGGCCGGATCGAATTCGAACGCATTGCCGGCGTGGAACCGATGTGGAGTTGGCTGGTCGGGTGCCGTCGTGATTCCGGGTGCGCGATGGCCGAGCGGGTCGGCGAATCCCTGGCGGTGATTCACGAGACTCTGCGGTTGCCGGTTGGACTGGGCGAGAGCCTGTCCGAGCCATGGCGAGTCGAACCGGGGTCCGTGGCCGACGTGTCGATGACACAGGACCACGAGGTTGCCCTGCACGGTGACTTCAATGCCTGGAACCTGCTGGTTGTCGACGGGGGTCGGCGGCTGGTGATCACCGACTGGGCCGGGTCGGATCTCTGTAGCCCGTTGGTCGTTCGTGGTCCCTGGGTGTTTGACGCCGCGTGGCTGATTATCACACTGTTTCGCAGCCGGCTGGGTCCGATCGAACGGATCGGTCATGCCGAGGCGTTCTCGCGGGCTTTTCTGGATTCCTACGCCAGGGCACGTCGTTTGCCCGAGGCCCCCGCCGTCTGTGGGAGGTACCTGGCGAGCCTGGCTCCGGTACTGAGCCGTCCGGGCATCCGCGGTCGACGTGACCAGTGGTTGAGGCCGAAGCTGGACGTGGCGAGGTTGGGTCGGTTTGCAACGGAATTGTGCGGCAGGACTGCCCGGCGGCGGGTGGCCTAGACCCCGCACCCACATTGGCGATGGTCTGCTCACCATTGCGGGAAGTCGGCTTGTCCCGTATTCCCCCGCTGCGGTGATTCTGGTATCACCCCGATCCGCCGTTGGTGGGTGATTTCACCACTCCCGTTGCACGCCGTCATCGCATGTCGTCGGCCTCCGAATTCTCGTCTTCGATTCCTCCCGTGACATCGGTGTCCCCGGTGATTCGGCCGCTGTCGTTGCGCGAGAATTTTGCGTGGACATTGCCGGCCAACCTGGTCTATGCCGCCTGCCAGTGGGGGATCCTGGTTGTGCTGGCCCAGGTGGGAGGCAAACCGCTGGTCGGGCTGTATGTCCTGGCGGCGAGCATCACCGTGCCGGTATTTGTCTGCCACAGCTTGCAGTTGCGAGCGCTCCAGGCGACCGACACCAACGGAGAGTTCCGCTTTGGCGATTACCTGGGCTTGAGATTGATTTCGACCGCGCTGGCCCTGTTGGTCACCATCGGGATTGCCTGGTGGATTGGTCACCGTGACGGCGCCTGGTGGGCGGTAATTCTTCTGGCGTGCGCCAAGTCGTTCGAGTCGATTTCGGACGTGATTTACGGATTGCTGCAGCAGAACGAACGCATGGATCGTGTGGCCCGCAGCAAGGCATTGCACGGTGGATCGTTGCTACTGGGCCTTGGCCTGGGAGCGATGGTAAGCGGAGACATCGTCGGAGCCGTTTCCGGACTGGTCGTCGCCCGCCTGCTGGTCCTGTTGGCCTACGACCTGCCGGCGGCTCGCTGGATTGCCAGGACCAACACCGGCCAGGCTCTTCGGCCACGCTGGGACCCGGCGGTGATGAAGGGACTGATCGCACACGGTCTGCCCCTGGCCATGGTGACCCTGTTGATTTCCCTGGAAACCAACATCCCGAGATATCTTGTTGACTACCAACTGGGCCTGGCCGCGCTGGGACTTTTTGGTGCCGTCGCCGCGTTGATCACTGCCGGTGGCACGTTCACCCGGGCGATGAACCAGGTGGCCAGTCCCCGCCTGGCCGCGTTGTATCATTCCGGCAACCTGGCAGGATTCCGTCGCATGCTGGCCGGGATCCTGGCCATCTATCTTGTGCTGGGCCTGCTCGGGCTGGCGATGGTTCCGCTGATGGGGCGATGGTTGTTGGGCACTTTGTTCGGCGCCGAGTTTGTCGAGCACCAGGACCTGTTGCTGGTGGTGATGTTGGCCGCTGCGGTGGCTTACCAGTCGGGGGCCCTGACCGCGGCAATGATCTCGATCCGGGCCATCCGTTCTCAGTTGCCGCTGCGATTGATGACCGTCGTCACTTCGCTGGTGGGTTGCGTGTTGCTGATGCCTCGCTGGGGTCTGCTGGGAGCCGGAATGGCTCTCGTGCTCGCCAAGGTGCCATTTGTCGTCGTGTCCCTGGTGATCCTATTGCGGGCGACGCGGGCCAAGTTGCAGTTGCCGGAGGGCGATTGAGTATGTGTGGCCTGGCAGGTTGGCATCGTTCGAGGAACCTTCCCGAGGTCGGATTGTCGGCCGACGTGATGGCCGGAGCGTTGGTTCACCGCGGACCCGACGCCGGGGATTCCTGGCACAGCCACGACCGGACCACGTCGCTGGGATTCCGCCGCCTGGCAATCCGTGATCTCGACATGCGAGCCAACCAGCCAATGACATCGGCCGGGGGCAACACGACGATCTGTTTCAACGGTGAGATTTACAACACCCGAGAGTTGGCCGCGAGGTACCTGGACGGGGTGACATTGCGGACGACCGGTGACACCGAGGTCCTGCTGGAACTCTTCGAACGGCGAGGCCCCGGGATACTCTCGGAAATCAACGGGATGTTTGCCGTGGCGATCTGGAGCCGTGACAGTGGCATGGTGCATCTGGCCCGCGACGGTGCCGGCAAGAAACCACTGTATCTCTATCACGGTGATGGTTTCACAGGATTCGCATCCGAATTGCGAGCCTTCAATGGCTGGCCACGTGATCCGGATCCCGACGTGGTTCCCAACTTCCTGCACTTTGGTTACGTGCCCGCTCCCCGGACATTCTTCAGGCAGATTGATCAGTTGCGACCCGGTGAGGTGGTGCAGCTTCGTGGCGGACAGGTTGTCTCGCGTTGTCGATTTCAGGATCCGCTTGACTGGGCCTGGGGCCGGACGACCACCTGTGACGAGGATCAGCTCGCCGAATTGCTCGACGATGCGGTGGCCTGCCGGACCCAAAGTGATGTTCCGCTGGGCACGTTTCTTTCCGGTGGTGTCGATTCATCGTTGGTCGTCGCTGCGCTGGCCGACGGTGGTCACCGGGACCTGCCGGTTTTCACGGTGTCGTTCGATGAAGCCAGGTACGACGAGGCTCCGCATGCCGCTGCGATTGCGGCGCACCTGGGTCTCTCGCACCAGGTGATTTCCGTCGATCTCGATCGGCTTCCCGAGCTGGTTGACGACTATCTGGATTGCTACGAACAGCCGTACGCCGACACGTCGGGATTGCCGACGATGCTGTTGTGCCAGGCCGTGCGACAGCATGTGACCGTCGCCTTGTGTGGTGATGGAGGTGACGAGTTCTTCGGTGGGTACACGCGGTACGACTGGTTCCAACGCGCGCTCTCGGCGAACCGCTGGCCGCGGGCGATGCGATGGCTTGCCGGCGAGGCGGCCGTGGCGTTCAACAGACGGAAAGGCAAACGGCTGGCCAGTTGGCTCGAGAATCACGATCCGCCCGGACTCTATGCCGAGATCCTCAGGGGATGGCACGTCACTCCCATCTCGCAGGTGGTGCCCGACATCGATGGAGCCGACGAGCGTCCGGTGTCGTTGGTTCGAGATGTTTTTCAACGGGTCGACGCCGATCCGGTTTCCTCGGCTGCCGCCTTCGACGCCGCTTACTACATCCCCGACGATCTACAGGTGAAGGTGGATCGCGCCTCGATGAGATTTGGACTGGAAGTGCGGTGTCCGTTGCTGGATCACCGGGTGAGAAGATTCGGTGCCGAACTCTCAACGGATCTGCGGACCCGCAGGGGGTTGAAAACCGTCCTGAGAGATCAGCTGGCCCGTCGTGTGCCCCGTGCGTTGTTCGAACGCCCCAAGATGGGATTCGGAGTGCCATTGGCTCGTTGGCTGGCTGGTCCATTGGCTGATCGCATTGCTGACAGCCTGGGGGCACAGGTGTTTCGTGAGTGCGGTTGGCTGGATCGAGAGACGGTCGAGACGGTGGTACGGGCTTTCCGATCGGGCCGCTCCGAGTACGCCGGGGCGATCTGGAAGTTGTTCGTGGTCTCGGAAGTCCTGCAGAAACAGGCCACCACAACGAATGCGTCGTCGCGGGTGGCCGCTGTGGGGAGCGCCGCATGAGCCACGTGCATTCCATTCCGAGCGTTTCGGCGGCCTCGACCGGCAACCTGCAGACAGCCTGTGCGATGACCGCGTTGTACCTGCTGCCATTTCCGGCGTTGAACTTCGGAGTCAGCTTCACTCTCGCAGATGTGTTCCTGGTGACCGCCGTGTTGCTGAACGCACCACAACTGGTCCGATTGCAGCCATTCCAGGTGCCATGCCTGCTGGCGGTGCCGCTGTTCGTGGCTTCGACACTGCTCGATCCCGACAGCAGCCTGATCGAGCTGGTCCAGGTGCTCTACATCTGGGGTTTTGTCGTGCCATTTGGCTGGGTGGCGTTTGTTGGCCTGGGGGTGCGTCGCATCGTGCTGGTCGTGTTGGCCTCGGCCGTGACGAACGCCGTGGTGGCGATTGGCCAGGGAATTGGTTACCTGCCCGAATTGGGCAACCAGCACATCATCAATTTTGGTGGAAGTTTTTCTCGGGCCGCCGGTCTCAGCCTGAAGTGCAATTCGCTGGTGATGGGTCTCACTCCGTGCCTGATGTTGATTCCTTTCCTGTTGAAGAGTCGTGCACGACTTTTGGTCCTGCTGGTATTGATTCCCGGATTGTTGGCGGCAGTGTCCAAGTCGGTTGTGTTCGCCGTACCCGGGGTGCTGTGGTACATCTGGCACGAGCCCCGTCGCCGTGGGGTTGCCGCCTTCCTGTGCGTGTTGGCACTGGGGTGGGTGGTCCAGGGCGAGGGCATCACCGGGGTCGGCGACCTGTGGCACCACTTCAGCGATGTGGTCACCCGGAGGCTGGACCGGATAGACAATTCGATCGAGGAGCGGATCGAGTTGATCCGAATTTCTCTGGATCACGCCGCCGACGCCCTGTTGCTGGGATTTGGACCGGCCGGGACACATGTTCGCGTTTCAGCCATGACCAACAACACCGTTCATGTCTACTACCTGGGCGTGTTGTTGACGGGAGGGTTGCCGGCCGCGTTGCTGTCCTTCAGCGGAATGGGCCTGATCGTGACGGGACTGTGGAAGCACGGTCAACGACACGTTTGCCTGTATGTCGTGTCGCACCTGTTGGCCCTGTCGGTGATGACGGCGTTGCTGGTCAGTTTCCAGGTTCTGCCCTTTGTTGTCGGTGGCGCCATTCTTGCCCAGGTCTCGGCAAGCACGGCCCCTTCGAGAGAATCGGAACGCCGACGGTTGTCGTTTTCTTCGCCCAATTACGCCTGGACCCCATCTCGATGAGTCCACGTCGCATTTTGCATGTGATCAACAACCTGCACATGGGCGGTGCCGAGACGATGTTGGTGCGTTTGCTGAGCCGCCTGGATCGGGATCGCTGGTCACCACAGGTCGTGTCGTTGGTCGGTGGTGGTCCGGCATCGGATCAACTCGAGTCGTTGGGTGTGCCGGTGACGATGGTGGGCATGCGGCGTGGCCTGCCGGGTCCCACGACACTGGTCCGGTTGACCCGGGCCGTTCGCCAGGCGCGTCCCGAGTTGATCCAGACATGGTTGTATCATTCAGACCTGCTGGGTGGGCTTGCATCGCGATTGGCGCGAACGCGGGCACCGGTTGTCTGGAACCTGAGACGGGGTGGACCGATCCGTGGTGTCGACAAGCGGACGACGATTTGGACCGCTCGTCTCTGCGCGGGACTGTCCAGGCGAATTCCCGACCGGATCGTGGCCAATTCCGAGTTCGGTCGCGAGGAACATGTCGAGTTGGGATACGACGCGGACCGGATGGAAGTGATCTCCAACGGTTTTGACGTGGATCGGTTCCAACCGTCCGGGACGGCTCGTCGAGCGATCCGGGATGAGCTGGGGCTATCACCGGACGCCTTGCTGGTCGGCATGGCCGCACGCTGGGACCCATTCAAGGACTACGCCACCATGCTCGGGGCGGCGTCACGACTGATCAGGGACCAACGGCGGTTGCACGTTGTACTGTGTGGCCCGGGACTCGAGCCGTCGAACCCGGAACTGGCTTCGATGATTGAATCGGTCCCCGGCGACGGTCGCTGGCGGGATCGACTGCACCTGCTGGGCCGACGGTCGGACATGCCGAGATGGCAGGCGTCCCTGGATGTTGCCGTACTGTCCTCGTTTTCCGAGGGCTTTCCCAACGCGATGGGCGAGGCGATGGCATGCGGTGTGCCCTGCGTGGCGACCCGGGCAGGGGGAGCGGTCGAAATTCTCGGTGACACCGGGCGGCTGGTCGAGGTAGGTGATGTGGAGGGGCTGGCTGCTGCCGTGGGAGATCTGCTGTCTGGATCACCCGAGTCGCGTCAGGAAGCAGGTCGGGCCGGACGCGAACGGATCGTGCGAGAATTTGCACTCGAACGAATGGTCGAACGATTTGAGATGACCTGGAACAACGTGCTGGCTCATTCGGTTTCGCCTCGGCGACAACACGACAGGTCGACCAGGACCGTATTCGATAGGGCGGCTTGAGGGCTGGATCATGTGTGGCATTCTTGGCAGTTGGACAACTCGTCCCGTTGAATCCGACGTTGCCGATGGGGCATTGTCCGCAATCTTTCATCGGGGACCCGATGATGAGGGGAGGTTGGTTGACGGAAACGTGTTCCTGGGGATGCGACGCCTGGCCGTGATCGATTTGCAGGGCGGTCGGCAGCCGGTGAAGAACGAGTCGGGCGATTGTGCCGTGGTGATGAATGGCGAGATCTACAATTACCGGGAGTTGGCCACCCGGTTGAAAGTGGCTGGCCATCGACTGGCGACGGATTCGGATACAGAAGTCGCCGTTCATCTTTACGAGGATCATGGCACGGATGTCGCGACGCACTTGCGGGGCATGTTTGCCCTGGCGATCTGGGATCGCAAGCGTCGTCGCCTGGTGCTCGCCCGGGATCGTTTTGGCAAGAAGCCGCTTTTTTACGCCCGCACGCCTGACGGGGGATTGGTGTTCGCCTCGGAACTCAAGGCCCTGCGGCCGTTACTGGAGTCGGCTGGTGGCTGTTGGTCGATCCGCGCCCAGGGTATCTCCGATTACTTGTCCCTTGGCAGTGTGCCGCAGCCGGAGACGATCTTCGAGGGTGTCTCGATGGTGCCCCCCGGCCAGGTTTTGACATTCGATGGCCACGACGTGGAATTGAGCAGTTATTGGTCTCTCGAGGACTTTCGCTACTCGAAGAAATCGGCCACGCCGCAGATCAGTTATGCCGAGGCGATCGGCCGCACGCGGGAACTGGTTCGAGATGCGGTTCGGATTCGACTGAGATCGGACGTGCCCCTGGGGGTGTTTCTCTCCGGCGGTGTGGATTCCTCGATTGTTGCCTGCGAGGCTGCTGCCGCGGGTGGCGGCAATCTCGAGACGTTCACCATCGGTGTTGATGATGCACAATTCGACGAATCGGAAGTGGCCCGTCGTACGGCCGAATCTCTCGGTGTCCGAAACACGGTACTGCCGCTTCGGATCACCCCGCGAGACACGCTGCTGGAGTTGGTTCGGCATTACGATCAGCCCTTTTCCGATCCCAGTGCGATTCCCAGCCTGGCCATTTCACAACTCGCTCGCGAACACGTCACGGTGGTTTTGACAGGCGACGGTGGGGACGAGATTTTCGCCGGATACCGCCGTCACCTGGCGGCTCACCTGGCCGGTCCGCTCGACCATCTTCCAGCCGGGGTGGCCCGCCGGATGGCTCGCAGTGCCGCGATGGTGCTTGGCCAGGTGGCCGGGCAGCGCCGCAGCCGGTTGGGGTTTGCAGCGAGGTGGTTCCGGGGGCTGGGGATGGAGCCATCGGAGCGGTACCTGGCGTGGACGGCCGACAAGTTGCGAGAGGTGGACAAGCAGGCAGCGTGGTGCGGTCCGGACGTGAGATCAACCGAACAATGGCTGGACGGTGTGCGTCCGTCCGGCCTGGGAGCTCTCGACACACAGGCCGCCACCGACATCCGGGTCAACCTGCTTAGTGGACTGTTGGTCAAGATGGACATGGCGACAATGGCTCACTCGCTCGAAGCCCGTTCGCCGTTACTGGATCATCAACTGGCCGAATTTGTCGTGTCCTTGCCGCCCCACCAGCGGCTGCATGGTCGGAAGCTCAAGAGCCTGTTGCGGGACGGTTGGCGTGATCAACTCTCCACCGAGGTCATCCAGGGAAGGAAGCGTGGTTTTGAGATTCCCCTGGAATCCTGGCTGGATGGTGTGTTGCGTGAGCCATTGATGGACACGTTGGTGCCCGGTTCGGCCCGGGTCCGAAGCTACCTCGACGGTGGCCTGGTGGACACTCTGATTGCAGGCGACGGCTTTTCCGATCGAAATCGGCCGACGCTACTGTATTCGCTGCTGGTGCTGGAGTTGTGGTTGCGCGAGTTCGAATCGTCGTCGACGACGGCGAGCGAACCGGCCGCGGCCGCGTAGCTGGCCTCCCGGCCCTAGGCCGCGTGTTTCATCGGTGCGATGTCGCGACTCTCGCTCTCGCCGATCCCCAGCGCTTGTCGGTAGATGCGGGCGTAGGCAGCCGACACGATGTCGAGGTGGAATCGCTCGGTGACCAGTTCCCGGCTGGTTCGTCCCATCCGCTGTCGACGGGCGGGGTCAGCCAGTAGATCGAAGATGGTGCTGGCCAGTGTCTGGCCATCACGCTCGGGGACCAGGACGCCATTTTCACCGTGACGGACCACTTCGCGACAGCCGGGCACATCGGTCGTGACCAGCGGTAGACCCAGCGCGCCGGCCTCAAGGAGCACTCGAGGCACTCCCTCGCGGAGGTATGTTGGCAGGACAAACAGGTCGCTGATGGCCAATAGCGTTGGCACATCGGCCCGTCGGCCCAGGAATCGGACGTCGGGACAACGGTGAACGCGTTCGGCAGGAAAGGCCGTTGGTCCCTCGTGCACCTCGGGGCCGATCAGCAGGAACGTGACTTGTGGATTGCGGGCCCGGACCAGTGACGCCGCTTCCAGGAATTCGGCAATTCCCTTGGGATGGATCAGTCGCGAGACCATCGTGATCACCGGTTTCCCGCCCAGGCCCAGTTCGTCCTTGAGTGCGGCACGGGCTGCCGGGCTGCCAGCCGAGGCGATGTAGGGCTCGACATCGATACCCGACGAGAGCACCAGTTCGTCGGTTGATTCGAGAAACAGGCCGTGATCCTTGAAGTACTTCTGGTCGTCCGGGTTCTGGAAGACCGTCGCCTGGCAGGCTGGGGCTGCCCGTCGCTGTAGACGGCGATAGAGCCATCTCATCGCGACCGCCTTGGGCGAGGACGAACTGAACAGGGCCCCCATTCCCGTGATCGTTCGTACGCAGGCCGGGATGTTCGCGCGGGCCGCGGCCGAGGGGACCAGGATCGATGGCTTGGTGTTGACCGAGTGGACCAGGTCGGGACGGTGCTGCTTCATCAGCCCCTCGAGGACGTCCCGAGCGTGCCAGTCGCCGACAGGATCCAGAGCGCGTCGTAGTGGAAAACGGTGGTAGGTGAATCCCGCCTCGTCGAATTCTTCCGCCTTGTCCGGACCGACGGCGGACACCTCAAATCCATCAGCGGTCAGCCGCTGCATCAATGGGATTCGTAGGTGCAGACGACCGCTGCCGATGATCCAGATTTTTGGTCGAGACGACGACGCCATGAGCGTGAACTGACAGGGGAGGGGCCAGATGAGAGCGGAGCGGGATCGTAGAACGAGCAGGACGCTGGCAGCAAGAGCAAACCCATGTTTGCACACGTCGACAACGCACGTTGATCGATCACTTGGTCTTCTGATACCTTTCGCCGCCTCTCGGTTCGTGAACGTGTGTCATGGATCTGGTGGACGACGGAACAGTGCGAAAATAGTCGAACGAATTTACGGAAACAGTCTGGTGCAATCACAGCACTCGGCCCCCCTGGCAAGCTGGTACCGGCGCGGAGGCAAGCGGTGGCTTGACCTCGTGTTGGGCCTGACGCTGCTGGTGACGGTGTTGCCATTGCTGGCCGTGGCCGCGGTACTGATCAAGCTCGAATCGCGAGGCCCGGTCCTGTTCATCCAGGAGCGACTGGGTCGCGGTGGCCGACTGTTTCCGGTGTGGAAACTCAGGACAATGACCGATCGTCCACGACACGTTCACCGGCAGGTCTTCGACGGAGATGCCGAGGTGACCCGGGTGGGAAACTGGTTGAGACGGACCAAGATTGATGAACTGCCCCAGTTGTGGAACGTGATCCGGGGTGAGATGTCAGTCGTGGGGCCACGGCCGGGCCTGGCCGAACATCGGCCTCAACTGGATCACAATGGCCAGCGACGGCTGGAGGTTCGTCCCGGCCTGACCGGATGGGCCCAGGTTCATGGAAACATCTATCTCTCGTGGCCACACCGCTGGTGCTACGACGCGTGGTATGTCGACCACCAGTCGCTGCCGCTGGATGCCTGGATCGTGATCAGGACGGTTGCCGTGGTGGTGTGTGGCGAGGAAAAGTTTGCCAGGCGAACGGGTTCCAGGAGAGCGGCATGAATGGTCACACCGATGGCCGTGCTCCACGGATAGTCCTGGCCGGTGCAGTCAACAGCTCACGGCTGACATTCGAGGCTCTGCAGCGCCACCAGGCGTCACTGGTTGGTGTGTTGGGGCTTTCACCTGAACACGGCCGTCGGGTGAGTGGATATGTCGACCTGGCCAAAATGGCCAGGGCCGCCGGCGTGGCCGCGGCGGGTTTCGAGAACATCAACGACGAGCGGGTTGTGCAGCGTGTCGCCGACTGGGACCCGGACCTGTTGATGGTTGTCGGCTTGTCGCAGATGGTGCGTCCCGGTTTGCTGGAAGTGCCTCGTCGTGGATGCGTGGGATATCATCCCACGGCGTTGCCTCGCGGTCGCGGCCGGGCTCCGATCGCGTGGCTGACTCATGATGGAACGGATGGTGCGGCAACTTTCTTCGTGATGACGGCCGAAGCTGATGCGGGGGGAATTCTGGTCCAGGAACCGTTTGTGGTTCCTCGCGGCGCTTACGCCGCCGACGTGGTGTCCGTGCAGTCGACGGCGATCACCCACGCGCTGGATCGGTGGCTGCCCCGTCTGATGGAGGGCTGGTGGGACCCGATGCCACAGGACGAATCCCGGGCCACCTGGAATGGCCGGCGTGGTCCTGCCGATGGCTGGATTGACTGGTCACGACCAGCCGTGGAGATCCTTCGAACAGTTCGCACGGCGTCAAAGCCTCATCCCGGTGCCTACACGTATTCCGGTGGCCAGAAACTGACCGTGTGGCGGGCGGAACTCGAGACCGACTGGCCGATCCGAGGATCGGTGGGCCGGGTGCTGGTCGAGGAGCCCGATCGTGGCCTGCTGGTCCAGACCGGTGACGGATTGATCTGGCTCGCAGAAGTTGAAGGAATCAATCCGCCGCGAGTCGGCAGTCGCCTGGGGTTTGTCGTCGAGAACGAACTGGCAAACCTGGCCGGACGGATGGCCATTCTGGAAAGACGGCTCGAGGAATTGACCGGGGACCGGTCGGGGCAGCGAGCTGCTTGAATGACACTGATACGGATCGTGTGACTGGCGTGAGATTGGAGAAGACAAGAACGGCATGAAGGTTCTGGTGGTTGCTCCTCATCCGGATGACGAGGTGCTGGGTTGTGGTGGCGTGATGGCCCGCCACGCTGCGGCCGGGGACGAGGTGTACGTGACGGTGGTTGGCCGGGGAATCCCTGAGAAATTCTCGGACGAATCGGTTGCCCGGTCACGCGGTGAGTTGGCTGAAGCGCACCGGGTGCTGCAAGTCACCGATTGCCGGTTCCTGGATTTTCCTGTTCCACGTCTGGACACCGTACCCGGCCACGAATTGGCCGATGCTCTTGGCGGTCTGATTTCCGAATGGCAACCCCACACGATGTACCTGCCACACCACGGGGACATCCACACCGATCATTATCATGTCCACACGGCCGGACTGGTTGCCGCGAGGCCCCTGGCCGGTTGCCCGGTCCGCCGCGTGTTGGCCTACGAAACACTGTCCGAGACCGAATGGGCTCGGCCGACTCCCGACACGGTGTTCCAGCCGACGGTGTTCGTCGATATCGAGCCGTTCCTGGAGCAGAAGGTCGAGGCGATGGCGTGTTACCAGAGCAAGCTGGTCGCACCGCCCCATCCCCGGTCCCTGGAGACGATCCGATCATTGGCCCACCTGCGAGGTTCGACAGTGTACCTGGCGGCGGCCGAGGCGTTCATGTTGGTACGAGAGATCCTGGAGATGAACGAGTCTCCGGCAGAAATGGCAGGATAATCCATGACGACATCGTACGGTTCTCCAACCCCCTTCGAGAATTTCCCGGCCATGGCCCAGTCCCTGGCTGCCCCGTTCCGCAAGGACGCGGTGGAAGAGTTTTTCCTGGATGATCTCAACCAGCGATTGGCCGCGGCACATGACCAGGAACTGGTCGAGCGGCCCGAACTGTTCCCGACGCTCCACGTGGTGGGGCCGCCCCGCTCGGGGACGACTCTCCTGATGCAGCTCTTGGCGGCTCACCTGGAAGTTGGCTACATCAACAATCTCATTGCCGCCTTCTGGCGGGCGCCGCTCTACGGCATCCGGCTCTCCAAGAAACTCTGTCCACGACCGGCCGACACGAGGTTCGTTTCCAGGTACGGGCGGACCGATGCAATCACCGAACCTCATGAGTTTGGCTACTTCTGGAAGGAACTGCTGGGCTATTCCGACCTGGCCGAACCGATGGCCGGACACGAGGAGACAATTGATTGGGAACGGGTCCGTGTGCTGCTGACCGCGATGACGCACGAATTCCAGGGACCGGTGGTTTTCAAGTCGTTCCTGGTTGGCTGGCATGCCCAGCGACTGTGTCACGAACTGTCTCGGACATGCGTGGTTCAGATCCGTCGCGATCCGACCGACACGGCTCGATCGTTGTACGGGATGAGGAAGAACTATGGCGGGTCGATCGACACGTGGACTTCATTGAAGCCAAAGGAATACGAATGGCTGAAGGACGAGCCGGTCTGGGACCAACTGGTCGGGCAGATTCATTTCCTGGAGAAACGATTTGACGAGCAGGTGGCCGAGGTGGACCCGGCGCGGGTGCTTCGCGTTGAGTACGCGCGGTTGTGTGCCGATCCCCGGGGAGTGCTCGAGGAGATTCGCCAGTTGATGTCCCGGCACATGGCCGACGAGAGGGACATCATCCCTCGAGGGACACCGCCAAGCGAGTTCCGTTTGAGTCGCGGGGGCAGCGTGATTGACGAGCAGGCTGAAGAACTGGCGGCGGCGGTCACGCGGTTTTTCCCGGGTCGCGACGCTGGCGGGCGGGAGGCCGCATGAAAACGGCCTGGCTGGATCCACAGGACTCTCGCTGGTCGGCCGCGTTGGCCGGATTGGCTCACGATGTCTACCACCTGCCCGGGTACGTCGAACTGGCGGCCGTCGATGAGGGAGGCAAGGCGATAGCATTTTGGGCCGAGCATGACGGGCACACGATGCTCGCCCCGCTCGTCGAGCGGATGCTTCCGGACACGCTGGATCCCGATGCTGGTTGTCGTGACGTCGCCGGTCCCTATGGCTATCCGACGCCCCTGCTGTCACCCGAGGCCAACGTGCCGTTGTTTCTTGCGGCGATGAAGGATGCCGCAATTGATCGCGGGTTGGTGACCGCGTTCCTGAGGCTGCATCCGTTGATTGAATTGCCACGGGAGAGCTGGCTGGAGGGATCCGACCAGCAACAGCTGATCCGCATCGACCATGGCCAGACGGTCTATGTTGACCTCGGCCTGGATGAAGCTGATCAGTGGGGACAGGTCCGGTCACGGTTGAGATCGCAGATCCGGAAGCTCGCTCGCGATGGCTTCACGGTTTCCTGGAACGACTGGTCGCGTTACGGGCACTTCCTGTCAATCTACGAACAGACGATGCGACAGGTCGCGGCGTCCGAGCGGTACTTCTTCGGCCCAGATTATTTCTTCGGTCTCAAGGCCGTTCTGGGTGATCGATTGCACCTGGGGTTGGTCGAGGCACCGGGAGGAAACAAGGAAATCGCCGCGGCGGCAGTGTTCACCGAGGTGGATGGGCTGGTCGAGTATCACCTGGGAGGGACGGCTGACGATTGGCGTCAAGCTGGCCCCAGCCGGCTGCTGTTCGATGCCGCGCGGCGATTCTTCGGACAAGAAGGGGGACGTGGGAACCGGGCACTGCACCTGGGTGGTGGACTGGGTGGTGACGAGGACTCGCTGTTCCGCTTCAAGTCGGGATTCTCCAAATGCCGTGCGAGGTTTTCGACGCTTCGCTGGACGCTCGACCAGGAGAAGAACCGACACATCGAGTCCCTCTGGCGAAAGGTCCACCCGGTGGCTACCTTCGAGCCGGACTTCTTCCCGCGTTACCGCCAGGTTCCTCCCTCGACGCTCCAACCGGGTGCCCTCGATGCACGTCCTGTTTGTTCATAAGAACTTCCCGGCGCAGTTTGGCCATATCGGACGGCACCTGGTCGACAATCACGGCTTCCAGTGCAGTTTCGTCTGCGAGTTGGACCCGGCAAAAATCGATGGGATCGAACGGATCCAGTACAAGATTGACGGTGGTGCAACCCGCGACACGCACTACTGCAGCCGCACGTTCGAGAATGCCACCTGGCATGCCCACGCCGTCTACGAGGCGATGAAGGCCAGGCCGGATATCCAGCCCGACCTGGTTGTCGGGCACAGCGGTTTCGGCTCCAGCCTGTTCCTGGCCGATCTCTACGATTGTCCGATCGTCAATTACTTCGAGTACTACTATCACTCGAAGGGGTCGGACCTGGATTTTCGTCCGGAATTTCCATCCCGTGAGCTCGACAAACTTCGTTCACGGACCCGCAACGCCATGATTCATCTCGACCTGCAGACCTGCCAGGTGGCCTATGCGCCGACGAAGTGGCAGGCGAGCCTGTTGCCGAACGAGTACGAGCACAAGATCGAGGCGATTTTCGACGGGATCGATCGCGACGTCTGGTCTCGGCGAAAGGACGTGGTCCGCAAGATCGGCGATCGCGAAATCCCAGCCGGGACAAAGATCGTGACATACGTGTCGCGTGGGTTCGAGTCGATGCGGGGCTTTGACGTCTTCATGAAGGTGGCCAAGCGAATCTGTGATGCCCGTGACGACGTGCTGTTTGTCTGTGTCGGCAGCGACCGGGTCTGCTACGGCGGTGACCTGAACAGGATCGAGGAGGAGACGTATCGGGAACATGTGCTCGCACAGGACGACTACGACCTGTCGCGATTTCTGTTCACCGGCCGGGTCAGTCCCTTCGAACTGGTCGACATCTTCTCGCTCTCGGACCTGCACATCTACCTGACGGTGCCGTTCGTTTTGAGCTGGTCGATGATGAATGCTCTCTCCTGCGGATGCACGGTGCTGGCCAGTGACACCGAGCCGGTCCAGGAGATGATCCGACACGGTGAGAACGGCCTGCTGGCCGGTTTCTTTGATGTCGACGGATTCGTCGACCAGGCCCTGGAGGTGCTGGAGGATCCCGAACGGTTCCGGCACCTGGGAGAGGCTGGCGCGGCCATGGTCGAGGCGGATTACAGCCTCGACGTCTGCCTGCCGCGGATGCTCGACCTGTACGAGCGGGCGGGGTCGGCCGGATAAGTTGGCCGCCGCCCTGGTCCGCGGTTGGTCCCGGCGTGGTCTAGATGACCGGGTCGATCAGGTTGTCACGATCTTCGAAGTCAAACGGATAATCGGGCGGCAGGTAGCCGTCGTCGATTTCGCTGGCCTGTTCGGAGGCAGCGTAACCGTCGTTCCCGTCGTTCCCGGCCAGCGTGTCGGTTCCGCCGTTTCCGTTGAGGTAATCGTTGCCGCCATCGCCGAGCAACAGGTCCTTGCCGCCTCCACCAAACAGCGTGTCGTTGCCGTTGCCGCCGCTGATAATGTCGTGACCCATTCCGCCGTTGATCTTGTCGTGTCCATCCTCACCGGCGATCGAGTCGTCACCAAGTCCGCCGGAGATGGTGTCGTGCCCGTCGTCGCCGTTGAGCACGTCGTCACCGTCTCCACCGTCCAACTGGTCGTCTCCCTCGCCACCCAGCAGGCTGTCGTCGCCGTCATTGCCGTTGAGCACGTCGTCTTCGGCTCCCCCGCTCAACTGGTCGTCACCGGCACCGCCGAAGAGCAAATCGATTCCGTTGCCCGCCTCGAGCCGATCGTCACCCTTGGAGCCGTTGAGTCGATCGTTGCCATTGCCACCATCGAGAGAATCGTCACCCGAATCGCCGGTCAGGTCATCGCTGCCCTGGCCACCGGACAACTCATCGTCGCCATGACCACCTCGCAGCGTGTCGCTGCCTTCGCCACCGGTCACGCTGTCGTCACCTGATTCGCCGCGAACAATGTCCCCGCCGTCGGCTCCGTCCAGCGTGTCATCTCCGGATCGCCCGGCGATCGAATCGTTGCCGTCACCACCGGTGATCAAGTCATCCATGGCACTGCCGACGATCGTGTCGTCACCGATGCCACCATCGACTATCAACTGGACAGCTCCGATGTCGGAATCACCGGCATGGATCGTGTCCTTGCCACTTTCGCCGTTGATGTTCAATTCGATTGCACCGACGGTCCCCAGTCCCGTGACGACCACCCGGTCGTTTCCGGATCCGGCGTTGATTTCAACACGTTCGACCGAGCTATCGGCCAGGTGGACGAGATGTGTCTCGTCACTGATCTTCATGTCATCATCACCCTGGCTAACGGTGATCTCGTCCTTGGTCGAACTTCCCTCGACCCGGACCGTGTCGTCGGCATCGCCGCCGTTGAGCTTGTCAGATCCCTCGCCGACTCCCCAGATCAGGGTGTCGTTTCCGTCACCGCCCTGCAGCGTGTCGATTCCGCCCTGGCCTCGCAATTCGTCGGAGTCAGCACCGCCGGAGAGCAGGTCGCGGCCGCCACCACCGTAAAGCGTGTCGGTGCCGACACCTCCGTTGATCGTGTCAGCGTCACCGCCACCATTGAGATAGTCGCTTCCGGCAGCAAGCGAGAACGGATCGGCGTCGTCGCCGTCGAGTACGTCATCGCCACTCCCGCCATGGATCGTGTCGTCGCCGTAGGAGCCCTCGATCGAGTCGTCGCCGTCCTGGCCCTTGAGACTGTCGTCCTGGCGTCCACCAAACATCTGGTCGTTGCCGCCACCGCCAAACAACGTGTCGTTGGCGTCACCGCCATCCAGGGTGTCGTTGCCAGAGGATCCGGTCAGCTTGTCAGGTCCGTCCTGGCCGGCGAGTATGTCGTCGCCAGCAGCACCGTCCAGGAAGTCACCCTCTGAACCACCCTGCAGGTCGTCGTCGCCACTGTTGCCCAGGAGCGTGTCGGCTCCGCTTCCACCGTCGATCGTGTCCTTGCCGCCGCCGCCCAGGAGTGAGTCGGAACCGCTGTCACCGGAGATGTCATCATTGCCGGCGTTGCCGTTGATCGTGTCCTGGCCCCCGCCACCGTGGATGGTGTCGTGTCCGTGGTTGCCGGAGATGTCATCGTTGCCGATGTCGGTCGTGCCGATGGCGTCACCGTAGATCTCATCGTTGCCATGGCCGCCGTCGATCGTGTCGTCGCCGTCACCACCCTCGATCAGATCGTTTCCATCACCACCGTCGATGTCATCGTCGCCGTCGCCGTTGAGGACCACATCGTCGCCGTCACCGCCTTGGATGATGTCGTCGCCGTTGGCGCCATCGATCGTGTCGTGACCGTGATTGCCCTGGATCGCGTTGTCACCGGTGCCACCGACGATGTGGTCGTTGCCGTGACCACCGTCGAGTGTGTCGTCGGCATCGGCCGATCCGAGAATCGTGTCGTGACCGTTGCCACCAGCAACCACGATTTCCAGCAACGGATTGTCGTAGTCGGTCGTGGAGACGCCCGAGAGATCGATCAGGTTGCTGCCGTCACCGCCCCGGACATCTATCGTCTCGACGTCCGAGGGTGATAACGATGGATTCAGCCCGCTGATCGGGCTCCCATTTGCTATTACCTGGACGTTGCCGGCGGTGTCGGTGCCGATTTCGATCGAGTCGGGACCGTTGTCATCGACCGAACTGACCCGGAGTACACCATTGGAGAAGAGGGCACTGACAGACAGCAGTGTCCTATCTTCCAATTTCTCGGGGTTCCCGGCCACTTGTTGTGGTCGACGTCGCCGTCGACCCAACACGGTCCGAGAAATGCGTTGACGTACAGTTTCTAGCCACGAGTTGAAGATCATGCTTCCCATCCCTGGGCGTGTTCATCTCTACAGACCGCAACACCCGGACATCCCGAATGATCGGACTAGTCTGCTTATCGACGCATAACCCCCTCGGTCTCGCGGTAATTCCCACCTGTGGTAAGAAGAACCCAAATTGCCCATGTTCAATTGGATCGTTGACTCACACCCAGGCGACGTGATCAACATTAATATGGGAGGAATGGGTTGAATGGAGGGCTGCCAGGCGCAGTGGCAACCTCTTATTACGCCATCAGTTGATTTCACACCGCGTCGATCCAGTTCTCGGTCAATCGGAACTGCTCGTCGATTTCATCGGCTGAACCGACGAGAACGTCGGTGCCCTGGTTTCCGGCGATGGTGTCGCGCGAGCCGCCTTGCCCGTTGACATAGTCATCGCCGTCACCGCCGAGTGCGATATCGTTGCCGCTACCACCCATGAGTGAGTCTCGGCCGTCTCCGCCGATCAGCCGGTCGTTTCCACCGCCTCCGTTGACCCGGTCGTGTCCGTCACCGGCGGCGACGCGATCGTGTCCATCATTGCCCAGGATGGTGTCATTGCCGTCACCTCCGTAGAGCAGGTCGTCGCCGTTGGCTCCGTTGACTCGGTCGTTGCCGTGTCCGGCAACGAGGGTATCGTTGCCCGAGTTGCCATTGAGCGAGTCGTCATCGGTCCCCGCGTCCAGGTGGTCGTCGCCGGATCCCCCGAAAAGTCGATCCTGTCCGCTTTGGCCCGAGAGGAAATCATTCCCGGCGGCGCCATTCAGACGATCATTGCCGGTTCCGGCGATCAGTTCATCGTGGCCGGCTCCACCCAGCAGCGTGTCGTGTCCTGGTCCACCCAGCAGTTGGTCATCTCCACTGCCTCCCTCGATTCGATCATTGTCCTCTTGTCCATCGAGAGAATCGTTTCCACTGCCGCCGTCCATCCGGTCACTTCCTGCTCCACCACGGATCACGTCGTCACCGTCACCTCCGGTGAGCGAATCGTGCCCGGCTCCTCCCTCGAGGGTTTCTCGGCCGGCGCTACCGGTGATTCGATCGTTTCCGTCTCCACCAATCAGGACCAGCCCGGTGTTGTGGATTCCGGCCGCCGCCGCGTCGATGGTGTCTCCGGAGGCTTCACCCTTGAGATTGATTTCTGTCAGGGAGGACCCGACAAGTCCCACGGCCCGCAGCGTGTCACGTCCGCCGCCGGCGAGCACATCGAGTCGCTCGGTCGTGGTCGATAGCGTGACGACATGTGGTGTTTCCAGCACCACCAGTCGGCCGCTGGAATCGGTGGTGACGGTGAAGAGGTTGTTCTGGCTGTTGCCCTGGACATCGGCACGGTCGTAGCCGGCCTGGCCGTCGAGCAGGTCGTTGCCCCCGGCCAGGTTCCACCACAGACGGTCGTCACCGCTGCCGCCCAGAACGGTGTCCGGTCCACTTTGTCCCTTGAGCGTGTCGTGTCCGGTTCCGCCCTCGAGTCGATCCGGGCCGCCACCGCCGAAGAGTTTGTCGTTGCCGTCGCCGGCGTCGAGCACATCACTGGAACTTCCGCCATTGAGCGTGTCGTTGCCGGATCCTCCTTCAAGAGAATCGGTGCCTGCTCCGCCGTAGACGCGGTCGTTTCCGTCGTTTCCGTTGGCGAGGTCGTTGCCGGCCTGTCCATTGACCGTGTCATCGCCGTCATTTCCGTTGAGCAGGTCATTTCCAGATCCACCCAGGATACGGTCCGCGTCGTGGTGTCCCTCTAGCGTGTCGTCGCCGGCGCCACCGCTGATGGTGTCGCGGCCGGCATCTCCATGAACGAGGTCGTTCCCGGCACCGGCATCCAGAGAATCGTTGCCCGAGGCTCCCAGCAGCGTGTCGTGGCCGTCATGTCCCTTGATCGAATCGTTTCCGGAGTGACCTTCGAGCCGGTCTTCTCCTGCTCCCCCCAGTAGCGTGTCGTGGCCGTCCTCGCCGGCGAGGAAGTCGTTGCCCGAGCCGCCGTTGAGCGTGTCGCCGGCTGGTCCACCGACCAGGGTGTCGTGTCCGTTGCCGCCGACAAGATTGTCGGCCCCGCTGTCTGCGGTTCCCGCCGAGTCACCGTATACCAGGTCGGCTCCATCTCCGCCGTTGATGACGTCGGCGCCGTGCCCTCCATGAATCGTGTCGTCCCCGTCATTCCCGTCGATCGAGTCGTTGCCCAGGTCGCCAAGCACCAGGTCGTTGCCGTGCCCGGCATCGATGTTGTCACCGCCGGAATTCCCGTCGATCGTGTCGTTGCCATGTCCACCAACCAGACGATTGCGACCGCTGCCACCATCGATCCGGTCGTTCCCGTTGCTTCCCTTGAGGGTGTCGTCGAGGTTGGACGACCCGGTCAGGGTGTCGTGCCCGTCTCGGCCGTCAGCGGTGATCTGTACACCGCCACCGAAGGAAAAGACCTGCGCGGTCACCGCCGAGAGGTCAATGAGGTTGTTTCCGGGTCCACCCTGGATGGTGATCTTGCGAATCGAGTCGGCATCGAGGGTGCCCAGGCTGGTCACTGGTGTCAGGAGTTGTCCTGGCCGGGCGGCGAGCACCTGGGCCTGGCCGGGCCGGTTGGGGTCCTCACGGACGACGATCGTGTCGTCGTCGTCGGAGTTGATCGTGAGGTCGCCAGTGTGGTCGATGAACAGGGCGCTGACGGAAAGCAGGGTGCGATCTTCGAGTCGTTCGCTTCCCAGCCGCGGTCGCCGGTGTCTTCGGTTGGTCGTCATGGTGGTCTCGATCGGGGTAATCCCGCGCGTTCCATCATGAGACGGTCGCTGGAGCATTGTCCATTGGAAAAACCGGTATGTTTCCAGCACCCGTTTTCGGGGGTGTCGTCCGAGAGTCAGTCATCCGACCTTGCCATCCAGTCGACCCAGATCGGGCTGGTCCAGGCCATCTCCTGGTCGACCTGGACGACCCGCACCCAGTAGGGGTTGGTTCCGGGCCGGGGCTGCTCGTCGTGGAACGTACAGTGGGCTTCGGAGTCACCGTGAACTGGTGCCAGGCCCAGGTCGAGTTGTCGGTCGCGAACGCCCAGGTCGATGGTCCGTGTCGATTCGGCGAGTTGACCAAGTCGCCCGGCCAGCGTGGCCCGTTCCGCCGGTGCCAGCGATATCCGTCGGGGTTGAGAAGATCCGAAGCCGCCGTAGGCGGGGCCGGTGATGGCCTGTGTTGCCACCGAGACCTCGACCCGTGTTGACTCGTCGCCTTCAATGTCCAGTTCCACGCCCATCCGGTATCCACATCCCCAGGCATGGAATCGGACCAGCGATTCGGTGGTTTCGACCAGGTGAGATCGTGGGCTGTCAAAACGCAGTGTCTCGGTGCCAGCGATCCGTCCACCGTGAACCGTGATTGTGCCGTCCCAGACGATGCCGCTGTAGCTGGTTTGCCGGCTACTACCCTGCCACAGCACCCGGACCCGCTGAGGATTTCCCTCGGGGGCATTCTCCCAACGGTCCAGCAGTTCCTCGTCACGGAACAGTTCGACCGATTCCAGTGCCGCGGTGCCAACCACGTCGACCTCGACCACCGGCTTGTCACGCGTACTGAATTGGGAGCCGATCCCATGGCCCTGGATGTCGGCCCGGGCAACAATTCTCGCACCGGTGGTGGCGAAGAACCGCCGCGCCCGCATCGCTTCGAAGAAACTCTCCAGGGTCACCTCGTCACAGTAGATCCCGGTCAGTCCCGCCTTGGAGTATCTGCGTTGCTGGTGCCCCGGCCTGTCGTCGCCGGGACGACTGGTGTAGCTGTCACTGCCACCGAGAAATCCCAACCGGTAACCGCGGGCCAGCGCATCGCGACGCATCCACTCGAAGGCGCCGTGGCTCGAGACGATTTCGACTCCCGGTTCGAGCGTCGGATCGTGATGTTTCAGGTCGGAGTGTTCTCCGCCGACGTGCGGCGTGATGATCGTATCGGTGCCGCGGTAGTGAGCGTAGAGATCCCTGACGTGGTGCAATTCGGTCGACTCGTCCACCGATTCGGGTGTTTCGGCCGGGGCGTTGCGGTGAATGGGTTGGTGGTGACGACGGAAGTAGACATTGTGGTGTCCTCCGTCCCAGGTTTTTCCCGACCACTCGTATCCCGGGATCGCGATGAACCGTCCCGGCTGGTGGAATTGCAGTTCGACATCCTGTTGTGTGACGAGATCCTGTTCGTCCAGCACGTCGGCGTTTCTCTGGAATCCAGCGAACTGGATGCCGGCCACATCACGGGCGTGCTCGAAGAACCCGGCGAACTTCTCACGGTCGACCAGTTGTCCTCCGTGCGGGTCGGCCCAGAAGAGTCTCTGTTCTCCAACGTGTTCGACCACACAAGCCGGGTTGCTGGTTCCCTGGAGTCCGGCATCGACGTCCCTGGCTGTCAATCTCACCACGCCGGCTTGTTCACCGCTTGCCCCGTCGATCCATCCGGCCCCGGCGTCGGCTTCGGTGAAAGACAGCGTGTCGTTCTCCAGTGCCACTCCATCCCCGTCGAGCACCACGGTGCCGCGGTACCCGTCGGCCGCGTTTCCCCAGGCGTCCTCGGCCTTGACCAGGACCCGAAACGGTTCACCCACGGGCAACTCCGAAGGAACGACCACGACCAGTTTCACCGGTTCGCCACCGACAATTCTCAACACCGGCGACTCCACGATGGGCTCGACACCCTCTCCACGGTCGATGGTGACGGCAAAGACACGTCGTTGTTCACGAAAGGTCTGGGCTCTCGAACCGGGACCGCCGCCGGAGGTGTCTCCCAGGACGACCGAGATCTCTCCTCCGCCGGGCAATCCCCCGGGTCCGAGCTCGAGTTGGAATCCCTTCACGCCGACGGTTCTCGCTGCCACGTCGACACCTCCGGGGGCTCTGACCGTGGCGTATTCAGCAGCTTTCGGATTGTCAAACTGAGGCACCCCCCAGTCCGTGTCGGTGTCGGTGCCCACGCGGATCGTGGAGTTCCCGGGGAGTCCATCTTCCCCGGCCTGGAATCTCAGCGTCCAGGTGCCGCTGCTTCCGGCGACGACATCGGAGTCGGGTTCGATGGTGGACGTGAGAACAGATTGGCTCATGGATGTGTCTCGATCGGTGCGCTTGTGTTGTATCCGGCTACCCTTCTAATGGAACGTCCAACAGGTTCGCCATGCACCGCGGTGTTCGATCTTCTCATAAGGACTCATCATGGACGCCAGTCAACTGAAAGCCCTGCAGGCTCCCCTGAAGCAACAGTACCGCGATCACCCCGAGTCGGCGCGATTCACCTTGAGCGCCAGCGGGATGTTGGGTGCCGAAGCGATCACCTGTCGAGTCGAGACCGGGGCGGAACTGGCCGAAGCGGGTCTGCATCCGGCCACCGGCGGAGACGGCACATCACTGTGTTCGGGGAACATGTTGCTGGAATCCCTGGTGGCCTGCGCCGGGGTGACCCTGCGGGCGGTGGCGACGGCACTGGAGATTCCGGTGCGGGGTGGCGAGGTGACTGCCGAGGGCGATCTCGATTTCCGTGGTACGCTCGGAGTCGACCGCGACGCGGCGGTTGGGCTGCACGCGATCCGCATGACGTTTCAACTCGACACCGATGCTGACGACGAGCAGTTGGCCACGCTGGTCAAGCTCACGGAACGTTACTGCGTCGTGCTCCAGACGTTGATCGGATCTCCGGAGGTGACCGTCGAGTGTTTCGCCGGGTAGGCCGGTCTCTGGCCAAACCGATCTTGCCGATGGTGGCCCGGGCGAATTAAAACCCGCGATCACCTCCCCAAGATCTTTCGGTGTCCGGTCCCCGATGACTTCGACGACTTCTCCCCTGCGGATCGTTTACATAGTTGGTGCGGGCCGTAGCGGCTCGACGGTGCTGGACACTGTACTGGGCAACCATCCCGAGGCGGTGAGTGTTGGCGAACTCTCCAACGTGCATCGCTCGGCCTGGATCAACAACGAATTCTGTGCGTGTGGCACACCGGCGGTGGACTGCGGGTTCTGGAGCGAAGTTCGTGATCGGTGGCTGTCGGCGACGCCGGGAGCGAGCGTGGAGGAGTATCTCGGGTTGCGGGATCGATTTGAGCGATTTCGTTTGGCGGCCCTGTGGCGGACCGAAGCCGCCTCGTTGTTTCGGTCGGTCGCAGCCAGTCGGTACCTGGAACAGACCAGGACGTTGCTGGAGTCGATTGCCACGACCAGTGGACGTCGCGTGATCGTCGATTCTTCAAAGACACCTCTGCGGGCCCGCTGGTTGGCTCGACTGCCGGGCATCGAACTCAGCCTGGTGCACCTGGTCCGTGACAGTCGAGCGGTGGCGTGGTCCAGGAAGAAGGCCCTGGCCCGGGATGTCGAGGCAGGAGTTCAACACGATCTGTCCTCACGGCCCGCATGGTATTCGGTCGTCTACTGGACGGTATCCAACCTGTTGGCGGCCCGGTTGCGCCGTCGAATGGGGGAGCGGGGTGTCCTGGTCCGCTACGAGGACTTCGTGGAGGATCCCGCGACAGAATTGATGCGGATTGGCGATACCTGCGGGTTGGACTGCACGACGTTGGCCGCATCCCTGGCGGCAGGGGATTCGTTTTCGGTGGGACACACCGTGGCGGGGAACCGTTTGAGGATGGCCGGAGCGGTGCGATTGAAACCGGATTGGGACTGGATTGAGGGATTGCCCGAGGCGGATTCTCGAACCTGCTGGCGTCTTTCCGGCTGGCTGATGAAACAATACGACTATCCACGAGCGGCGAAAGCGGCCTAGGACATGGGAAACAATCAGCAGTCAAACAGTTCTCCGTGTTGGGCACCCTGGCCGGTGTTCGGCGATCGGGAAGTCCAGGCAGTGGGCGATGTCCTGGCCTCGGGTCGGGTCAACTACTGGACGGGTCCGCACGGTCGCGAGTTCGAACGCGAGTATGCTGAATCGTTGGGTTGTGATCATGCGGTGGCGGTGTCCAACGGCACCGTGGCCCTGGAACTGGCCCTGCAGGCGACGGGCGTGAGGCCTGGTGACGAGGTTGTCGTCCCCTGTCGCAGTTTCCTGGCCAGTGCCAGTGCGATTGCCGCAAGAGGCGCGATCCCGGTGTTTGCCGATGTCGATCGTGACAGCGGGAACGTCACGGTCGATACGGTCGCTGCGGCGCTCTCGCCGCGGACCCGTGGCGTGTTGGTGGTTCATCTGGCTGGTTGGCCCTGTGACATGGATCCGATCCTCAGCCTGGCTGCCGAAACGGGTCTGAAGGTGATCGAGGACTGCGCCCAGGCACACGGGGCCGAGTACAGCGGCCGGCAGGTGGGCACGCTGGGCGACGTGGCCGCTTTCAGCTTTTGCCAGGACAAGATTCTTTCGACCGGGGGCGAGGGTGGCCTGGTCGTGACTGACGACGAGTCGATCTGGAGGCGGGCCTGGAGCTACAAGGACCATGGCAAGGATTATGACGCGGTGCACGCTCCCTCCAGGGGGTCGGTGTTTCGATACGTTCACGGTGGGCTGGGGACCAACTGGCGGTTGACCGAGATGCAGTCGGTCCTGGGCCGGATCGTGTTGGAGAAACTCCCCGACTGGCTGATCGAGCGACGTCGCAACGCATCGGTGTTGGCCGCCCGGCTGGGGGCGATGGAGGCATTGCGAGTGCCCGAACCCGAGGTGGGGTTTGGGCACAGTTACTACAAGTTCTACGCCTACGTCCGTCCCGAGTGGCTGGCGAGCGATTGGTCTCGCGACAGGATCGCGGCTGAAATTTCATCGCGAGGTGTTCCGTGCGGCAGCGGAGCGTGTCCGGAAATCTATCTCGAGGCGGCCTTTGACGGGACCGGCTGGCGACCTGCGAAACGGCTGCCGGTGGCTCGTGAACTGGGGGAAACGAGCCTGATGTTCCAGGTCCATCCGGGCCTGGGGACCGTCCAGATGGATCACACGGCTGACGTGGTGTCGGACGTGTTGAGGCAAGCGACCGGTCGCCTGGCTGCGGCAGCCTGAGGACGTGTTTCCGGCGACGGTCCTGTCACAGGAATTCGCGTCGGACCTTGGCAGCGATGCTGCCGCCGTCGTAATAGCCGACGGAGATCTCACCGACGTGAGTCAGCAGGTCATAGGCTTTCCAGCGATTCCAGCCGAAGTCGGCTTCCATCCACAGGATCAACTCGGCGTAGGCCCGTGCGATTGATCTCTCGGTGGGTGCCCCGCTGGTGACCGTCATGATCTCGTTCTCGTCCTCGATCCGTGGCCAGGCCAACGGCTGGGCCTTCTTCAGTTCCACGGAAATCTCGGTCACCGCTGACATCTCGAGGCCGGATGCCGAGAGTTCGCCGTGTCCCATTGCCGCGTGAGCATCGCCCAGGAACAGCTGGCCACCGGGAACAAAGACCGGCAGGTGCACCGTGGCTCCGGGTGCGGTTTCCCGGATGTCCATGTTGCCGCCGTGTGGACCACCCGGACCGGTTGTCGGTACGCCCCATTCCGGTGCGGTGCCAATGCAGCCGAGCATCGGGGTGTAGGGAATGGTGATCCGATCGTCCCAGTGGATCAGTCCATCAGCGATGTGGCAGACGTGGCCGCCTGGTGGCACGTCGGTGCCCAGCCACTCGCACAGTTGCTTGGGTGCACCGGTGTAGGTTGCTGCCTGGGGTCGCCAGGGGTCGATCGAGTGAATTGTCACGCTCAGCACATCACCGGGTTCAGCTCCCTCGATCTCGATGGGTCCGTTGACCGGGTTGCTCTTGGGAACCAGGGACTTGTCACGCTGGTCACCGGGTTGAGCGATCTGGCCGGAGAGGGCGTCTTCGGATTCCACCAGCAGGCGATCACCGGAGACGATCGTGGCGCGGGGCGGGAGGTGCCGGGAGAACTCGTAGATCAGTGGTTCGGCGGCGATGCGAGGGAGGGACTCGGGTGAATTCGTTGTGTTCATGACGTGGGTCACTTTTTTGGAGTCGATGTCTTCTTGGCCGGGGGAGTCACCGACAGGAGCAGGGCGTCGGCGGTGCGGCTGGAGGGTGCCGGCCCCGTCAGGTGAACCAGTGGCAGAACCTCGACGACCGGCTGGTCTCCCGGATGTTTTGCCAGAATCCGTATCGGTGCCACTCCCGTGGTCGCTTTCGGGGTCGCTTTCAGGGTGATCGTCGCGACTGGTTTGTCGGCTGGAATGCTGGTGGTCTCGACTGTCACCCCCTCGGGCAAGTCGGCGGCTGAGACCTCGATCGGCGACTTCGAGCCACCCATCCGGACCACGACAATCTGCAGGGTGGCCTGTCCACCGGCAGCGAGGGTGAGGCCGGAGTGGGTTTTTCCGTCACCGACAACCGAAAAGGCACGGAACCGTTTGCGGGGCGGTTCGATGACCAACTGGTACACGCGTCCGGAGCCAAAAATGCTACCCCCCAGCAGGTCACGCACGACGATCGTGAATCGCCCGTCGGCGGGCGCCGTCCAGTTGGCGTGTGGGTCATTGGTGCTGAAGGGAAAGTCGAATCCGATCTTCTTTGGTGCCACCGGGCTGCCGATGGTGGCCAGTGTCTTGCCCGTCTTGTCGTGGACGATCGCCTGCAGCCGCATCGATTGGCCCAGCCGCTCGCCCCATCCGGTGATCTCGAGAGTCTGCCCCTTCTTCGCGTCAATCGCGAACCAGTCGATGTCGGCGGATCGCTCGAAGACCCCGCAGATCCGGGCGGGAGGCGTGATGACCTGGGCGGTGCTGGCCGTGTCGTTTTGCTTGATGGTTTCGGCGACGATCGGGGTGTGTGATCGGTTGACCCACGGGGTTCCCGAGCACCCGGGCAGTCGCACGCGGAAGCCGTCGTCGAGAACACCGACGGGGCGACGATCGGGCCAGGACCACTGGCCGCGTTGTTGGTCCGGGGTGATCTTCAGGGACGAGAGACCCGTTGTCGGATGCATTGTGCCACCGGGCAACTTGTGTCCAAGCAGCAGCAACTGGTCGGTGTCTGCGGAAACCGCCGTGGGAGCGGTGGCCTGCAGCCGTGGGCCGGTTTCCAGCGTCAGGGCATAAATGCTGCCCTCGTCGTGTTGGAACCCACGGTCGACAACCGTGACTTGATAGGCACCGTCGGCGGGCAGTTGGAGTGCCAGTTCCGGTTCTGCCTTGTGTGCCCGGGAGTGAATCAACTCGCGGCCCCCGGGGTCATGGACCGTGAGAATGGGTGAAACGGTGCCATCCAGGCTCCGGGACCGGCACACCAGGTGGACCAACTGGCCCGATCGACCGGTGAAGGAAAACACGTCACGATCGGCAGTCCGGTCGAGCCTGGAAGCGGCCGTTCCCGGCACGGGGATCGGTGTCACTTGTTCGTCGGGGGTCTCGGCAACGACCACGACCGGGTGGGTGACAACCAGCACAGCGCGTGGGTTGGAAAGGCCCGTGGAGGTCAGTGTCCAGGTGTCGATCAATTCGGGGAACTTGCCCGGTGGGCGGGAATCCTGGCTGACCTGGATTTCAACAACCGTCTTGTTGACCGACCGGGTTTCGAGTTCTCCTTTCGCCGTGACCAGCCGTGTGATCGTTCCCAGGTCTTTGCCACTGACCGTTATCTTGGCTGCCTGTCCGGCCTGCACGACCGGAGGAAACAGTCCCGTGACCGAGGGGGCTGCGGCCGGAAGTGGGGCGGCAGTTGCCATCCAGGCAACCAGCAGGCCGGAGAGCATCAGGATCGGTTGCCTGGACATGGACATGGGCGTGGCAGTTGGCTGGCGATTGCGACTGGATCAGTCGTCGGAGGTGCGGTCGACATGTTCCTCAACAACTTCCTATCATACTCGCCCCCGGCACCCGGCGGCATACACCCGGGTGACGAGTTGGATGCTGCGAGGCCGTGATGTCCCGGAAAAAGAAACGACGCAAGGACAAGTGTCCGCCGCGGGTTGACCTGCGTCAGGCGGCGGCATTGCCGTTTCGACGTGGCAAGGGCGGGGTGGAGTTCTGCCTGGTCACCGTGCGACGGGGGACTTCCTGGACGATGCCCAAGGGGAACATCGAACGGGGGGAGCAGGGAGCTGACTGCGCGGAGCGTGAGACGTTCGAGGAGGCGGGCCTGGAGGGACGGCTCATCGATCCGCAACTGTGTCGTTACACCGACCGCAAGGGCAAGAAGTCCGTCGAGGTGACCGTGTGGTTGCTGGAGGTGAAGAAAACGCGAAAGAAGTGGCCCGAAAAGAAGGTGCGAACCAGGCGGTGGGTCTCACCCCGCAAGGCCATCCGGTTGCTGGCTCGGCCTCATCTGGTCGCCCCGATCGTTGACGCCATGCGTTGCCTTGGCGAGATCGACTGAGTCGCCGCTGGTGGGCGTGTGTCGGTGCGGATCCCCTGGCGAGACCTAGGCGATTCCCTCGGCTTCGACATCCCTGGGCATCCACAGATCGACCAGGTCCGCTCGTGGAATCAGCGTGACGTCAAACCAGTTTTCGATTGGCAGCACCAGTTGGGCCAGGGCGGCAGTCGACATGCGGTGGTGCTCTCCACCCAGCAACAGGATCATCTCCTCGATTCCCGGGTTGTGGCCGACCAGCAGCGCCCGATCCGCATCGTCAGGCAACTCGCTGACCACGGACAACCATTCGGCCGTCGAGGCGTGATACAGGTCTCCGGTGGCGCATATTTCTTTCTCGTAGCCACAGGCGTCGGCGACCAGATCGGCGGTGCGGTGGGCCCGACGGGCGGTCGAACTGACGACGACGTCAGGGACCAGTTCGTGATGGCGAATCAGCCGGCCCATCAGGGGTGCCGCCCGTTCACCACGGCCATTCAGTGGCCGATCATGGTCACTGGCGACTCCGTGACTCCAACTCGATTTCGCGTGTCGCAACAGCAGCAGCGTCTTCATCGTGGGCAATGAATCCAAGTGCGGGTCAGGTACAGGTCAGGTACAGGTCAGGTCTCGGTGGTTTCCCGCCCTGGGGCCCAGTGCGGGACGAAGCCGGTCCGGTGAGTTTCCTCGCTTATCCGTATTGCTTCACAGGCCTCATCATACAACAGTTGCTGGCTGCGGCTACCGAGTGACTCATCCAGAGTGGGTTGAGCGAAGCCACCGTGGTCGAGCAACCGGCGACCCTTGACCTGGTCGGCCAGGCAGTGTTCGAGCATTTGAACCAGTCGTTCGGCGGCCGCGGGTTCGTCGATTGGCACCATCAGTTCGACACGTCGATCGAGGTTGCGAGGCATCCAGTCCGCACTGGAAATGAACGTTCGTCCGACCCCGCCCTGGTGGAAATGAAACACGCGGCTGTGTTCCAGGAACCGGTCGACGATGCTGACGACGGTGATCCTTTCGGAGAGTCCCGGAACTCCGGGGCGGAGACAGCAGATTCCACGGATGTTCAGCCGGATTTCAACTCCCGCCGAACTCGCCTCGTACAAGGCCTTGATCAATTTTGGATCCACCAGCGAGTTCATCTTGGCAAGGATCCGGGCTGGCTGCCCCTGTCGTTTTCTCTCGGTCTCCGCCGCGATCAACTCGAGCAGTCGGTCGCGCAATCCCAACGGTGCCGCTTCGATCAACTCGAATCGCCGCGGTTGCGTGTACCCGGTGATCGTGTTGAAGAATGTGGCCGCATCCGCACCCAGTTCGGCGTCGCTGGTGAGGTAGCTGATGTCGGTGTAGAGCCGGGCGGTGTTTTCGTTGTAGTTCCCGGTGCCGAAGTGGGCATAGCGTCGGATTCCGCCGGGTTCACGTCGGACAATCAGGCAGACTTTCGCGTGGGTCTTCAGCCCACGGATACCGTAGATCACCTGCACGCCGGCCTGCTCGAGGCTGCGGGCCCATTCGATGTTGCGAGCCTCGTCGAACCGGGCCTTGATCTCAACGATAACGGTCACGTGCTTGCCCAGTTCCGCAGCCCTCGCGAGTGCTCGGACGATGGGGCTGTCTCGACTGGTGCGGTAGAGAGTCTGCTTGATCGCGAGCACGTCCGGGTCGGTGGCCGCCTCCTCGACGAACCGGACCACCGGATCGAAACTCTCGAACGGATGACACAGCAGCACGCTTTGTTCGGCGAGCACGTCAAAGAGGTTGCGTCGCGGGTCGATGACCGGCGAGGCCGTTGGTGGCCAGGGGGTGTCCCGGAGGTGGTCAAAGCCCGGAAGATCGGCCAGCGGAAAGAATCCGGTCAAATCCAGCGGCCCGGGGATGGTGAAGATGTCTTGATCATCAACACGGAACTGCTGCTTCAGGAAGTCCTGGGTCTCCTCCCCGGCATCCGCCGAGAGTTCGAGCCGCACGCAGTGACTTTCCTTGCGGGCCTCCAGGATCTCCTGCATCCCCTCCATCAGGTCGGCGGCCTCGTCCTCACGGAGACTGAGATCGGCGTTGCGTGTGATCCGGAACGGCACGCATTCGATGACAGTTTCACCGGGGAAAAACTTTCCGATCGACCACGCGATGACGTCTTCCAGCAGCATGTAGACATAGCTGCCGTCGGCGGGCAGCGTGAGTAGCCGCGAGCAGGTCCGGCCACAGGGAATCCAGGCGAACCGGGGTGATCCGTCGGGGTTGTTTTCCAGCCGGACCGAGATGCACAGCGAACCACCGGGCAACAGGGGGCAGTCCACGTCGGCTCCGACGGCCATCGGGGTCAGCACCGAGTAGATCTCGTCATCGACGATCTGGTTGAGAACGGCTTCCTGGGAGGGATCGATCGAGTCATGACTGACCCGGCGAATGCCGGCGGCCGCCAGTGCCGGTTCGAGTTTGTCACCGAAATGGACGTACTGCTGGGTGATCATCCGACGCACGCGTTCGTGGATCAGGGTGAGCTGTTCGGCGGAAGTCAGGCCGGCGGTGTCGCGACCTCCATGACCTTCCCGGTGGACCAGTTGCAGGCCGCCGACGCGGACCATGAAGAATTCGTCGAGGTTCGAGGCGGTGATCGCCAGGAATTTCATCCGTTCGAGCAACGGGTGTCCCGGGTCGGAAGACTCGTCGAGGACCCGCTGGTTGAATTCCAGCCAACTGAGTTCACGGTTGATGAACAGGTCGTTGTGGACGGACATGGTTGTTGGTGGTCAGGTGAATCTGATCAGGGGGGGTCAGTGGCTGGATTCCTGCAGCGAGGATCCTCTCAGCAGAACCGATCGACCAAAGATCTGTTGGAACAGCAGTCCGTTGCGGTTCAACGCAAGTTGTTCGACCGAGAGATCTTCGGCACCGGGGATGGTGATCACGAGTGTGCCGTTGGATTTCTGGCAGTTGAATTCGGAGATCCGACCGCTCCGCGAGGAGTCCAGGGCGGTGGCCACTCGCAGCAGGGCAGCCAGTTTTGTGACCGCGATTCGCTGGTCCCGGTCGAGTTTGACGTAACCCAGGTGCGATGGCTTGGGCGAGGCACCCCGGTGGTAACGTGCGACGAGGGCCACCAGCAGCATGTCGGTGCGGGTCAGGCCGAACAGGTCACTTTGCTGGATCAGGTACATGGAGTGTTTGTGCAGGCTGCGTCCGGAAACAAACTGGCCGATTTCGTGGAGCAGTGCCGCGGTGTGCAGCAGTATGCCGAAGCGGGGTTCGAGTTGATGGTCGTCGGCGAGCTGTTCGAAAAGTTGTTTCGAGAGATCGGCGACGTGCTGGGCGTGCGGTTCGTTGAACTGGTACTTGCGGCCAAGATCGAGTGCCGAGCGAGTCACCTGCCGGGAAAAATCATCGCCCCACTGGTCGCCAGCGGCCATTTCACGCAGCAAGCCATCACGCAGGTTGACATTGCAGACAAACAACTGGTCGCGGTCGAAAGTGCGGGCGACCTCGAGATAGCACAACAGGGCTGGTCCCAGCACCGCGGCGTCCGGATAGCTGGTCTGGAATTGTCGAACGATCTCATCGGCGGACAGTCCCAGGATCTTGTCGCAGAGGCTCGCGAGTCCATCGACCTCCAGGCATGCCAATTCGCCAGGATTCCAGTCGGGCAGCAGTTGTCGGGCGGCAAAGCGGATGTCCCCTCCCAGCGCGACGACCTCCACCGGTTCCTTCCAGGGCACGGTGTGGCGGACCTGGTCCATCGTGTGACGGATCTCCGAACGCATCAACTCGATCACCGAGCCACGTGGCGCGGCTTCCAGGGTCTTGTTCAATCGTTGCGAGCCGAGTTGATAGGTGTTCGAGTGGATCACGTCTCCGGCCTGGACCAGCAGGATTTCCGTGCTGCCCCCACCCACCTCGGTCACGATGGATTGCGCATTGCTGAGTGCCGGGTGGTTCTCGAGCATCGGTTGGACGCCGAGGTAGGTGATCCGGTTCACCTCCGCTTCGTCAATCGCCTCGATCTCCAGCCCGGTTGCCACGTAGACACGGTCCAGGAACGAGAGTCGGTTGGTCGCCTCGCGAACCGCGCTGGTGGCGACCACGCGCACCTGGTCCGGCCTGGTGATGCCATACTCGACGAGCAACTTCCCGTAGCTCTGCAGGACGGCCACGCAACCCTCGGTTGTCCGTCTGCGGATCCGACCCCTGGTGAACGTGTCGTGCCCGAGGTCGACTTCTCTCCTGAGTGTTTCGAGCAGTCGAATGGAACCGTCATGGACGATTTCACCGATGGCCATTCGGATCGACGAGGATCCGATGTCGATCACCGCCACCGGCCGGGTTTGCGGCGGCAGGTGGGTGTGTCGATGTGAATCGTGAATTGTGGTGACGTGGTCGGTCATCGGTGAGAGACGCGTGAGAGACGTGTTCGGGTGTGAGAGCACCCGTGGGTCGGGTCGCAGCGGCCGGGTTCCTGGGTAGGAATCCGAACCGGTAATCGAAAAGCGGGTTGGAATGAGTCGGACGTTGCGGGTGGAATCAGGCGGCGCGGGTCGTGTTGTTGACGATCTCTGTTTCGGCCCAGGCCGCGGCTCCCAACACACTGGCGTCGTCGCCAAGATCGGCGGTGACCACCTGGTAGGTGTCACGGTAGGACTCTAACAGGTTCTTGCGACAACTGCCGGAAACCGCGTCGCGGAACAAATCGGGCATCGCTTCGACCAGCCCGCCTCCGAGAACGATCGTGTCGGGGGCCAGGAGGTGAACCAGGCCAGCGGCGGCCACCCCGATCCACTCGGCCGCCTCGCGGACGATTTCCTGGATCACCGTGTCACCGCTCTCGATTGCTTTGCGTAACGCTCCGCTACGGATCGTGGAGACCTCGGTGCCGACGTGTTCGGCCAGATGTGGTGCGTGGCCACGGTAGGCGGCCTGGGCGGAGGCCGCGGCGATCGAGAGGCGGCTGGAGACGTGTTCGAGCGTGTGGCAGCGGCCGTTGCCGCGGGCCGGTGCACCCGGATCGATGGGAAAGTGTCCGATCTCCATGCAGGTGATCCCGTGTCCCCGGAGAATCCGGCCCTCGTAGATACAGCCGCCACCGATGCCAGTCCCCGGAAAGATGCCGACAACGCACCGGGAGTCCTGCGCCGATCCGAATCGGAATTCGCCGTAGACTCCTGCATCGACGTCATTGACCACCTGGACCGGGCAGTTCATTTTCTCGGTCAACCACTCGCCGACCGGCACGTCGCGCCATCCCAGGTTGATCGCCTCGTGGACCAGGCCGGTGGTCATGTCGACCGGCCCGGGACAGCCGATGCCAATGCCCCGGATCGCCGTGCGGTCCAGGCCCGCCTCGTCCAGGGCACCGTCGATGGTCTTGGCAATCCGCTTGAGGTTCTTCTTGGGCGAGACGGAGTTGAGCGTGGATCGACGGGACCGACCGATGACCTCGAATGACGAATCGAAGACGCTGGCCAGCATCTTGGTGCCGCCCAGGTCAAAGCCCACCCAAACTTCGTCCTGTCGCCTCGTCATACCACTTCCCTGCCGACTGGTTTCAATCCCCCCGGTTCCAGCATATCCCCCGTGGAAGAGTGATGCGAGACGGAACGCGAGTGGGGAATAAAAAGCGGAGAGGGCGGGATTCGAACCCGCGGTCCCGGTTGCCCGAGACACGGCATTTCCAGTGCCGCACAATCGGCCACTCTGTCACCTCTCCGGTCACCCGGTGATTCTGGCATCCGCGCACATTGGGTTCAATGGAAGCGGTGGTAGAGATTACTCATCGGTACCAGTCCGATCGTGTTGGAGACTATTCGTTGAGCGGACTACGATGGTGGTCAAACCAGGAGACAGGTGATGAGCGACACGGGACTTGTGGCGGCTTTTACCGGGGTGCGGAAACCGTTTGCACTGCTGGAATTTCCCGTTCCCGAGGCCGAACCGGGAGCCGTCGTCGTGCGGCTCACGATGGCCAATGTCTGTGGCAGCGATCTGCACATCTGGCGTGGCACCTACGACGTGTCGCGGGGGCACAGTGAACCGTTTTGTCTGTCGATCGGTCACGAGATGACCGGGGTGGTTCACGAACTGGGAGAGGGTGTCGCCAGCGATTCGGCCGGGGATCAGTTGTCCGTTGGTGACCGGGTTGTTTTCCAGTACTTCGTCGGTTGTGGCGAGTGTCGCAGTTGCCGTCGCGAGACAACCCCCCGGTGTCCCGAGGGACTCAAGTACCGCTTTCCACCCGACCAGTATCCTCATTTCACCGCCGCCTACGGCCAGTACTATTACCTGCGTCCGGGGCAGGCCGTCTTCAAGGTTCCCGACAATGTCCCCGACGAACTGGCCGGACCGGCCAACTGCGCTCTGGCCCAGGTCATCGATGGACTGGAACGCGGCAACGCCGGGCCCGGTGATCGCCTGGTGATCCAGGGTGCCGGGGGGCTGGGACTCAATGCCGTTGCCGTGGCACGGGAACGGGGGGTCAGCCAGGTGATCGTGATCGATGGGGTCGAGAGCCGACTGGAACTGGCACTGGCCTTCGGGGCCGACCAGGTGATCGATCTCAACGAGTTTCCCACCACCGGTGACCGGGTGCGACGCGTGTTGGAACTGACCGAGGGGGACGGGGCGGACCTGGTGATGGAACTGGTGGGCAAGGCGGAGGCCGTTCCCGAGGCGATCGGGATGCTGGCCCACGGTGGGACGTTGCTGGAGATCGGCAACATCAACCAGGGACAGACCGTGACCCTGGATCCCTCGCAACTGGTTCACGGTGGCAAGACGATCCTGGGCATGATGTGGTATCGCCCCGAGAGCCTGCAGGCGGCGCTGCAGATGCTCTCCGAATCGGCCACCCGCTACCCCTTCGACCGGGTTCTCTCGCACAGCTATCCGCTGACCGAGGTCGACCAGGCGTTTGCCGATCAGGACACCGGTGCGGTGCAACGGGCGGCCCTGCTCCCGTGGGGTTAACGGGCGTGGTGGGTCGGTAAACGGGCACCATCCCAGGATTCCTCTGGACACACTTCTCGCGATTTTTACAATTTCGCGACTTGATCCTCTCTCATTCCGCTCCGGCGGGTCTCAACGGTCGTTCTCGAGACCACACGATCACAAGGATGTGCGTGATGACCAATCGTTTGATCCGGTTATTTGTGGGTGGCCTGTTGGCCCCTGTTGTCCTGGCCGTGCTTTCCGGCTGCTACTCGTACAATCCCTACGGTTACGGTGGCTATCCGGAAGTGATGTCGACGGTACCGACACCGAGCATTGCACCTGGCATTTCGCCTACAGGTGCTGCGATTCCCGGGCAGCCGTACCCCAACGGTGTGGTTCCCATTGGCCCGCAGGCCGCCACACCCGCTGGTGTCATCCAGCCACAGTTGGCTCCGCCTGTTCTGGCAACACCGACGCCGGTGGGAACTCCCGCGGCCGCTCAGCCGGTTCCGAGGTACCAGGATCCGACGGATTCGGCGGCCGGAGCTGCCGGACAGGAGTCGATCGAGGCCGGTGACGGAGCCGCGAAATCGTCGTCACTGCGGATCCCCGCAGGAGGGAACCTGACGGGTGACCTGGAGGGTTCGGCCGGCGCAGTGATCCAGGCCAAGAACGAG
>CAZYAZ010000001.1:15716-49608 GCA_964646205.1 uncultured Planctomycetaceae bacterium | reverse complement strand
AGGCCAAGAACGAGACCAAGACAACGGCACCTGCCGCATTCACGGCACCCGCCTCGGCTCAACCAATCGACCCGGCTCCCAGCACCGTTCCGACGATCAACGAATCGAACTACGGGTACGACACGGCCGCCTACAAGTGGTTCAAGGGAACCGTCGAATACGACAAGACAGATGGTGCCTGGCACCTGATGTACGCTCCGACGCCGAGCCAGGACGATCCCTACGGAGGCGACATCAGCCTGGGCGACGACCCGCGGCTCGAGGCCCTGCAGGACAATGACGTGGTCTACGTCACCGGAACCCTGGAGAGTGGGCTGACCGATCGGGTTGGCAAACCGCGGCTGAAGATCGAGCAACTCTCGAACATCACCGTCGGAAAATGAGCCGGCCGGTCACCCGGGTCCAGGCTGCTCTCACTTCCTCGGGTTCTCGTACCAGAACACGCCGAGGTTGGCGACCTCCTCGCAACTCATCACGTCCAGGTCGCCGTCCCCGTCGATGTCGATCAACTGGATGAGATCGAACTTCGACCCGGCTGCATCGCTGATACGAGTGGTGACCCAGTTGCCCGATGTCGGTGAGTCGCGGTAACTCATCCAGCTGACAGCCCGTTTCTTCGGGTCGCCCCGATTGGCCATGACGACGTCGGGTTGTCCGTTTCCGTCTATGTCGCCAATCGCGACGCCCTTGCCGTAGCGGAACTTGTCGGGCAATGGGATCGAGTGTTCGGCCCACCCGTCACGAGTGCGGCGACAGTACAGCAGTCGGCTCTCGCGGGCGGCGGTCAACACGTCGAGCCGTCCGTCCTGGTCGAGGTCGCCGAGGGCCAGGAAGAGCACCTCGACGCCCCGGGCGCCGATGTCGTGCCGGGTCCACTTGCTGTTCCGTCTCGCGGCGGCCGGGCCGGGGTTCTCCAGCCAGTACACGCCCCGGCGTGGCCCGCGTCGGTCCGAGACGACCACGTCTGTGTCGCCATCCTTGTCGATGTCGCGAGGTTCCAGCGACATGATCCAGCCGGCGTTCTCGAGACGATGGTATTTCCAGCCCGAGAGATCGCGGGGATTCTCCGGAGATTCGAGCCAGCCGACCCCCGCGGATTGTCCCTTGGAGCCAACGACCAGGTCGACGCCGTTTCGCCCGTCGATGTCCATCGGCAATGCGTACATCCAGGCCTGTTTCTTCGCCACCGAGGGAATCGAGCCCGTGGTCCAGGCTTTCGGGTCACGTTGCCGGCGGCGGTCGGCGGGTGCCCAGTGGACAAAGACCTGGCGCGTGTTCCCTTCGCAACTGCTGACCACATCGAGCTGGCCGTCGGAATCGAGATCGACGAAGACGGCGTCCTCGGGCGAGCGGACCTGGCCGACAGTCACCGCCGGCCAGGGGCGTCGTGATGCGGCCGGGCCGGGGTTCAGGGCCACGCGAATGGCTCCTCCCTGTTCCCAGCCGGTGGTGACATCCAGTCGCCCGTCCCCGTTGATGTCAGCCACCCGGACACCATCGGCACCCCGTTTCCCCCTGGTCCGGTCGGCGGCGTCGATCGTGTGTCGATGCCAGGCGGGTTGTTCGGCCGACGGGGCCGGGGTGCCCGGCAGCAGCGTCGAACTGGCCAGCACAAACAGCAGGGCGTCTGTTCCGCGGAATTTCCGCGGCAGGATCAGATATCGAACTTCCATCCCTCCGCCCGCCGTTTCTGATAGGCCATCCAGTTGAAGTGATACAGCTTGGCTGCCCGGTGTTTGACGTCGGTCTCGATCTCCTGGGTGTCTTCCAGCAACCCCGTCTCGAGCAACTTCTTGCGGAAGTTCCGCTTGTCAACTTCGTGACCAATGGCCGCCTCGTAGAGTTGCTGCACGTCACGCAGTGGAAACTTGTTGGGCAGCAGGTTGAAGCCGAGCGGGTCGTAGCGAAGCTTGTTGTACAGCCGCTCAACCGCGTCGGAGAAAATCTTGTCGTGATCGAAGGCCAGTGTCTTGCGGCGTGCCTCTTCCATCGGAATCCAGTGGGCCGATCGGGCGTCGGTGCCTCCCTGTGGCCTGTGTTCGTCTCGTTTGATCAGGGCGATGTAGGCGACGGTGATCACGTGTTCTTCCCGGGGATCCCGATCCGGATGACCGTAGGTGCCCAGTTGTTCGAGGTGGCGGGGAGAACCGATTCCGGTTTCTTCGGACAACTCCCGGCGGGCGGCTTCCTCGAGATCCTCTTCCCCGGCACGGATGAAGCCACCCGGCAATGCCCACTGGCCCTCGTGAGGCTTCTCGCCCCGCTCGATCAACAGCACGTGCAGCCCGTCGCTGTCCCAACCGAAGATGACGCAATCGACCGTCACCGACACCATCGGGAACTTGTAGCAGTACGTCTTGTCTTTTGTCTTTTGGCCCGGGCCCATGGGCTGTTCTCGCTTGTCGCTTCCACAAGATCTGGTTCGTGTGATTGAAACACCTCCTCCCGATCCCGGTCAACCTTCCCGGGAGATTGTTCCGAACCTGATCAGTTCGTGTTGCTTAAACACTAACATAGTGTAACAATAACACTATTGAAGGCCGGGTGCGAGTGTGTGCCGGGTGAAATGAACGGGAGTTGTTGGAGGATGGCGTGATGACGGGTTCGGGAAGACGGGGGCCTGGGGGGGCACCGAAGTTGGCGGAGTTGACTCGGTTCGAGGCTGTGGTGGGGCGAGGCTGGAAGCGGCGTTTGCCGGGAGGACGGCCACTGGCGACGCCGGCCGTGGTCGATGGACGGGCGTTTGTCGGTGGCGGTTTCGGCAGTCACGAGTTCTACGCTTTCAACCTGTCCGATGGCGGATTGGAGTGGTTCTATCGCACGGCCGACGACGGGCCGACGGCCGCGGCAGTGGCCGAGGGTTTTGTTGCGTTCAACACCGAGAGTTGTGAATTGGAGGTGTTGACAGTCGAGGGGATTCCGGCGTGGAAACGGTGGCTGGGGGATCCGTTGATGAGCATGCCGGCGATCGCCGACGGCAGGGTCCTGATGGTCTATCCCGACAGCCGTGGTGATCGCCAGCATCAGCTGGCCGCGTTTCGCCTGAAGGATGGAGAACCGCTGTGGCGTGTGGGAATCAGTGGTGAGGTGATCACGGCCCCGGTTGTCTCCGGTGACAAGGTGTACGCGAGTACGCTCGATGGTCGGATCTGGTGCGTCGACGCTCGCAGTGGGCATCTCGAGTGGCAGGCCGATCGTCGAGCAACCTCGGCGCCAACGATTCATCGAGGCGAATGCCACTTCAGCCAGAAGGACGCGGAACACTCTCGGGGGTCGGCGCCGGTTGATCCACGATCGGAGCCCGGCACGCGGCCGGAGGAATGGGGAGATTCGTGGGAGGTGCAGGCCTACCTGGACACGTCCGGCCTGGGCCAGAGTACTCACGAGGCGACTCGTCAGAAGGCGGAGTACCTGGACCTGAAGCACCGTCGTCGCCGCTCGGCCAAGTTCCGCAGTGACAGTGACCAGGACGCGACTGTCGGTTTCGCGTCATTCAAGGGCCATTCCAAGATGCACCAGGCCGAGCGTTCACTGGGTCGATCGACGGTGGCGGGGGTCTGGAGTTTCCAGGGGTCCAAGCCGTTCATCTCGGGGAACCGTAAGTTCTCGTCGATGGGCAGCACGTTGAAGTGTGTTGATCTCGAAACCGGCCAGACTGCCTGGGAGCATCGGTTGGTGGACGAGGATGCTCCGGTTGACAGTCTCGTGACTCCTCCATCACTTGCCGGCGACAAGGTGTTTGTCGGCACCGACCGGGGTGTTGTTCACTGCTTCGGGCAGGAGACGGGACGGGAACTGTGGCAGGTTCGTGTCGGATCCGCCCTGGTCTTTCCCCCCGCGGTCACCTCCGGCTGGTGCATCGCCGGTACGGCTCGTGGCGACCTGGTTGCTTTCGAGACGGGAGACCCGGCCGACGACGGATGGCAGATGTGGGGCGGCACCGCGGCCCACAATGGGTTGCACGAAGACAGGACAGCCGTGGATGACCCGTTGCCCGAGGCCCGGGTGGTTTAGCCTGCCCGTTGGTGATGGTCGGTCCGGCGATACGGGTTCAGGGCACCGAGGTTTCCGCGGTGAACCACTCGGGGAACTTCCCCGAGACGGTGATCCTCTTGCCGTTTCGCAGCACGGTCAGTCGAACCGTGTCGCCGGGCTGGTGTCGCCTGAGCAGGTGACCCAGGAACGTGTCGAACAGCCGCACTCGCCCGATCGGTTCGGGAATGCCCACCACCACGTCGCGTTTTTGCAGGCCCACGCTGCGTCCGAACCCGTCGGAGTAGATGCTGGAGATCTTCACGCCGAGGGTTTCCACCGACAGGCCCAGGTCTTTTCTCTGGGAAGGGGCCAGGCTGTAGCCCCGCATGCCGGTCCGGAACGGGGCACTCCTCAGGGACATCTTCCAGCCGATGTCGTATGTCCACCAGCCCCGCTTGGGTTTCAGCGTCAGTGTCAACGGCCGCGGCCTGCCGGTGTCGATGGGACGTTGTACGGTCCAGGCAATCGGTTGCCCGTCGAATCCCTTGCGCGTGGCTTGGTCCAATCCGAAGCGGATGTCGTACTCGGAGTGTATCGGTGTCTCGCCGATGCGGGTGATCACGTCACCGGGTTTGACTCCGGCGGCGGCGGCTGCCGATTTCGATTCCACCGATTTCACCCGGTGTCCGTGGTCACGTTCCACGCTCACTCCCAGGGTTTCTGGTGGCGGGAAACGGAACAGTTCCCGGCGGGAGAATGTCTTGTCGTGGAATGATTGCAGCAGCTGGTATTCTCGAGCGATGTGGCAGCGGACGCATCCGCGATGGTTGGCTTTCAGCAGCGGGATGTCCCCGGGTGTCTGTCGTCCCTGGAGTGTCGGCTGGAATCTCCTGCTGCCGATTTTCCGGTCGTGTTCGGCCAGTACCTCGTCCATCGTTCTCAGCAGGGAATCCACGCTCATTCGAGCTTCCGGCTCGCCGTCATCTCGACCACCGTAGCGGCTGTAGACATTCAACTCGGCATCGGTGAAGAACCCGTTCCAGGTCACGTCCATGTCGAAGATGAAACGGTTGAGGTTGATTCCGCTCAGCCGGGTGATGCGCACACAGACAAAGCGACGACGCTTCGCCGCGATCCGCTTGTCCTCATGAGCAACCTGCTCATCCCAGACCCAGCATTCGGGTCAGGTCTCGCATCGAAACACGACAAACAGGGGGCGGTCCGAGTCACTGGCGGCTTTCCGTGCCTCGTTGAGATTGCGGTACCAGCCGTCCTTGGGGGCCGCGGCCAACAGGGGCGATGCGAGCAGGGAGGCGGTCAGCAGTGTGAGTGCGTGGCGGTGCATGCACGCGACCTCGTTGGTGAGGTTGAGGATCCTTCGAATCGACAGGATAGCCATCGGGGTGCGTTGCTGTCATCCCGGTTGGGTCACGGCGTGGACAACTCGAACTGGGTCCCGCTGAACCGATCTCTCGTGGACGCCCGGATCTGCTAAACTCGGGTCCCATGATTCGCTGGTTCCTGCTGCCATTACTGCTGGCCACTTCGGCCCTCGGGGCGACCCCGTCTTCGCGGATCCGGCGTCCCGTTGACGTGGTTCGGTCGCCCTCGGGGAGCCACGTGCTGGTGGCCAATCGTCGCAGTGGGTCGGTCTCGGTGATCGATCGTCGCTCACGACGGGTGATCACCGAGATCGACATTGGCGGGCGATTGTCCGCCCTGGCCCGTGTGCCGGGACGCGACTGGGTTTTGGCAACCGACGAGGCTGGTGGCGAGTTGATCGCGATTGGCTGCAGCGAGCGGTTCGATGTGTCCTGGCGGGTGCCGGTTTCGGGATACCCGGTGTCGGTGGCTGCATCGGCCGATGGTCACCGTGCGGTCGTCGGCTCGTTGTGGTCGAGACGGTTGACGCTGGTTGACTGGACGGCCGACGGCGTCGGTCGCCGTGTCCGCACGCTCGATCTGCCCTTTGCCCCGGGCCACCTACTGGAACTTCCGGACGGGCGATGGCTGGTTGCTGCCACCTTTGGTGGGAGGATGGCGATCTGTGACTCACACCTGCAGCGACCCGCATTGATCCGATCCCTGCTGGGTCACAACATCGGTCGGATGTCCCTGACCGCCGACCGTCGTGGCGTGCTGATACCTCACCAGTTGCTCGATTCGAAAGCCGAGACGACCCGGGGGGGCGTTCACTGGGGCGGTGTGATGCTGAATGTGATCCGCACGATTCCGATCGATGCCATCACCGCGGGGTCCGATCGGCTCGACTCGCGTCTTGGCCTGGACTATGTCGGCATTCCCGACCGGGCAGCCGGTGACCCGGTGTCGATCACCCTGGCCAGGGACAACCTGCGAGTGGTGTTGCTCTCGGGTGTTCACGAGTTGGTGACAAGTACCGATGGAATCCAGTACTACGGTCGCCAGGCCGTGGGGTTGGGGCCCTCGTCCCTGTCGCTGGACGACGACGGGACACGAGCCTGGGTGACCGGTCGGTTTGCCGACACGGTCTCGCTGGTCCAACTGGCACCGCTGGAGGTGCTGGCCACGATTTCACTGGGTCCGCCGGCGAAACCGACGTCCATCGACCGCGGCGAGCAATTGTTTAACGACTCGCGGCTCTCCAGCGATGGCTGGATCAGTTGTCGCAGTTGTCACACCCGCGGCCACACCAATGGAGGGCTCAGCGATACGCTCGGCGACGGCGGTTTCGGGGCTCCCAAGAAGGTCCTGTCTCTATTGGGAAGTGGAGCGACCGGGCCGTGGGCCTGGAACGGGGAGATCAAGACTCTGGCAGAGCAGGTGGCCAAGTCGGTCAAGTTGACGATGCGTGGTGAAACGATTGACCCGCGGAATGCCGAGGACATCGCCGCCTACCTGAAGTCGTTGCCAACAGCTCCGTCGGTGGCTCGTGCACGGGGCACCCACGACGTCCAGGCGGTGGCGAGGGGGAGGGTGGTCTTTCAGCGAGCCGGTTGTGCCGGGTGCCACTCTCCGCCGTCCTACACCTCGAGTCGCACCTACGACGTGGGAATTTCCGACGAGTTGGGTCGGCGTCGTTTCAACCCGCCCTCGTTGCGAGGAGTCAGCCAGCGGGACGGATTGTTTCACGACAACCGGGCCCGGGACCTGGGCGAGGTGATCGGTCGGTTCGGCCATGGCCTGAAGACGCCCCTGGATGCGGATGATCGGGCTGTTCTTCTGCAATTTCTCGAGAGCCTTTGACCGGTGTTGGAACGACGGGACCTGGTGCAACTGGACACCGAACTCCGTGAGGCCTGGGGGATCGAGGTCGGGTCGCTGGAATGCCCGGACTGGTGGGAGCGGCTGGAACGCGAGTGCCCCTCCGGATTGGTGAATCGGTTTGTCCAGGTGCACCGCGCGTACGTGGCGGCGGAGGTGGATGGCGGTCCGGAGAACAGGATGGCCGAAAGTGCGTTTTTCGACCTCGTGGCAGACGAGCGGTTGCTGGGCCGTGTTCACTCCCATCGTCGTCCGGTGATTGTCGATGCCGCCGCGTTTGTTGATGAATTGGTGATGGACCGGGGAATCACCGGTCCGGTGTTGGATGCGGGTTGTCACGCCGGATATCTCTCGGCGTGGTGGGCCCGTCACGCGGAACTGGAGATGGTCGGCAGTGATCTGAGCCTCGCGGCGCTGGAACTGGGCCGGCGGCGGTGTGCGGCACTGGACCGCAACGTGGAACTGGTCGAGGCCGATTTGTTGCCTGGTGGTGAGAGAAGAGATTTTGGGCTGATCGTGGCAGTGGATGTGTTGCCCGAGGAGATCGGGAGTGGACTCGAGGGACTCCAGCGGCTGGCAGAGGGCCTGGCCCACGACGGGTACCTTGTCCTCTCGACCGGCCACCCAATGGACGTGGCCTGGAATCCATTGGAACGGGTTTTCAAGACACTGGAGGAACTGGGCCTGGGATTTGTCCAGGCGGGCTGCCTGGGAGGCGTGGTTGCACCGGGCCGTGAACCGTGGGGCCAGAACATCATTGTGCTGAGACGCGGCGAGGCGACAGCACTCCGCCGGGAGCACATCGTGGAATCGCACCGCGACTGGCCGGGGTTCCTCGATTTTGCAGCCGATCCCTCGGTGCCGGTCCAGGAAAAAAGCGTGGCCTGGTTCCGGGCTCGCCGCGGCTAGATCAACTCGCGGATCGGTGCGGATCCGTCGGCGACCAGGTAGTGCGGTCGTCCCTGGAAGTCGTTGACCGTGGCGGTCGACGTGTCGAGGCCGAGGTGATGGTACAGGGTGGCGAAGAGTTCCGAGAACTTCACCGGGCGGGCGACCGGTTCGCCGGCCAGCTTGTCGGTGGCACCGATGACCTGTCCGTGGTTGAGTGAACCACCGCCGAGCAGGGCGAATGAGACTCGTGGCCAGTGGTCGCGACCGACGCCCTTGTTGATCTTGGGAGTCCGGCCGAATTCGCCCCAGACGCCGACCAGCGTGTCCTCGAGCAGCCCGCGGTTTTCGAGATCTTCCATCAGGGCGGTCAGGGCCTTGTCGAGCACCGGATGATCTTCACGCTGCCGGTTGAAGATCGTCCCGTATGACGCACCGTGCCAGTCCCATTTGCTGTAGTTGACCGTCACGACCCTGGCACCCGCTTCGACCAATCGCCGGGCGGCCAGGAAGCTCTGGGGCACCCGCGGTGCTCCGTTGCCATCGATCATCACCTTGGTGTTTCCCTTGCCGTAACGGGCCCGGGTGGCCTCGCTCTCCTGGGAAATGTCCAGGGCGTTGGCCAGTCGCGAGGAGGTGAGAACTCCCAGGGCCTGCTGGGTGAAGGCATCGTGACCGGCCATCATGCCACTGGTGTCGGCCTCGCGGCGGAACCGGTCGAGGCTTGTTCGTAGCAGGGCCCGGTCACCGAGTCGGTCGTGCGTGATTCCATTGAGAATCAGGTCGGCTCGGCCAGGTCCCAGCGGGCGGAATGGCGAGTGCGGCACGCCCAGGAATCCTGGGTTGGGTTCATTGTATGGACCATGCGTGCAGGTGTAGCAGAGGCTGACATACGGTGGCACGCTGGGGTGCAGCGGGCCCAGCAACTTGCTGGCGACGGCACCGGGAGTCGGCCAGCCACCCACGGGCATCGGCAATCGCTGGTTGCGACCCGTGTAGCTCTGGAAGGCATTGTGTTCGGGCTGGGCATCGCAGATCGAGCGGATGATGCTGAACTTGTCCATCATGCCCGCCAGCTTGGGCAGGTGCTCGCCGATTTCGATGCCTGGTACGTTGGTCGGGATCGGGTTGAACTCGCCGCGAATGCCCGCGGGGGCTTCCGGCTTCAGGTCGAACATGTCCTGGTGTGGCGGGCCACCGACCAGGTAGATGAAGATCACCGACTTGGCCGAGGGCAGCTTGCCCTGGGCCGCTTCGGCCGCCAGGAGTCCTGCCAGGCTCAGCCCGGTTCCCAATCCTCCGACCTGCAGGAAGTTCCGACGCGACAGTCCGTCGCAGAGTGCTTCGTTGTCGTTGGCTGGTCCGAGGATCTTCAACATGGGAAGCTGTCCGGCGGTTTGATGGTGTCCCGATTATATCCATCGGCACTTATGTAGCCAACGCGACTCGAGAAATACGCTTATTATCACTCGATTTTAGTTCAGTCCAGTTCGAAGAAAATGCCTGAAACCAAGCTGATTTCCGCTCCGGATCTAGAATCGCTGTCTCGCGAATTGCTGGTTGCCGCTGGGGCAACCTCCGAGGAGGCGGCGATCGTGGCCGAGCACCTGGTCGAGAGCAGCCTGCTTGGTCACGATTCCCACGGCATCCTGAGGCTGCCCGAATACCTGGGTTTCGTGGCCGAGGGTTCGATCGTACCGGGAGCCGAGATCACCGTGGACAAGCGATCCCCGACATCGGCTGTTGTCGATTGTGGGCTGGGTTTTGGGCCGGTGGGTGGTGTGCGCGCGATGGAGACGGCGATCGAGTTGGCATCGGAATCGGGCACAGGCTGCGTGGTGACCCGAAGGTGCAACCACGTGGCACGACTGGGGGCCTATGTGCAGAAGGCCGCCGAGGGTGGGCTGGTGGCATTGGCGACCTGCAATTCTCCGATCCACGGTCACTTCGTGTTGCCGGCGGGAGGCCGGGAGGGCCGGCTGGCCACCAATCCGATCGCGTACGCGTTCCCGACACAGGGCGATCCGATCCTGGCCGACTTCTCGACATCGGTGACACCCGAGGGGAAGATCCGGGTCTATCGGAACCGTGGTGAAAAGCTGCCGGAGGGATGGGTGCAGGACGCCCAGGGCCAACCAACCACCGATCCGGAACAGTTCTACGGTCCGCCTCGTGGAGGCATCCTGCCCCTGGGTGGTGTGGCGGCTCACAAGGGGTACGCATTGGGGTTGTTCGTCGAGTTGCTGGGCAGCTCGTTGGCAGGATTGGCGTGTGATGATCCTGGCACGGGGGGAAATGGAGTCTGTTTCGTGGTGATTGACCCGTCCCGCTTCGTGGATCTCGACACCTACAGGCAGTTGGTGTCCGGGACACGGGAGTACATGAAGAGTGCGGAACCGGCACCGGGGGTCGAGGAGGTGCTGGTTCCCGGTGAACTGGAATTCCGGGCCAGGCAGCAGCGTGAATCGGCCGGGGTGCCGGTGGACCCGGTGGCCTGGCAGCAGATCGTCGAACACTCGGCGCGGTTGGGCGTGAGCTTGCCGTAGTTCAGGCGGTGGCCCGCTGGTCGTCGTCGTGGTGCACCACCGGTTCAAATCTCGACAATCTTTCGACCATCACCGCGATCGCCTCGGGGTTGTCGTCAACCAGCACGGCGTTGCGGTCGTGCTTGAGTGCGGCTTCTCCGGTCGTTCCACTGCCGGCAAAGAAGTCGAGAATCGTGTCGCCGGGATCACTGTGAACCCGGACGATTCGCTCGAGAATACCCAGTGGTTTCTGGGTGGGGTAACCGGTCCGTTCCTTGCCGGTGGGGCTGACGATTGTGTGCCACCACGAGTCGGTGGGTGTCTTGCCGCGTGCGGCTTTTTCCGGGCCGACCAGGCCGGGGGCCATGTAGGGAATGCGGTCGATGTCGTCGTAGCGGTAGGTGTACTGGCCGGGAGTGCGGGAGTACCACAGGATGTTGTCGTGCTTGGGCGACCAACGTTTTTTCGTGCGTCCGCCGTAGTCGTAGCTCCAGATGATCTCGTTGACGAACGCGTCCCGTCCAAAGATCCCGTCCAACAGCACCTTGGCGTAGTGCACCTCGCGGTAGTCCAGGTGCAACATGAAGCTGCCGGTGGGCGTCAGCAACCGGTGAGCCTGTCGGAGCCGCGGTTCGAGGAAGGCGAGGTAGTCGTCGAATGCATCGGCAAACGCCTGTCGGCCGAGTTCCTCGGTCCGGTACCTGTGACCGCCGAAACCGGTTCGATCTCCCGTGTCATCACGGACGGTCTTCAGCCGTCGTCGGGATTGCTCGCGTCCGGTGTTGAACGGGGGATCGATGTAGATCAGTTCGAAAGATCCCTCGTCCCACTGTTCGAGCTGGGGCAGGTTGTCTGACTGGTGAATGTCGAGGGTGGGCATCGGATGAGAACCGGAATCTGGCGGACCACGGAGATTCTATCACGACCACGTGCCAAAACATGCGTGGACGAAAAAACCCGCCGTCGCGACGCGACGGCGGGTTATCAGGAGCGAGGCCGACGGGACTTGAACCCGCAACCCCCGGATCGACAGTCCGGTACTCTAACCAATTGAGCTACGGCCCCTACCGATCGATCCAACCGAGGCCGAATCGACTGCCACGATTCTATCTCTGGCGAAATGTGGGTCAAGAGATGCGGCGGGCGCAAAGGTGCCACCGTCGAGTTAGACTGGCCGGAGAATTTCTTTTGACTGGAGACTCGTGATGGTTCGTCACACGATGATTGCACTGGCGCTGCTGGGTGTGATCACCTCGCCGGCATTCGGTGCCAAGCCCTTGACCAGGGCCAGTGCCACCGCGGCATTGCACAAGGCGGTCGGTTTCTTTCGCGAAAAAGTCTCGGCCGACGGTGGTTACCTGTGGCGGTACAGTGAGGATCTGACGCGTCGGGAGGGCGAGGGAAAGGCTGAACGGGGCACGTCGTGGGTGCAGCCACCCGGGACACCGACGGTTGGCGAGGGATTGCTGGGAGCCTGGTTGACATGTGGTGACCGGGTGCTTCGTGACGCGGCTGTCCATGCCGGGCACCACCTGGTCAACGGCCAACTGCGGTCGGGGGGATGGGACTACCGGATCGAGACCGACCCGCAGCGGCGGAAGAACTACGCCTATCGAGTTGACGGCAATCCGCGGGGTCGCAATCGCACGACTCTTGATGACAACACCACCCAGTCGGCGCTGCGATACCTGATGCACCTGGATCGAGCTCTTGGCTACAAGGACAGCCGGGTTCACCAGTCCGTGGAATATGCCCTGGAGGCGCTGATCAAGGCGCAGTTTCCCAACGGGGCGTGGTCCCAGCGGTACGAGGAGTTTCCCGTCGCGGAAAAATTTCCGGTCCGTCGTGCGAGTTACCAGTCGACCTGGTCACGCGTCTATCCCAAGAAACGCTACTACACCTTCTACACCTTCAACGACAACTCGATCGCGGATGTTGTTCGGACGATGATCGAGGCGCGGGAGATTTACGGGAAGGCGAAGTACCAGGCCGCGGCTGAAAAGGCCGGCGACTTCATCCTGCTGGCCCAGATGCCGGCCCCGCAACCCGCCTGGGCCCAGCAATACGACCTCGACATGCACCCGGCCTGGGCCCGAAAGTTCGAGCCGCCTTCGGTGACCGGTGGCGAGTCACAAGGGGTGATGCGGACCCTGATCTACCTGTACCAGAAGACCGGTCGTGAGGACTTTCTGAATGCCGTGTCACCGGCGTTGAAATATCTCAAGGCCTCGGAAATCTCCAAGGGGAGGCTGGCCCGGTTCTACGAATTGAAAACCAACCGGCCGCTGTATTTCACCATGAAGTACGAGCTGGTCTACACCGACGACGATTTGCCGACGCATTACGGGTTCCAGGTTGGATCGAGCCTGGACTCGATCGAGGCAGCCTGGCGCCGCGCGAAGCGGGCCGGACCGTTGAAGCCGGTGGATGCCAGCCGAGTGGTTCGCCCGAAGCCGCGGAAATTGACCGCGGCGGTCCAGCAACGAGCGGCCACCGCGATCAACGCGATGGACGCTCGTGGCGCGTGGGTCGAGATGGGTGAACTGCGTTACCAGGGCAACGGCCCGGAGGCGACCCGGGTGATTTCAACCGACGTGTTTGTCCGGCACATCACCGCGTTGGCCGACTATCTCGCGGCGAGCCGATAGCGAATACCGTGTCGAGGTCAGGCCTCGACGACGGCCTGCATTTTTTCAAGTCCCTCGCGAGCGACCTCCTCGGGGTCCCGTTCCCAGAGGTCTTCACGGAAGAGTTCCAGCGAGAGCCACTTGTTGTAGCCGACCTCACGGAGCAGTTGGCAGTAACGGGCCAGGTCAAAGATGCCGTCGCCGGGCATGACCCGGTCGGGGTCGTGTTGTTCTTCACGGGGCTTGGTGTCGATGCAGTCGTTGAAGTGCGAGATGGCGATCTGGTCGGCGGTCAGCTTGGTGATCGATTCGACATCGCCACCACCCCGGTAGATGTGGAATGGATCCAGGACAGTGGTGGCGTCGGCATCTGCACTGCCCTGCATCACCCGCAGTGCCGCCTCGATCGAATTCACCTGCTGGCTGAACCCCAGGAATTCCATGATCGGTTTCACGCCGAATTCGCGTCCGACTTCCAGCAGCCGGGCGTATTGACGGGCCCCCAGTTCGAAATCGACCTCACCCAGCGGCGGTCCGCCAATGGCGTAGGTGGCTCCCACGCCGATCGACTGTTCGAGTCGTCTCTTGATCTCGTCGATCTCCTGTTCGTATTCCTCGCCGGTTGTGTCCCACCAGCCCTTCAGAAAGATCGTCGTGGGCACTTCCAGTCCGTTGTCGTCGGCCGCCTTGCGGATGTCGGCCAGCGTGCCGCCGGTCAGCAGGTGGAGGTCGATGTCATCGTGCCAGAGTTCGATGGCCCCGTAACCGGTCCGGCCGGCGATCGCGATCTTCTCCAGGATCGGAGTTGGTCGGATGGTGCTCGAGTTGAGGCTGTAGATGAAGTCGGCCATGGTGATTCTCGTTCCGCAGTGGTCTTCCGTCGTTGCAGGACGAATTGTACTCTGCCGAAAGCACCGCTTCCAAACCCGGCGAACTCAAATGCACCGACCACGTCGAATCGCTGCCCGCCTGTTGCCGGCCGTGGTGATGGTGTTGGGGTGGCACGTCCTGGCGTTTCCGTTGCCCGGCGGTGAGATCACCAGGTACGAGACCGGTCATCTCGTGTTGCACACCGACGTGCAGCCAAAGACCGCCCGGATGCTGGTCCAGGCATTCGACACGGCGTGGAAGACGTGGGTTGCGGAGTTCGGTCCGCCACCGGCCAACTCGGCCGGGCGTCGGATCATTGGTTGCGTGATGGTCCAGCCAGAGGATTTCTCGCGGGCTGGCCTGTTGCCCAGGTCGATCGAGGAGTTCCTGGAGGGCGATCATCCGGGCAAGCACCAGGGGCACCGTTTCTGGATGAAGGACCAGAAGGGTGACTACTACCGTCGGCACCTGATGATTCACGAGGCGACACACTGCTTCATGACCACCCGTGGTGGACCGATGCTTCCCGCGTGGTACCTGGAAGGCACCGCGGAACTGTATGCCACTCACGTGGTCGATCCGCGGACCGGGCGTTTCCACTTTGGCGTGATGCCGACCGATACCCGGCAACTCCCGGGCTGGGGTCGATTGGGGATGATGCGCCGGGATGTGCGTCGCGGGCGGGTGCCTCGTTTTGAATTGATATCACGGTTGTGGACGACCGAGCACAGCAAGATCGAGACCTACGCCTGGTCGTGGGCGTATTGCCGCTTCCTGGCATCTCACCCGACGTACAGCACCGGTTTCCGGGAACTGGGCAAGCACCTTGGTGACGGGAAGTTTGACGCGGCCCTGGAGCGGGTACTGGGATCGCGGTCGGATGTGTTGCAGTTCGAGTGGCAACTGGCTGCTCGAGACATGGTTCCCGGGTTTGATTTCCGACGGGCAGCGATCCGTTTCGTTCGATCCGCGCCGTTGTCCCCCGAGGGGACGATGGTGGTGGTGGCCGCTGATCGGGGATGGCAGTCGACCGGTGTGCGTGTCGAGAAGGGCGCGAACGTGAAGTTGGCGGCCAGCGGACGTTTCATCCTGGCTCGCGAACCCAGGCCGTGGATCAGCACGGCCGGGGGCATCAGTTTTCGCTACCACGCCGGGTTGCCGCTGGGACGGTTGGTGGGTGTGGTGCAGCCGGACCGGGTGACATCGGACAAGCCGCCCCGCGTGGTTTCGCTGGGCAGCCAGGGGAAACTGGTGCCGGAGACCTCGGGAATCCTGTTCCTGCGGTTGAATGATTTTCTGAGCGAACTGTCGGACAACACCGGGTCGGTGACGGTCCAGATCACGACCGGGACGGATCAGCCGGGCAGCGATTCCGACAAGGCACCCACCAGGTGATCGATGTCTGCGGCGGTGTTGTAGAGGTGGCAGGAGATGCGGATGTAACGGTGTTCGTGCAACGTCGTGACAGGAGTCTCGATCCCGAACTGCTGCTGGAGAGTCCGTTGCAGCGGATCGACGTGACCGTGCCCGGTCGTCGCGTCAGGGTTGGGTGGCAGGGGCACGATGGCCATGGGCCCGTACCACTGCCTGCTTTCGGGCAGTGGTGATTGCAGCCCGGTCAACTCGAGCAGTTGTCGCCGGGCGGTGTTGACCAGGTCGTGTGTTTGATCGCGGAAGCTCTCGATCCCATGGTCTTCCAGGAACGAGATGGCCTCGGGGATCGCCAGCCAGCAGGCCGGGTCACGGGTACCGCCCCAGGTGAATTCGTCCTTCCACGACGAGTCGCGTCCCCCGACACTGCCACCCCAACTCGTGATCGCCGGCCGGATGCGAGGCTGGTGTCGTCGTCTCACCCACAGGAACCCGCTCCCAAAGGGTGCCGAGAGCCACTTGTGGCAACTGGCGGTGTAGTAGTCGCAACCAAGTTGATCGATGGCCAGCGGGAGCATGGCGACTGCGTGTGGACCGTCGACACAGACTGGCACACCGCGTTGCGAGGCGGCCTGGCAGATCGCAGCGATTGGCAGCGTGGTGGCCGTGGCCGACGTGACATGGCTGGCGACCAGCAACCGCGTGCGGTCGGTGATCGATGCGACGAGATGTTCGACCAGTTGTTCGGCCGAGTCGTCCTCGAGCAGTGGCCAGGGCAACCGGCGGACGACCAGTTCGGCTCCGGCCGCCTGGCAGGTCTTTTGCCACAGCCGACGCACGGCTCCGTATTCATGATCGGTCAACAGGACCTGGTCACCCGGTTGCAACTCGACGCTGCGGGCAACGATGTTCATTCCGGCGGTGGCGTTGTCCACCAGCACCAGGTCGCGTGCGTCGGCACCGACGAATTGCCCCAGCGCCGCACAGGCCTCGTCCAGCAATCCCTCGAGGCGGCGGACGAAGAATTCCATTGGCTGTCGCTGCAACTCGGCTGTCCATCGTGCCTGGGCCTCGCGGACTGGCCTGGGAGCAGGACCAAACGAACCGTGGTTCAGGTACGTGACACCCTCGGGGATATCCCAGGCGTCGTCGATGAGTTGGGCTTTGTCGGTCATGGCTGGGGAGGCTGTGTGAATTTGGATTGGGAATCCGGTGGTGAATCCGCTTGAAGTGGTCGCGTGCTGGTCAGGAGATCGGGTTCGAGAACGGTCATGGTTTGCCATTTCCCTTGGAGGAATCTCAGCAAAAATCCGATGGCCAGTGTGATGATGAAACCGGTGCAGGCGATCCAGCCAACGTGCAGTGTCAGCATGCCGTTGCGGGCGGCAAGCCAGGTGGGCAGGACCATCACCAGCCAGGCGGCGACCAGCGTCAGCCACAAGCCGAACCGCGTGTCACCGGCCCCGCGTACTGCCGAGCTGAAGACGATGATGATCGCATCAAAGAAGGCGTAAACGGCGACGTAACGCAGCAGTGTCACCGCCAGTTTCTGCACCCGGGCGAAGTTCTCAGCATCAGCCATCGCCGCGTAGGGCATCAGCAGGATTTCGGGCACGCTGAGATACAGTGCCGAGAATGCGAGCATGTAGACGGCGGCCAGCCCGAAGGCGGTCCAGGTTGTTCGGATGGCCAGTTGCGGTCGGCCCTCGCCCACCCGTCGCCCCACCAGTGTCATCACCGCGGTGCCCACCCCGAGCATGGGAACGAATGCCATCGAGTTGATATTGAAGGCGAGGTTGGTGGCGGCCAGTTCATCGGAGCCGATCTGGCCGAGCAACAGCAGGAAGACGGTGAATCCGGCCACGTCCACCAGGGACATCACGCCGTTGGGAACACCGTACTTGATGAAGCGGCCGAACAGTTCGCGGTCGAAACGCCGGTTGGCCAGCAGCCCGAATTCCTTCACCGTTTCGGGCCTCAGCAACACGATGGCGTAGAGTCCCACCGCGGTGAACTGGGCCGACACGGTTGCGATGGCGGCACCGGTGATGCCCCACCCAGGAACCGGGCCGGCGCCGAAGATGAGCAGATAGTCGAGGCCGATGTTCAGCAGCGACGCGGTGACATTGACCCACATCACCACGGTGGTGCGTCCGCGGCCGGTGAAAAAACCCGAGAGGGCTCCGCTGAGCAGAAAGGGAAGGCTGCCCAGGCAGAGGACACGGAGGTAACGCACCTCCTGGGCCTGGACTTCCGGATCGTGTTTGCCCCACGCGAAAATTGGCCCGGACAACGGGGTGAGTAGTGCCAGCAAAAAACCGGCCACGACGGCGAGGTAGATGGCCTGCCAGAGCGAGGCGGCGATGCGATCGGGCCGTTGGGCTCCGTCGTATTGCGAGACAAAGGTGTTGGTGTACATCGCCACGCCGAACGGGACAGACAGCAGGGTCCAGTGCACCATCGAAGCCGGCATGGCCGCGGCCAGCGCTTCGGGACTGTGCCAGGTCAAAAAGATCCGGTCCACGACATACATCAGCGTGACCGAACCCGAACTGATCACCAGTGGCAGGGCCACCTGGACCAGTTCCCGGAGACTGCCCGGGGCGGGTTTCGGTTTCGAACTGTGGCCGGTTGTCACGTCCGCGAACCTCCCGCAGTGCTCGTTGGCAACAACCGGTTGGGTCGGTTGTTCTCGAGCACGCGTGCGAAGTCGCTAGGTTAGGCAGGAGGTGGGATCGGGTAAAGGAGGAGTCGGTTGACCGGGACTGGCGGCGGCTCGTTGCGATCGCCCGGACAAGCCGCTAGTTTGCCCCTTGCGCGGTCTCGACACCTTCCGGAGCCACACCATGACCTCCTTTGACCTGCAACCAACGCATCGCCTGACACGGGCTTGGGTACTGGTGTTCGTAGCAGTGCTGTTGCCGGGCACCGTTTACGGGGATGCCAAGCTGGCGGGGATCTTCACTGACCACATGGTATTGCAACGGGATCGCCAGGTGCCGGTGTGGGGCACCGCGACGGCCGGTGAGAAGGTCCGAGTCGTTTTTGGCAAGCAGGTCCACACCACGAGGGCCGACCAGGATGGACGATGGAAAGTGACCCTGGCGGAACTGCCCGCCGGTGGCCCCCATTCCCTGGTCGTCCAGGCCGGAAACACGTTGACGATTGAAGACGTTTTGATCGGTGAGGTGTGGTTGGCCAGTGGCCAGAGCAACATGGCGATGCCGGTACGTCGCTGCAAAGATGCCCAGGCGGAACAGGCGGCGGCCAACTTCCCGAAGCTCCGGATGTTCACCGTCAAGAAATCCGCTCAGCTGGCTCCCGTTGACGATTGCCAGGGCACCTGGCGGGTCTGCAGTCCCCAGAGCGTGGCGGGATTCTCGGGCACCGCGTACTACTTTGGTCGTCGCCTGCACAAGGAACTGGGGGTTCCCGTGGGGTTGATCAACTCGTCGTGGGGCGGAACCGCAATCGAGGCCTGGACCAGCCTGGATGTGCAGAAAAAGGACAGCCGCCTGGCCCCGGTGTTTGCTCCGTGGAAGAAAAAGCCCGGCCCGGATCGCAACAAGCCGGCCAATCTCTTCAACGGGATGATCCAGCCGCTGGTCGGTTACGGAATCCGGGGGGGGATCTGGTACCAGGGCGAGCGCAATGCCAAGTCGCTGGCATCGGCCCGGCTCTATCGACACCAACTGCCGTTGCTGATTAGCGACTGGCGGAAGAGATGGGCTCAGGGCGGGGCTGAGGACTTCCCGTTCTTCTGGGTGCAATTGCCGAATTTCAAGGCCCGCGGTGTGGATCCGAACCCGGTCACGTCGTGGGCGGTGATGCGTGAGAGCATGCAGTTGGGTTTGAAGACGGCGGCGACAGGGATGGCAGTGACCATTGATGTCGGAGAAGCCCGGGACATTCATCCGAAAAACAAGCAGGTCGTCGGACACCGGTTGGCCCAGGCGGCACTCGCGATGACATACAGGAAGGACATTGTTCCCATGGGCCCGTTGATGCGGTCGGTGACGATCGAGGATTCGCGGGTGCGGGTGCAATTTGATCACGTGGGCGAAAAGCTCGTCGTGCGAGGCAAGCCGGGAGCCAGCGTGACGGGGTTTGCCGTGGCCGGCCCGGACAAGGTGTTTCATCCGGCGACGGCGCGAATTGACGGCAAGTCGATGGTGGTCCATTCCGGTGAGGTGCCCGACCCGATTGCGGTGCGGTATGCCTTTGGTGACAATCCGGCTGTTAACCTGTTCAACTCGGCTGGAATTCCCGTGGCACCGTTTCGAACCGACGACTGGAAGCCCGCCGGGGCTCCTTGATGGCGTGACGAATAACGAACCGTATCTGTTGCGGTTGAGCAATCGGCTGGCGACGGGGCTTTCGGAACTGGATTCCGACCGCCGCGAGCGTCACCGCCAGTTTCTGCTGTCCCAGCAGTTGCCCGATGGAGGATTCCGTGGTCGCGAGGGCGACTCGGATCTTTACTACACCAGTTTCGCCGTCCGCGGACTGTCCATGCTGGGCGGACTGGGCCCCGGGGAGTGCGAGCGGATCGGGCGGTACGTTTTGGATTGTCGGTCCCAGGCGTTGTCGGTGATTGACCTGGTCAGTTGGCTCTACACCGGGCTGGTGGTGCAGTTGGCCGGTGGACCCGATCCGTTGTCAGGAGCCGATGAGGGTTTTGTCGAGGCGGTGGCCGGATCACTGGAGAGCACCCGGACGGCTGACGGTGGCTACGCCCGCACGACCGAGGGAGCACTGGGAAGCACGTACCATTCTTTCATGGTCGCCCTGGCCTACGAATTGTTGGGAATGAGTGTTCCCGATCCGGATCGAATGATCCAGTTCATCTACGACCGCCAGCGTGACGACGGCGGTTTCGTAGAAATTGCACCGATGAAACGCAGTGGCACCAACCCGACGGCCGCCGCCGTGGCGTTGCTGGTGATGCTCGGAGGAATGGACGAGGAGTTGCGCGAGGACGTGGGCGAGTTCTTGAAGGTGGTGCGTGGAGACGAGGGCGGCTTCCTGGCCAATACCAGGATTCCTTTCAGTGATGGGCTGTCGACTTTCACCGGGTTGTTGACCGTGCAGGACCTGGAGTTGGACGGCGTGCTGAAAAACGAACGGGCCGAGGCGTTTGTCGTCGAGGAGTTGGAGTTTCCCACGGGCGGATTTCGGGGGGCGGCGTGGGACACGGATGCGGATGTCGAGTACACCTTTTACGGCCTGGGAACGTTGGCCCTGGTGTCGGGGTCACGAGAACGGTCGCAATTGTCCTGAGGCGGGGCATGGTGGGTTGCGGTGGACCCGGTCCGAGAGGATTCACGGTGGGTGTGTTGTGGGTGGGAGGCGACCGGTGTGGTGGATCACGTGCAACCGATGATGGGAGTTGGTCAATGGCGAGTCCTGGGATGGGGGGTTGACTCGTGAAGAGAAATCCGGGTAGAGTTCTCCGCTGAAGCGGTCCGTTGGAGATGGGCCGTGAGACACATGAAAATTGGGAGAAAACGGAGTTTCCCATACTGCTTAAACGCTCACGACAAACTCCGGTCGGAGAGCCAACCTGGTGTTGAACCGTGTGGCTGGTCGATCGGTTCGGGTGACGCGTGGCCTTGGGGAGCATGAAGCTCGATGCTGATCCGTCAGGACGGTACAGCTCTGTGGGTTCACGCTCCGGCCAAGTTGAACCTGTTCTTGGAAGTCTTGGGCAAGCGAGCTGATGGATTCCATGAGTTGGAAACGCTCATGGTTGCTATCTCGCTGCATGACACCCTGAGTTTCACGGAGGAACCCACACCAGCGATTCGGCTGCATTGTCATGGCCGGCTTGGCGGCGCTGAAGCGGTGCCAACAGGTGATGACAATCTCGTTGTCCGTGCGGCGAAGCTTCTGCAGCAGTACTCGGGCACCTCGCGAGGTGTTTCGATTCACCTGTGGAAGCGGATTCCGATGGCGGCGGGTTTGGCGGGTGGATCGACCGATGCGGCGGCCGCCCTGGTGGCGCTCGACCGGCTGTGGGAGCTGGGCCTGGCGCCCGAGGAGCTGTTGTCGCTGGCCGCCCAATTGGGCAGCGACGTGGCTTTTTTTGTCCGTCGCGTCCCGGCTGCGATCTGCCGGGGCCGCGGGGAGAAAATCCAGGTGGTCGATCGTCCGTTGGAGTTGTCGTTTGTCGTGGCACGACCGGCGAGTGGTCTGTCGACGGCCGAAGTTTTCCGGCACTGCCGGGTCAGCTCTCGGCCTCGTTCGGTCCGACCGCTGGTCGAATTGCTCATCGATGGCCGACTCAAAGCCGCTTCGAGGTGTCTTCACAATTCACTGCAAGAAACCGCGACACAATTGAACCCGGAGGTTACCGACCTGATCACTCGACTGGATGGCCAACCCGTGGTGGCGTCAGCGATGACCGGAAGTGGCACGGCCTGTTTTGGGCTGTGTGGCACGCACCGGTTGGCTGCCCGCGTCGCCCGGGGGCTTCGCGGAAGTGGGGTACCATGGGCCATGGCGGTACAGGCACGAGCGTGAAGGAGATTGGATAGACCGAACACTGGTCAGCGGGGAGGCTGAGAATCCGCGACAAGGAGGACAACAGTGGAGATCACGGAAGTTCGCATCAAGCTGATGGCTGATCCGCATGAGCGCCTACTGGCGTTTTGCTCGGTCACTTTCGATCAGTGTTTTGTCATCCGGGACCTGAAAATCATTCAGGGGACCAAGGGGGCCTTCGTGGCCATGCCCTCGCGGAAGCTCACCGATCGGTGTCCGCAGTGCAACATGAAGAACCACCTCCGTAGCACCTTCTGCAACCAGTGCGGCGCCAAGCTCTCTGACGATCGCGCGATCAAGGGCGACGATGGTCGGGCCAAGCTCTACGCCGACATCGCGCACCCGATCAACACGGCGTGTCGCGAGATGATCCAGGTGCGGGTGATCGAGGCCTACGGGGAAGAGCAGATCAAGGCGAAGGAGCCGGGCTACATCTGCGCCTACGACGACTACGACGAGGACCGCTACGCGGCGTTGGCCGATGGGTCTCCGGCGATCGCGGGACGCATCGAACCGGCGGTCGATACACCCGCTCCGCCTCACGCACCCCGGGATGCCGGTGTGGCCGAATCAATCGAGCACGAGCCTCCCGATTTTGGAGCGGGCGTGTTGTAGGAGGGGGGCTTCCTACTCGAAGTACTCGACGGCGTTGCGGAACACGGCCAGTCCCGCGCCCTCGCCGGTGAGTCCCAGCCGGGTCCAGCGAGGGTGCTGGGTGGCGTGCAGGAAGCGTTCCGGGTGGGGCATCAGCCCGAGCACGCGGCCACTGGGGTCGCCCAGGCCGGCGATGTTGGCAACCGATCCGTTTGGATTGTGGGGTTCGGGCAACAGCGGATCGCTGGCCGAGGCAGCGGAAGCCGGGTCGGCCTGGGGCTGTCCGTCATCCGGTCGGTGCCGATAGCAGAGTCCGACCTGGTCATTGGCGAACCAGTCGGACAACACGCGGTCGTCGCGTGGAACCAGTCGCCCCTCGGCATGAGCGATGGGCATGTCGATATGGTCGAGGCCTTTCAGGAAGACATTGGTTTTCGAGACGACCTGCAGGCGGACCCAGCGAGCGGTGTACTTGCCGTTGTTGTTCCAGGTCAGGGTGGCGTCGGGCGAATGATTCTCCGGGTCGTCATCCCAGGCTGGTGGCCATTCCGCACCGCCACCCGGAAGGATCCCTGCCTTCAACAGCACCTGGAATCCGTTGCAGATGCCCAACGCCAGCTTGTCACCGGCCAGGAAGCGGCCGATGGTTTCGGAGAGTTGTCCCCGCAACTGGCTCGAAAAAATCACCCCGGCACCGATGTCGTCCCCGTAACTGAAACCGCCGGGAATGCACAGGACCTGGTAATCATCCAGCAACCGCGGGTCCTCGAGCACACGGAACAGATGCACCCGGTCGGCCACCGCGCCGCACGAGGAGAAAGCGAAAGCGGTTTCCACATCGCAATTGGTGCCTGGGGCACGCAGAACGCAAACACGGGGAGTCGTCATGGGGGCCAGCCCGTTTGATGCCGCGGAAGGCAATTGGGCAGCGATGCTACCGGTGACGGTGAGGAAAAGGAAGCCATTACCCCGCGGGTTTCCCTGGTCGGCCATTCCCGTTTAGGATCAGGCCGTGCGAAACGTGGCCAATCAACAAGGGTGGGTCGTGATGTTGCGAACACAAAGCGTGAGTCGTTCGGGTGTGTCGGTGCTGGTCCTGGTCGCCTGCTGTTCGATCGGTCCGTCGGTTTCGGTGTCGAAGGCTGATGGAATCGATGACGACCTGGCGGCGGTGGCTCGAACCGGTCCGGGTGGCCGTGGATCGGTGGCGGCCGGAACCGCAACCCGGCGGTTGTCTCGCAACGGCCTGGAACTCTTGCCACGGCTGCTGCAAGCCATGGACACCGACAACATCGTGGCGGCCAACTGGTACCGGACGGTTTTCGAGACGATCACTCGACGAGAATTGTCCCGGGACCCGGCACCAGAATTCCCCGTGTCGCTTCTCAAGTCCTACGTCACCAATCCCAAGCGGCAGGGGCGTGTCAGGCGACTGGTGCTCGACCTGGTCGAGCGACTCGAGCCGGGCGCGACACGGGCCCTGGTTCCCGGCATGCTCGACGATCCCGAGTTTCGAGACGACGCGGTTGCCGCGGCGTTGACACGTGGAGACCGAGCCAAGCAGGCGGGACAAACCGATACGGCGATCGCGGAATTCCGCAAGGCATTTCGATCGGCTCGCAGCCCCGGCCAGGTTGGAACGGCGGCTGACAGGTTGAAGGGAGTCGGCCAGGAGGTCAGCGTGGTGGCCCACATGGGTTTCGTCACGCACTGGCACCTGCTGGGTCCTTTTGATGCCCCCGGGACGAGCGGTTTTGAACTGGTGCTGCCTCCCGAGAAGCAGGTGGCTGCCGGGGTCGACCTGACGGCGACGTATGACGGCAAGGGAGGTGGCAAGATCAAGTGGGTACGACACCATTCGAGCGACCGGCTTGGGCAGTCGAACCTGATCCGGGCGATCGCCCCGGTCAAGGAGGCGGTCGGTTACGCTTACACCGAGGTGCTGTCTCCGCGTTCGCAGACGGTCCAGATCCGTTGCGGGGCGGACGACAACCTGACCATCTGGCTCAATGGCAAGCAGGTCCTCAAACGCCTGCAGTGGCTCAATGGCACGCGGCTCGATCGATTTCGCACGACCGTGAGCCTGAAGCGTGGTCGCAACAGGATGCTGGTCAAGGTGTGCCAGGGGCCTCAACACAAGAACCCCGCGGTGCCCAACAACTGGTCGATGCAGTTGAGGATCTGTGATGCCCAGGGCGGTGGCGTGGGGGTGACCAACGGTTTGCCGGCAGTGCCGGAGAAGAACGCGGCGAATTCCAGGGAGTTGAATCGATGAGGAATGCCTTCTGCAATGTCCGTGACTGGCTCACGGTGTTGGTCGTGATCTCAGCGGTCACCGGTGTGGTCCGGGCCGAGAACTGGTCGGGCTGGCGGGGGCCGTCGCGCAATGGTGTCAGTGCCGATACCGGGGTGCCGGTCAAGTGGTCGGCCGAGTCAAACGTTGCCTGGAAAACTCCCCTTCCTGGATCGGGGATTTCCAATCCGATCATTTTTGACGACCGTGTCTTTGTCACCGCCTCGGATGGCAAGAGCCTGGCCAACCTGCACGTGATCTGCCTGGATCGCGACACCGGCGAAGTCCATTGGCAGCAGCGGTTGTGGGGAACCGCACCGACCCGGTACCACGGCAGCAAGAGCAGCATGGCCAGCCCATCGCCGGTAACCGATGGGCGTCATGTCTGGGCCTTTTTTGGCACCGGGGATGTGTTTTGCCTGGAAGCGGCGACGGGTCACCTGGCCTGGCACCGATCGCTATCAGGTGAGTACGGCGTCATTGAAAACCGGTTCGCCGCGTCAAGTTCACCGGTCCTGTATCGTGACACGCTGTTGCTGCAGGTCGACCATTATGGTGACAGTTACCTGGTGGCCCTGGATCGCAAGACGGGGGCGAATCGCTGGAAGGTGGACCGTCCAGGGCGGTGGTTGTCCTGGAGTTCTCCGCAGTTGATCCGCCTGTCAAACGGCCGTCACGAGTTGATCGTTTGTGGATCTCAACGGGTGGAGTCCTTCGATCCGGCGAGCGGCCAGGCGTTGTGGTCGGCCGGTGAGATGCGTCGTGAGTGCATCCCGACGCCCCTGTTCATCGATGGGCGTTTGTATGTGGTCAGTGGTCCGAGTGGTCCGTCGATGCGGATCCGTCCGGGTGGCCGGGGCGACGTGACCAGCACTCATGTCGAGTGGAAAAATTCCCGCGGGTCTCCCTTTGTGCCCTCGGCGATCGTCGTTGGCAAGCGGTACTACCTGGTGACTGACGCGGGGATCGCGACGTGCCTGGACACAACGACTGGCAAATCGGTGTGGCAAAAGAGGTTCGGTGGTGGTTTCACGGCCTCACCGGTTGCTGCCGGGAACCGGATCTACTGGGTCAACGAGTCCGGTGTCACGCTGGTGATCCGTGGTGGCGGCGATCGGTACGAGGAATTGTCGAGGAATCCGATTGGCGAGAGCGTCTTTGCGTCGCCGGCGATTTCTCAGAATCGGTTCTTTCTGAGGACGACCAGGCACCTGGTTTGCGTGAAGCAGTCTGACGAGAAGACCCCGTGAATGGCTCAAGTCGTCTAGGCCCTGGCTGGCCCCGAGGCTACAATCCCGCGCGAACGGCCAGAGGCGATCGAGCTGGTGCCGGAGGGCGGGATGCGACGACGTGTGACCGATTTGACGAACCGCCTGTTGGTGGTGCTGCCGGTGCTACTGTCCGGCTGCCTGATCAACCAGAACACCCGTATGCCTCAGCCGAGGCCACGTCACCCGAAGGCGGAACGGCACAGCTTCGAGTTTCACGATCCATTTCCCAACGCCGAGTTGGGTCCGGTGGGCGGTCCCCGTCCGCCGGGAATGTCGGTTCCACGGACCGAGGCCCGTCGGGCGATGGAACAACGGGCCGCTCACGGTGGCACCCGTCCCCGGTCCTTCTGGCTGCCGCCCCTGCCGGGAATGGCTCCGAAATCCAGTCCCCCGGCACCGTTGTTGCCCAAAATTGTGCCCGACTGAGCCGGCGGCTGGTGCTGTTGTGCCTGTTGCTGCTGGTCCCACTGTCGACGGCGTCTGCCCAATCGAAACCACGTCCGCCGGCGGTCACGCGTGGCGTGGTCACGCCCGAGGCCGACCGGGCGATCCGGACGGGTCTGGCCTTTCTGGCTTCCCGACAACATCCAGACGGATCATTTGGAACCGGCAAGCAGTTCTCGCACAACGTGGCCGTCACGTCGCTCTCGGGACTGGCTTTTCTGGCTGGTGGTCACACACCGGGCCGGGGGCGATACGGCAGCCAGGTCAGTCGAACCGTTGACATGCTGATCGAGTCGGCTCGACCCAGTGGGTACATCATCAATGAGCCGCATGTGTCACACGGCCCGATGTACGGTCATGGTTTTGCCACCCTGTTCCTGGCGGAGGTCCATGGGATGGAGACCCGCACACGAGTCCGGGCGAAGCTGAGGAACGTATTGTCTCGATCGGTGGCCTTGATCGTGCGGTCTCAAAATGACGAGGGAGGTTGGCGGTACGAGCCGCGAGGTGTGGAGTACGCGGACCTCTCGGTGACCGTGTGCCAGGTGATGGCGTTGCGTGCCGCGCGGAATGCCGGGATTGGCGTCCGCCGGGAGACGATCGAGAAGTGCACGGGGTTTGTCCGCCGCTGCCAGAATTCTGATGGCGGCTTTCGCTACATGCCGGCGCGTCGCCAAAGCCTGTTTCCAGTGACGGCGGCGGGACTGGTGGCACTCTCCAGCGCTGGCATTTACGAGGGGCCCGAGATCGAACGAGGGTTGGCTTTCTTGTCGCGATTCGCAGCAACACCGGAGGTCGCGTCCCGGTCCCCCGACCACTTTCTCTATGGACACTATTACGCCGTCCAGGCCGCCTTCCAGGCTGGTGGTGAGACCTGGTCGCGGTGGTACCCCCTGATCCGCGATCACCTTGTCCGGACCCAGCAACCCGGGGGTGGCTGGCGTGATCGAACATGCGACCATTACGGCACGGCGATGGCTTTGTTAATCCTACAGGCCCCCAACAACTACCTGCCGATCTTCCAGCGGTGACGTGAGAGGCGGGGCACGAGGTGAGAGGATGCACGCATCGGCCTGGATGATCTCCGTCGGTCTGCTGGCTATCCCGTTGGCCCTGGTCGCAGACGATCAGTCGGAATCTCGTGACCAGATCGAGTTGATTGATGGTGAGTCGATCGAGGGCCGTCTCGTCGAGTTCCGTCGCGACGTTGTACTGGTGGATCGTCGAAGGGTCCCGGTTGAACGGATCGTGAGGTGGGACCGGTTCACGAGCACGCGAAAAAAGGTTGGCAGGCGGCGACCCGGGACCGATGAAGTGTTGCTGGTCGGTGGCGATCGCCTGAGATGTCGGGTGCAGACGATCGACCTGGAGTACGTGGTGGCGCGCTGGGACGTTCTCACCCGGCCCACCGTGTTCCGAGTTCCGCTCGAGCATGTCCGGGCCGTGCTGTTCTCGTCACGAACGGCCGCGCGGATCGGTCCCAGGTCTGACATCGATCGTGGTGGGCGGTCGGCCGACGAGTTGTTGTTGCGGGGCGGTGATCGCCTGGTCGGTGAATTGAAGAGTGTTGGTGCCGAAATGGTCGAGTTGAAAACTGCCGTGGGGACTCGCCGGGTGGCGAGACAGTCGGTGGCGACGTTGCTGGTGAATCCTGATCTGCAGGTGATGGTCCGGCGGCCGACCCGTCATGTTCGAATCGCGTTTTCTGACGGGTCGCGGTTGACGGCGACCGGGCCGATCTCCGGTGAGAACCGGTTGATCGGCTTGGAGTTTCCCGGGCTCGAGACGGTCGGGGTGGCCACCGCCGGGAAGGCTCACGTGGATGTTCCACTTCCGGTCATTCGCAGCGTGCAGTTTTTCGGTGATGGGATTTTGCGGTTGACCACGAGGACACCGGAACGGGTGGTGCACACGCCGTTCCTGGGCACGGTTCGGCCACCGGTGATTGATGGTTCGATCGGCGGCGGTCCGCTGGAGGTGGGCGGTCGTTGGTCGGCCAGCGGACTGGGAATGACCAGCCGAACGCGGATGACCTGGCCGCTTGATGGACGTCACCGCTGGTTTTGTTCCCGGGTGGCAATCGACGACACGGCCGGCGACAGCGGTGACGTGGTGTTTCGGGTGCTGGTGGATGGACGATCGGCCTGGAGCAGTGGCCCGGTTCGAGGTGGTCGGAAACCTCGGAAAATCGGGCCCGTCGACCTGGCTGGCGCCAGGAAACTGACGCTGGTGGTTGAGTATGGTCGTCGGGCCGACGTGGGCGATCACGCGGCGTGGCTGGATCCCCGGCTGGTGGTCGAGTGAGCCGATCGCAGTGGGCTCAGCGGTTGCGGGTGAACAACCGTCGTCGCAATGCGCTGACCTGGCTGAGGTCCTGGAACCGCTTGCGGTGGACGGCGTCCTGGATCATGGCGTAGAGAATCACGTTGACTCCGATTCGGACCGCGTCCCGGGTGACGTAGCCGGTGCAGGCGACCGAGGATTGTCGCTGGAGTGCGCAACTCAGGTCATAGCGGCTGTAGATCACGACGTAGCGTCCGTCGACTCGCAGGCCCTCGAGCATCGGTTCTCCCTCGCGGATTTCCGTTGCCAGTGCCTTGTTTTCCGCTCCACCGGCGGGAGCCACTCGCCGTTTGACCTTGCGGATGTCGTAGCCGAGTTCGAGCCGGAACATTTCGTGGTCGGCGGGGATTCGTTCGAGTTTCGCGTCCGGATAGAGTTGGCCGACCATCCGTCGGAAGCTCTTGTCAAAAGGCCTGGCACCGCAGATCGCGTCGGCGAACAGCAGCCCACCGTTGTTGAGATAGGTCCGCAACTGCTTGGTTTCGCCAGCGGAAAAATCGAAGCGGTTGCGACCGTGCATGAAGACAACCGGGTAACGGAACAGGGCGGGGTCGGTGGCCGGCAGTTCGAGTGTGCGGGTGGAGGCGGTGCGTGGGAAGCTGCGATTGACGGCCAGTAGCAGGTTCCGGATGGCCAGTGGTGCGTCGTTGTAGCCTCCCGCGTGACGCAACTTGGGCACTTTCAACAGGCCGCGTGCCACACGGTCCTCGACACCGCCCTGCTCGGCCAGTTTCTGCTGGTCGAGCTTGTTGGGGGGTTCCCGTCCCGTGGCGTAGGCAATCACGTTCACGCCGATCTTCATGGCCCGGATGATCATCGTTTTCAGCCCGACCGGCCGGTCCGGCGGGTCCTGCTTCATCCACTTGTTCCAGAGGCAGGAGAGGTCTTCGGGAGTGAAGATGATCACGGTGCGGCAGCCGAAATCGACCCCGTAGAGCTTGACGCTCTCGGGATCGGTGAACAGGTATTCGCTGCGATAGACGGGGTGATTGGGTGACAGCGGTTTCAAGCGGGCTTCGCCGCCGGGATAGAGTTTCTTGACGAGTTGGAACATCCCGTCGTGGAAGCCGGCGCCCTGGCAGCAGTTGACGGCGAACAGGAAACCGCCCTGATCGAGATACTTCCGGAGAATGCCGATCTGCTGGACGTCGAGTTGTGGGACATCGCGACCGGACATCATCTGTACCGAACCCTGCAACAGGCTGCGGACTCCCTCGGGACCCTTCAGCCGGTTGATGTCGACGACCTGCCAGGTCATCAACTTGGGCCACTTGGGGAGCCCGGTGATATGTTCAACAAGGTTGCGGGCGTCGTCACGGTGCTGGTTCCAGTCCGCGTTTTTCCCGAATTGCAGCTTGTTGACCAGGACGGGTGACAGCCCCTTGGAGAGGAACAGCAGTCCGAAGCTGGTGGCGATCACCTCGTCGCTCTCGATCCCGGCCGAACTCCAACTGCCGTTTCGCTGGTTTTGACCGTTGATCAAGTAGTGTGCTCCTTCGCGGTACCAGTCGTGGTTACCGAAGAATCGCCGTCCGGAGAGTCGTCCGGCCCGTTCCATGCCATAGAGGTAATAGAACAGCCAACTGCGGCCACCCGGGTTGGAGCCGACGGAGAAGTGCCGGCCCATCCAGGCCAGGGCCCGGTCAAGCTGCTGGTCCTCGGTGACCGGTTCACAGCAGCGAGGTTGTCCGTTGGGGAGAAGGTCTTTTTCGTCACGGAGCATGCCACTGGTGATCTGCAACGTGGCGATGCCGGCCACGGTCATGCTGCCACTGCTGCCCAGGGCACCTCCTTCACGATTGTAGGACCAGCCCCCATCTCCGTTCTGGGCTCTGAGCCAGTGAGCGCGTGTTCTTTGCCAGACTCGACGATCGACCAGTGCGCCGGCGTGAGCGGCGTCGCGAAGACCGAGAATGGCAAACTGTCCGTTGCTGCGATCACCACCACTACCGGGACCTTCAAAGGAATATCCCCACAGTCCGGAGTTGGGACCCACCGAGATCTGTCCCTTCTGGAGTTGGTCGGCGAGAGTCTGGATGCGACCCCGGTCCCGTCGACCATCCTTGGCGGTGGCCAGGGCGCTGATTTTCAGAGAGATCTCGTAGGTCTCGGTTGGCTCGGCGTCCGGCCCCCTCAGGAACTCGATCGCTCGCTTGATGGGCTCGTCCTCGATGGTCATTCCCGAGTTCAGCAGTGCCAGTAGCACGAGGCTGGTGACCCCGACATCGTTCTGGCGGCGGACCCGGGACGACCATTTGCCGTTGGCCGCCTGGAGTCCCAGCAGGAATCTCTGGGACCTCCCGATGGACTGCAGTACCGATTCAGCCGTCAGATCCGCTGCGGTGGCCGGTGACGGGTGCCAGGCGAGCGAAATGATCAGCAGGATGACTGGGATCGACGGCAGTCTCGGCATGTCCTCGATTGACTCTCCGCAGGGATGGTGTCCATGATGTCCCGGCATGGGCGTCCCCATCTTCCGGTGCCCTCGCTTTGCGGTCAACACGGGTCGCCCCCGCCAACGGTTCTCTCCTGGATTCGACTCTTTTCAACCAGCCACTTGTTTCATGACCGACCAACGCGATTTTGATGAACTGCTCGAGAAGTTCCGGCGTCACCGTGAGGTGATGAAGGAGGAACTGCACAAGGTGATCATCGGGCAGGACGCAGTGATTGACCAGATGCTGGCGGCGATTTTCACCGGAGGCCATTGCCTGCTGGTGGGGGTGCCCGGTTTGGCCAAAACGCTGATCGTCAGCACGATTGCACAAATCCTGGACGTCCGATTCAAGCGGATCCAGTTCACCCCGGACCTGATGCCATCGGACATCACTGGCACGAACGTGCTGGATGAGACCGACACGGGTCGTCGTGAATTTCGGTTCGTGCACGGCCCGGTTTTCACCAATGTGCTGCTGGCCGATGAGATCAACCGGACCCCGCCGAAGACCCAGGCGGCCTTGTTGCAGGCGATGCAGGAGCGGGAGGTGACGGTGGGCCAGGAGACCTATCAACTGCCCGATCCATTCTTCGTGATCGCCACGCAGAACCCCATCGAGCAGGAGGGGACTTACCCGCTGCCGGAGGCACAACTGGACCGGTTCATGTTCAATGTTCGGGTTGATTATCCCGATCTGGCCGAGGAGGAACAGATCCTCTCGGCGACCAGTTCCGTCAACGAGGTGGAAACCCGCAAGGTCCTCTCGGCCAAGTCGATTGTTTATCTGCAGCAGCAGATCAACCAGATCGAGGCGGGGCCGTTGACGATCAATTACGCCGCTCGATTGGTTCGGGCAACTCGTCCGGCCGACGAGAGTGCCCCGGAGTTTGTTCGGCAACTGGTCGACTGGGGGGCCGGGCCCAGGGCCGGGCAGTTCCTGTTGTCCGGTGGCAAGGCGATGGCCGCGATGGCGGGTCGTCCGAGCGTCTCGCTGAACGACATCCGCCAGGTGGCCATTCCCGTGTTGCGTCACCGTGTCTCGACCAATTTCCAGGCCCAGGCCGAGGGAATGACCAGCGATGACGTGGTCGCGCGACTGATCAAGGAAGTTCCCGAGCCCTCGGTCAGCAAATACGACTGATTCCTCTTTCCTGGCTCTTCCCCCAACCGCTTATGCCCGCGATCGAAGAGTATCTCAAGCCAGAAGTTGTCCGCACCGTGGCGCGGCTGGACCTGCGGGCGCGGTTTATCGTCGAGGGATTTCTGAGCGGTTTGCACACCAGCCCGTTCCAGGGGTTTTCCGTTGAGTTCAGTGAACACCGGAGGTACGCCCAGGGGGACGATCCCAAGCTGATTGACTGGCTGGTTTACGCCAAGACGGATCGTTTCTACGTCAAGGAGTACCAGGCCGAGACCAACATCACCGGTTACCTTGTCATGGATCTCTCCGAGAGCATGGGTTACACCCACAGGCAGGAGTTGACCAAGTTCGACTACTGCATTTGCCTGGCCGCCGCGCTGGGATACCTGATGATTCATCAACAGGATCCGGTGGGACTGATCACCTTCGACGAGGCGATCCGGGCCAGCCTGCCAGCCCGGAGCAAGCGGACGCAGTTGGCCAACGTGCTGGCGATGCTGGCCGGTGCGAAACCTCAAGGATTGACCGAAATCGGGGAGAACCTGGCGAGGATTGCGGCGATGATCCGCCACCGGAGCCTGTTGATGATCTTCAGCGACCTGCTGACGGATCCCGACTCGGTGATACGCGGGCTGCAGCAACTCCGGCACGCCGGTCATGATGTGATCGTGTTCCATGTCCTTGACGAGGCCGAGGCAACGTTTCCGTTTCGGGGAATGGTTGACCTGAAGGACCCCGAGAGCGGCGAGTCGCTGATTCTCGATGCGGAGGGCATCCGGGGAGATTATCTGGAGACGCTCGAGGCGATGTGCGACCGTTACGAGAAGGAGTGCCATTCGATAGGAGCCGACTACGTGCGATTGGACACGAGCATGCGGTTCGATCGCGCACTGGTCGGGTACCTGTCGCAACGCAAAGCGAGGTTCTAGGAGGCATTTTTCGTGACTCGGGAGCCTCAGCAATCGCCATGATCGTCACGACCGTTGCGACACCCCCGTCGAGGTGACAGCAGATCGCCAGCGGGTTCTTGCACGGCCCCGGAGTGGCTCGTAGAGTTCAGGGCGGTCTCGCCCGGTTGGTGCGCCGCAGCAAGAATCTCTCCAACAGGTGTGCCGTGCACTGCGTAGACGCAGTCGAGGACCGGCGCCTCTGGCGTGGCAAGATTCTTCGATCCACGAATCACTTCCCTCCCACCGCGGACACCTGCGATGGACACCAACGAAGCAGTCAACCAAGACATGCAACCCGAGTCTGAGTCGCCCGAGCCTGCGGCCGAGCCTGCGGCCGAGCCTGCGGCCGAGCCTGCGGCCGAGCCTGCGGCCGAGCC
>CAZYAZ010000001.1:0-15616 GCA_964646205.1 uncultured Planctomycetaceae bacterium | reverse complement strand
TGCGGCCTCGAACGAACCCGTCATCAAGATACGCAACCTGTCCAAGATCTACCGCGACTTCTGGGGGCGTCCCAAGGTCCAGGCCCTCAAGTCGCTTTCGCTGGATGTGCAACCGGGTGAGATTTTCGGTTTGCTGGGTCCGAACGGGTCCGGCAAGACGACGACGATGAAGTTGCTGCTGGGGCTATTGTTTCCCTCGGCCGGTGAGATCACGATCCTGGGCGAGACGGCGACCAACGTCGAAAAGAACGAGCGGATCGGGTACCTGCCCGAAGAATCCTACCTCTACCGTTTTCTCAATGCGGTCGAGACGCTGGACTTCTACGGTCGGCTGTTCAACATCAGCAAGGCCGAGCGTCGCGAGCGGGTCGCTCACTACATTGACATGGTGGGACTCTCGCACGCCAAGCACCGCCAGTTGAAAGAGTACTCCAAGGGAATGACCCGGCGGATCGGGTTGGCCCAGGCGCTGATCAATGATCCGGACCTGGTGCTCCTGGACGAGCCGACCACCGGCCTGGATCCCCTGGGGACCCGTGACATGAAGGACCTGATCCTGAAGTTGCGTGACGAAGGGAAGACGGTCGTGATGTGCAGTCACTTGCTGGCCGACGTGCAGGACGTGTGTGACCGGATCGCGATTCTCTACGAGGGTGAACTCAAGCAGCTGGGTCGGGTCGAGGATCTGCTGACCGAGCAGGGACGGACGCAGTTGATGACCTCGAAACTTGACGACACGGCGCTGGCCGAGATCCAGGATGTGATCCAGCGTCACGGGGCCAGCATCGAGTCAGTTGATCATCCCACCAGCACGCTCGAGGAACTGTTCCTGAGAACAGTGGAGGAGAGTCGCGAGCGTCCTGGGCGGCGGTTTGTTGCTGAGGATGCCGTTGCGTCAGACGTGGGTTCCGAGTCCGAGTGATCCCGGGTGGTACCGCGGTTCAGATGACCGTGAATTGTCAGTGAGTTCCTGATGTCGATTGATACTCAACCTTTTGATTTCCTGGATGCCATCCAGCACTGGGGGAAGGCGGTCACCGCTTTCCTGGTGCTGGTGATCATCGCCGCATGCGGCCTGAGCCTGCTAACGCACGGCAAAAAAGGGCCGCTGATGGTCCTCCGCTGGATTCCCAGGTTCTTTGCCGATCTGCTCCAACTCTCGCCACGGCGAGTGTATGCGATCGCCCAGTTGACCTTCCGCGAAGCGATCCGTCGCAAGGCCCTCGTGGTTTTCGGAATGTTCGCCCTGCTGTTCATGTTTGGCAGCTGGTTCATGGACAATCCGAACGAGCGAATGGACCTGCAGGTGAAGAACTACATCAGCTTCGTGCTGACGGCGATCACCTGGTTGTTGTTGCCGGTCGTGTTGCTGATCTCGTGCTGGGGTTTGCCCGAGGACATTCGCAACCGGTCATTGCACACGGTGGTGACCAAGCCGGCCCGCAAGACAGAGATCGTGATCGGACGGATGCTGGGGTTCTCGTCGTTGATGACAATCCTGGTGGTGGTCATGGGAGCGACCGGCTACATCTGGATTGACCGTGAGGTGGCTCACAACCTGACGGTCTATTCCCAGTCGTTCGAAAAGGATGGCCAGGAGACGCTGGTCGAATACGTGCAGGGGGGCGAGGGTGTCACGGTGCGGGTGACCGCCGGGGACAACCCGACCAGTGTGACGACAGCCGCGAGTCGACAGGTCCTCAGACAGGACAACCCTGACCTGTTCAACCTGACCGAGCTGGCTCGGGCCGCGGCGCTCAAGAGGCACCTGGTCGCCAAGCGACCGGTGCTGGGGACGCTCAGTTTTGCGGGGGCGGATGGCAGTCCGACCGAGTTGGGTGTGAACACCGGAGACATCTGGGAATACCGGACGTACATCGCCGGCGGCACCCAGTGGCGGGCGATCTGGGACTTCGAAAACGTCACCGAGGAGGTCGTCAGGCGGGCCAAGGGGCTGAGACTGGAGAGTAGTTTTGAAGCTTTCCGGACCCACAAGGGTGACAACATCCAGGCGAGCCTCTTGTTGCAGTACACCCTGGTCAAGATCGATCGCAGTGTGTTCCGTGACTCGAACGACCGGTCCGTGTCGGCCGCGGTTGTGAGAAAGACAGGCGAGAACAGTTACGAGGCCACGGTTGATGGCCAGGTCGTGCCGGTCAACCCGGTGTCAGTGCCGGCCCATGAACTCATGGTCAAGGGCAACACCTACGTGCTGGTTGACGATCCGGACGTGGTGGTGCGGGTGATCTCGAAGGCCAGGGTCCCGTTGCCGAGTTTCAATATCAGCGAGTTCGGCGAGAACGTCACGTTGGTCCCGTCGCAGATTGATTACTACGACCAGAACAGCGGGGAGCGGCGTCAACTGGACCTGATCAAGGATCTCGTCAATGGCCAGCAGGAACTGCGTGTCGAGGTCGCCTGCCTGGATTCCGGCCAGTATCTCGGCATGGCTCAACGCGACCTGTTCGTGCAGCTTCCCAGCAATAGTTTCGCGATCGGATACGCCAAGGCCATCTGCGGGATCTGGTTGATGCTGGGCCTGATCGTCGTGATTGGAGTCACCTCCAGTTGCTTCCTCAAGGGTCCCGTCTCCTCCCTGTTGACCCTGGTGATGCTGCTGGTCGGTCAGGGTTTCAAGGCGTTTTTGGAGAAAATCGTCGAGGGAGATGTCGAGGGTGGAGGACCGATCGAATCGGTGATCCGGATCATTCGCCAGATCAACCTCACAGACGATTTGCCGGAAACCACGTTCTACAACGCCGTCAAGTCGATCGACAGTTTTCTCAACGAGGGCCTTTTCATTGTTGAGAATGTCGTGCCCGATTTCCGCAGTTTCCAGATGGACAACTATATCGCCAACGGTTTTGATGTTCCTTGGTCCCGGGCGTTGGCTCCCTCGATCGGTGTCGCCCTGGCCTACCTGATCCCGTGTCTGATCATTGCCTACTACAGCCTTTCGCTGAGGGAGCTCGAACACAAATGAGCCGACTCTCATCGCGGCAACGCAAGCTTGTCTACTTTGTCGCCATCCTGCTGCTTTTGATCCCGATCTTTATCCTCGGTCGACCGTCCAGTCGGGACAGTCGGGGTGGGGTTCTGGCGGAATTGCGTCGACCGCAGGGCCAGGAACTGGGTCTCTCGGAACACAACCTCGGTCGGGTCGATCCCACCAGCGCGGCGATGAACCTGGTGCTGCTGGGGATGCGGGGTGTCGCTGTCAACCTGCTGTGGATGGATTACATCGAGCAGCAGAAGACAAAGAACTGGGCCAAGGTGCGGTCGACGACCGAGTCGATCACCATGCTGCAGCCTCACTACCTGCAGATCTGGAGATACCACGGGTGGAACCTGGCCTACAACGTCGCGGCCGAATGGGATGATGTGCGGGATCGCTATTTCTGGATCAAGGCGGGAGCGAAGTTCATCAACAACGGGACCGAGTACAACCAGTTCTCGCCCGAACTGAACTTCGAGATCGGACGGATTCTCGGACAGAAGATCGGCGTTGCTGACGAGTGGCGTGTTTACCGCAAGTACTTCAATCCTGACGGTCGACAGTTCGAGAACGTGCCGGAAGATGAAAAAGGCGACCCCGATCCACGTTACCGCGGCGGGTTTGATCCCGTATTGAACCCCGATCGGGTCGACAACTTTCTCGCCGCTCGCAAGTTCTACCAGATCGCCAACGAGCTCGAGGCGCGTGGATTCCAGCAGCATCTGATGATGCGTCACATCTTTCGGCAGTATCCCTACCGCTGTCGCCTGGACAACAACGGCATGCTCAACCGTGAAGGTTATTTCGGTGACTACGTGATCAACCAGTGGGGCGTGGCCCAGAAGGACTGGACCGACGGTTACGGCCAGGAACTGTTTGACACCGGCGAGGGGTTCAGCGTCAATCTCGAGTTGCCCAGCGAAGCTCACTACTCGCGGTTGGCCCGGTCACAGGGAGTCGAGGTGGGCCAGATCCGGCGAATGGTTCGCAGTTTTCAAAATGTCGTGAACTATCGCTACTGGCGGACTCGGACGCTCTCGGAATCCGAGCCCAGGACCGCAGAGGCGCACCAGAAGCTCTTCGAGGGCGAGGAGTTGTTCAAGACGAACGAATTGACGAAGGCCCGCAAGTTGCTGGTCGAAGGCCTCGACCGGCTCGACGAAGTGCTGAGCCGGTACGAGGATCTGATCACCGAGGACCTCACTGTCGAGGAGGCTTTGTGGGGGTTGTTGCTGGTCAAGAAGATCGACGAACTGCTGGAACGACCTCCCGCCGACGACTTGCCGCTATCGGGCCTGTGGAATCGTCACCTCAACGACAAGGTGCCGACGATGCAATTCAATTTCAACAGGCGATTCGGTGGCTTGTAGGCACGTTGACACGCTGGCCGGACGGCGCTAAACTCGCCGCTTTCGAGAACCGATCCGAAGCGGTAATGGGTTAGCGCGATGAAACTTGCGAATTCCGGGAGCCGGGCGTCACTGGCTCTGGTGCTGTTCACGTTCACAATTCTCGCAACGGCTGTCTGGTCCTCCCCGGGCGTGTTCGCCCAGGACAAGGAGGACCCGGGCCAGGCGGCACCAGCGGCCGCCGCCCAAGAGCCGGCAGCGGCTGATAGTGAGAAGCCGGCAGCGGCTGATGCCGAGAAGCCTGGCCCGGCTGAACCGGCCGCCGCCCCGAGTGAATCCGGCGACAAACCCAGTGAAGAGACCGAGTCGCTGGTGTTTTACTGCTGGTTGTTTGCGTTGGCCGGATCGGTGATCGCGCTGGTGTTTGCCCGGAAGTTCTATGTCTGGATGATGGCTCAGGACGAGGGCAACGAGCGAATGATCGAGATCGCCCAGGCGGTCCGCGACGGTGCCGACGCCTATCTGAAGCGTCAGTACTTCGTGGTGGGCGTATTTTTTGCCATTGCCTGGGCGGTGTTGATGTTCGTGTCGCTGGGACTGGATGCACAGCATCCGCTGGTTCCCTGGGCCTTTCTGACCGGCGGCGCGTTCAGTGGGCTGGCTGGCTGGTTCGGCATGAAGACGGCCACCTGGGCCAGTTCACGAACCACCCAGGGTGCCCAGAACTCCCTGAACGAGGGTCTCCAGGTTGCTTTCCGTAGTGGAGCCGTCATGGGCTTCACCGTGGTGGGCCTGGGCCTGTTGGACATCTGCCTGTGGTTCGGTGCGTTGTATTACCTGCAGGACACCATCGGCTTTGAAATGTCATTGGCCGAGATCACCGTGACAATGCTCTGCTTCGGCATGGGAGCCAGTGCCCAGGCACTGTTCGCTCGCGTCGGCGGCGGAATCTTCACCAAGGCGGCCGACGTGGGTGCCGATTTGGTTGGCAAGGTCGAGGCGGGGATCCCCGAGGACGACCCGCGGAACCCGGCGACCATTGCTGACAACGTTGGCGACAACGTTGGCGATGTGGCCGGGATGGGTGCCGACCTGTACGAGTCGTACTGTGGATCGATCCTGGCCAGCGCCGCTTTGGGCGTGGCCGCCTTCGCCGGTGTCGGTGAGGGACTGGGAATCGACTACCAGCTCAAGGCGTTGATGCTGCCGTTGCTGTTGGCGGCTGTTGGGATCGGGTTGTCCATCTGGGGCGTGTACCTGGTCAAGACCAAGGAAGACACGAGCCAGAAGAACCTGTTGAAGGCACTGGGCAAGGGCATCAATTACAGCAGTGTGGCCGTGGCCATTGCCGCGTTTGCCCTGGTGAAATTCCTGTTGCCTGAACACATCGGGCTGTTCGTTTCTGTCAGCGTGGGCCTGCTGGCCGGCTGGTTGATTGGATGGTGGACCGAGTACTCCACCAGTGACGAGTACGCTCCGACCCAGGCAATCGCCAAGCAGGCCGAGAGTGGCCCGGCGACGATCATTATTGCCGGTGTCGCCGAGGGCCTTTACAGCGTCTGGGTGCCGATCGTTGTGATCGGTGTTGCCATTCTGCTGGCCTTCGGTTTCAGCACCGAATTCGCCTTCGGAGACGCCAGCAAGTTTGCCATGGGACTCTATGGTGTCGGCCTGGGTGCCGTCGGAATGCTCAGCACCCTGGGACTGACTTTGGCCACCGATGCCTACGGACCGATTGCTGACAACGCTGGTGGCAACGCCGAGATGGCGGGACTGGAACCGGTGGTTCGCGAGCGGACCGATGCCCTGGACAGCCTGGGCAACACCACCGCTGCCACGGGCAAGGGGTTTGCCATTGGATCGGCTGCGCTGACCGCACTGGCCCTGTTGGCCGCCTACGTCGAAGAGGTCCGCGTGGGTTACGAGCGTTGGGCCAAGGCCGAGGTGGTCGAGGTCGCGGATGGGACACTGATCAAGCTCAACAAGCGGGCCCTGGCCGTGAAGCACGGTGAAGATGTCGAAACCTACCTGGTGATGCCCGCCGGGGCGTCGCAGGCCAGCAAGGACTTTGTCAAGGCGATCAACGACTCCGAGAATGGTGAACAGGTGAGCATCGACGATTTGCCTGCGGCTGTCACGATGGGCTTCCTGATCAGCAACGAAACGGCCACGATCCCCGACTTTGTCAGGCTCTATGATGTCTCGGTCATGAACCCCGCCGTGTTGATCGGCATGTTCATGGGCGTGATGCTGGCGTTTGTCTTCTGCGCGATGACGATGAAGGCCGTGGGCCGCGCTGCCGACGGGATGGTGCAGGAGGTCCGGCGGCAATTTGCCGAAAATCCGGGGATTCTCGAGGGGACGACCAAGCCCGATTACGCCAACTGCGTGTCGATCAGTACCAGGGCGGCTCAGAGAGAAATGGTGTTGCCGTCGCTGCTGGGGTTGGCCGTACCAATTCTTGTTGGAATGGTACTGGGAGTCGGTGGCGTGATGGGGATGCTTGCCGGGGGATTGACCTCCGGATTTGCCGTCGCCATCTTCATGGCCAACGCGGGTGGCGCCTGGGACAACGCCAAGAAATACATTGAGGCGGGTCACTTCGGTGGCAAGGGCTCTGATGCTCACAAGGCCGGGGTCGTCGGCGACACCGTGGGTGATCCGTTCAAGGACACCAGTGGGCCCAGTCTGAACATCCTGATCAAGCTGATGAGCATGGTGTCGGTTGTCTTTGCCGGACTGATCGTCAAGTACGCTCTCGGCATTTTCTAGGAAAGGCCGTGGCGGACGACGTGACCAGTACCAACACGGGAGGCACGGACGCCACGACCCGAGCGGACCGGGTGCCGGGGCTCGAACGAGCCTGTCGGGCGGCCCGGATTGCCGACGAATTCCGCAGCCGCGACGTCGTCGTGCTCGACCTGACGGCCATCACCCCCATCGTTGATTACTTCGTCGTGGCCAGCGGCACCAGCGGACGCCAGATGCGTGCGGTGGCCGACGAGATCAGCCGCGTGTTCAAGGCGGACGGGGACAAGCGACTGGGGATCGAGGGGCACGACAACAATTCGAACTGGACGTTGATCGATTTCGGAGACATCGTGATCCACCTCCAGGATGCCGAGGTCCGTTCTCTCTACGACCTCGACAACCTCTGGGCTGATGCCGTGCGTGTCGACTGGCAGTCCGTGGCAGCGGTCGCCGCGGATCCGACTGATTCCACATCCACCGCTTCCTCAACGGGCGATCTGGACCCCGATCCGGCATGAACCTGCTCGCCGAACTCCGATGTCGCTTTCAGCAGGCACTCGAGGGGCTCTGCGAAGATCCTTCCGAGTACACCTCGATGGTGCGGCCCGCGCAGGATGGCAAATTCGGGGACTACCAGGCCAATTGTGCGATGCCCCTGGCCAAGGCCACCGGACGAAATCCGCGTGATGTGGCTGCGGCATTGGTCGAGGCTCTTGAGGTTGATGACTTGTGTGATCCGCCCGAGGTGGCTGGACCGGGGTTCATCAACCTGAGGATCCGGGACGATTGGCTGGCGTCCGAGACGTCCCGGATGCTGTCCGATCCGCGACTGGGGCATCATGCCGTCGAGTCGTCTCGCCACGTTGTCATCGACTATTCGAGCCCCAACGTCGCGAAGCCGATGCACGTGGGGCACCTCCGCAGCACCGTGATTGGCGACGCCCTGGCTCGCGTGTTTCGGTTCCAGGGGCACCGGGTGACCGCCGACAATCATGTGGGAGACTGGGGCACCCAGTTCGGCATGATCATCCAGGGTTTTCGCAATTTCCTGGATCCGGAAGCGTACGCCGCCGATCCGGTCATGGAACTCTCGCGACTGTATCGCCTGGTCAACCGCATCGCCGGCTACCACGATCGCCGGGCCGCGTTGCCCGGCCAACGGGATAGGCTGACGGAACGACGCGAGGAACTGGCGATCCTCGAGGCGGCCATCGCCGAGGGGGACAAGTCGAAGAAATCCGAGGCGAAGAAATTGCGGGCCGAGGTGGCAGGACTCTCAGAAACGGTTGCCGGTTCCGAAGCCGAGGTGGAGGCCGTGGAAGCGGATGGCAGCCTGGCTGGCATTGCAGCCGAGCATCCAGGCATCGCGGACGCATCGCGTGCCGAAACGGCCAAGTTGCACTCCGGTGATTCGGAGAACCGTGCACTGTGGGAGGAATTCCTGCCGGTGTGCCTGGAAATGATGGAGAGCATCTACCAGAGGCTGGGAATCCAGTTTGATCTCACCCTCGGAGAAAGCCACTACCAGCCGATGCTCGCCGACGTTGTCGAGAGCCTCAGTCAGCAGGGCCTCGCCTCCAACAGCGAAGGCGCGATGTGCGTGTTTATCGAGGGCAACGACGCGCCATTCATCGTCCAGAAGTCCGATGGTGCCTTCACCTACGCCACGACCGACCTGGCAACCATCCGGTATCGGGCCGCTGACCTCGAGGCCGATACGATGCTGTATGTCGTGGACGCCCGGCAAGGTGAACACTTTCGTCTGTTGTTCGAGACGGCCAGGCTGTGGGGTTACGCCGACACCGAGTTTGCTCATGTCAGTTTCGGCACGGTACTCGGCGAGGACCGTCGCCCCTTCCAGACGCGTTCCGGGGATACAGTCGGTCTGGAAAGCTTGTTGGACGAGGCGGTTGACCGTGCCCGTCGGATCGTCGACGAGAACGACGACGGCAAGCCGGAGGGGCCGGAATTGGACGAGGAGACGCGTGCGGCAGTGGCCGAAACGGTCGGCCTGGGAGGAATCAAGTACGCCGACCTGCACCACAACCGCGAGAGTGACTACCAGTTCAGCTGGGACAAGATGCTGGCCACCACTGGTGACACGGCCACCTACATGCAGTACGCCTGTGCCCGTATCCTGGGGATCTTTCGGCGGGGTGGAGTTGACCGAGAAGGCTTGAGAAGCGAGAGCTCGACGATAGTTCTCGAGGATCCTGCCGAGCGGGATCTGGCGATGGCTCTGAATCGTTTCGCCGATGCGGTCGACATGACCGCCGCCGAACGTCGTCCAAACGTGTTGACCGGCTACCTGTTCGAAACGGCCAACGTCTTCTCGACGTTCTACAACTGTTGCTCGGTGCTGAAGGAAGAGGACGCTTCCCGGCGTGCCAGCCGGTTGGCCCTGTGCGACCTGTCGGCCCGGATTTTTGAGCAGGGCCTGGGTTTGCTGGGTATCGAAACTTGCGAGCAGATGTGAGCCGGGCCTAGTCGCTGTCGGCCGAATCGGCTTGCCGTCCGAAGATCATGCGACCGGCGCTGTTCTGCAACACGCTGGTCACCACCACGTCGATTTCCTTGCCGATCAGCACCGCGGCCTGTTCACAGACGACCATGGTGCCATCGTCGAGGAATCCGACTCCCTGTCCCGGCGACTCGCCTTCCTTCGCGATTTTCGTTCGCAGCAAATCACCCGGCACAAACCGGGGCTTCAGAGCGTTGGCGACGTCGTTGAGGTTGATCGCGGCGACGCCTTGCAGGGAGGCGACCTTGTTGAGATTGAAATCGTTGGTGACGATGCGACCGCCGAGTTCACTGGCCAGCTCGATCAGTCGCTGGTCATTGCTCAGGTCCTTCCGCTCGATGCCCGCCGCCCGGTAGACGGTCACCTCGGTGGTGGCACTCTTTTGCAACTTGTCGAGCACGTCGAGGCCGCGCCGTCCCCGGGTGCGTCGGTTCTTGTCGCCGCTGTCGGCGATGTCCTGGACTTCCTTGAGAATGAAGGAGGGCACGATCAGTTGCGATTCAATGATCTGGGTCTCGGAGACATCGGCGATACGACCGTCGATCAAGGCACTACTGTCCAGCACCAGTGGCCGTCCCCCCTTGAGTTCTCGAGAAAACTCGACGTAGGGGATCACGAACCGAAAGTCATCCTTGGTTTGCAGCAGAAACGAGATGCTGATGTAGCTGAGAATCAGCGGCGAGAGCAGTTGGATGATGAACATCACGTCCAGGGCCGAACTGGCTTCGTCACCGGTGATCTTGATCGAAATCAGCTGCTGCCGGAACGGTTCCAGGGCCTGGAGCATCAGGTAGTTGAGCAGGGCCCCGACCAGCAGGCCAAAGTAGATTGACGAGATGACCTCGATCCGTTTCTTCCGGATCACCACGTCAATGACCGTGAAGATCTGCGTGACGAACAGGAGGAGTACAAACAACAGGATCGCGGTGGAGTAGGGCAGGTCGAGCGTGGGCTGGTTGATGAAGTTGTAGAGCGCCCCCGCGCAGACAAAGAAATACAGGACCCTAACTACGAAAATTAGCATGGTGGGAGTCGCCGTGACGTGTGTGTGTCGGTGGAGAGCCTGAGGAGGTGAAACACGAGGTCGATCCGAGGGGGAGGTGGATCGTTGTGCTGTGACACTTCGGAGAGCTGGCTGAGGAAGCGATGGGAAACAGTTGCCAGGAGACTGTCAACCTATGATAAACGGCACACCGGTCGAATTCCACCAGTTGCTTCAATTGGTCGGCGGCTCGTGGGACAGGAGCTCATGGAGTGATTCCAGTGATTGGGGAATCACGTTGGCGTTTCCCACGACCGGCATGAAATTCGTGTCACCGTTCCAGCGGGGCACGATGTGCCAGTGCAGGTGGCCGGGCAGCCCGGCTCCAGCGACTCGTCCGAGATTGAGCCCGATGTTGAACCCGTCCGGTGACATCGTCTCACGCAATCGTCGGGTCCACCTTTGGATCTCGGTCACGCACTCGGTCAGTGTCTCGATATCAACAGCTTCCAGATCGCCAATGTGGTCGCGTGGAGCGATCAGCAGGTGACCGTTGTTGTACGGGAATCGATTGAGCAGGCTGATGGTTTGCCGGGTGCGTCCGATCACGAGGTTGGCATCGTCTTCAGATGGGTCGGCGTCACGATAGCGACACAGGAAGCAGCCCTCGTCCCTGTCGACGGACTTGATGTAATCGAGCCGCCAGGGGGCCCAGAGTGCCGGGTCTGTCATGAGTCCTTGCCTTCCTTGTCCGCGCCGCTGTCATCTGCATCCCCGGTCGTCGTCTCGCCCGGGTTGTTCCCGCCGCCCCCAAACCATCCGGCCACCGTGTTGAATCCCTGTCCGATCGCCCGCCCGCTGAGCAGGGACTCGGTCCAGGTGTCCCGGTCGAGTGAAAAATTGGACCAAACCGCGTCGATGTACGGTTCGGCCGTCTCACGGAGCGTGTTGTAGAATCCCTGTTCGCGGATGGTCGAGAGTGATTCCACGTAATGGCCGATGACCTGCCGGTTGAGTAGTCCGCCGCCGACCTGGATTCCGGTCAGTGCTCCGTGTCCGACGGTGCTGACTTTTTGCAGCGTGAGCATGGTGACGGCTCCCGAAACTCCCAGGAGCCCGACATCCTCTTCACCGGCCAGTTGTTTCATTTCTTCCCAGAGAGTTTCGAGTTCACTCTCGGGAATCATCGATGTGATGTCGGCGTCATCGAGTGCGTCTCGTGTGGCTTCGAGCGTGGCTTTGAGATCGGCAACCGACAGTGGTGGCGTGTCGAAGAGCCCGGCGGCCTCCCCGGTGGCTCCCTGGATTGCTCCCAGGAGATCATCGACGGAATTGATGGTCGAGTCCTCAGCGATCAGTCCCTTCTGCTGAAGTTCGCTCGCCAGTTCCCGGGTGTAGCTCCTCGCACCGTAGGCCACGTCGCTGACCACGGCCATCAGCCAGACCGGCGAGCAGGACAGCGTGGCCCAACCAGCCATGTCGACGAAATTGCCCACTGCCTTACGAGCCAGGTAGCCCTCGACAGCCGGCTCCTCGTCGTCGGAGGTTGGGGAGGTGACTCCGCCGACGTCGGTGGCAAGAAATCGCAGCGAATTGCGGACAACGATGCCATAGGTCCTGGAATCCTGGAAGGCCCGGGGCACAAGCAACTCGGCCGTTTCGCGAGCCGCTCCCGCAGCCAGCCCGATCGAACTGCGGACGGCTCGCTCGGGCAGGGACAGTCCGTAGAACAGGTAGCGACCCACCGAGGCGACCGAGTCAGCCAGCGCTGTCCCGGTTGTCTCGTCCGATTGGGAAGGTTCGTCGGTTTCGAGCCACTCGGCGCCACAGCTCTCACACAACCACCGCGACACTTCGTCGGCGGATCCTGCTGTCAATCCGCCGCTGCACAGCGGGCACGTGCCGGGTTGGTTCATCGCCGGTGGATTGCTCAGACCGTTTCGGGAACCACAAAGGGCTTGCGGTAATTGCGGGTCAGCATCGCGTTGGCGTCCTTGTCGTCCAGGAATCGTTCCGCCTTGGGATCCATGTTCAGAGGCCGGCCCAGGTAGTAACTGCTCTGGGACAGCTTCTCGCCAACGACCTCGAGGTTGTCTCGCACCTTGGCGATCGACCGCAACACCTGTGGATTCTCACCCAGGACCTTGTTGCGACTGCTGAAGGGGACGTTGGCACCGAGTCGGTAGGAGATGTTGCAGAGGTGACACAGGGCGCTGGAGTAGTGTCCTTCTAGCACATCCGCATTGAGGTCGCTGACCTTGCGACTGCGGACGGCGTGAATGAAGCTGCCGAAGGGCCCCCCCGGAGTCACCTCGACCTTTGGTCCCTGGACCTTCACCGGCTTGCCGCCACCCTTGGGATAAAACACCGCGTCCCGCATCACGCCCTCGGTGGTGTAGAACTCGTTGGATACCATCCGTCCCATGCTCTTGTGCTTGCCAACCAGGCCGCGGGTTTCGAACAGCAGCAGTGCCTCGTCGTATTCCATCACGGTGACCTGGGTGTTGGGAGTTTCGCCCTGGTCTTCATATCCGAAGCGGCCGCCCATGCTGAGAACTCGCTTGGGCAGTGTCGCCCCGGGAATGGCCCAGCGGGCCACATCCATCTGGTGCACGCCCTGGTTGCCGGTGTCGCCGTTGCCGGTGTCCCAGAACCAGTGCCAGTTGTAGTGCACCAGGTTGCCGTGGTAGGGCTGGTCGGGTGCGGGTCCGAGCCAGACGTTGAAATCGAGTTCGGCCGGTGGCTTTTCGTTGCTCTTTTTGCCGATGCTCCATCTCGGCTTGCAGCAGTAGCCCTTGGAAACGGTCAGCTTGCCGTACTTTCCACTTTGCAGGGCGGCGATTTCGGTGGCCCGGCCACTACTGGAACGTGCCTGGGTGCCGTGCTGAACCATCCGCTTGTACTTCCTGGCTGCCTCAACCAGCTTGCGTCCCTCGTGGATGTTGTGCGAAAGCGGTTTTTCGACGTAGACATCCTTTCCGGCCTGGCAGGCCCAGATGCTCATCAGGGAATGCCAGTGATTGGGCGTGGCGATGGAGACGACGTTGAGTTCCTTGTCGTCGAGCACCTCGCGGACATCACCAATCGGTTTGGGTGCAGTGCCGGAGATGTTCTTGATTTCACTGATAGCGCGGGCGAACTGCCGACTGTCCGGGTCGACCACGTAGGCCACCTCGACGTCCTTCATCTTGGCGTAGGCCCCATAGTGCGACCGACCGCGGCCGTGCAAACCTGCGACGGCCACCCGCACGCGGTCGTTGGCACCCAGGATATTGCCCGAGGACTTTGTACCGCTGATGGCAAATGTGGCTCCGGCTGCCAGCGATGCCTGGAGGAAGCGACGACGATTTGGACCACTCATGACCATTCCCTTTTGTTTGGAACGCGCTGAACAGCTCTTCAACAGGTGCATTTGTACCCCAGCCTGCTGCGGGGTTGCAAGCTGGGGTTGCCGGGGCAATGACCTATCTGGGACCGGTGGTCGATTCACGCAGCTTCGAATTGGCCAGGGAGAACACGTTGTCAAACATGTCCTCGGTCAGTCGTCCGGTGAAGGTGTTTTGTTGACTGGGGTGGTAGCTGCCCAGGAGCCAGCGGTTGTCGGAAAGTGGGACCGCGGCTTCGTGCGAGAACTTGGGGATCGGACCGGAGAACCAGCCCTGGTCGCGGGCCAGGTCGACAACGGCTCGCCAGGCGATGCCTCCCAGTGCCAGGAAAACCTGGACCGGTGCGATGTCGATGGTTTGCTCGAACCACTCCCGGCACGCCAGCAGTTCGTCTCGGACCGGCCGATTCCCCGGGGGAGCACAGTGGCAGGCATTGGTGATCAGGCAGTCCTTCAGTGTCAGTCCGTCACCGCGGTCGGTCGCAGTGGGCTGGTTGGCAAAACCGGCCCGGTGAAGAGCTCGGAACAACCAGTCGCCGCTGCGGTCCCCGGTGAACATCCGCCCGGTACGGTTCGCCCCGTGGGCGCCCGGAGCCAGTCCGACGACCAGCAGGCGGGCCCGGGGATCACCGAAGTTCGGCACCGGACCGCCCCAGTAGTCCCAGTCGAGATAGGCACGGCGGCGGGTCCGAGCGATCTCGGCGCAGTGGTCACGCAATCGCGGGCAACGCTGGCAGGCAACGATCTGGGAGTTGAGCGACTCGAAGCGTTTTGTTGGCTGGTTCATTGATGTCCAGTCATCCTGGAGAGCGGCTGCCGTCAAATCCACCATGGTGATCGGCTTGTCACAATCGTCATACTCGTGCCAGACGGATGTCGGTGGTGTAGCTTTGGCTCAACGACAACTTGCCTCCTGATTCTCCGGGGACATACTAGTATTGAGAGTAAGTCGGATCTCCCGACAGGGTGTTCCGGCCGGGCTTGGAGATGGCGTCGTGAAGAAACTTCCCCTGTTTGCTGTTGCCCTCGTGGCTGCGATTCCCGCACTGTGGTTCATTTGGATCGTGGTTGGGGGGCCGATGTGGGAAGGCAACTACGGTACGTTCCAGGTCGAGGTCTTCAAGAACAAGGCCGTGTTGGGGTTACTGATCCTGACGTTGGTCGTGTGTGCTCTGCTCGCGTTCATGCCGTTCTTGGCACTGATATTCGCTGGCGAGCCGGCTGTCGCAGCCGTCGGTGCCGGCGATGCCGGCGATGCCGGAACCGCAGTGGCAGCTGGCGAGATGGTTGATGACGAGGGTGACGATCCGTTTGTCGCCGAGGACGACGAGTTCGACGACCCATTTGCCGACGACGAGGACGAGGACGAGGAACTCGTCATCGAGGGACTCGACGAGGAGGACATCTTCGCCGAGGACGACGGCGACGATGTCTTTGACTTTGATGACGAATGAGTCGTCGGTCGGGTCAACTGCTGGCGCTGCGATAGCTCCGCAGTGACCAGGTGAAGATCATTCTTGAGACGGCCAGGCCGATCGCAGCGGCGGCCAGTGCGATGCCGGCCAGCCAGGACTGGTGGCCCAGTGTCCCCAGCAGCACGCGTGCCGGCACGGTCACCACGACGAGGATTGGC